>CAVXJU010000086.1:0-77394 GCA_963761935.1 Terriglobia bacterium | reverse complement strand
GTATCGCTTCGCCTCGCCGAAACCTTGCTGCGGATTCCGGAAACCGCGCGTCTCGCCAGCGATTCCTGGCAGCTCGTTCAGGCTTATCGCGTGCCGGTGGACGCCCGCTTCGAAGCCTCGGATGACTGGGCCGCGTTCGCCGGCTGGTCGCGCGAATTTGAAAACCGCTGCCGCCTCATGCGTTGGCTCGAAACGGCGCGCCTCAGCGATTTCATTGCGCGCCGGCTCAGCAACGGCGAAATACCGCGCCCCGCCCAGATGTACATCGCGGGTTTCGATGAACCGACGCCGCAGCAAGCCGATTTGTTCGCCACCTTGGACTCGCCCATCCCAATCGAGCCCGTGCGTAGCGAGCCCGCTGTCGCATATTTCAAGCTCGAAGACGCCACGGCGGAAGTTCGCGCAGCCGCGTTATGGGCTCGCCGCCTAATCGAGCGGGAGCCCGAAACACAAATCGGAATCATTGTTCCGGAGCTTGCGAAATTGCGAGCACGGACTGAGGGAATCTTCCGCGAAGTTCTCGATCCGTCCGCCACGCTCGCCGATGAGCAACGATGCTTTCACGTAGCTTTAGGGCCGGCGCTCTCACAAGCGCCTGCCGTTCATGCGGCCTTGCTTATGCTCGAATTCGGACTGCACGATCTTCCCCTGCCGGCTTTGGGCGCGCTTCTGCGGTCTCCATTTCTGGGCGGCTCCGAAGCCGAATGGACACGCCGCGGCCTTCTCGATGCACGCCTTCGCAGGCACGGGTTCTGGAACGTGAGCGTCGCTACGTTACGGCGCGAATCTTCGGATTGTCCGCTCTTACAGCGCACGCTAGGACGATTCGAAAAAGCGCTCCAGACGCTGCCTGCCGAGCAAAGACCCACCGATTGGAGCCGCGATTTCTCAAAACTCCTCGATGCTCTGGGTTGGCCGGGCGATCGTACGCTCGACAGCCGCGAGTATCAGGCCGTCGAAGCCTGGCGTGAACGGCTCTCCGATCTTGCGGCGCTCGACGTCGCCTCGCCTCGCCTCAACTTTGATCAAGCCCTTTCACGATTGCGTGAAGTCGCGGCTTCCCAGGCGTTTCAAATCGAGAACCAAGGTGCGCCCATCCAGATCATGGGCGCACTCGAAGCCGCCCATCTGAGCTTCGATCATCTCTGGATCATGGGTCTGCATGATGAAGCTCTACCTTCCGCGGCGGCTCCCAATCCGTTTCTGCCGCTCTCGCTCCAGCGCGAACACAAGCTACCCCATTCTTCCGCCGAGCGCGAACTCGAATTCGCAAGAACTCTGATCTCGCGATTGACGGCCAGCGCGCCGGACGCGGTCTTGAGTTACCCGGCATCGGACGGTGACCGCGCTTTGACGCCCAGCCCCCTAATCAGCGGCCCTTGGAGCAAGCCGCTTCAGGAGGCAACCCCCACCGGCGAGTGGATCGCGCAAATGCGTCAGGAAGGTTCTTTCGAGCAGCTCGTCGACGAATTAGCCCCTCCGGTAGCCTCAGGCTCCGAGCAGCGCGGCGGCTCGTCCCTTTTCAAAGACATGGCCGCATGCCCATTCCGCGCTTTCACCAGGCACCGGCTCGCCGCCAGGCCGCTCGAGGAAACCGTGCCGGGCTTGAGCTACAGGGATCGAGGAAACACGGTTCACCGCGCGCTGCAAATCATCTGGAGCGAGCTCGGATCGCACCAGCGTTTGATCGATCTGGCTTCCGATCAACTGCAAGCGCTCATTTCGCGCGCTGCGCAGGGCGCGATCGACGGTATACCGCATGCTATCGGCCGCCAGCTCGAGCAACAGCGGCTCGAAAAATTATTGTACGAATGGCTTCAAATCGAGAAGTCGCGCGACCCTTTCACCGTGCACGGAATCGAGACCGAGCGCGAGGTTGCGATCGGCGGCCTTCAAGTGAGAACCCGCGCCGACCGCATCGACGAATTAGCCTCGGGCGGCGACTTGATTGTCGACTACAAGACCGGTCAGTTCAAACCCACCGCCTGGGACTCCGACCGTCCCGCCGAACCGCAGCTTCCCTTGTATAGCTCGACCAGCGATCGCCCCATCGTAGGCGCCGCTTTCGCCCAGATCCGCGTTGGCGACCTCGCTTTTCAGGGCCTCGCTGAGAACGCCGCCGCGTTTCCCGACATGAAAAAGATGCGCATGGATACGCCCGTCGGGTTCCAGCAGCAGATCCACCGCTGGCGCCAGGTTATCGAACATCTGGCTCAGAATTTCCGCGCAGGCCACGCCGAGGTCGACCCGAAAGATAACGCCTGCGACAACTGTGGTCTGTGGGGATTGTGCCGCATCCGCGAGCTGCAAAAATGATGGACGATAAAGCAGCACGGGCGCGCGCACTCGACACCGCTACATCATTTTTGGTTCAGGCGCCGGCGGGCTCCGGCAAAACCGAACTGCTGATCCAGCGCTACATGAAGCTGCTCGATACCGTTGAGACCCCCGACGCCGTCGTTGCGATCACGTTCACCCGCAAAGCCGCGGCGGAAATGCGCGCTCGCGTTCTCGAAGCGCTCCGCCAAGCCGAATCCGGCTCCCCGCCCAGCCAACAACACGAACTGACGACCTTCCAAATCGCCAGTGCCGTACTAGCGCACGACCGCCAGCTCGGCTGGAACCTTCTGGACAATCCCGCTCAAATGCGCATCGAGACCATCGACGCCTTGTGCGCGTCCATCACTCGCCGCATGCCCTGGCTGGCGCGCTTCGGTGCGATGCCGGAAATCGTCGAGAAGGCAGACGCGCTCTATCGCGAAGCCGCGCGCAACACGCTCCACCGTGTTGACGATGGCAACGAAGCGCTGGCCTCGATCCTGCTCCACTTGGATAACGACTTCAACGCCGCTGAACGCCTGATCGTTCAGATGCTCCAAAAGCGCGACCAGTGGCTGCGCCACGCCGTAGCCACGTCGGTGCGCACTGACCTGGAGGCGTCTCTCGGGCGGCTGATCCAACATCGGCTGGAAGAACTGCGCGCCGCTTTCGATGCGGACTTGGCGCAAGAGATTGCCAAGTTGCTCGCGCTCGACCGCTTCCCCGGCCCTCAACCGGAAGACCTGCCGCAGTGGAACGCAGTCGCGGAGCTTCTTTTGACTAAGGAAGGAAAATGGCGCAAGCGAGCCGATAGAGGCCAGCAGTTTCTTCTGGCGCGTCTCGAATCGAAGGAGGCCCTGCGCGAGGCTTTGCGTTCAGTCCGCAAGCTGCCGTCGCCCCGCTTTAGCGACTCGCAGTGGCAGGCGATGCAGGCGGCGGTTTCGATTTTGAAGCTCGCCGTGGGCGAACTTCAGCTTGTGTTTCGCGAGCGCGGCAGCGTTGACTTCGCCGAACTCGCCATCCGCGCTTCCGAAGCCCTGGGCCATTTGGACTCGCCCACCGATCTGGCACTCGCGCTAGGCTATCGCATCCAGCACATCCTGGTGGATGAATTTCAAGATACCTCCTTCACGCAATTCGATCTGCTCGAAAAACTGACCGCCGGCTGGGAGCTGGGCGACGGCCGCACTCTGTTCCTGGTGGGCGATCCAATGCAGTCCATCTATCGTTTTCGCGAGGCGGACGTCAGCCTTTTGCTGAAGGCGCGCGAGGATGGCATCGGGTCCATTCGCTTCGAGGCGCTTACCCTGACGGCCAATTTCCGGTCGCGGCCCGAAGTCGTCGCTTGGGTGAACGAAAACTTCCAGCAGATTCTCCCGCCCCAAGACGATGTCGATTCGGGCGCGGTTTCCTACTCGCCCAGCGTCCCGGCAATCGAGGAGCAGGGCGGAGCAGTCCATATCCATGCCTTACTCGATGCGCAAGCCGAAGCGGATCGAATCCTCGAAGTGCTCCGCGCCGGAGCAGCCGAAACAACCGCAACAACCGCGATTCTGGTCCGTGCACGCGCTCATCTCGCCGCGATTGTCGATGTTCTCAAGCAGAATCGGATTGCATTTCAGGCCATCGAAATCGATCAGCTCGGCCAACGTCCCGTGGTCGAGGATTTGATGGCGCTCACTTTCGCGCTGCTGCATCCCGGCGATCGCGTCTCCTGGCTGGCCGTTCTGCGCGCGCCCTGGTGCGGCCTCGCGGTCGCCGATTTGTACGCGCTAGCCTCAGCCGGACCAAAGATCGCCATCTGGGACCTGTTGCACAAGCGCGACGTGCCATTAAGCGATGACGGCGCCGCGCGAATCAATCGCATTCTGCCTGAACTGGAGCGCTCGTTCGCCGACCGTGCCCGCCGGCCGCTGCGCGATTGGATCGAATCCGCATGGCTGCACCTCGGGGGCCCGGCCTGCACCGATGAAACCGGTTTGAAGGACGCCGCCGCGTATTTCGGTCTGCTGGAGAGCATCGAGCAGGGCGCGGCCCTGGACGACTTCCACTGGTTCCGCGAGCAAGTGAACCAACTGTTCGCCCAGACCGACGTGCAGGCCGATGGCCGCTTGCAGCTCATGACCATTCACAAGGCCAAAGGCCTCGAATTTGACACCGTCATCCTACCCGGCCTCGGCGAAAAGAGCGGCTCCGATCAGCAACGTCTTCTGATGTGGTTGGAACAGGGCGGCGAATTGCTGCTCGCGCCGATTAAGGAATCCGGAAGCGATTCGGATCCAATCTACGATTACCTTGATCGCCTGGAGCGGCGCAAAAGCGAGCATGAAGCAGCGCGATTGCTGTACGTCGCAGCCACGCGCGCCCGCCGGCATCTCCATTTGATGGGATCGGCGAGGTTCAAGGACGACGGCTCCGTTGGTGAGCCGCATTCGGGAACTTTCTTGCGATTGCTTTGGCCTATGTTGTCCGCGGAATTCGCCAACATTGTACGCTCGCCCGGTGCAGCACCGGAGCGGCAACCCAGAACCATCCGCCGCGCTCCGCCCGACTGGAGAATCCCAGCGCCCCCTCCTTCCGTGACGCCGCCCCGGCGCATCGAGACTCTAGAGCCGCCGCGCGTCGCCTTCGAATGGGTGGGCGATCGCCTGCGTCACGCCGGCACCGCGCTGCATGGTTTCTTGCAACGCATCGCTCGCGAGGGTCTGGATGCCTGGGACGAAAACGCGATTCGTTCGCGCCGGTCTCTGTACCTCGGCGTGCTGGCGAATCTCGGCGTTCCGCCCGGCGATTTGCCCGAAGCTTGCGAGCGGGTCGAAAAAGGTCTGCTGGGAACTTTGCGCGACCCGCGCGGCCGCTGGATTCTTTCCCCACATCAGGAAGCCGAATGTGAACTGCGGCTGGCCGGGTTGATCGGCGGCCAGCTCACCGAAGCCGTGATCGACCGCACTTTCGTCGACGAACAGGGCGTGCGCTGGATCGTGGATTATAAAACCGGTGAACACACCGGCGGCGACTTGGAGGCGTTCCTTGATAACGAGCGTACCCGCTATCAAGAACAATTGGAACGTTACGGCCGGTTATTGTTCCAGCAGGATCGGCGCCCCATCCGCCTGGCGCTGTATTTCCCACTGCTCGGGGGCTGGCGCGAATGGCCCGCGGCGGTCATCCTACGCAAGCAAGCGTCGCTTTTCGAGCTTTGAACACTCGCTATGTTAAGATGAGACTACCGACGTATCCGCACAAAAGGGGACGTAGTTCAGTTGGTTAGAACGCCGGCCTGTCACGTCGGAGGTCGCGGGTTCGAACCCCGTCGTCCCCGCCACTCTTTCCTGGGATTGTTTTCCCGGACCACGTATCGGTCGGGGATTCGACAGCTTCTTCTTCCGAGCTGGCAGTAAATACGTCGAAGAAGATACTCACAACATATCCCAGCGCCAGTCCAAGAAGCGAGCAACCTATCAACGCCAAGGTTAGGCTCACGTTCAAGCTTTGACTGATCGGCGATGCCACTACCACACCCAGTAAACCGCCCGCAAAGCATGCCAGCAAACGTGTCCGCACAGTGTGCCTCCTTGCAGTAACCATCGGCCCAAGACGGCAGGAAAAGGCTAGGACTTCAGAGTCCTGGGATGTCTGAGGACACCTAGGATCGCATCGTTTTCTCCTCAGTACTATTCGATGCAGAGGACCAGAGACAACGTCTGATTGCCAGCCCTCCAAGATATCGACCGGCAGTCGATAAGAGACAGTGTCGGTGTACATCCGGAATTTATGTCTGGCCGGTCTGGCGCTGGTCTCCTGCGCCGGCGCTGAAATCGAGCCACTGCGCGGTTACGCGGTGGACGTGTGGAACAGCGATAACGGTCTGCCTCAAAATACCGCCGCCGCCATTATGCAAAGCAGCGACGGCTACCTGTGGATCGGTACCCAAGCCGGCTTAGCGCGTTTTGATGGGTCGAACTTCGAAATCTTGAACCATCAAAACCGGCCCGGGCTGTTCGACCCGGAAGTGCGGGGGCTGCTGTCCAGGGCGGACGGCTCGCTTTGGATCGCCACCGGAGGCGGCCTGTGCCGCAGAGACCCTGGCAAAATCACGGCTGTTAGCGCCCCCAAGGAGTTGCAATCCAGCGTTTGGCTCTTGTTCGAGGACAGCCGCGGCCAGTTTTATGCGGGCGGCAATGCGGGCGTGTATCCGTGGCGGAACGGCCGGTTTCTCCTTAGCGTCTCCGGGCTTCCCGATCAGCGTGTCACCGCGATGGCGGAGGATCGCGGCGGCCGCGTCTGGATAGCCACTCAGAAAGGCCTGTGCGAATTGCGCGGCAGCGAATGTTTCGCGGATGGCGTGCCCGCCGCGCTGCGAACCTTTCAGGCGTACGTCCTCACTGCCGATCCCGCGGGCGGGCTCTGGCTGGGAGGCACCGGAGAAGTGCTGCACTGGCGGGACAATCAACTGCTCGAGCTAGGTCCGGCGGACGGCATTCCCGACGCCCGTATCACCGGAATGGTCAGCGATTCGAGCGGGCTTTGGATTGCAACAGGGGGCGGCGGCATCGTCCGCTACGCGCACGGCCACGCCGCAAAACTCTCCACGCAAGAAGGCCTATCGAGCGATCTGGTGGACTGTCTGTACCGCGATCGCAATGGCACCTTATGGGCTGGAACGCACGCGGGGGGGGTGAACCGGATTCGCGAGCAGGCTTTTCACATGCTGGATGCCGATGGGCGAGCCGAAGACGCCGCGGCCGTGCTGGAGGCGCGCGATGGATCCCTTTGGGTCGGCACAACCAACGGTGCGCTGCACTTCAACAACGGCCGCTGGACGCGGTACACCGCCCGCAACGGGCTCTCCGGCGATCTGATTTCGGCCCTGTTCGAAGATAGCCAGGGAGCCATCTGGCTGGGAACCGTACGAGGTGGTGTACATCGTTTCGATGGCAGCCGTTTTGAAAGAATCCCGCTAGGCAGGTTCAACGCTTCGGTGAGCGCCATTCGACGCGACGCCGATGGCACGGTTTGGATCGGCACCGAAGCGGGCCTGGTCCGGTTCAGAAACGGCGCGGTCCAGATCCTGACCACCAAGCAGGGCTTGCCGTCGGAGCGGATTTGCGCGCTGATTCCGGCCCGAGGTGGCGGCTTTTGGGTGGGGACGGACGATGGCTTCAGCCTTTTTCGCGACGGACACTTCACGAATTTCGGCGCTCGCGGAAATGGCGCTTCTTCGGTCGGCACCGTGAACGGGTTATATGAGGACCAGCAGGGCGCATTGTGGATTGCGACGCTGGGGTCGGGCCTATTCCGTTTTGCCGATGGCCGGACAGAAAACTACGACAGCCGCAGTGGCCTTCCCGATAACACCATTTACGCCATCCAAGAAGACGCCCGCGGAAACCTGTGGATGAGCTCGAACCACGGCCTGATACGGGCGCCCAGGAAGGCCTTCACGTCCGCGGCTTCCGCAGGCGCGCGCCCCATCGACGCCGTCGCGTATGGAACCACGGACGGTTTGCGGAGCGACGAATGTTATGGTGGTCTCCAGCCGACCTCCTGGAAGAGGCGTGACGGAACACTGCTGTTTGCCTGTATCGGCGGCGTAGTGGCGTTCGATCCCGCGAGCCTGGTGGGTGATACCTCGGCGCCTCCGGTTTACATCGAGCGCGCCGGCTTCAACGGGAAAGCGATAAATCGCCCTCCCGCCACTCTGTCGGTTCCGCCCGGCGCTGGCAACCTGGAATTCTCCTATGCTGCCATCGATCTTCGGTCCAGTTCGGGCATCAAGTTTCGATACCGGCTGGAGGGCTTCGACCGGGATTGGGTGGAAGCCGGATCGCGGCGGGTAGCCTACTACACCAATCTGCCGCCTGGCAAATACCGCTTCCGCGTGATCGCGCGCAACTCCCGAGGCATCTGGAACCAGCACGGCGCTGGACTTGATTTCGTTCTGGAGCCGCACGTTTATCAGACTGGCTGGTTCTATCTGGTTTGCGCATTGGGAGCCCTCGTCCTTCTGCAGTTGCTCATTCGGCTCCGGTTGCGGCGCTCGGCCCTCCAGCAGCAACGGCTGGAGGGCTTAGTGGCACGGAGGACGGCCGAGCTGGAAGACGCTAGAACCGTCGCCGAAAGTGCCAATCACGCCAAAAGCGATTTTCTGGCCAACATGAGCCACGAGATTCGCACTCCTATGAATGGCGTCATCGGCATGCTGGACCTGGTGCTGGATTCCGAGGTGGCGCCGGAAAACCGGGAAAGTCTCGAAATGGCCCGAAGCTCAGCCGAAAGCCTGCTGGCAATCATCAACGATCTGCTGGATCTCTCCAAGATCGAAGCCGGCAAAATGGAACTCAATGTAGCGCCATTCGACTTGCATGAACTGGTTGAGCGGGCCGCGCGAACCGTGGCCGTGCGCGCTGGCGCGAAGGGCCTGGAGCTGGTCTGCGACATCGGTCGCGACGTTCCTGCCAGCGTGGAAGCCGACGCTTTGCGCTTGCGGCAAGTTCTGCTGAACCTGCTTAGCAACGCGGTGAAATTCACACTGGCCGGAGAGGTGGTATTAAGCGTACGCCAGTCCGCGGAAAGGGATTGGCTGCATTTTGCGGTGCGCGATACAGGCATTGGGTTGTCCGAGGAGCAGCAAGGGCGAATCTTCAGGGCGTTTACCCAGGCCGAGACCTGCACGTCGCGCAAATACGGCGGCACCGGACTGGGGCTGACGATTTCCCAGCGCCTGGTGGGAATTATGGGCGGCGGCCGAATCCAGGTAACCAGCGAGCCAGGGAAGGGAAGCTGCTTCCAGTTTTCGGTGCCGGTAAGCCATGTCCGGAACGGGAAATGCGCATCGCCTCGCTGTCCGGACAAGATGCCGCGGTGCTGGTGGTGGATGACAACGAGAGCAGCCGCAACGCGTTGGGCGAGATTTTAAGTTCCTGGGGAATGCAGCCGGTTCTGACCGCGGGTCGCGAGTCATCGCTGAGCGCCGCCGGCCAAGGAACATTCCGGCTGGTGCTGCTGGACGCAGGAATACCGGACCTGGACCCGGTAGAATTGGCGCGCGAGTTGAAAGCGAAAATCGGTCGAGAAGTGCCTACCCTTTTGCTGGCGCCCACTGGTTCAGCCCCCTCCAAAGAGCCCGAGTTTGCCGCCTGCGTCACGAAGCCAGTCCGTCGCGCCGACCTGCTTGCGGCCATGCTCAAGCTGCTCGGGCCGGACCGCACGGCGGCGCGAGCCTCGCTCGAGAGGCTTTCGGCCGCGGCTGGAGAAAGCCGAGCGCCGGGACTCAAGATCCTGCTAACCGAAGACAATATCGTGAATCACAAATTGGCCGTGCGGCTGTTGGAGAAATACGGCCACCAGGTTGTGGCGCGATGGAACGGCCGGGAGGCAGTGGAAGCTCTGGAGCACGAAGAATTCGACTTGGTATTAATGGACGTCCAGATGCCGGAGATGGATGGATTGCAGGCAGCCGCGGCCATCCGCCGGGCAGAGATCGGTAGCGGCCGGCATGTTCCCATCTTCGCCATGACCGCTTACGCCACCAAAGGCGACGAGGAAATGTGCCTGGAGGCGGGCATGGACGGTTATTTGTCGAAACCGATTCAAACGGAGCGGCTGCTGGCTGCGCTGGAGGAAGTACGTAGCGGAAGATTCACCCCCGGCGCGCGGATTTGCTCGGAATGAAGCTGGGCCACGGCAACGCGCATGTGACTTACTGGGCGCCGAACGCTTCTTCGACGAGTTCGGCCTGCTCCTGCTGATGACGTTTGAGCGAGCCGGCCGATGGGCTGGCGCTGGCTGGGCGTCCGGCATAATGAAGGACGCGCTGGGCGCCCTCGTTGGCATCCAGGATCGGCTGCAGCTGCTCCTGAACGAAACGCCATGCACCCATGTTGCGCGGCTCCTCTTGTACCCACATTACGTCGGCGGTGTGCGAGAAGCGCGACAGAAGTTCGCTCAACTGCTCCGCGGGGAACGGATAGATCTGCTCCAGGCGAACGATCGCGACGTTCTGCAGCTTGCGTTCTTCGCGCGCGGCCAGCAGATCGTAATAAACCTGGCCTGAGCACAGGATCACGCGAGTCACCTCACGAGCATCCACCGCGGAATCATCCATCACCTCGTGGAAAGCACCGGTCGCTAGCTCGTCGAGCACCGACACAGCCCGGTGATGACGCAGCATGCGCTTGGGCGTAAAAATGATGAGCGGCTTGCGGACGCCGCGCCGGTCGTGCCCGCCGTGCATCTGGCGGCGCAGGACATGGAAGTATTGCGCGGGCGTGCTGGCATTGACCACTTGAATATTATTTTCCGCGGCCAGAACCAAGAAGCGTTCGATGCGCGCGCTGGAGTGCTCCGGGCCTTGCCCCTCGTAGCCGTGCGGCAGCAGTAAAACCAGGCCGCTGGGCTGGCTCCACTTCGCCTCCGCGCTGACGATGAACTGATCGATCATGATCTGGGCGCCGTTGGCGAAGTCGCCGAATTGCGCCTCCCACAGCACCAGCGTTCGCGGATCGGCCACGCTATATCCGAATTCGAATCCCATCACGGCGTATTCGCTGAGCGAGCTGTCATAGACATCGAAGCGCGCCTGGTTGGGCGCCAGATGCTGCAGCGGTGTGTAGCGTTCACCGCTCTCGCTGTCGTACAGATCCAGATGGCGTTGGCTGAATGTTCCGCGCCCGCTGTCCTGGCCGCTCAGCCGGACCGGCGTTCGCTCCAGCACCAGGCTGCCGAAGGCCAGCGTCTCGGCCATAGCCCAGTCCATGGGCGAGCCGTGCAAAACATCGCGGCGCTTTTTGAGAAAACCCTCCAGCTTCGGATGCACATGGAATCTCGGCCGGGAACGTAGTGATGCCCGCGACGATGCGTTCCAGCGTGGCACGATCCACGGCCGTGTTGGGCGTGGGCGCCACCATGTCCTCGGATGATACACTTCGGACATCTCCTGCACCTGATAGCTCTCGGCGTTCTTTTTGGCGGCGTCGTAGATCTCGTTCAAGCGCTGGTGAACGTCCTTGCGCATCTGCCCCACCTGATCGGAATCCACCACGCCCTCGCGC
This sequence comes from Terriglobia bacterium, assembly GCA_963761935.1. Taxonomy (GTDB): domain Bacteria; phylum Acidobacteriota; class Terriglobia; order Bryobacterales; family Bryobacteraceae; genus Palsa-89. The sequence continues at coordinate 66,022 of CAVXJU010000086.1, read as the reverse complement.
GTCAACGCCTCCGAATACAGAGTGGCCACCGAGGGTGTTGGCGAATCTTCCGATACAGCAGCGGCTGCGTGTAGCTGGGGTCGTCGGCTTCGTTGTGGCCGTGCCGGCGATAGCAGAACATGTCGATCACCACGTCGCGCTTGAAACGCTGCCGGTAATCGTACGCCATCTGTGCCACGCGCAGGCAGGCCTCCGGATCGTCGCCGTTGACGTGGAAAATAGGAGCTTGCACCATGCGCGCGACATCGGTGGAATAAGGCGTCGAGCGCGCTTCGTCGGGGTTGGTGGTGAACCCGATTTGATTGTTGATCACCAGGTGGATGGTGCCACCCGTGGTGTAGCCTTCCAGTTGCGAAAGATTCAACGTTTCCGCTACTACGCCTTGGCCGGCAAAGGCCGCGTCGCCGTGCACCAGTATCGGAATGACGCGCTCGCGAAGCTTGTCGCCCAGCCGGTCCTGCTTGGGCCGCACGATGCCCTCCACCACCGGATCCACCGCTTCGAGATGGCTGGGATTGAAGGCGACGGAGACCACGATTTCCTTACCGCTCGAGGACTTCCGAACGCCGCTCGCGCCCAGGTGATATTTCACGTCGCCGGAACCCTGCGTGCTGTCCGGATCGATGCCTTCGAACTCCGAGAACACCTGCACCATGGACTTGCCGACGATGTTGGCCAGCACGTTGAGCCGTCCGCGATGCGCCATGCCCATGACGGCTTCGTGTACGCCGGTATTCGCGGCGCGATCCAGAATTTCGTCCAGGATCACGATGGCCGATTCCGCTCCTTCCAGCGAAAACCGCTTGTGGCCGACGAACCGTGTGTGCAGAAAATGTTCGAACTCTTCGGCTTCAATTACACGTTGCAACGCGCGCAGACGGACGGCCTGATCGAGCGGCCAGCGATTCCCGGTGGGCTCCATGCGAAGCTGCAGCCAGCGCTTCTGCTCCGGGATCTGGATGTTCATGAACTCGCATCCGATCTTTCCGCAGTAGGTCTGGCGCAGGGTTTCCAGAATCTCGCGCAGGGTGGCGATCTTTTGCGGCTCGTCGTCGTCCGACATGAGCGTGCCGGTAAGGAATTCGCGATCCAAATCCCAGATCGTCAGGCCGTAGGTGGCCGGATCGAGTTCGGAATGATAGACTGCCTCCGAGCCGAGCGGATCGAAATCGGCGATCAAGTGGCCGCGCACGCGATAAGCATTAATGAGCTGCAGAACCGCGGCTTCCTTGGCCACTTCGTCCAGTTGCGCGCCGCGCAGTCCAGGGATGGTGACCGGCCGGTCCGGTCTGCCAATGCACCGGCTTGTGCGGGATCTTGAGATCCTCGAAAATTTGCTCGTAGAAATTATCCTGGCCTTCCAGCAAAGCTTGCAGGCGGCCGAGAAACATGCCGGATTCAGCGCCCTGGATGACCCGGTGATCGTAGGTGCAGGTCACCGCCATGACCTTGCTCAGACCCAGTAGCGCGCGCAGTTGTTCGGTGGCGCCGTGGTACTCCGGTGGATAATCGATCGCGCCCACGGCAATGATCGCGCCTTGACCCGGCATCAGGCGAGGAACCGAGCCCAGCGTGCCGACAGTGCCCGGATTCGTGAGCGAGATGGTGGTGCCTTCGAAATCCTCCAGCGTCAATTTGTTGCTGCGCGCGCGCGCCACGATGTCGTCGAACGCTTCCATGTACTGGGCGAAGTCGAGTAAGTCCGCGTTCTTGACGTTCGGAACCTTGAGCGAGCGCGTGCCGTCCTTGCCTTCCACGTCCACCGCGATGCCGATATTGATGTGCTCGCGCACCGCGCGAAAGGACTGGCCCTGAGTCTCCGCGTAGGCGTGATTGAGCGTCGGATTGGTTCGAATCGCTTTGACGATGGCCCAGCCGATGATGTGCGTGTAGGAAATTTTGTTCTTGCCCGTCAGGACGCGATGGGCGTTGATGATGCGGCGATTCTCGTCGATCACCTTAACCGGGATGACGCGCTGCGATGTAGCCAGCGGCATGCTCAGGCTGGCATTCATGTTCTCCGCAATGCGGGCCGCGGCGCCGCGCAGCGGGACCAGCGTTTCGCCAGTCACCGGATGATGTTCAGGCACCGGAACGGTCAGCGCTTCGCCGGGTTGCGAAGCGATCGCGCCGGGCCCACCGTTTCCGGAAGGCGTGTTGCCGTTCGTTTCAAATACTTTTTTCCAGCTATCGTCGACGGCTCTGCGGTCATTCAGGTACTGCTGATAAAGCTCGTCTTCGAGCCAACTGTTGATACCAAACTCGGGTGGACGTGATTCGGGCATGGAGAGAATAAATGGATTTCAACTCTATGATAGCGTGCCGGGGCCGAGGAAGCACGAGCGTGCGGGCGGCCGGAGTGCGCTCTTCTCGGCTTCGGGACAGGCCGGCCGGCCTTCAATGAAGTTGTTTACTTCGAGGCTTTTAAGTACGACGTTCGGTATTCGCGATTTCCGAATATAATAGGAACGTGACGCTCAAGCCCCAAGATGTCGTTGTCGTGCTCAAGCTGGCGCTCGCCGAAGGAAGGCGGTCGACATACGCGAATCTTGCCTCTCAGTTGGGCATAAGCGCGTCAGAGGTGCATGCAGCCGCGAAGCGAGCGGAAACGGCCCGGCTTCTCACGCCGGACAAGCGTGGCCCACGGCCAAATCGGCGAGCCTTGCTGGAGTTTGTGCTGCATGGCGTTCGCTACGCGTTTCCTGCAGTCCGCGGCGCCCTCACGCGTGGCGTGCCGACTTCGTATGCGGCCCCGCCACTGGACTCGATAATCGTTCAGCCGGACGAACCCCCGCCGGTGTGGCCTTATGCAAAGGGGAGCGTGCGCGGATACGAGCTTTCGCCGCTCTACGCGAACGCGCCTGAGGCTGCTCTCAGAGATCCAAAGCTCTACGAGCTCTTGACGCTTATTGACGCCCTTCGCGATGGGCGCGCACGCGAACGCCAGATCGCGGAGAAAGAACTTACCGCACGTCTCGCCACTCCCAGTGCAAAATCCTAATATCGAGCTGACTCGTGAGATCGCGAAGCGGCTGCGCCCGCTGCTTCCCGATCTGACGTTCGTCGGCGGATGTGCGACCGGTCTGCTGATAACGGATCCCGAGCGCGCCTGCGCGTCCGACGCTTGACGTCGATGTGATCGTGGAAGTCACTTCCTATGTAGACTATTCCGCACTTAGCGAACGCCTGCGGGTGCTGGGATTCAACGAAGACAGCAGCGAGAGCGCGCCTTTGTGCCGGTGGCAGATCGGCGAGATGAAGCTGGATGTTATGCCGGCGAGCCCTGCGATTCTGGGATTTTCAAACCGCTGGTATCAAGGCGCGATTCGCAGCGCTTCCCAGATCCAGTTGGACACCGATCTTACTATCCGGCTGGTAAGCGGTCCCTATTTTCTTGGAACCAAGTTGGAGGCCTTTGGAGCGCGGGGACACAACGATTTCTGGAGCAGCCCCGATCTGGAGGACATCATCGCGGTTATAGACGGACGGATTGAATTACTCGAACAGACGCGATCCGGTTCGTCGGAATTGAGGCGGTATCTCGGGTCCGCGTTTACCGCCCTTCTCGCATCCCAGGATTTTCTAGATGCTTTGCCTGCCCACTTGCTCCCCGACGCGGCCAGTCAGCAACGAGCCGCAGTGATCCTCGAAAGAATGGCAGCTATCGCGGAGCTGTGATTGACACCGCTCATAATAAGAGGAATGCGATTCTTCAAAAGCTTACCGTTATTCCTTTTGATCCCGCTCTTCGCTCAGACCTCGGATGAAAAAGACGCCATAGCCACCGTGCAGAAGACCTTCAACGCGATGGCCGCGCATGACGCCGCAACCATTCGCGCCAGCATGCTGCCCGACGCGCGGTTATACTCGGTTCGAAACGAGGCAGCACCGGCCAGCACGGCGGTGGACGATTTCGCCAATCAGATCGCGGCGCTGAAGGGCGATCTTTTGGAGCGCTTCACAGCGCGGCCCAGCGTTTCGATTCGCGGCCGCATGGCCCAGGTCTGGGGTGAATACGAGTTTCTCCGGGATGGCAAGTTCAACCATTGCGGCGTCGATTCGGTGAGCCTGCTGAAGACCGCCGAAGGATGGAAAATTGCCACGATTGTTTACACCTCTGAGACGTCCGGCTGCAAGGGCCAATAGCGTTCACCGATCCCGCGGGCAGCGCTGGGTACAATAAGGAATTACCGCATGAAGCTCGCGCTGGCACAGATCAACACCACCGTCGGCGATCTGTGCGGCAATACTCAGAAGATCCTGGCGTTTTCGCAGCGCGCAGCCCAGGCCGGCGCGGACGTAGCGGTGTTCCCCGAGCTCACCATCACCGGATATCCGCCGCGCGATCTGCTGGAGAAGGAAAGCTTCCTGGCGGGGGTAGAGGAGCATCTCGATGAGCTCGCCCAGGCCACCGCGTACCTGAAGCTCACCATCATTTGCGGCACCGTCACGCGTACCGGCTCGGACAGCGGCAATCCCATTTACAACAGCGCCGCGGTGATCGCCGGTGGGCGCGTCCTGTTCCGGCAGAACAAAATGCTGCTGCCGAGCTACGACGTCTTCGATGAAAAGCGATACTTCGAGCCCGCCGCCAAGCAGACGCCCCTCAGCCTGGATGGTGCTCCGATTGCGCTCACGGTTTGCGAGGATGCCTGGAACGACAAGCAATACTGGGAGCGCAGGCTGTACAGCCGCGATCCGGTGGAAGAGCTGGCGCAAGGCGGTGCGCGCCTGCTGATCAGCATCAACGCGTCGCCCTATCACAGCGGCAAGAGGGCGCAACGGCACGAGATTTTCGCCGCCACCGCGCGTCGCTTCAATCTGCCCCTGATCTACGTCAACCAAGTGGGCGGCAACGACCAGCTCGTTTTCGACGGCAGCAGCTTCGCCATGGATGCGGATGGACGATTGATCGCCGTGGCGGCTTCCTTTGAAGAGGATCTGGCCCTGTTCGACGCCGATGCGCTCACCGGCGACCGGCATGACAATTATTCCGACGAGTGCGAAGCGATGTATCAGGCGCTGGTGGTGGGCACACGCGACTACATCCGCAAGTGTGGATTTGAGCGCGTCATCATCGGGCTCAGCGGCGGTATCGATTCGTCCCTCACCGCCGCCGTCGCGGTGGATGCGGTGGGTCAGGCCAACGTCACCGGGATCGGCATGCCGGGACCGTATTCTTCCGACCACAGCGTCACCGACGCGCGCGATCTGGCGCGCAACCTGGGCATCCGCTTCGAGCTGATCTCAATCCGCGAACAATACGAGGCATTCCTCAAAGCGCTCAATCCAGTTTTTAATGGCGCGAGCATGGGGGTTACCGAAGAGAATTTGCAATCGCGGCTGCGCGGCCTCACCTTGATGGCGCTGTCGAACAAATGGGGCGCGCTGGTGCTCACCACCGGAAATAAGAGCGAACTGGCAGTGGGCTACTGCACGCTCTATGGCGACATGTGCGGCGGCCTCGCGGTGATCAGCGACGTGCCCAAGACGCTGGTGTACTCGCTCTCGCGCGTCGCCAACAAGCGGCACCGGAATGCGATTCCCGAAAGCGTGTTTACCAAGCCGCCGTCGGCCGAGCTGCGGCCGGATCAGAAAGACACCGATTCATTGCCCGAGTACGACGTGTTGGATCAGATTTTGCGCGCTTACATCGAGAACAACGAGTCGCCGCAACGCATCGCCGATTCGCTTCATCTGCCTGTAACGCTGGTGCGCGATATTGTCAACAAAGTGGACCGCAACGAATACAAGCGGCAGCAGGCCGCGCCCGGCCTGAAAGTAACCACCAAGGCGTTCGGCATCGGACGCCGCTTCCCCATCGCACAAAGGTTTTCAGAATGAAAACGACCTATGCGCCTCGTCAAATTTTGCTCGCCGGTATGGTGCTCGCGATTGCGATAGCCTCGGTATCTTCCTCGCAGCCGGCGCCGCGCGAACAAGTCGGCTTCCTGCCCGACGGCGGTTTCTTGTTGAACAGCGGCTGGCGCGTTAAGTCCGCCGGCACGCAGGTTCCCCTGAGTACGCTGCCCATGAATGCGGTGCTGTCGTCGGACGGCCGCTTCTTGATTGCTTTGAATGGAGGCTATCAGCCGCCGTCGCTGAGCGTGCTCGAAACTAAGGACGGGCATGAGATCGGGCGCACGCCGGTTCCGGATGGCTGGCTCGGATTGGCTCTGTCGCCCAATGGGCGCACGCTGTGGGTGGGCGGCGGCTCGAAAGCTTCCATCTTTGAATTTTCTTTCAGCGAGAATGGCAAGCTGCAGCCCACTCGCACCTTCGAGATCGTGAAGGCCGCCGATGTTAAGCCGCACGATTTTATCGGCGACGTCGCTGTTTCCCCCGACGGCCATTTGCTGTATGCCTGCGATCTGTATAACGACAGCATCGCGGTGGTCAATCCACAATCGGGCCTCGTCATTGGACATTACAAGACTGGCCGCCGGCCTTATCGAATCATGTTCGCGCCGGATGGCAAGACGTTCTACGTCACCAGTTGGGCGGATGGGTCCATCGTTCGCCACCAGGCCACCGATGGAGCGCAACTGCAAGTATTGCGCCTGGGCGCGCATGCTACCGACATGGTGTGGCGCGACCGCACCAGCGCAGCGGAGACCGGCGAGGAAACCAACTGGAAAGCGCGCATCTTTGTCGCCGCCGCCAACACGAACAATGTGTACGCCGTCGCGGTATCCGACAACGGCGATTTGCGCTCGGTCGAGACCATCAACGTTTCAACGTCGCCCATGCATCCTCTGGGCATGACGCCCAGCGCGCTCGCGCTCAGCCCGGACAAGTCGCGTCTATACGTGGTCTGTTCCAACGCCAATGCGGCTGGCGTCGTGGATGTCACCGACCGACGCAGCCGCGTACTTGGGTTCATTCCCACCGGTTGGTATCCCACCGCCGTGAAGGCGCTCGCGGATGGACGCTTGGTGATTTTGAATGGCAAAGGAGCGCGCAGCTACCCGAATCCGCAGGGTCCCAATCCGACTAAGCGTGTCGCGCGCAATCGCGAGGGCGAGCGGAGCGACTATTATGTTGCCGCCATTCAGGCCGGTTCGGCATCGTTTATTCCCCCCATCAGCGACGACACTCTGAGCGACTACACCGCCCAAGTCCAACACAACTCGCCCTACAACGACGAAATGTTGGAGCAGGGCCCCGACGGTATTCCGCCCGCGATTCAGCACGTGTTGTACATCGTGAAGGAGAACCGCACGTATGACCAAGTGCTGGGCGATATCGGCAAAGGTGCGAGCGATGCCTCGCTATGCTTGTTTGACGAAAAGACCGGGCCGAATCACCACAAGCTGGCGCGCGAATTCGTATTGTTCGACAACTTCTACGTGAACGCCGACGTGAGCGCGGATGGGCACAATTGGTCCACCTCCGCGATCGCCAACGATTTTGTGGAGAAGCTATGGCCCACCAACTATGCAGGCCGGAACAAGGTCTACGGATTTGAAGGCGGCGAGCCTGCGGCCTATCCCCCAGCCGGATTTTTGTGGACCAACGCAGCCGCGCGCGGCATTTCTATTCGTAACTACGGCTATTGGGTCGAGAACAAGAAGACCGCCGGCGCGGACGGAGTGCAGATCGAAGAAGTTCGCGATCCTGTGCTGTCTAAAGTCACTAACATGAAATACCGCAGCTTCGATCTGGATTATACCGACGTCAATCGAGCGCGGGTCTTTTTGGCGGATCTCGCCGATTTTGAGAAAACCGGAACCATGCCGGCGCTGATGTTTATGCGTCTGGGGAACGATCACACCAACGGAACGGCGCCCGGGAAGATCGCGCCTCTGTCGTCGTTCGCCGACAACGATTACGCGCTCGGCATGATTGTAGAAGCGCTTTCGCGCAGCAAGTTCTGGTCCAGCACTGCCATCTTTGTCGTGGAGGACGACGCGCAGAACGGGCCGGACCATGTGGATTCACATCGCTCGCCTGCGTTTCTGCTCTCGCCCTACACCCGCACCGGCAAGATCGACAGCACCATGTACAACACCACGTCCGTGCTGCGCACCATCGAGCTGATCCTGCATCTTCGTCCCATGACGCATTTCGACGCGGGCGCGCGGCCGATGGTGAACGCGTTCTCGCAACAAGCCGTGCTGACGCCCTATCAGGTCGAAAAGCCGCGCATCCCGCTCGACACGTTGAATCCGGGGAACTCGTCCACCGCGGCGCGTTCCGCCAAGCTCGATTTCGACGAAGCCGACCTCAACGACGACGACGAGCTGAACGACATCCTATGGTTGGCGATTAAGGGAACGGATCCCCCGCCGCCGGTGCGGAGTTTGTTCGTAAGATAAGACCAAAAGCGTTTGCGCGATTGTGAACGCGGCACGTACCAGTGCGCGCGCCGCAGCCTATTATGGCGAAAATCCACCTTTGCTTCGTGTGGCACATGCACCAGCCCTTTTATAAGGACCTGATCACGGGAGAATACCGCCTTCCCTGGACGCGTTTTCACGCGCTGAAAGACTACTACGGGATGGTGAAGGTGCTGGAGGATTTTCCGAATGTGCACCAGACCTTCAACCTGGTGCCGTCGATGATCGTGCAGATTGAAGAGTACGCCTCCGGCCAGGCAGTTGATCCGTTCCTGGAGTCCGCGGTCAAGCCGGCGCTCGAGCTGAGCGCGGCCGAGCAACAGTTCGTGCTCAAGTATTTTTTCCAAGCCAACCCCAGCCGGATGATCTATCGCTATCCGCGTTACGGCGAGCTCTACGATGCGTTTCAGAAATCGGGCGCCGACCCGGCGCGCGCGCGGCGGCTGTTCAGCTTCCAAGATCTGCGGGATTTGCAAGTGCTCTCGCAGCTAGCCTGGTTCGACGAAGAGTTCCAGGAGCACGATCCCGAAGTGCGAGCTTTGATCGCCAAGGAGCGCCGCTACACGCTCGAGGATCAGGCGCTGATGGCGAGGAAAGAGCGCGAGATCCTGGGAAAGGTTGTGCCGGTGTACCGCGAATTCGCCGCGCGGGGACAGATCGAGATTTCCACCACGCCCTTCTATCATCCGATTCTCCCGCTGATATGCGACTCCAATATAGCCTCGGTTTCGCACCCCCATGTTGCGCTTCCGGACAGGTTCCGGTATCCGCAGGATGCGCGGCACCAACTCCAGACCGCGCGCGAATTCATTGAGCGCGAATTCGGGCGCGCGCCGGCCGGTCTATGGCCGTCAGAAGGTTCGGTGTCCGACGAAGCGCTATCCATCGCTGCTGAAGTCGGCTTCCGAGTGGGCCGCCAGCGACAATGGCGTGCTGGCGCAGACCTTGCAGCAAGACCGCCGGGCCGGAAGTCACCTATCGCTCGTATTTGTGGCAGCAAGGCGAACGCCAGCTTCGGATGATTTTTCGCGACCACTTCTTGAGCGACCAGGTGGGGTTCGTTTATTCCAAGATGGGAGCGGCCGAAGCAGCCGACGCAGTTTCTGGAGCGCATCCGCGCCAATGCGCAGCCGCTGATGGCGGATGGCTCGGACGTGCTGGTGCCCATTATTCTGGATGGCGAAAATGCCTGGGAATACTACTATCAGAACGGCCGCCCATTCCTGCGCGAGCTGTATACACGCATCGGCAAGGCATCCGACCTGGACGCGCTCACGGTGAGCGAGGCGTTGAAAATCGATCGGCCGCGGCCCGCTCGATCACATCTTTCCCGGCTCCTGGATCAATGCGAATTTCGATGTTTGGATCGGCGCGCAGGAGGACAACACCGCTTGGGAGTATCTGCTGCGCGCGCGGCAGAAGTTCGACGAAGCCTCGTCGCGGGTTCCTGAAAAGAGCCGGAGCCTGGCGTTTGAAGAACTCATGATTGCCGAAGGCAGCGACTGGTGCTGGTGGTATGGTCCCGAGCATCAATCCGAGAACCGGCCTGAATTTGACGAACTGTACCGGCAGCATCTGACAAACGTGTATCGCGCTTTGGATCTGCCGGCGCCAGAAGAGTTGTCGCGCCCGATTCTGACGATGCAGCCGGGCTATTTTCACGAGCCGCCGGCCAATGCGATCCAGGCCGTGATCGACGGTGAAGTAACGTCTTACTTCGAGTGGATGGGAGCGGGCCGTTACCGCAGCGACGGGCGCTCCGGCGCCATGCACGGCGCCCGGAACGTCGTACGCGAGCTGTATTACGGCGCGGACGATGCGAGCCTGTATGTGCGGCTGGATTTCGATAACACGCCGGAATTCAACGGCGTCGAATTGCGGACTAAGGACAAGAGCATCCCGCTCTCAAACAACCCGGCCGTCCAATCCGCGCAGCGAAGAATCTTCGAAGCGCGGGTGCCTTTCGAGGTTCTGGGTCTGGAGAAGGACCAGCCGTTCTCTTTCAAAGTAGCGCTGCTCGAAAACAACCTGCCGGTCGAAATCATCCCGCCCGAGGGCTGGATCGAGTTTACGAACTCGGACGTGTAAGGCCCGCTTACGATTTCCGGCTGGAATACTTGTTAAGAGTCGCGAGCAACTTGGCCGCGGCTGGGGGCGGAGGCGTGTCGCCCATGACGATAGCGCGGTTGGACATCGACTTGCCGTACAGCTCCTTATTCCAATCGTCATCCGGGCGCAGCGTGGCGCCCTGCAGCGCGACGCCCGCGAATACGCCACGCGAGCGCGACCACGTCAAGATCTCGGCGTGCATCTGCGCATCGGTTTCGGCCGACGAAGTCGCGCCCTACCGGTCCGGCTGCGACGGAGGCGTCCGCACCCACCGTGAATTTGCTGGAGAGCAGTTTCTTGGCGCCCGACTCATTCATCACCAGCATCACCACGTCGGTTTCCGAGACCACCGATCTGAAAACCGAAGCTGCCGCCTTCTACGCGAACAGACGCGGGGGCCGACCAGCCCACTCCGCCTTCCTTGCGGCACAACATGAAACCTTTGCCGTACTTGCCTCCGAAGATGAAGGCGCCTCCTTTGACGCCCGGCACGATTACGATGCACTGAGCTTTTTCCAGGAGGTCCTGCGGGATTCCTTTATCGGGAGCGGACATGATATCGGTCAGCATGTCGGCGGCGTCGGTGAGCCGGTCCGTCGCGATGGCGCCTTGGAGCAGGCCTCCGGTCATCAGAGCGATTGCAAGACAACTAGTCTTCATTCGTTCTCCTCTCACGGTGATTCTAGCAGGCAAGCCATGACGAATGCGTTTCAGCCTATGATGGGACTTGGGCGTCCGGATTTTAGCGGCGATTGTTTTGGCGGCGCTGGCTTCCGCCGCGACCGATCCGCAGGTCGAGCGCGTCAATCGCAAACTTGACCTGATTCAGAACGGCCATGCCAGGCCGGGTTCGGTGATCGTGTTCACCGTTGCGGAGCTGAATGCCTGGGGCCGCGCGGAAGCGGCCGAAGTTGCGCCGGAAGGCTTTCGCCAGGCTCGGCTGGAACTGGGCAACGGAACTGCCACGGCCTATGCGCTGGTGGACTTTCTGAAGCTGCGCCACGCCGCCGGTATCGAGACCAATTGGCTGGTGGCGAAACTGATTGAGGGCGAAAAACCGCTCACAGGCGACGGCCAATATTGAATCCGCGAAAGGGCGCGCTACCGTCCACTTGACCAGCGTCGAAATCGGTGGAATCGCGGTGAGCGGCGCTGCACTGGATTTCATGATCCAAACCTTTTTCATGCCACTCTATCCGGACGCTAAAATCGACCAGCCCTTTGAGTTGGCCGATGGAGTAGACCGGATCGAGGTCACGCCGGCCGAAGCTCGCGTATACATGAGGAAGTGACGCCAAGCCGTCCTCCTTGCGTTTACGCGTGAGTGACGCTTTGGGCTTCGGCGCTGCCCGCCGCGGGCAAGCTGAAAAAGAAAGTCGATCCTTTGCCGGGTTCGGACTTGAGCCAGATCCGGCCGCCATATCCGCTCACGATCTTTTGGCACGTCGCCAGTCCGATGCCGCTGCCGGGGCGATCTTCGCCATGCAGACGTTTGAACGGCTTGAAGATCTGTTTCTCGTATTGAGGTTCGATGCCGATGCCATTGTCGCTGACTTCGACCACCCATTCGCCTTTGTGCTTGGTACAACCGATCCGGATGCGAGGCGCGGCGTCGCTCCGGTACTTCACCGCGTTGCCCACCAGGTTCTGAAATAGTTGCACCAGGTGAGCCTCGTGAGCCGCAACTTCGGGCAAAGCGTCGGCCGTCACCGTGGCGTTGGCACTTTCGATTTCCGCTCGCAGGTTGTCCAGGGCAGTCTGTAGTGCCCGGTCCATCGAAATGCGATTGGTCTGGGTGAGCTGGAAATGACTGGCCTGGGCATAAGCCAGCAGATCCTCGAGCAGCTGCAGCATGCGCTTCGTACTTTTGATGATGTAACCCAGCAATTCGCTTCCCTCGCCGCCCATCTGGTCTTGAAGGCGCAAAGCGACGAGTTGAGCCATGGTGGTTACGGAGTTCAGCGGCGATCGCAGATCGTGAGCGGCCGCAGCCACAAACTCTTTCAATTGTTCGTTGGATTCCTTGAGTTGCCGCTCGGTTTCGCGGCGCGCGGAGATATCGCGAAAAACCAGCACCCCACCCTGGATGCCGCCCTCAGGACCGCGAATGGGCGCGCCGCTGTCATCGATAGGGATATCTTGGCCATGCTTCGAGATCAGGATGGTGTGGTTGGCCAAGGCAGTAATGACTCCGCTGGAAATGGCCTTTTCCACTGGGTTCTCGACCGGCACGCCGGTGGTCTCGTTGACGATGCGGAACACCCGGCTAATTGAATTTCCCACCGCCTCTTGGTCGGACCAACCGGTCAACTTTTGGGCTACGGGATTGATCAAGGTGACTGCCGCGGCGGCATCGGTTGCAATCACGCCGTCGCCGATGCTGTTCAGCGTGACGCGCAGGAACTCGGCGCTGGCTGCGGCTTGATGGTAAAGGCGCTCCCGTTGCACCAAACCGTTGAGGATGGTTACGGCGGACAGTCCGATGAGCCCCAGCAGGATCCCGCTGCCGGCGATGCTGACCAAACTCAAGCGCCTGGAGCTTTGCTCCGCTAGCGCGGAAAACTGCTCGGTACGCCGCTCCGAGATAGCGCCGATCATCGCGCAACGAGCGCGGATGTCGTCCATGAGGGCCTTACCTCTGCCGGAATCGACCAGCTCTGCCGCGGCGGACTCACCCTGAGATCTGCGTGCTTCAACAGTGCGTGCCAGATTCTGAAGCTTGGCGGCGACCACCGGCTGGAGATCCGCGACGCGCTCGGCCTGGACGGCTCTTTCCGGAGTTGCCGATCGCAATCGGCTGAGTGACGCGGGAACCGCGCCCGTAGCACTGTTATAGGTCGCCAGATAGGAATCCTTTCCGGAGAGTACATAGCCGCGTTCGCTGCTTTCGGCATCGGTGAGGAGGGAAAGCAGGTCGTCCGTGGCGTCGTGAATCTGGCGAGAGATGCTCAATTCATCCGCGGCGGTTTTTCGCGATTGGCTGCTTTGAAACGACAATACTCCGATCGCGACTACCATGGCCGAGGCGACGACCAACATGCCGATGGCCGGAGCGCGTGAGAGACGTACCTCTTGATCGCTCATTTCTATTACCGAAGCAAGAACCTACATTTCTATTTTGACATTGCGCGGACGGGCCCGAAGAGCGGGGCCCTTTCGCGGCGAAATAAGGTTACGCCGGCCGAAGCTCGGGCGTGCAGGCAGCAGCGATGCGCTCGGCCGCTTGCTTGCCGGTTTTGACACAATCCGGAATGCCGATACCGCGATACCCATTGCCGGCCAGATGCAGCCCAGGCAGGGTTTGCAGAATGGCCTCCACGCGATCGATGCGTTGCTGGTGGCCGACCGTGTACTGAGCCATGGCGTTGGGCCAGCGCGCGATGCTGTGGAAGAGCGGCACGGCTTCAATGCCCATCAGGCTGCGCAGCTCATCGCGGGCCGTTTCCACCAGCTGGTCGTCGCTTAGAGAGAACCCGTTGCCGGCGATAAAGCAGCGCAGCAATACCATGTCGTCCGGGACGCGGTTTTTGAACTTGTTGCCGACCCAGGTGCAGCCCATCAGATATTTGCGCTCGGCCCTGGGAACCAGGAATCCGTGCCCGTTGAGTGGATGGTCGAAGCCTGCTTTGCGATAACCGAGCGCCAGCGTTATGGAGGAGGTGTATGGAATGGAGGCCAGCAAACTTGAAAGCTCCGGGTTGAGCGAGCCCAGCAGAGGAGCGCCGTCGCAGGCCGTCGTCGCCAGCACCACTTGTTCGGCTTCCAGCCAATCGCCGCCGGCGCGCACGCGAAAGCCGCTGCCGGTTCGCTCCACCGTTTCCACGGCGCCATACACTATGTCGGCGCTCGGGGTGAGCTTTTCGATCAACTGGCCCAGGCCGCTCTTCAAGGTCCATAGGAACGATTTCGGGCCGGACGTTTTGGGAGGCTTGGGCGCGGCCAGGACGCCACGCGTCAAGCTGCCGTACTTGGCTTCGATCTCGGCAAAGCGAGCGAGCACGCTGTTCACGCTCATCTGCTTTGGATCGCCGCCGTAAATTCCCGCGAGCAATGGCTCGGCCAGATAATCGATGCATTCGCGGCCGTAGTGGTCCATCAGAAAATCATAGACCGAGCGATCCGGCTGCGGACCCTTGGGCCGGCGGAACAAATCGAAACCCATCCGGATTTTCGCGGGCCAACTGAAAAGCTTGGTTGCAACCAGCGGCATGATTTTTGTCGGCACCATCATCATCAAGCCATCGGGCAGCGGAACCAGTTTGCCGTGCTTGATGATGTAGGTGATGCGCGAATGATCGTTGGAGCCCATGATTTGATCTGCCAGGCCAAGCTCGCGGATCAGATCCATGGCCCAGGGCTTCGCCGCCATGAAACCGTCCGGACCGGCTTCGAGCACACAGCCCTGCTGGACCGAGGTTTGGATCACGCCACCCGTGCGGCCGGCTTTCTCGATGAGGGTCGGCCGGATTCCAGCTTTATTGAGATAGTACGCGGCCGAGAGGCCCGAAATTCCGCCGCCGACGATCAAAGCCTTATGGGTCATGAAAAATCCCTACAGCATGTTTAGGCCCAGTTATTGTGTCAACTTGAATTCGCGGACAAAATCCACGGCGGCGCGAACATGGTCCACCGACGTTTCTGGGAGAATCCCGTGGCCCAGGTTGAAAATATGGCCGGGCCGGGTGCCGGTGCGTTTCAGCAACTCGTGGATGCGGACGCGTCAGCTCGTGCAGAGGAGCGAACAGCACCGCCGGATCGAGGTTGCCCTGGACCGCCGAGCGGTAGCTGATGTCCATCCAGGCCTGGTCGATGTTGATGCGCCAGTCGACCCCCATCACGTCGCCGCCGGCGGCGTGCAGTTCGCGGAAAAAGCCGGCCGCGCCGGTGCCGAAGTGGATCACCGGGACGCTGGCGGTGCGGATGCGCTCGATCAGCGCGCGGGAATACGGGGCGACGTAGCGGACGTAATCGTCGGGGCCGAGCGCGCCCACCCAGCTATCGAACACCTGAATGGCGCGCGCGCCGGCGGCCACCTGACCGAGCGCGAAGGGGCCGAGCACGTCCACCAGCTTGCCCATCAGGCGGCGCCACAGCGTCTCGTCCTGATACATCATCTGCTTGGTCCGGATGAAATTCCGCGACGGGCCGCCCTCGATCATGTAGCTGGCGAGGTAAAGGGCGCGCCCACGAATCCGATCACCGGGAACGCGGCCGGCCAGCGGCTGGACCACGATGCTGAATCGCCTCGCCGACGTAGCCGAGGTCGTCGGTATTGGAGATCGATAAGCGAGTCGATGTCGTCCGAGGTGCGCACCGGGTTATCGATGCACGGGCCCTTCGCCGGCGACGAACTTGAGCTTGAGGCCCATGGGCTCGACCGGCAGCAGGAGGTCGGCGAAAATGATGGCCGCGTCGACATCCAGGATCTCGACGGGCTGCAGCGTGACCTGCGCGGCCAGGTCGGGGCGCTTGCAGATTTCCAGGATCCCGACCTTGGCGCGGATATCGCGGTACTGCTTCATGTAACGGCCGGCTTGCCGCATAAACCAGACCGGCCGAACATCGGTCGGCCGTCGGCGGCAGGCATCCAAGAATCGACTATTTGTAGAACCCACTCGCATGTTCACCTTGAGCCCCGCTTCGCAAGAAACGCGAAGTTGAAGTTGTCAGGCCGCCGTGGAGTTACTAAGCAGGCCTAAATATAGTAGCGCTTGGGATGGGGCAAACTGTCAAGTTTTGGGCGAAAATTGGTGCGGGAGCGACCAGGGGAGCACCGTGAAACCCTTTAGATTCAATATCTGATCGATACGCCGCAAGAATGGTCAAGAGGGCGACTTTGGAGCAGGTTAGACTGGGGAACAAGCAGATGAACTATTCCATATCGAAGACCTCGCTCCAGCCGCAGGCGGCTCTGGTCGTGCGGCGAACTATCAAGCGAACCGAGATCGCAGCGACAATCGGCGAAGTGCTCCCCAAGATCTTTGTGGCGGCTCAAACCAGGGGCGTGGCGCTGACGGGTGCGCCGTTTATGCGCTGCCTGGATGCCGGTCCGGAACTGATGACGATTGAACCGGGGATGCGGGTCTCGGGCGCGGCGTCGGATGTCGACCTGGGCGAAGAGATCGTCTGGGAGACGCTGCCGGGAGGCGAAGCTGCGACCACCGTGCACATGGGCAAGTATGAAGATCTTCCTGAAGCGTACGCGGCCATGGAGCAATGGATGAAAGCGGAGGGGCTGAAAATCGGCGGCGCGCCGTGGGAGGTTTACGTCACCGATCCGGGGAATCATCCGGACCCGAAAGATTGGAAGACGGAGATTTTTTGGCCGCTAGCGTAGGCTTTCGAACCATCTCCGCCACGCGCTACGTCACTCCCCTGCGCGAGGGCGGCTCCATGCCTGCCATCGTAGAGGCAGACGATTTAGGGCTCTACGTGCTGAAATTCCGCGGCGCCGGACAAGGCGTGTTGGCGCTGGCAGCCGAACTGATCTGCGCAGGAATCGGAACCGCGCTGGAGCTTCCGGTACCCGAAGTGGTGTTCGCGTCGGTGGACTCCGAGCTCGGCCGCAACGAGGGCGATCCGGAGATTCGTGAGCTTTTGGATGCGAGCCTGGGAAACAATCTGGCGATGGACTATCTGCCGGGCTCCGCCATGTTCGATCCGGCCGCGCGCGACCGCGTGGACCCGGTGCTGGCCGCGCGCACCGTCTGGTTCGACGCCTTCGTCACCAACGTGGATCGCACCGCGCGCAATCCCAACCTGTTGTGCTGGCACAAATCGCTCTACCTGATCGACCATGGGGCCGCGCTCTATTTCCACCACGACTGGAGCGACCTGGAAACGCGGGCACGCAGCCGCTTTCCCCTGATTCGCGATCACGTCTTACTTCCATGGGCGGAAGGCCTGGAGGCCGCCGATGCCTGGTTACGGCCGCGCCTCACCCGTCCGGTCTTGGAACAGATCCTGCAGCAGGTGCCGGACGACTGGCTGCCGTCCATCGCTGGCACGCCGGACTCCAAGCGCGCCGGCTATTTGCAATATTTCCTGGCGCGTCTAGAAGCGGCGCCGTGTTTTGTCGAGGAGGCTCTCAATGCGCGCGCCCGTCTCGTATGATTATGCGGTGGTGCGCGCGGTGCCCCGCGTCGATCGCGAAGAGTTCATCAATGTGGGGGTGATCCTGTTCGCCAAAGCCTGCCATTTCCTGGAGGCGCGCGTGGAGGTGAATGAAGCGCGATTGCTGGCGCTTGCTCCGGAAGCGGACATCGACCTGGTGCGGCGTCATGCCGACGCTATGCCGCGCATCTGCTCTGGCGTTGAGGATGCCGGACCGATCGCGCGACTCTCCCAGAGCGAGCGCTTCCACTGGCTGGCGGCGCCCCGTAGCACAATCATACAGGTGTCACCGGTACACAGCGGTCTCTGCGACGAACCCGCCGCGCAACTGAACGAGCTGTTTCAGCGGCTAGTTGCGAGATAAGCTTAGTCGCGCGGGCGGCCTTTTTTGACGCGCTTCAGTATGTGCTCCATGCGCGGACCAAGTTGAGTGGCGACGTCGGCTTCAAAGTGCAGGTCCGGAATGCGGAACAGGTCCAGGCGGGCCGACAACTGGCGGCGCAGGAAACTACGGGCGTGTTCCAGGGCGGCTAACGTCTCCTTTTTGTCGGCCTGCGGGTCGATGCCCACGCGCACGAACGCGTGGCGCTTATCGGGCGAGATCTGAACGTCGGTAACGGTGGCGAATCCGATGCGCGGGTCGGACATTTCGTAGCCAATGATCTCGGCCAGCTCCTCGCGGATCGCTTCCGTGATGCGTTCGGTGCGATGGTCGGTCATTCCAGCCACTCCACAGTTGTACCCACCAGCAAACCGCCCAGAATCGACGCTGCCTCGCGCTCCACCAATTGTAGAGTCTTCTCGGCGTGGGTATGGTCGCCCGATACGGTGACAGCGGAAACCAGCGCGCGCTGCCAGAGATCCTGATAACCGATCTCGGCCACCGCCACGTTGAACTTGCTGCGCAGGCGGTCTTTGAGACTTTTTACAGTGTGGCGTTTGTCTTTGAGAGAATGCGCGCCATCCAGGTGCAGCTCGAGCGTTAGTACGCCAACCGTAGGCATGACATTCTCACGCCATGACCTCGACGGCCACACGCTGGGTGGCGAAGGCCTCGATGATGTCGCCCGGTTTGATGTCGGCAAAATTGCGGATCGTCACCCCGCATTCGAATCCGCTCTTGACCTCGCTGGCGTCGTTCTTAAAGCGGCGCAGCGACTCGATTTTGCCGGTGTAGATGACGATGTTGTCGCGCAGCAGGCGCATTTCGCTGTCGCGCTTGATGAGGCCGTCCAGCACCATGCAGCCGGCCACGTTGCCGACCTTACTGATGCGGAACACTTCGCGAACTTCGGCGCGGCCCTGGTACACCTCTTTGTAGACCGGCTCGAGCATGCCGGTCATGGCGCGCTTCAGCTCGTCCGCTAGCTCGTAGATGATGGTGTGCAGGCGGATGTCCACCTTTTCCTGCTCGGCCAGCGCAGTGGCGTTGCGTTCCGGTCGGACATTGAAGCCGACGATGATGGCGTTCGAAGCCGATGCGAGCAGAACGTCGGTTTCGTTGATGGCGCCGACGCCGGAGTGCAGCACGCGAATGCGAACCTTGTCGTTGGACAGCTTCTGCATCATGTCGCTCAGCACTTCCGCGGTGCCGCTGACGTCGGTCTTGAGAATGATATTGAGTTCCTTGACCTCGCCTTCCTTCAACTGCTCGTGCAGTTGTTCCAGCGTGATGCGGTTGGTCTTGGACATGGCGGCGTCGCGAGCCTTGGATTCGCGATAAACCACGATCTGCTTGGCCTTGGCGGTATCGGTGACCACTTGAAACGTGTCGCCGACGTCGGGCAACGCATCCAGGCCCAGGACTTCGGCGGGCATGGAGGGCTCGGCCCCGCGTATGGATTGGCCGCGATCGTCGAACATGGCGCGCACCTTGCCGAATACGGAGCCGCAAATGAAATAATCGCCGACGTGCAGCGTTCCGTTGCGCACGATCACCGTGGCCACCGGTCCGCGGCCGCGATCCAGTTCGGCTTCGAGCACGGTGCCGAGAGCCGGACGATCGGGATTGGCCTTGAGATCCTGCAGGTCGGCCACCAGCAGAATCATTTCGAGCAACAAGTCGAGATTGGTTTTGGCTCTGGCCGAGACCGGAACCATGACGGTGTCGCCGCCCCAATCTTCGGCCAACAAGCCGCGATCGGCCAGTTGCTGCTTGACGCGCTCGGGCTGTGCGTCGCCTTTGTCGATTTTGTTGATGGCGACGATGATGGGCACGCCGGCCGCTTTGGCGTGATCGATGGCTTCCAGCGTCTGCGGCATGACGCCATCGTCGGCGGCCACCACCAGCACTACGATGTCGGTGACCTTGGCGCCGCGCGCGCGCATGCGAGTGAACGCTTCGTGGCCGGGAGTGTCGATGAATACGATCTTGCGGCCGTTTCTTTCGATGTGATACGCGCCGATGTGCTGTGTGATGCCGCCGGCTTCGCGGTCGGCCACGTTGGTGGAGCGAATGGCGTCCAGCAGCGACGTTTTGCCGTGATCGACGTGGCCCATGATGGTGACCACGGGCGCGCGCCGCACGCGGTCCGAAGATTCCTCGGCCAGCTCGATTTCCTGCGTGCTCTCTTCCTCGAAGCTGACCTTGTTGGTGGATGCGCCGAACTCGCGCGCGATCTCCTCGGCCATCTTCGTATCCAGATTCTGGTTGATGGTGGCGAAGATCTTCTTTTCCACCAGCTTTTTGATGACCAGATTGGCCTTGATGCCGAGCTTTTCAGACAGTTCCTTGACGGTGATGCCTTCGGAAACGGTAATTTCGCGATCGATCGGCGGCGGCGCGGCGGGTTCCTGCCGCCTCGAGATGGGCATCCGCAGACGACCCTCTTCCTGCTCGACCTCGCGATGCCGGTCGCGCCCGCCCGGTTTGGCGGCATGGCGACGCTGCTGCTCGGTTGGGATCGGCGTGGCGGGTTCGGCGCGCAATGGCGAGGTGGGGTGCAGCGTTCTGGGACGGCGCAGCCCCGGTGCTCCGCCTCCGGGTCCGACGCCGGGTCCACGCATCACCGGTTGTCCGGGACGAATGGGGCCGCGATAAATCGGCTGGCCGGGAACGGGCGTGGAGCTTCGAGTGGGCATGCCAGGCCGCGGCGCGGGAGGCTGGGCTTGACCCGGCGAGGGACGCGATTGTTGCAGCCGAGCCACCATGTCGGGGCGCGGAGGAACTACAGGACGCGTGACCGGTTGGCCCGCCAAGGCCGGCCGGGGCTGAGGCCGCAGTGGCATTGTGGGAGCTGGAGTGCCGGGCGTAGCAGGCGCGGCGGGCGCTGCAGCGAGCGGAGGCGCCGGTGCTGGAGGAGCCGCGGGCAATGGCTGGCGCGGTCCGGAAAGAATCTGGCCGGGGCGCGGAGCGGGCCCGGCCGGCGGGGCAGGCCTGGCTGGAATGGGAGTGGTCCGCAGAGGCGGATGTATGGGCGCAGCTCCGCCCATCGCCAGCGGCGGCCGCAACGGCGCAGGTTTTGCGCGCGCCGCTTCTTCGGCTGCTGCCTGACTGGTTCCATCGGCGTGCTCGGGCGTGGCTACTTCCGCAACCGGAGCAGGTATATTTTTGGCCGGCGGTTCGGCCATGGGTATTGCTAGCGTATCTGGTTCTTCCTCGGGTGGAGCTTCTTCCACCGCTACTGCGGTCGCGGTTTGGACGGACGGAGCCGCACCTCCCGCGAGACGCCTGCGAATCTGGTCGGCGGTACTATCGTCGATTGAGCTGGAATGCGTTTTCTTCTCGGTGACGCCGAACTCCGGCAGCATGTCGATCAGGGTATGGGAGGGGATCTCGAGTTGCCGGGCCAGCTCGTTTATGCGAATTTTGCTCATAGTTACTGCAACACCCCTGGAACAGGGCGTTTAACCGACCTCCTCCGAGTTCTTTATAGTATCAGATTCAACTTTCGCATCCGTTGATTCCGAGCCGTCGCTGGAAACCTCAGCCAACGTCTCGATGGGCAGGCCGGCTGGTTGCTCCAGCGCTGCTTCGGCCGTCTCAGTTTCCGCGGGCAGATCAGCCGGAACAGTTTCCTCAGGCGCCTCCGCGGGCGGTTCAAACTGAGCGTAGTAGGAGTTCACCGAGATCAGAATTTTCTGCACGGTTTCCGGCCCGACTTCCGGAATGGTTTCCAATTCTTCGGGCGTCATATTGCCGAGCTTCTCCACCGTGCCAACGCCGGCCTGGATGAGTTTTTCGACCACCTCTTCAGCCAGACCGTGGTCGATCAGGACCGAAACGGGCGCGCCCGCCGGCACCAGCGCGGCCATGGCGGATTCCACTTCCTGGCGCTTCTCTTCCTCGCTCTTGATGTCGATCTTCCAGCCCAGCAGCTTGGCCGCCAGGCGGACGTTCTGCCCCTTCTTGCCGATGGCGAGCGAAAGCTGGGTGTCGTCCACGATCACTTCCATGTGCTTTTCGATCGGATCGATGATGGAGACGCGCGCTGATCTTGGCCGGACTCAGAGCATGCGTCGCAAACGTCACCGCATCGTCCGAGAATTCGATAATGTCGATTTTTTCGCCGCGCAGCTCGCGGATGATGGATTGCACGCGCATGCCCTTCATGCCGACGCAGGCGCCCACGCTATCCACGTCGCGATCGCGGCTGATCACGGCGATCTTGGTTCGCTCGCCGGCCTCGCGCGCGCAGCCCTTGATGAGCACGGTGTTGTCGTAAATCTCGGGCACTTCCTGTTCGAACAGCCGCATCACCAGCTCCGGAGCGGCGCGCGAAACGATGACACCCGCGTTCTTGCCGGCTTTTTCGACGCTGCGGATCACGCAACGGCAGCGGTCGCCCGGGCTGAAATTTTCCAGTTTGCTCTGTTCTTTCTTGGGTAGGCGGCCTTCGGTTTTGCCGATGTCCACCATCAGGTCCTGTCCTTCGACGCGCTTAATGGTGCAGTTGACCAGCTCGCCGACGCGATTGGAATATTCCGAGTACACCGTTTCGCGCTCGGCCTCCCGCACTTTCTGCAAGATGACCTGCTTGGCGGTTTGCGCGGAGATGCGGCCCAGCGCGTCGGTCGGCTTGGGGATACGCAACTCGGAATCGACTTGCGCGCCCGGATCGATCTTGCGGGCGTCCTGGATGGAAATTTCCTTTACCGGATCCTGGACCAGTTCCACAATTTTCTTAATCCCGAAGATTTCGAGCGCACCCCGGTCGTCGAACTCGGCCACCAGATCTTCGGTGGTGCGGAAGTGCTTGCGGGCCGCGACCAGCATGGCGTCCTTGACGGCGTCAATGACGATCTGCGGGTCGATACCCTTCTCCTTGCTCAAAATCTCGATGGACTGATAGATAGTTCCCACTTTGTCCTCTTCTCAACTTGTCCAGGGGTGGATTACCACTCAAACTTCAGGTTGGCTTTTTGGACCTGCGCGAGCGGGAAGTGGATGATCTTTCCGGCGCTCGCCTCCAGCTCGACGATCCCTTCGGAAAAGCCGGCCAGTTTGCCTTCCCAATGACGCTGGTTATCGACCGGTTCCCGCAGTGTGACCTTGGCTTTCTTCCCAACAAATCTCTCAAAATCCCTCGGTGTTGCCAACTTGCGTTCCAGGCCAGGTGAGCTGACCTCGAGTGTATAGCTGTCGCCAGGTATGACGTCTTCCACGTCCAAAATTGTTCCTACTTGCTGAGAAATGAATTCGCAATCGGCGTGTGTAACGCCTTGAGGCCGATCGATATAGATTCGCAGCAGGCGGCTGTGTCCCCCGCCTAGAAACTCAACGTCAACGATTTCAATACCTTCAGAGTCGCCGACGCGGCGCGCGATCTCGCTGATCCGGCTAACGATTTCTTCCCTGGCCGCTACCATTTTTCTTTCGTGCAATAAAAAAGTGGGCTTTCGCCCACTGGCTTCGTTCGACATTTTCATTATACACAATGCGAGAACGGAGCGCGATTGGCGGACCGCTCGGAGCTGCACGAATGGCGCGCAGCTCCGTTGCGTTCCTGCGTTACGACGCCGGAATTTGGATCGACACGGTGCGCGTGTCGGTGGGGCTCGATCCCATGCTGAACACGACCGGCACATCGTCGCCGGTTATGCCGGCGGGAACTGTGAAGTCGATTTGGTATTCGCCGGTCAAACCGGGTGTGATTCCGGAGAACAGGATTTTAGCGGGCAGGCCGCCTACTGTAATGGTCGGCGTGGTGACGGTTTCATACAGCACGCTGCCGTCGGCCGGGGCGACATTGCCGGTGGTAAGTGGCGTTCCGTTGGGATCGCCGTTAGGAGTCGCCAGGCCGAGGCCCGTACCATAAAGGACCAAAATGTCGCCGGGCTTGGCCGGTTGCCCGCATTGCGATAGCGCGCTGAAGCTAGCCTGGCAGAGCCCTGGGAACGTCGAGTTGGGAAGATTTTGGAGCGCGCTAGCCATAGAGGCCGGCATGTTGAGCCAGGCAGTGTTGTTGAACTGCGCCAGGATATTCGTGCGGGTCGCCGTGGATGGATCCTGGATGTAATACATGCCGGGAATCGCCGCGGCCATGGTCAGCGCATAGTTGGGAGACGTCTGCGTCGCCGCCGTGACCGCAACCTGAACGGTTCCGGTATACGGCAATTCGTAGGGCACCAGCAGATCGATTTGCGAGACTCCTATGGAAAAAGGAGGTTTGCCTGGGCTCGGCGCGGTGTTGACCAGATGGAAGAGCGGCGCGGCGGTTCCATTAAATGTTACCGAGACGCCTTGGAAAGTGGTGGATGGAAAGCCCACGGTCTGGCTCGTGCTGCCGAAGCCGTTACCAAAAAGGCTGACGATGGTACCCGGCGTGGTTGTTCCCGGCGATCCGAACGAAGCGTTGTTCGAGATGTAGCTAATGCCGAATAGTGGAATCGTGATCGGATTCTTGGGATTTTGGGCGCTAGTTGAATTGCCGCCGGTGGTGAGAACGATCGGTGCATTGCCCTGCACCCCGTCCGGCACGACGAAGTTGATTTGGAAGGGCCCGCATATTGGCTCGACACTACAGCCTTGATGGTAGCGGGTTGCCCGCCAACGGTTATGGTGGGTGTCGCCACTGGAACGTTGCCAGCCTTGGGCGATGCTCCGGTGGCTGTAGGAGGATTGGTTGCGCCCAAACCGGTGAGCAACACGACGACAGTATCTCCTGGCTTTGCGGGTGCCGCTGAAGTCAGTAGCGCGAGGGCTGCGCTGTCAAAAACGCCCGGGCCGCTACCGCTTCCATCCACCGTGTGAAACGCGGGCGCAGTCGCCGCTAATGTTATTGGAAATGGCGCTGACGGCGTGCCATTTACACTGACTATCAGAGTGGTTGGACCGGGCGACACTTCGAACGGAATTTGCGCCAGCAGCTCGGTTGTGGCGGCGCCGCCGGGGAGGATATAACCCGTCTTCCCGCCCACCGTAATCGTCACGGAGGAAACCGTGGTCGCGAAATTGGCGCCATAGATCACCACCAACACGCCCGGACAAAAATTCGTGCTGTAGTCGAACAGGTTTTGCATTCCCGTGACAGTGGGCGTGTTTTGAGTCCATGCAGCCGTGCACGCTAGAGCAAAGACGGCCAGGAGCCGGAACAACCCGTGAGTCCTTGGCCTCGAGTGGGTCACTGCCGCATCTGTACTTTCCGAATGTCTTCTGTGCATTAACATCGCGCCTCCGAATTGTCACTAGTCTATGTTGAAGGGGCCGGCTGAATCGACATGGTACGCGTGTCGGTGGGGCTCGAGCCCATGCTGAACACGACCGGCACATCGTCGCCGGTTATGCCAGCGGGAACTGTGAAATCGATTTGGTATTCGCCGGTCAAGCCGGGAGTGATTCCGGAGAACAGGACTTTAGCGGGAATGCCGCCCACCATGATGGTTGGCGTGGTGACGGTTTCATACAGCACGCTGCCGTCGGCCGGAGCCACGTTGCCGGTGGCGAGTGGCGTTCCACTGGGATTGCCATTGGGAGTCGCCAATCCGAGCCCGGTGCCATACAGGACCAGAATGTCTCCCGGCTTGGCCGGTTGTCCGCACTGCGATAGCGCGCTGAAGCTAGCCTGGCAGAGCCCTGGGAAGGTTGAACCGGGAAGATCCTGGAGCGCCGTAGCCATGAAGGCCGGCATATTGAGCCAGGCGGTGTTGTTGAACTGCGCCAGGATGTTGGTGCGCGTCGTCGTGGATGGATCTTGGATGTAGTACATGCCGGGAGTCGCCGCGGCCATGGTCAGAGCATAGTTAGGCGAGGTTTGACTTCCGGCTTGGACCGCGACTTGAACCGTTCCTGTGTACGGCAATTCGTAGGGCACCAATAGGTCGATTTGCGACGCGCCTATGGAAAGGGGGGCGGTGGTTGCATTGGCCGGTGTGTTGGTCAGATGGAACAGCGGCGCGGCAGTGCCGTTAAACGTGACTGAGACACCTTGAAAAGTGGTGGCGGGAAAGCCCGCGGTCTGGCTAGTGGTGCCGAAGCCGTTTCCAAAGACGCTGACGATTGTCCCAGGAGTGCTGGTTCCCGGCCCGGCGAAGGAAGCATTGTTTGAAATGTAGCTGATCCCGAATATCGGAATCGTAACCGGATTCTTGGGATCTTCAGAGCTAGATGAAATGCCCCCGGCGGTGAGGACGATCGGCGCGTTACCCTGCACCCCGGCGGGCACGATGAAATTGATCTGATAAGTGCCGGGATATTGAGTGGTGACTGCGAGCCTGACGGCAGCGGGTTGCCCGCCCATGGTTATAGTGGGTGTCGCCGCAGGAACATTGCCAGCCTGGGGCGTGGCACTGGTGGCGGTGGGAGGATTGGTTGCCCCCAGCCCGGTGACATACGCGCTGACTAAATCCCCCGGCTTCGCTGGCGCCGCGGAAGTGAGCACAGCGCCGGTGGAGGACGCGAACGTACCGCTGCCGCTGCCAGTCGAATTTACAGTGGGAAACGAGGGCGCGGTCGCAGCCAACGTGATTGGAAACGGGGCGGATGGTACGCCATTTACAGTAATGATCACAGTGGTTGGGCCGGCCGAGACTTCGAATGGAATTTCCGCGTTGACCTGATTGTTGACGGCGGTCTTGGGAACAATGTAGCCGGGCTTCCCACCGACGGTAATGCTCACGGCGGAATCCGAGGTCCCGAAATTGCTGCCATAGATGGCCACCAACACGCCTGGGCAAAGGTTCGTCGCGCTGTAGTCGAATAGGTTGAGCACCGACGAAATGGTGGGGGCATTTTGGGTTCCTGTGGCCAGAGCTGTCCCCGTGTACACCTGGCCGATCTCCGGGAACTCCTCGGCGGCTGTTCCGGTGAGCGTGACGGACGTGATTGGAACCGTCGACGTGAAGCCAATAAATCCCTCGCCGCTGTAGGGGGGAGTGACCGTCGTCCCAGTCACTCCGTCTACGGTCAGATTCACGGTATCGGTCCCAGCGCCGCTGGTGTCGCCTGTCCGAATATCCCAAAGCTGAAGACCAAAAGCCGTGACACCTCCGGTAGGCATTGTGACGATCAGTTTGCCGTCGCTGAAGGAATAATAGGGGCTGGTGGCAGCGGGTGCCTGCAGACTCGAATTGGGGCTGATGCGGCTATAGTCGTTGAAGTAGGCGTTGGGTCCGTTGACACTTAGCCAATAGCCGGGGCCTCCGGATTTTGCGATCTGACCCACGAAATTGAAGTTGTTGATAGTGAGCCCGGCAGAGCTGTCATACGATATCTGTTGGACGTTGTTGAACCCGAACGACGAAGGATTCGTGACCGCCGCCTGGAACGCCGAAAGACCTGTATAAAAGGTCACCGGTGAAGCCGAGTATAGCGGAACAATCGCAACGATCAGCCAGCCGGGCAATAGCCACAGCGGCAAGCGCCAGTACTTTACCCTGCTTCGAATTCTCATGCCAACTCCTGTTTCGTGGCGTCTATGTCGTCGGTGCCGCTACTTGGATTGACATGGTACGCGTGTCGGTGGGGCTCGATCCCATGCTGAACACGACCGGCACATCGTCGCCCGTTATACCCGCCGGCACCTGGAAATCGATTTGGTATTCGCCAGTCAAACCGGGCGGAATGCCGGAGAACAGAATTTTCGCGGGCAAGCCCCCGACCGTGATGGTCGGTGTGGTAACGGTCTCGTACAACGGATTCCCGCTGATGGGCGCAAGCTGGCCTGTGGTTAGCGGCGTTCCATTCGGATCTCCGTTCGGAGTTGCCAATCCGAGCCCAGTGCCATATAGGACCATAATGTCGCCGGGCTTGGCCGGTTGTCCGCACTCCGATAGCGCGCTGAAGCTAGCCTGGCAGAGGCCTGGGAAGGTTGAGTTGGGAAGATTTTGGAGCGCGGTGGCCATCGAAGCCGGCATGTTGAGCCAGGCGGTGTTGTTGAATTGCGCCAGGATGTTGGTGCGGGTCGACATGGATGGATCTTGTATCCAATACATGCCCGGCGTGGCAGCGGCCATGGTCAGCGCATAGTTGGGCGAGGTTTGACTTCCAACTTGGACCGCGACTTGAACAGTTCCTGTGTACGGCAATTCGTAGGGCACCAGCAGGTCGATTTGCGAGGCGCCTAGGGAAAGTGGGGCCGTGGTGCTCGCCGGCGTGTTGGTCAGATGGAAAAGTGGCGCGGCTGTCCCATTGAAGGTAACGGAGACGCCCTGGAGTGTGGTGGCGGGAAAGCCCGTGGTCTGGCTGGTGCTTCCGAAGCCGTTTCCAAAAAGGCTGACAATTGTACCGGGAGTGGTTGTTCCCGGCGAGCCGAAGGAAGCGTTGTTCTCGATGTAGCTAACGCCGAAAATTGGAATCGTGATCGGATTCTGGGGATTTTGGGAGCTGGATGAATTACCGCCGATAGTGAGGACGATCGGTGCGTTACCCTGCACCCCGGCCGGGACGATGAAATTAAGTTGGTAGGTGCCCACATATTGAGTGGTGATTGCCAGCTTGATGGTAGCGGGTTGCCCCCCAACGGTTAACGTGGGTGTCTCAACTGGAGCGTTGCCAGCCACCGGCATTGCGCTGGTGGCGGTCGGAGGATTCGTTACGCCCAAACCGGTGACATACGCGGTGACAATATCTCCTGGTTTTGCGGGCGCCGGAGAAGTCAATACGGCGCCGGCGGGAGTGGTGAAAATACCGCCGCCGCTGCCGGTCGCGGTAACAGTGGGAATCGAGGGCGCCGTCGCAGCCAACGTCACTGGAAGTGCCGCTGATGGCGTGCCCGACACGCTGACTATCACTGGGAGGTTTTGGCCGGCCGAGACTTCGAACGGAACTTGCACGTTGATCTGGGTTGGGGAAGCGGCCAGAACAACGCCGGGCTTCCCGCCTACGGTAATCGTCACAGCGGAAGCCGTGCTCCCGAAATTGGTGCCGTAGACTGCTGCAAGTATGCCCGGGCAAAGGTTCGTGCTGTAATCGAACGCGTTGAGCACCGACGTAACGGTTGGCGTGTTTTGGGACCACGCGGCCATGGCTGCAAGAGAAAAGACTGCCAGGAGCCGACACAGAAGGTGAATCCTTGGCTTCCCTTGGGTCACTACCGGGTGTGATTTTCCAGAGCAGCTTCTGAGCGTTAGCATTGCGCATCCTCCTCACTGATCTAGCGGTATTGCGAGGCGAATTGCCTCAGGGCCGACAAAGCGATTTTGTCGTGCGGTTTAGGATAGAGGAGCGAGTCCCGATTTCCAAGTAGGTTGCTGCGTTATTACGGTAGGTAACCCCAGGCCGCGCGCCGCGAACATACACATTCTCCGATTGATACCCCGCTGCCGGTGGACGCGTGAATGGGATATGATTACCTAGGAAATAATTGAGTAGCGAGTGCCCAACCTCCCGGCTTCTTCCTCCCCCAGCCTTCCGCGCGAAGCAGTCGTTCATGAACTTGAGACTATTCTTGCCAGTGGCACGTTCGTAAATTCCAGCCGCCTGAGCCGATTCTTGCGTTATGTTGTGGAACGGACACTGGACGGGCAGGGCGAAAGACTGAAGGAATATCAGATTGGCGTGGACGTATTCGAGCGTCGCCGCGATTACGACCAGCGCACCGATCCAGTGGTCCGGGTGGAAGCCCGGCAACTACGGTTTAAGCTCTCTGAATATTATGCCGGGCCGGGCCTCAACGACGAGGTTGTAATCAGCCTTCCGAAGGGTGGTTATACGGCGCGGTTTGAGCGGCTGGCAGCGCAGGCCGGTCCGGAGCAGGTAGCCGCACCATCGGAGCCGGTCGAGATGCTAACGGCTCAACAGTCGCCGGATCGAGGCGGGGCGCGCAGACGCTGGGGTGTCACAGCAGCTTTAATCGCAGCCGCGGCATTGGGCGCCGTTCTTTGGCTCTCGCTCCGCAGCGGGCACGCAGGAACGCACGTGGCCGATTCCGAAGCGCAGCAGTTGTATCTGAAAGGCCGCTTCTACTGGGATAAAAGAACGCCCGAAAGTCTGAACCTAGCGGTGGACTATTTCACGCAGGCTATCGCCCGGGATCCGAATTACGCGGACGCCTACGTGGGCTTGGCGGACACCTACAATCTGCTGAGCGAGTACACCGTAATGCCGTATCGGGAAGCTTTTTCGCGCGCTTTGGCAGCCGCCAGAAAGGCCGTGCAATTGGACGATTCGCTGGCCGAGGCGCACTGCTCGCTGGCCTACGCATCTTTTTGGGGGGCGTGGGACGCCGTCACGGCCGAACGCGAGTTCAAACGGGCGCTGCAATTAAAACCAGACACGGCGGTCGCGCATCACTGGTTCGCTACATTCTTGTCCGCGCAAGGACGCCCGGCCGAAGCACTCGCTGAAATCAGCCGCGCCCAGCAACTGGATCCTTCCTCTATATCCATCCTGGCGGACAAGGCGGATATTATCGGCACTTCCGGACGCCACGCCGAGGCCATCGCGCTGGCCTCGCAGATCGCGGGCTCCGATCCGTCCTTCCTTTCGGCGCACAGGTACTTGGCTCGCTTGTATCTGTGGGACGGGGACTACACGGATTATTTGCGCGAGGCGCGCACCGGCGCCTTGTTGGAACACAATTCACAAATTCTGGAAGAAGTTTCGGCGGGCGAGCAAGCATTTCAGGCCGCGGGAGCGCATCGCATGCTGGAAGCGATGCTCGCGGTACAGCAAAAATTCGCGGCACAAGGGCAAGCCAGCAATTATGAGCTTGCGAGTACCTGCGCTTTGCTGGGCGAGAAAGCCAAAGCGCTGGATTACCTGCAGGCGGCTTTGGGGAAGCGTGAGACCTCCGTTCTAGGCATGAAAATCGATCCGGCTTTTAAGGAGTTGCGGAGCGAAGCCCGGTTCCAACAGATTCTGTCGCAAATCCACCCCTAAGGCAAGATTTCCGCGAGGCCGCTTCGCGCTCTAGCATTCGCTCGCAAAATCGAGAGTAATCGCCAGCCTGTGGCACTACCTCCGCGAATATGGCCCTTTTCAGGACCCGCAGTGCCGCTGTTTTTGGAATCGAAGCGCATTTGATCGACGTGGAAGTGGACATGTATCCGGGCGGAAGCGCGCGCGATTTCATTACCGTCGGGATGCCGGACACGGCGGTGCGCGAGAGCCGGGAGCGCATCAAATCGGCGCTGCTCAATTCCGGTTTCGGATATCCGAATAAATCCGTGACCATCAACCTGGCGCCCGCCAACGTCCGCAAGGAAGGCGCCGGATTCGATTTGCCGATGGCGCTCGGAATTCTGGGCGCGATGGGCACCGTAGGGGCGATGGATCAGCACATGCTGGTGGGCGAGTTGTCGCTGGACGGCAGCTTGCGGCCGGTGCGCGGAGTCTTGTCGATCGCGGTGTGCGCGCGGCGGCAGGGTATTCCGAACCTGTTGGTTCCCGCTGACAATGCAGCCGAAGCGGCGGTCACCGAAGGCGTGAACGTGTTCGGTATGCGGCATCTGTCAGAAGTGGTGCGGTATCTGAACCAGCCGGACCAGTTCCGGCCTGCGGCGGCCGCCGTTCCAGTCGCCACGGATGCTGAGTCTGCGATCCCGGATTTCTGCGAGGTGCGCGGGCAAATCACGGCCAAGCGTGCGCTAGAAGTTGCTGCGGCGGGAGGCCACAACGTTCTGATGATCGGTCCGCCGGGCTCGGGCAAGACCATGCTGGCGAAACGATTCGCCGGTATCCTGCCGCCGCTGACGTTTCAGGAAGCGATCGAGACTACGCAGATCCACAGCGTGGCGGGATTGCTGGCGCGCGGGGCCGGTCTGGTGACGCGGCGTCCGTTTCGCGCTCCGCATCACACTATTTCCGATGCGGGACTGATTGGCGGAGGCGCTGGAACGCCACGGCCCGGTGAAGTGAGCCTGGCTCATAACGGCGTGCTGTTCCTGGACGAGCTGCCGGAATTTGCGCGCAACGTTTTGGAAATGCTGCGGCAGCCGCTGGAAGAATCGTCGGTGATGATCGCCCGGAGTAACATGTCGCTGTCGTTCCCATCGGCTTTTATTCTGATCGGCGCGATGAATCCATGCCCGTGTGGATTCTTTTCCGATCCAACGCGCGAGTGCCGCTGCACGGGCGCGATCATCCAGCGTTACCTGAGCAAGATCAGCGGACCGCTGCTCGATCGCATCGATCTGCACGTGGAAGTTCCGGCCGTACCTTACAAGGAACTGCGCGGCAAGGATCGCGGCGCCGGCTCGGCCGAGATGCGCCAGCGCGTGGAAGCCGCGCGCGCCCTCCAACAGCAGCGCGGATTCTACAACGCCGCCATTCCATCGTCACAGCTTCGAAAGCTCTGCGTTCTAGACGACGCCGGCGAGCGCATGCTCGAGATGGCCGTGCGTCGCATGGGACTCAGCGCGCGGGCGCACGACCGCATTCTGAAAGTCGCCCGCACCATCGCGGATCTGGACAACCGCGCTGAGATCCTGGCCAAACATCTGGCCGAAGCCGTCCAATACCGCAGCCTCGACCGCAGCTATTGGAGCTGAGATCAGGCCTTCAGCTTCTCCGCCCAGGCCGTCAGAGTGTTGGCAAATAGCGCAGGATCGATCTGGTGCATCGGGTGACCCATGGCCGGAAACGACTGGTATTCGATCGGTTGTCCGGCGGCCTCGACGATCTCGCGTACCCGCGCGGCCTGCAGATCTGAAGTGGCGCCAATGAGGAATCCGGTCTTATCGTCAATCCTCCGCTGGTGATGCGTGAAGAGCACCGGCACCTTCACGTGAGACAGCATTTGCGCGTGATCGCAGCTCGCCGCCCACATTCCGGTCCAGAATGAACGCCCCCATTCCGGGTCGTATTCCTTCAGATTCTGCGGCGGCTCATCGGTTTTTGGCAGTGGCATACGGAGATGCAATTCGCGCGCTGCCGCTTCCTGCATGGCGTTCCAGTCGCCGATGCTCCATTGGTCGCCCAGGTACTTCGCCCAAAGAGCGAACATCGGACCGGCAACACCCTGGCGTATCGACTGGCCATAGGAAGTGTTGACCTCGGAGCTGAATAAAGGCGGATCTTCATACAGGCAGCCTCGGACGGTGCCGGGCATGGCATAGGCGGACATCCACGCCGACAGCACTCCGCCCGATGAGAGTCCGCTCACGACCGTGGGCCGCCGGATGACCAGCGCAATGAAGCGCACCAGATCGTTGCCCATATTGTCGAGCGTGTAGCGGCCCGGCGTTCGACTAGACCGCCCTTGTCCGCGCAAATCGACGGCATGAACGTGGAAGCGGTCTCTTCAGGAGCCCTATCGCTTTTTCGTAGCCCCACCACGATTCGGTCTGACCGGGGATCAGCAGGAGCGCCGGCGAACGCGCGCTGCCTTCGGCGACGTAGTTCATTTTCACTTCGCCGAGGTCAACCGTTTGCTCGTCGTAGGCATGCTTCACGTAGGTCTCGGACGGATTGTCGGGACCGTAATGAAGATTTCTAGGGTGCGCGCCCGGCTGCTGGTTCTGCTGGGCCGAGGCAGTCTTTTGCAGCAAAGCCATCGTTCCACCCAATGAGACATACCCAAGGATCTCTCTACGCAGGCTCTTATTCATAGCTAATGTCTCCCGATTCATTCGTGCTGGCGTCCGCAGTATCGGCGAGAGTTCGTGAAATTACACAAGTCTTACGAACGGGCGCCTCATTTGCCGTTAGCCTGAAAGTGTACCTTTCCATAATGACAACTATTGAAGCAGTGGCGGAAATGCGTCGAGAGTTTGCCCGACGCGGCTGGGATCAGAAAGCGACGAACCGGATTCTGTTCGAGCTATTGATCCATGCGGCAATCGCGCTGGCAGGCATCGCCGTCTTCATGACCTTCCACAATCCGGCCCTGCGGGTGCTCGGCCTCCTGATCTCAGCTTTCGGATGCATGGGTGTCGGGACCAATACGCACACCTCCACGCACTACGCCACCAGCGACAAGCGCTGGATAAACGAGGCTCTAAGCTATCTTGGCTATCCGATGTTCCTGGGCCTTTCGGCTACCTACTGGTGGCACAAGCACGTGGTGCTGCACCATCCGGCGCCGAACGTGGTGGGAGTGGACAGCGACGCCGACCTGTTGCCGTGGTTCGCGATCACCGCAAACGAGGTTCACGCCAGCTCCGGTCTGCGGCGATTCTATTACGACCACCTGCAATTCTGGCTGTTTCCGTTGGCGCTCGCGCTGAACTGCTTCAGCATACAGATGGCCGGTTGGAAGCACGTGATCGGAATGCTCCGCAATTCCAAAGGGCGAAAGTCCGCGCACTGGATCGACCTCGCCGCCTTGGTCCTGCATTATGCGATCTGGATCGGTGTACCGCTCTTATTCTGGCCGCTGCCGGCAGTTGCCGGATTCTATATTCTGCGAAACATTTTATTGGGGTACGCAATGTACGCGATCCTGGCGCCTGGACATTTTCCGGCCGAGGCACAACGCACGACAGCGGAAGCGCGAAACGGCGCTGATTTTTTCGCCGCCCAGACTGAGGGAACCGTGAGTTTCCGGACGGGCTGGCTGGGCAGATTCTTGTGCTCGGGTCTCGAATACCAAGTTGAGCATCACCTATTTCCGAACATCAGCCACGTCTACTATCCGCAGATCAGCGTGGTGGTGCAAGCCTTCTGCGTTGAACGTGGTTTGTCCTATCGCTCGTACAGTTGGGGCAGCGCTTTATGGAAGAGCTGGGAGGTACTGCGAGTCCCGCAACAGGTTGTGGGGCAGGGGCATGTGCCGATCGTTTCTACTGAAGTCCCAATCGAAAGTCCTGCAAGCTGATTCCACGCGCCAATAGCTCGGCGAGCAGCGTGGTTACTGCAGCAGACATCTCACCGTCGCCCGGGACCACCACGGCCCACTCTAAGTTCTCTCGGAACTCTCGTGAGACGATGTGCCATCCATCCAGAGCAGGCGGCGTGATCGCTCCGATCTGAATGAGGGACCAGTGTCGAACGAGCGCGAATGCAGCCCCGCGGTCCGGCAATGGGCCGTGCACGATGAAGTGATTGTCGCCGTGCACCAGAATACCTACCACGCCATATCACGCTTCCAGGCGCGGATCGGGAACCGGATAGCCGATCGCGAAGTGGTACACCACCTGTCCTTGCTCAGGCCGCAGATTGAGGTAGTGGTGCACCTCTTCATCGTAGAACGCGCCGATGCCGGTGGCCCCTAGGCCGAGCGCTTCCGCGGCGAGATACAAGCGCTGGCCGATGGCGCCTGCTTCGAAATGCACATAGCGATAACCGCGATCGCCATGGGCGCGGACGGCACGCTCCAGATCGCCGATCATCGAGAACGCCACGCAGGCGTTACCGGCCAGGTCCTGCCCGAGGCTCAGGCCGGCAGCCGCGACGCGTTGGTCGCCACTCTTGATCCGCTCCAATTCGCCATGCTCAGGCCAGAATGTGTACACGCCAGGTTCGAGGCCGTCGACGCGATGAACGTACAAATAAAGCTGGATGAAACGTGCGCCGGAAAAATCTGCAAAAAACGGCGCCGCCGCCGATGTCAGGATGGCCGAGAGCTGCGCCGACGACATCGATCGCGTTCCACCCACGAAGTCCAACGCTGAACGTCGCTTTCTCGCCACCTCGCCAAACGGGAGGCTCGATGCGGCTGGGGGAGGCAATCTGATTTCGCCGGAGCCTGCCGAAGGCGGATCGGCCGTGGATATGCAGCAGCACACGTCGTTCCCAAGTTTCGTCGAGCCATGCATCGCGTCGATCGGCGGATACGCGATTCTTTCTGGGGAGAGCTGATTCGCCTGCCCGCCGTACCAAACCGTCTCAGCTGAGTCTGCTCCGCGCACTGGAATCGAACCGCCGCGCAGCTCGACGATAAGCATCGGCCACTCATCTTCGTGCAGGCGGCAGAACGACGCGACGGAGTCGTCCTGGAAATGACCGATCGCAAAGCTGTCGCATCCAGCGGCCCGTGCGGCGAGCGCGAGAGCCTGCCAGGCGTGCCCGATGTCGAGCAAGCAGTATCGATATGCCCGTTCGCGGTACTTCCACGCCTCGCGCCACGCAATGCTCGTCAAGACGAACACGATCGGCGCGGAGCTTCCGGCCCACTTCCGGCCGACATCGCCCAGGGCACGCTGCTCGGCCATGTGTTCGGAGGGACGGTAATGATACAGCCCATCGGGCCACCCCTTCAGACCGCGCGTGATGAAGTGAAATTCGGTTGGGTGCAGATTCCCGGAGGATGGATTCACGCGCAATGC
This sequence comes from Terriglobia bacterium, assembly GCA_963761935.1. Taxonomy (GTDB): domain Bacteria; phylum Acidobacteriota; class Terriglobia; order Bryobacterales; family Bryobacteraceae; genus Palsa-89. The sequence goes on along the minus strand of CAVXJU010000086.1, from coordinate 29,876 downwards.
GTACCGGTATCCAGTGGACGGAACACGTTTGGACGCGCTGATCGCAGCGGAATAGAACAGCAGTTGCGAAAGGAACGTCGGCCGTCACCGGCAGACGTGCTGCCAGAGACACCGTGAAGCACTTCGAGCGCTGGTGTTTCAGGGACGGGTGGATCTGCCGGCAGGTCGAGCACCGGCACGCCCTCGTAGTGACGGAACGGATCGGGCATGTTCGCCCAGTCGAGAACATGCGGCGCGCGCCTCAGCGATTCAACGCTGTGCTTGGTAAATTCGTGATACTCGCGCCATGTCATGCAGAGGGACCCCGGCGACCACCGAAGTTATCCCCGTTTCCCGGTTAGGCGGTTCCCACGACCGGAGCTTGCCATCGAAACAGGAAGAAGTGGCGGCCGCAGAGATCGCAGCGATAAGGCAGGAGGATCCAGTGGATGGCTCTCTCGATAGCGTTTCGAACTCCGACTCTTCGGAACTCGACCGATCTGCAATGTGGACAGCGTGTAGATAATATAGCCAACTGAAGCGCCTTTCTCACAGGTAAGCCTAAGCGTCCGTTTTCGCCGCGCTACCTGTCACAGGCGGCTTATTTCGAAACGCTGGTCCGGAGCTATGGACGTTAGGTCTGCTGCTTCGGGTTTCAGCGGGACGGCTCGCCTCGCGGGCGGCTTTAATCTGTTCCGGCGTCCTGACGTCCGGCTCAGACAGCTTCACGTGTTGTTTCGCGCGGGAAACCTGACGTTTGTGCCGTTTCGCTAATCGTTTGTCCATAGATACCATTGGAGCACGGTCATCGGCCCACTGGCTCTGCGCAAAAAACAATGGGTCATAATAATATGGTCCGTACTGAGTGGAGGTACCAACAGCATGTGGAAGAGCGACTCGGCCAAGCTTTCCTTGGGATTGGCCATAGCGGGGGGAACAGCCGCGTTGTTTGCGCAGACCAAACCGGCCGTCGTTTCAGGGCCGGTAGGCCCCAGCCCGTACAACGTGATCCGCTACTGGCACAAGCCCTTCTCTGAACCAGGTTTCGCCTTTGGGGGCAACTCCGGCGTTTGGGCCGAATCGCCCGACCGCATTTTCATCCTGCAGCGCGGCGAAACCCGGCTTCCCGATCCGCTTCCGGACAGCTACGCGGGTTTTGCCGGCTCGCTTGGGATCAACGTGCTCAGCGCCACGGATCGGCGCGTCATGAAGAAAAACTTTCTGTATACGCTGGACGCCGATGGCAAGGTGCGCGAGCGCTGGTCGCAATGGGATTATCTCTTTGCCGATGCCAAGGGCCCTGGGCCGCACCGCATTCGCATCAGCCCGTATGATCCGCAGCACCGTGTCTGGGTGGTCGACGAGACCTACGACATGATCTACGTTTTTTCCAACGATGGAAAAAAACTGCTGAAGTCGCTGGGCGAAAAGGGCGTGGAGGGCACGGACGGCACGCACTTCGGCAAGCCTCAGGACGTGGCTTTTCTCCCCGATGGCCGAGTGCTGATCGCCGATGGTCTGGATAACCATCGCGTCATGATCCTGGACCGCGACCTGAAGTACATCGGCGAGTTCGGCGGCCACGGAAAAGGACCGGGGCAGTTCAACGGTGTGCATGCCATCGGCATCGGTCCGGAAGGGCGCGTGTTCGTGCTGGACCGCTCGGGCGGCCGCATCAACGTATTCAAGACCACGGCCGACCCCGCGAAGTTCGATTTTGTGGATGCGTTCACCGGCTTCTCGCTGCCGCTCGACATCATCGTGAACGACGACTGCATCTGGGTCACCGACCTCGCCCCGCTGCGCTTCAACAAGCTCGATTTCAAGGGCAACCATCTGTACACGTGGATGGTGCCGAGGGAACTGCCCGACGGCTATATCGAAGTGCACACCTTCTCGGTGGATTCGAAGGGCAATCTGTATGGCGGCGACAATCAGTATGGCCGCACGCAGAAATTCGTACCCAAGCCGGACGCGGATCCGAAGCTGCTGATCGGCCAGCCGTGGCACGCGAAGTAAGGAAAAACTAAAACCGCTATGTCTCTCGGGCCGGGCACACGCGTTGGATCTTACGAAATCGTTGCGCCGCTCGGCGCGGGCGGCATGGGCGAAGTGTATCGCGCGCACGATTCGCGGCTCAACCGCGACGTCGCCATCAAGTCCCTGCCCGCGCTACTCGCCACCGACGCCAACCGCATGGCCCGTTTCCAGCGGGAAGCGCAGGTGCTGGCGGCGCTGAGCCATCCCAATATCGCCGCCATCTACGGCCTGGAAGAATCGGCGGCATGCGCGTCCTGGTGATGGAACTGGTGGAGGGCCCGACGCTGGCGGAACGAATCGCTGCCGGCCCGATTCCGCTGGAAGAAGCGCTGGCGCATCGCGCGCCAGATCGCCGACGGCGCTGGAAGCGGCGCACGAAAAAGGCATCGTCCATCGCGATCTGAAACCGGCCAACATCAAGCTCACGGCCGACGGCAAGGTCAAGGTGCTGGATTTCGGGCTGGCCAAAGCATTCGAAGCCGAGGCCGCCTCCGGCGGAAGCCCAGACCAACTCGCCCACCCTGACGCTCGAAGCCACCCGCGCGGGCATGATCCTGGGCACCGCCGGGTACATGAGCCCGGAGCAGGCGCGCGGCAAACCGGTGGATAAGCGCGCCGACATCTGGGCCTTCGGCGTGGTGCTGTTCGAGATGCTCACCGGCAAGACCACGTTCGAAGGCGAGACGGTCTCCGACACTCTGGCCGCGGTGTTGCGCGCCGACATCGATTGGAAGCAGTTGCCCGCCGGCACGCCGCCCAAGGTGCGCCGGCTTTTGCAGCGCTGCCTGGAGCGCGACCCCAAGCAGCGGCTGCGCGACATCGGCGATGCGTGGATTGAGATCGACGCGCCGGATGAGCCGGCTGCCGGCCCGGTTGCGCCGGCACCGCCCGCGCGGCAAGGAATGTGGTGGCTGCCGTGGGCTGCGGCAGTGGTGAGTCGGCGGCGCGGGCTTGGCTGGGGATTGCTGCATCGGCCGCGGCCGAACCGCGCCCGGTGGTGCGCTGGACCTATTCGCAGAAGAGCTATTTCGGAATTCCGGTGCTCTCCCGTGACGGCACGCGCCTGGCCTTCACGGAACTCAACGGGTAAACACCCGCTTATCGTTGCGGATGATGGACCAGGTGGAAGCCAAAGCCGATGTCCGGCGCCGACAATCTCGTGCTTTCGGAGTTCTCTCCGGACGGCCAGTGGATCGCCGCCTTCTCGGCTGGTCGGAACGGAAGCTGAAGAAGATCCCGGCCACCGGAGGCACGGCTATCACGCTGGCCGACGCAGCGGCCCCTTCGGGCGTGACTTGGGGAGACGACGGCACCATCGTCTTCAGCGCCGGCAAAGGTCTGATGCGCATCTCGAGTTCCGGCGGAACGGCGCAAACGCTGCTCACGCCTGATGCGAAGAAGGGCGAAGTCGGATATCGCACGCCACATTTTCTGCCGGGCGCATCGGGCGCATGTTGTTCACCATCGTCAGGGGCGTCCCGAATCAGATTGCAGTGCTCGATCTGAAGAAGGCGCAGCTATCACGTGGTAGTGACTGACGGGCAGGATGGGCGCTACGTTCCGACCGGCCACCTGGTGTACATTCGCGGAGGGACGCTGTTCGCGGCGCCGTTCGATGCGCGAGCGTCTGACGGTAACGGGCCCCGAGGCACCCGTGATTGAGGCGTGAGCACTGACTGGCCCGCATTCGGAATTCGGAGAATACTCTTTTCCAGATACCGGTCTGCTGATCTACATGCAGGCCTTCGGCCGGGGCGATGAAACCGTACTGGGATGGTTGGATCAGCAAGGCCACGTGCAGCCAGTTTCCGATGCCCAATTATGGGGCACTGGACGCCTGTCGCCGGACGGCCGCCGCGTGGCTAACGCGATTCACTCTGGATCGGGCGCCGGCAGCGCCGGAGATATCTGGATCTTCGAGCTGGAGCGGCGTATCCGGCAGCGCTTGACGTTTGAGGGGCAGAACGCGAACCCGATCTGGACGCCGGACGGGCGGCGGATTACGTTCGGCTCCACGCTGGCGGGAAAATCGGGAATTTATTCGGTCATGGCGGATGGCAGCGCCAAGCCGGAGTTGTTGCTGGCTACGGATTCGCCGCCATCGCCGGCCTCGTGGTCGCTGGATGGGAAGTCGTTGCTCTACGCGCAAGCCGACGGAGGGAAACCTTCGCGCCTCTGGGTTCTTCGGGTGTCCGGCGGAGCCGCCGGCAAGCCAACTCCGCTGCACGATACCCAGGCGCACGAGAGCGATGGCCAGATCTCTCCGGACGGCAAATGGGTAGCCTACGTGTCGACGGAGTCCGGACAAGGTGAATCTATGTGCAACCGTTCCCCGGGCCCGGGGGCAAAGAGCGCATTTCGACCGAAGGCGGAGATTCGGTGCGCTGGTCGCATAACGGACGGGAGCTGTTCTATCTGACCAGGGCTCCCGATCGAGCTCTGATGTCGGTCGACATCCAGACCACGCCGGCGTTGCATATTGGTGAGCCGCGCGAAATTGCCAAGCGGCTCTTCGGTACCACTTGGGATCAGGCACCCGACGGGAAGCGTTTCCTGGTGGAGGAGGCGCCGGGCTCGCAGCAGGACAGCCGGGTGATGGTGGGAGTTAGCGATTGGTTCGAGGAGCTGCGCCAGCGAGTGCCGGTAAAACACTGACGCTCGCGGAGCGCCAGTCTGCGACTCCGCATCATTTCGGGCTAGTACAAATTCAAAAGTTTTAAGGCAAGGACTGGTACGCCTTGTACCTGGGCTATGCGGCTGGAGGTAGGCATCGCGTATCGAACCAGTACCCAGGAAGGATTCGCGCTCGCTGCGCGCGGCGATATCTTCCTGGTGGAGGGACAAAGGTATGCCGAAACATTGCCCCGAATGCCGCACTGTCACCGACGATGATATCGGCTATTGCCCGGCGTGCGCGCACCAGTTGCAGCTCGAACCGGACTCCGTGCGTTTAGTTCGCATGTGGCAATACGCCGCGGTGGCCGCCGCGATTGGAAGCGTGGCAGCCAGCGCTTTGCACTTTTTGCGCTAGTAAGGCTCGATCCGAGAGCGGCCCGCGGTTCGATCGCCGCTCTCGCTTGACAAGCTTCGCCCCGCCCATCATACTTGTGCCAAAACCGTCTTGAAATCCGTAATCTATTCGCTCGTTCTGTCCGCGACGTGCGCTTTCGGTCAACCGCAGTCGAGTTTCGTCAAACAGGACCTGATGATTCCCACCCGCGATGGCGTGAAATTGCATACCCTGGTTTACACGCCGAGCAACGCTCGCGGTCCGCTTCCCATTCTGTTTGAACGCACCCCCTACGGCGCGCTCAGGATGGACGAGAAAGCCATGCTGGCGCGCTATGGTGACCTTCTTTCCGACGGCTACATTTTCGCCATCCAGGACATTCGCGGCCGCTTTGGTTCGGAAGGGACATTTGTCATGCAGCGGCCGGTGCGTGATAAGAAAGATCCGCACGCTGTCGACGAGAGCACCGACGCCTACGACAGCATCGAGTGGATGCTCCACAACATCGCGGGCAACAATGGCCGCGTGGGGATGGTGGGAATTTCCTACGGCGGCTGGCTGGTTACGATGGCCTTGCTCGATCCGCACCCGGCGCTCAAAGCCGCTTCCGAACAGGCCTCGCCGGCGGACATGTTTCTGGGCGACGACTTCCATCACAATGGCGCGTTTCGCCTGAGTTACGGATTTGAGTACGCCGCGGATCTGGAAACCACCAAAGAGGCCAACACTTATTTTCCATTCGATCGCGCCGACACGTACCAGTGGTATCTCGGCCTGGGCGCGCTGTCCAATGCCAACGAAAAATATTTCCACGGCAAGCTGCCCACCTGGAACGATTTTGTGCAGCATCCCAACTACGACGCGTTCTGGCGGAAGCAAGCCTTCGCGCCTTACATCGGTGCGCCGAAAGTTCCCAACCTGAATGTGGGCGGCTGGTGGGATCAGGAGGATTTCTACGGTCCGCTCAAGATCTATGACCTGTTCGAGAAGAACGATCCGAATCATTTGAATTATCTCGTGGTCGGCCCGTGGAATCATGGAGGCTGGGCCAGAGCGGACGGCAGCAAGTTGGGCGAAATTCCATTCGACAGCAATACCAGCAAGTATTTTCGGACTGACATTGAAGCGCCCTGGTTCGCTTATTGGCTGCACGACAAAGGCGCGCGCGATATTCCCGAAGCGCGCGTGTTCCAAAGCGGCTCGAACCGCTGGGAGAAGTTACGATTCCTGGCCGCCGCATTCAGCCAAAGACACCAACCTGTACTTTCAGACCAATGGCCGGTTGTCTTTCGACGCGCCCGCGGACGATGGCGAAACATTTGACAGCTACATCTCCGATCCCGCGCATCCGGTTCCGTATCGTCACCGGCCCATCAGTCCGACTTATCCTGGCGGCGGCTGGCCAACGTGGCTGGTGGAGGATCAGCGCTTCGTCCAGAATCGTCCGGACGTGTTGACCTGGGAAACCGAGCCGCTCAGCGAGAATTTGAAAATTGCCGGCGATATCGTGGCTCAGCTTTTCGCATCCACCAGCGGCTCGGACAGCGATTGGGTCGTTAAGCTGATCGATGTCTATCCGGAGACTTATCCCGATGCTCCCAAGCTGGCGGGCTACGAGCTCATGGTGGCCGACGAGATTCTGCGCGGCCGTTTCCGCGAAGGCTTCGAACATCCCGCGCCGATTAAGCCGGGCGAAGTGACGGGCTATCGAATCGATCTTCACACCAACGACCACGCATTCTTGAAAGGCCACCGGATTATGGTGCAGGTGCAGAGCACCTGGTTTCCGCTATACGATCGCAACCCGCAGAAGTATGTAGAAAACATTTTTCTGGCCAAGCGTTCGGATTATCAAAAGGCGGAGCAGCGCGTGTTCCGGTCGCGAAGCTATCCGTCGCACGTGGTATTGCCGGTTGTGCCATGATGCGCCGCGCCCAGTGGCCGGCCGTTGCTAAATCATGACGGCCTGGGTTCCTTGGCTGGGATGCGCGGGCGGCGCGGCACTGGCGGGAGCGGGGTTGCTGGCCCACGCCGTGCGTTCTCCTTCCTCGACGCTGCTCGCTCCTTCGGTCCATCGAGGCACGCGCACGCGCCGGGCTATCGCGCTTACCTTCGACGACGGCCCCAGCGAATCGACACCGGAACTGCTCGCGATCCTGGCGCGTTACGGCGTCCCGGCGACTTTCTTCCAGTGTGGCGCGAACGTTCGCCGTCTTCCGGAAGTGGCGCGCGCGGTTGCTGGCGCCGGACACGAGATCGGCAACCACACCGACACGCATCCGCGTCTGGATTTCAAGCCGCGCGACTTCATCCGGCGCGAGCTCAGCTTGGCGCAGGAAACCATCGAGCGCGCCACCGGCGTGCGGCCGCGCTACTTCCGCGCTCCATACGGCATCCGATGGTTCGGCCTCCGCGAAGCGCAGCAGCAGCTGGGCCTGATGGGCGTTATGTGGACCAGCATCGCGTTAGACTGGAAGTGGACCAGCGAGCGCATCGTTCCACGGCTTCTGAATGGCGCGCAAAATGGCGCTATCTTATGCCTGCATGACGGACGAACAGTCCAATCCAATCCAGATATCCGGGCCACGCTCGAAAGTGTGCGCGAAGTTCTGCCAAAATTGATGCAGCTAGGTTTTCATTTCGAAAAGGTGACCGACATCCTATGTCCAACGAAGAGCTGACCGAGCGGGTCAGAGGAATCATTGCGACCAACCAGCACCTTCCGCGGGAGAAGGTAACGGCCGAAAGCACGTTCCAAGAGTTGGGAATCGATTCGCTGGACGGGATCAATATTCTTTTCGCGGTGGAAAGCGAGTTCAACATCAACATTCCGGACGAGGCGGCGCAAAGCATTCGCTCGGTACACGATGTGGTGGAAGGCATCGCCAAGCTGCTCAATCAAGGCGAGGGAGGCCAGGCCGCGGTCCAAGCCTGACCGAATGGCTTCAGGCCGGATGCCGCTGCCATGACCAATCGCGTAGTAGTCACCGGCCTGGGTGTCATCTCGGCGTTGGGGCATAATAGCTGCGAATTCTGGCAAGCGCTTTCGGAGGGACGTTCTGGAATCGCGCCGCTGGAGGCCGTCGATCGTACTCTGCTGCGATTTCAGAATGCCGCTGAAGTGCGGAACTACGACGCCGCGCGTTATTTCGACGAAAAAGAAATCGGCCTGCTTGACCGCTTTGCTCAATTCGCCGCCATCGCCGCGCGCGAAGCCATCGCCGACGCGCGAATCGAGTGGACTGCGGAGCTACGCCAGAGCACCGCCATCGTCACCGGCAGTTGCGTGGGCGGGCAGACCACCGAGGATGAAGGCTTCGTGAATCTGTACCGCAAAAACATCCCGCGCGTGAATCCACTCACCATTCCTCGCACCATGGAGAACGCCGGCGCGAGCCGGATATCGCTGGAGACGGGCATCACCGGTCCCACTTACACGATCTCGACCGCCTGCTCATCCTCCAATCACGCCATCGGCCAGGCTTTTTGGCTGGTTCGAAATGGCGCGGCTCGAATGGCGCTGGCCGGAGGAAGCGAGGCGGTTTTCAGTTTGGGTTTTCTCAAGGCCTGGGAGGCCATGCGCGTAGTATCGCCGGATACGTGCCGTCCGTTTTCACGCGACCGGCGTGGCCTGATTCTGGGAGAAGGCGGCGCGATGCTGGTGCTGGAACCGCTGGAGGCGGCGCGCGCACGCGGGGCGAAAATCTATGGCGAGATCGCCGGCTTCGGAATGTCCTCGGATGCGTTTCATATCACGCAACCCTCCCCCGATGGCGCGGCGCAAGCCATGCGAGCCGCGCTGGCCGATGCGGGCCTGGCGCCGGAACAAATCGGCTACATCAACGCGCATGGAACCGCAACGCCAGCCAACGATGCCACCGAGACCGCGGGCATCAACAAAGTGTTTGGCGGGCACGCCGCGAAGCTCGCGGTCAGCTCCACCAAATCCATGCACGGACACGCGCTCGGCGCGGCCGGAGCGCTGGAAGCCGTGGCCACTTTGCTGGCGTTGGACCGATCCATTCTGCCGCCTACCGCCAACTACAACGAGGCGGATCCGGCCTGCGACCTGGACGTGATCCCCAACCAGGCACGGCCGGCGGAGATCGAGTGCGCGTTGTCCAATTCGTTTGCCTTCGGCGGACTCAACGCCGTGCTCGCGTTTCGGCGGGCGGAGCGGTAAAGCTCACGCGCTTGCGGCCAGCGAATGGACGGCCTGATGCTCGGCTAATTTTCGCCAAGCTTCGTTTACGATTTTTTCGACCGACGCAAGGACGGGATCGAGCGCTGGTGCGAGAGAGGGACATTCTAGCAGCAGACACTGGCGGGCCGCCCGGAGATCCACATAGCGCCTGATCGCCTGCTGGCGGTCCGCTTCCAGCTGGGCGCATTCTGGACACGCTAATGAATCGTCCGCGGCAGATCCCAAGTGGTCGGATCGGCCGCTCCCCGTTCTGCGGCCTGGCAGACGCTCCAGAGCAGGAGGCTTTCGCTGCGGTTCCAATTCCACGGCGCAGACTAGACAGATCGGAACGGCGCCGGAGTGTAGTTCTGTGTCCGCTCCGCAGTAGGTACATTTCGACATCACGATTCGTTCCGCGCGCAGTTGAAGGGGCAGCCCCCTGGACGGCCGCTCAAAACGTTCGGGGGAGCTTGCAGGCTAACATTCGCCAGCCGGGAGTCACAACTGGCAATAGTGCCAGTGCCTTCATCGCGCCGGCTCGCACGATGAGCCGAAAGCGCCACGCAGTATCATGGTTATGGCAGTATGCCCCCTGCATCGCCGGAAACCCGGCTCAGAACCCGCGTTTTCACACTGGTGACAATCCTGGTTTCACTGGCCTGCCTGGGTTGGGCTTTGCACGGCGTGAGTTGGAGCGAGCTGTGGTATGAAATCCGCACGCTCGATTGGCGCTGGGTCGCCGTGGGGGTGGTCACTGAAGTTCTCGCCTACGTGATCCAAGGCTGGCGTTGGAGTCTCTTGCTGCGCCCGGTGGCGCCGGTCTCGGTTCCCAACACGTCGCGCGCGATTTTTGTCGGCCTGTTCGCCAATGAAGTCCTGCCGTTACGGGCCGGCGAACTGATCCGCTGTTTTCTTCTCACCCGCTGGACCCGGATTCCTATCTCGGTGACACTGGCCTCGGCGCTGATCGAGCGCATCTTCGATGGAATCCTGCTCATGCTGGGCGTCTTCTTTTCGTTCCGCTATCTGAAGCAGTTTCCTTTAAGCCATGGGCAGGCCCGAGCTCTGGGCATCGTCTCCGACAGCAGCTTGTTCCTGACGATTGTGATCGTCATTTGCGCCGCCGTGCTGGCGATTGCCATGTATTGGCGCGAACAGGCTCTGGACGCGATCTTGGACGCGCGTCTTTTCAGTTGGGCGCACGTGTTCATCGAAGACTTGCACCGAATCGGCCATTCCCGTTATCTGTACCTCTCGGCGCTGGTAAGCATTCCTCACCTGCTGATGCAGATCGTTCCGATTTACGCGGTCATGCAAGCTTATGGATTGGATGAAAGCTCTTGGAAAGGCGCGGCGGCCTTGATGGTGCTGTTGCGGCTAGGCTCGGCGGCGCCTCAAGCGCCCGGAAATGTCGGATTGTTCCAGGTCTTGTCCACGCTAGGGTTGACCCTGTTCGGTGTACAAGCCGCCATGGCGCGCCGCTTTGCTTTGATCCTGTGGGGCGTGGTGACGCTTCCCCTGGTGATAGTCGGCTTTATCGATGTGGTTTCCACGGGCGCCAAGATCGGCGAAATGCACCGCGAGGCGCAAGCCGAAATGCGAGCCCGTCAGGATGAACTTTCGCGCACCTAACAGGCTTGGCGCGGGCCCGGCCGGCGGCCCATGCCCGAGTAGTTCCACCAGAAGCCTGCTCAGTGCGTCATGTCGTAGATGATGTAATTCACTCCGATGCGGATGGCGAGGCCGGAGAAACGCTCCGGGTAGCCCGGATCGTCGGCCCACTCCCAGGCATCGCCGAGATCGGAGTTGTAAGAAATCGCGACCATGATGCGGCCTTTATCGTCGTAAATGCCGCGCCAATGGGCTCCGATGCCGCCGTCTCCCGGATTCTTGGCTCCCACCCGCAGATGTTCCGCGCCGGGTACCTGGAAGCGGTCGTCCAGATCGAAAACGGTGTGGAAAATGGCGTCGTCGTCCGGAATGTCGACGATAGGCCGGTCGGGGAAAACGAAATGGATGCGCTTGACGAACATTTGGTATTCGTAGTTGCCGTGAAAATCGTCGGCCATGAAGAAGCCGCCGCGCAGCAAATAATCGCGCAGAATTTTGCCCTGCGCTTCGGTTAGTCCCCATTCGCCGACCTGGACCGCATAGAGCCAGGGCCAGTGAAAGACGTCGTCGCCGTCTTCGAGATTCACGGGCTGTTCCACCGAGCGGGCGTCCAACCGGGTGAGCCGGCGCACGGCCTGGGAGAAATGGCGGTCAGCGCGCGGATAATCCTGAGTCCAGAGTGAAAGACCCTGGCGCCAGTCGCCGTCGAAGCGTCCTCGGTAGCCGTCGTTGGGGCCGGGCGGGTACATCAGACGGGCGAAAGCCCACTCGGATGGTTGCTGCCAATCCGGCGTCAGCTCGAAATGAAAATATTCTACTCCGGCATACTGGCGGAATGGCCGCTGGAACGCGTAGAGGATGCTCATACATCCGAGCGCGCAACCGGTAATCAGCAATTTGGCGCGCCAGCTCATTGCATGGACCTTCTTCCCGCAGAATACCATCTGCGGCGCAAGCACTCGACGCGCGCTCAACAAACACTCAATTTCACCGAAGAGAACATCGGGGCAATTGGCGAGCCAGGCAGCCTGCCCAGCGTAGCGCATACCGGGGAAGTGGAGCGTTCGGGAATGATTTCGCTGAAGAGTTATCTCTACCGGGAAGGGCGAGAAACCGAAAACGCATACCTGCACATCATCGATCTGATGCTGCAGGCTCTGGCTGTGCATGCGACCCCAGGCGAGCCGTCCGACTATGAACGCTTTCGCGCCGGTCTGGACCGTTTTGCCACGACTCTGAACTCAAACGCCAAGCCGGCCGAGTTGCTGGCCACGGTCGGAGATCTGGTGCGGACTCTGGAAGAGTACGATCGCTCGACGACGGCGTTCATCCGGCGGCAAAACAGCGAACTGCACAAGATGGTTTCGACGCTGACCCAAACCATTATCAGAGTCGGGGCCAACAGCGAAACCTCGGCCGCCAAGCTCGGGGAGATCGAGCAGGCCTTGCAACAGGCCGGCATGTTAAAGGACGTCCAGCTCCTCCAAACGCGCTTGAGCGAATGCCTGGAGACGGTCCGGGAGGAATCCGCGCGGCAAAAGGCCGAGAGCCAGAATGCCATGGCGGCCTTGGAACAAGAACTGCAGTGCTCCCGCGAAGTGACCAGCACCGTTACAGAAGCGAAGCAGAGGGACCCGGTGACGGGGCTGCTAAGCAGGAACGAGGCGGAAAAGGCGATCCAGGCGGCCGCTGCTTCCCCGCAAGGAAAGTTCGTGGTGGTGGCCGTAGTCAGCCGGGTCCTTTCGGTCAACGCGCGTTTCGGGTACGCGATTGGAGACCACCTTCTGTCCACCTGCGCGCAACACTATCGAGCCGGTCTGGCGGCCTCCGACGAGCTCTATCGCTGGCACGGACCGGCCTTTCTCGGCATCCTGTCGCGGCGCGCACGAATCGATCAGGTGCGCGGGGAAATCCGGCGGTTTGCTAGCGCCAAGTTGGAGGACGCCGTGGACTTGGGCAACCGCGTGGTGCTCATCCCGGTCTCCAGCAACTGGTCCGTGATGCCGTTTACGCCGCCGCCTGAAGCGATTTTGAAGAAAGTGGCGGCCTTCACCGCGGCTCAAGTTTCTAGAGATTATGTCTAAGCTTTACGCGCGGAATCAATGCGAGGCCTGCCAGTTTCCGCAGCGCCCGGAAGATCAGGTTGTCGCACATCTGCTGGAGCGGATCTCGGAGCTGGAGGAGCAGAACGACAATCTCCGAAAGCTCGAGGAGACCATCCGCAGGAATAACTACCTCTTCGATATGCTGCTGCGTGGAAGCCGCGAGGCGATCCTACTGTTAAACCCGGAGCTGACCATTCTGCGGTTGGTTCACTCCGCGCTCGGCTATTCAGAGCGGGATCTATTGGGACAGCCGGTGCTCGCGTTCGTCCATCCCGACGACGCGCACCTGTTCGAAGATTGTTGCTCGAACCTGCTAACAAGCCGAGTGGGAACCCAAACTATCGAAATGCGTGGACTGCACGCCGATGGGCGATGGATCTGGCTGGCAGGAAATGTCACCGACCTGCTGGACGACCCGAACGTGCAAGCCATTGTTCTGAACTTGCGGCGGATCGCCGAACCGTGCCCGACCACGCAGTAGCGCTACGACACCAGCCTTTCGTTGTACGCCGCCGCCAAAGATGCTATTGGTAGCGTATGCATCTGCATCGGATTGTTCTGCTCTCACTCGGGCTGGCTTGGTCGGGAAGTTTCGCGCCGCGCTTAGCGGCTCAACAAGCGAGCGACTGGACGCAACCGTTCCCACCGCATCGCGTCATCGGCAATGTCTATTACGTCGGCTCGCGAGGACTGGCATCCTATCTGATCACTACGTCGCAGGGTTCCATTCTGGTGAACAGCAGCCTGGAAGCGTCGGTGCCGCTGATCCGCGCCAGCATCGAGAAGCTGGGCTTCAAGTTCAGTGACGTGAAGATCCTGCTCATCAGCCACGCCCATTACGACCATTGCGCCGGCAGCTTTCAGATCAAGGAACTGACCGGTGCGAAATATATGGTCATGGACGCCGATGTGCCGGAGATCGAGAACGGCGGCGAAAGCAATTTTCAGTATGGCCGAATGCCGAACATGCGGTACAAGCCGGTGAAAGTGGATCGCGTGCTGCACGATGGCGACCAGGTCAAGCTGGGAGACGTGGTCATGGTTGCTCATCTCACGCCGGGACACACCAAGGGATGCACCACCTGGACCATGAAAGTGCGGGATGGCGGGAAAACGTATGACGTGGTGATTGTCGGCAGCCCCAACGTCAATCCAGGCTACAAGCTGGTGAACAACGCGCTCTATCCCCAGATCGCGAGCGATTACGAGAAAATGTTTCGCGTGTTGAAAGCGCTTCCCTGCGACGTCTTTCTGGGCGCCCACGGCAACTACTACGGCATGGAAGCGAAATATGCGAAGCTCGCCGACGGCGGAGCTAACCCGTTCATCGACCCCCAAGGGTATCGCGCTTATGTCGACGAGCGCGAGCAGACCTTTCGAACTGAACTGGCGAAACAGACGGCGGCTACCGGGAAGTGAAATGCGCCTAGGCTACTAAGGGCCGATCGAGTCTAACATCCCCGAGAACGCGCTCTGATTTTGAGCCACGGTTTTCGCCGGCCCAGTGAACTTGAAGAACACCGAACCTTGGGGACCCTCGACGATGGCGCCCAAGAGCCGGTAACCGGGCACGGGTTTACCGGGTTGAGCCATCGGCTCGCCCATACCGGTGTAGGCGCCGGAGACGTCCACAGTGGTGATCTTAAAGCCGTGCGCGGACCGGCTTGCCACCTTGGCCGCGGATTTTGAAGGTTTCCCATCGCCTTGCAAGAATTGACCGATCCAGCGATCCAAGTTCGCCTGAACGCTGCCGCCCCGGCCGGAACCGAAGTAGAACACGCCGCACTCGCCGTTTTCGCTGTCACCGGCCGCGTGGGGGACGTTGTAGGTGGCCAATCGCATGGGGCGCTGCGCCTCGGATTTCCAATCGGCGGGCGGTGTCCAGTGCAGTCCCCCGCCAGAGTCGGCAAACAGTGCCGCAGCCAGAAGGAAAATCGCCGTTCGCCATGGCATATCATCCAGTATGACACCGCGCTCAACTCGAAGTGCTGGCGGTAGTCTGGCCGACGTATCATTAGACTTATGCGGCTGAGTTTGCTGTTAGCGGCGGTGTGCATGATTGGATGTTCGTCTACGTCGGCGAACAAGCAGACGAAAGCGGCAGGCAATGGTCCGCCGGCTCATATCACGGCCAGCAATAGCTCCAATTCGCTGGCGAAATGGGTGGAGCTGGTTGGATTTCGCATCAATGAGAAGAGCCCGGGGAAATTGGTGGTTCAATTCGCGGTGGTGAACCATTCCGAGGCCGATCTCGGGGACATAAAGTTGAAAGTCAATCTGACCACTACGGCGGCCAAGCCGGGCGAGCCTCCGCTGATCAGCTTTCCGGCGCAGGTTTCCTCGCTGGGGCCATTGGAGATGAAGAACGTAACGGTGGATGTTCCCACCAAATTTCGGGCGTATGAGCTCCCGGATTGGCAGTTTCTGGTAGCTAATTTCGAAATCACCGAGCCACAGTAAGGGGCGGGCGGTTTTCGGGGGTGTTGCCGGGTGTCGCAGGGGTTGTGGCGGAACTCATCTTTTTCGAACACGATTCGCGGCTGGAAATCAGCGCTTATCGAAGTGGCAGGGGACCTGCTATGATCGTATCGCCCGCGCCGCGCCGCCTCAGGCGTACTGTATTTTTATTGTTGTATCAATCCAAGCAATGTTAAGGAGCTTCCGTGGCTTTTGACAAATCTTCCCGTGCGCATATTTGCGCTGTCGCTTTTCTACTTGCATTCGGTTCGATATTGAGCGCTGCGCCAAGGCTCAGCCTCTCCCAGACTTCTTTTGTTCTTTCGGTGGCGCCAGGGTCCAACGGTCCTACCCAAACGGTGAATGCTCAGAACCTCGGCACAGGATCGCTGAGTCTGAGCGCCTCTTCTTCCGTGCCCTGGCTGGTTCCCACCATCGGGACCTTGGGCCTGTGCGGAATTACAGGACAAGGCTCGTGCATCCCGATCCAGATCGCGATCCAGTCCTCCTCGCTTACGGCGGGAACTTATACAGGCACTGTTACGCTCTCGGATCCCAACGCGGTGGACTCGCCGCAGAACGTGGTGGTGGTCTTGTCGGTGGGCTCCCCAGCGCCGAGTCAACTACAGTTCTATGTGGCTCCGGGAACTTCCACCACAACGACTTTCGACACCTACCGCCCAGCCACCCCTTCAGTGAGCAACGCATCCTGGTTATCGGTCGCTGTCGCGTCGAGCGGCTCAGGCAGTTTCGCTTTCAACGTGCCCTACACCGTGACCGTGACCGCGGGCAGTTCCATGGCGGCGCAAGCCTACAACGGAACGCTGACACTGAGCGGCTCTTCATTCGCTCCCGACAACAAACAGATTCCCGTAGTTCTGAATGTGACCACTCAGCCGATTCTTCAGGCCAGCCCCAGCTCGTTTCAAATCCGGATCGCGCAGGCAGCCAACAAGCAGACTTCGGCCACCGGAGCGCTGCAATATATTTCGACCTCCAACAGCGGTCAGGGCTCCCTCAGCATTTCAGGCGTGAGCGCCACAACGGTCTCAGGCGGGAGTTGGCTTAGCGCCTCCACCGTGTCGGGATATCCTTCGTTGGTGGCTCTCTCGGCTGATCCCACCGGCTTGTCGCCCGGAGTCTATCAGGGCTCGGTTACGATCTCCAGCAACGCGGCCAATAGCAATTTTCAGGTTCCGGTGCAGCTTACGGTGGAAACGCAGACGGCTCCGGTCGCATTCCCGGGCGGCGTGGTCAATAACGGGACCTTTGTCGCCAACGAGCCGCTAGCGCTG
Organism: Terriglobia bacterium; assembly: GCA_963761935.1. GTDB lineage: Bacteria > Acidobacteriota > Terriglobia > Bryobacterales > Bryobacteraceae > Palsa-89. The sequence continues at coordinate 13,196 of CAVXJU010000086.1, read as the reverse complement.
GGCGACATCGCCGCGGTATTCGGAGATCAATTCACTTACGGAGATCCCCAAGGGGCCACCAGCCTGCCGCTGGGCACCAGCTTAGGAAATACGGAAGTGCTGGTGAATGGAAAACCCGCCCCGGTTTACTACGTGGCTGCGGGCCAGATCAATTTCCAAATTCCCTTCGAGGCCGCGACCGGCGACGGAACCATCCAGGTGGTTCGAAACGGTACGAACGGCAATCTGATTTACGTGAATCTTCAGAGCGCACAGCCGCGCTTCCTGTTGCTCGGCGGCGGCTATGTGATCATGACTACGCCCGCCGGCGCGCTGACGGGGATTTCGAGCAGTCCGGCCAAGGCTGGCGATACTGTAGTCATTTACGTGATTGGACTCGGACCAACGTCGCCCAGCGTTGCGTCGGGTACGGCCTCGCCCAACCCGGCGGCAAACGTACCGTCAACGCAAGTATGTTTTGGACAGCACACGGTAGTGATTCAGCCGGTGTGCACCGTCGCCGGTTTTGCCGGATTGACACCCGGCGAGGTGGGGTTATACCAGGTGAACGTGACCATCCCATCCGGACTGGCGAAGGGGAACGTGCCGATCTTCTTCACCGTCGCCGGACAGTCCAGCGACCAGGAGTTGATCGCGTTGCAATGACGGATCGGCTGTACTATCAGGACAGCTATCTGACGGAATTCCGGGCTTGCGTCGTGGACGCGGGCCCGGAGCAACAGCGAATCTATCTTGACCGGACGGCCTTTTATCCGGCCTCGGGCGGCCAGCCGTTCGATACCGGCACGCTTGGCGGCGTCGAGGTCGTCGAGGTGGTCGATGAGGACGGCCGCATCGCGCATGTGACCAGCGCTCCCGTGGTTGAAAAGGAAGTGGCGGGCGTGATCGACTGGCGCCGGCGCTTCGATCACATGCAGCAACACACTGGCCAGCATCTGCTGTCGGCCGTGCTGGTGGAACTGTTCGATGCGCCTACGGTCAGCTTCCACCTGGGCGCGGATTCCAGCACCATCGATGTCGCCCGCGCGCTGGAGGCCGGCCAGATCCGCGCAGCCGAGCGCCGCGCCAACCAAATCGTTTTCGAAAATCGTCCGGTGAGCGTCAGCTACCGCCAATCGTCGGAAGACCTTGGACTCCGCAAACCAACCGAGCGGGAGGGCGAGATCCGCATTATTTCCATTCAGGATCTGGACCGCAGCGCCTGCGGCGGCACGCATGTTCGCGCCACCGGCGAGATCGGGCCCATTCTGATCCGCAAGCTCGACCGCATCCGCGGAAACCTCAGAATTGAATTTCTGTGCGGCCTGCGGGCGGTGGAGCGCGCCCGTTCCGACTTCGAAGCACTTTCCACAGTGGCGCGCTCGTTCTCCTCGCCGCTCGATGAAGTGCCCTCGCTGGTGGAGGGGCAGCGCGAAAGGCTGCTCGAAGTGGAGCGCGCGCATCGACGCCTCGCCGCCGAACTCGCTCAAGCTCGGGGCAGGGAACTGTACACGAACACCCCGGCCTCGCCCGATGGCATCCGCCGGATCGAGCGCCGCGTCGCTACGCTGTCGGACGACCTGCGCGTGGAAGCGCAGAGTTTTACATCCGGAGCGAAGGCGGTCTTTCTGGCGATCGGAGACGATCCTCCCGCAGTCATGCTGGCCGCTTCGGCCGATAGCGGCGTACACGCGGGAAATGTGCTGAAGAGCGCCCTGACAGCGGCGGGCGGTCGCGGCGGCGGCAGTGCGACTATGGCGCAGGGCAGCGTGCCTTCCAAAGTAATGCTCGATGCAGTGGCACGCACGCTGGCTGCAAGCGCGGGCCTTACTATTCAAGACGCGTGAAGCGGCGCAATCGAGACTAATATCAGTCCTGCCACGAACAGCGCCAGCATGACGGCCAGCAACGCCTTTACTCCGGCGCGCGCTCCTCGAAACTCCCTCCATACCAGCAGGCCCCACAGCGCACTGATCAGCGTTGCGCCTTGTCCCATCGCGTAACTGATCGCGGGCCCCACTTGAACCGTTTTGGGTGCGCTGGCCGCGGCGAAGTTCGCAATGGCTCCGGTACACCACACCAGGCCACCCACGATTCCAAGCACATGCTGTCTCCTTTCGCCGCGGAAGTACGTCGACATTGGCAGAGGCTTGCCTTCAATCGGACGGCGCAGAAAATACAGATTGAAGACGAAGGTGGAAACGAACACCGCGATGCTAAACAGAAAGGCCACCGCGTATGGTCCCAAGCCGCCGTTCTCCACTCCGCGCCCTTTGCTCAACTCAACCAGAGGATAAAACGATCCCATCAGCAGGCCGCTCGCCAGGCTTAGAAAAATTCCTTTAGCGCCGCTGCGCGAGGTTTTCGCCGCGCGCGGTCCTTGATTCCTGGCATGAGCCGTGTACGCCAGTGCATCCGCGATGATAGCGGCCACCACCAGCGCGACGCCCGAAGCCAGCAGAACGGGATTGCCCTGCGGATTCAGAAAATAATTCCAAATCACGCCCACCACCAGAGCCAATCCGATTCCCACTGGAAACGCGACCGCCAGTCCGGCAACCGAGATCGCCGCTACCAGCAGCATGTTGGCCAGATTGAAGACCGTCCCGGCCGCCAGCGCATACGCCATGCTGCGTTTGCCCGCGAACGCCAGGTTGTCGGCAAAGGGCAGATCGGCGCCCAGCGATCCGAAAGTGTAAGCCGCCACAATCGCAGCCAGGAGCACACCGGCCGCGTAGTCATAGTAAAAGACTTCAAAACGCCAGTTCCCGGCCAGCTTGAACGCGTTGGCCCACGAGCCCCAGCAGATCATCGAAAGGATGGTGAGCAGCAACGCGCCGGCGTAGGTGACAGGCAGAATCATATGGGAGCGGAGTGTCGCGATTTTACCATGCCGGCATGCGTTACTAAACGGGCACCGCCATACAGCCACGACCGTACCGGAGTTCTAAGGCTCCCAGCCTAAAGTCAAGGAACATTTCATCCGATTTCTGACCCATGCGCCCTACCTGCCTCTGGCGAACCTGGGCCTTCGCGGCGGTCCTGGCACTGCTCGCAGCCGGACCCCTCGCCGCTGACCGCCACAAAGCGGACGTCGATCCTGAAAGCGAAGACGGAATTCTGCTGCAGCGCATCCAACAAGAACCCGTGCTGGCCCGCAAGCAGGCGTTACTAGAGAAGTACGCGGCGCAATATCCTCACACCACTTCCATCGCCTGGGTGTACGAGCAACTGATTCCCATCTACAAAGACGCCAAGGAAGATGCCAAAGTGATTGCCATTGCCAATGCGTTGCTGAGTGTCGATCCCAACGATCTGGATGCGGCCGACGATGCGCTTCGAGCCTCGCAATCCACCGGCGCCACCGAACTGATCCGCGTCTTTGCCGGGCGGGCCTGGGACATCGCTTCCAAAACGGTGCTTACGCCCAAGCCATCCGATCCGGATGACGTGCCGGATTGGAACAAGCAGATCGAATTTTCGAACGAGGTCTTGTCCTATTCGGAATTCGTGCTGGCCACGCAGGCCGCCGATGAACCCGATCCGGCCAGGCGTGCGTCCTTGATCGAAGACTTGCGGAGCCGCAATCCGCAAAGCAAGTTTCTGGCGAACGCCAAGAGACAAACCGTCATCGACCTGGCCAAGATCGATCCTGAGAAGGCGGTTGCATTGGCCGAACAAGGGCTGGTCAAGGAGCCGAACAACGAGGACTTCTTGATGACGGTCGCGGATTACAAAATCGCCCATGAAAAAGACCTGCCGCGCGTATTGACTTACTCGCTCCGCATCCTGGAGCTGATGAAGACCAAGCCTAAACCGGAATCGCTCAGCGCCGAAGAATGGGCGCAGAAAAAGGCGAAGTTCACGGGCTGGGCAAGCTGGATGGCCGGGGTCGTTTATGGAAAGCAGGCTCGCTACGCTCAGTCGGACCGCTACCTCCGCCAGGCGCTTCCCCACATTTTGGATAACGCCCGGCTGCTGGCCGCCGCCTATTACTACCTCGGTTACGACAATTATGCGATGGCCACTGAGTTAGGCGACAAGAGCCGCGCCGTCGAAGCCATAAAGTTCAGCAAGCTGTGCGCTGGAATCAACGGCCCCTTCCGGTCGCTGGCGCGGCAGACACTGGCGTCGGTGCGCAGCGATTTCAATGTCGAGTAGGCCGCCGCCCTTGCATGCCAAAAGAGAAAGATGGGTCCCTTACAGGGTGTTACTCTAATAAATGCTCCCGATATTCAAGTCCAGGCGGCAGTGCCTCAGTGCCGGAGGACTTGCATTTGCCCCCCCGTTTGAGTCAAGCTGGATGGTTTTCCAAGCTTGATGCGCGAGAATCCATGTTGGTGAGAATTCTGTATCACGACCACTGTTTCGACGGAGCGGCGTCGGCGGCCTTTTTCAGCCGGTTTTACGAAGCCAAATTTGCGCCCGGGGCGGACTTTGAATTTACCGGCATGGCCCATAAGGCCTCGCACCTTTTCGACGACGGCATGTTTGACGGCGACGTAAATGCGATCGTCGATTTTAAATATTCGCCCGACAAGCGGCTGGACTGGTGGTTCGATCATCACCAGAGCGCGTTCTTAACTCCCGAGGACGCGGCCAACTTCCGGCACGATTCGAGCGGCCACAAGTTCGTCGACCCATCCTTCAGTTCCTGCACCATGTTCATCGCGCGAGTAACCCGCGAGAAATTCGGGTTTGAAGCGCCCGATTTGGCGGAACTGGTGGAATGGGCGGATGTCATCGATGGTGCGCGCTACTCGAGCGCTCAGGCCGCCGTGGAGCTGAAGGCGCCCGCCATGCAATTAACGCTGGTGATCGAAGGCGCCAGGGGCTCTGAAATCATCCACCAGATCATTCGCTGGATGCGGCAGTGCAAGCTCTCTGAAATTATTCAGCAGCCGGAAGTGCAGCAACTGTTCGTGCCTTTGTACGAGCGTCATCTGCGTTCCATCGACCTGATCCGCAGCCGCAGCAGCATGCATAAAGGCGTAATTTATTTCGACCTGATCGGCGACGAGTTAGAGGGCTACAACAAGTTCATTCCGTATTACCTCTTCCCGGACTCGACTTACACCGTTTCACTGAGCACCTCCAGTTTTCGCACCAAGGTATCGGTGGGCTCCAATCCCTGGGCGCCACAACTGCCGGACCGCAATCTGGCGACTATTTGCGAGCGCTACGGCGGCGGCGGACATCCCCGCGTGGGCGCCATCAGCTTCGAGATCGGCGCGGTGGACGAAGCACGCAAGGTGGCGTTGGAAATCAAGAGGGAACTCGAAGGCTGAATTCGGAGAGCGATGCTGAGCTTTCAGCGAGCCAGCAGTTTCTCGACGTATTTCGCGATCAGATCCACTTCCAGGTTGATCTTCGTCCCGGCGCTGTAAGTTCGGATAATCGTGTTGCTATAGGTGTGCGGGATAATGGCGACGCCGACTACGCAGTCCTCGATCGACGCGATGGTCAGGCTGACGCCATCCAGCGTCACCGAGCCCTTTTGGATCGCGTAGCGGTTCAGCTCCGGCTGGAATGCAAACTTTCAGCCACCAATTTCCGTCCGCGAGTGGTTCGAGCGACAGGAAGCCGGCGGTTCCGTCCACGTGGCCCTGCACGATGTGTCCGCTCAGCCGGTCGCCCAGCGCGGCCGCGCGTTCCAGGTTCACAGGGGAGCCCTCGCGCAACGCGCCCAGGTTGGTTCGAGCCAGCGTCTCCGGCGATAGATCGCAGGAGAATCCGGTGGAGTCCAGCTTCACCGCCGTGAGACAGACACCATTCACCGCGAAGCTGGATCCTTCCCGCGCGTCGGCGAGCACGCTGCGGCATTGCACGCGCAGTTGATGGCCTGCCTTTGCGACCTGGCCCACTTCTTCTACAATCCCGGTGAACACGCTTACTTCTCCAGGTATGCTTCCACCGCGAATTCGTCGGGCGGTATCGTATGCAGCTTGACGCGCTGGAGTTGGATCGCATCCATGCGCCTGGGCCGGCCCGTGCCGCCCACTACCGGCAGCGATAGAAGGCCGCCCAGAATTTTCGGCGCATAGTAGAACATCACTTTGTCGACGACGCCCGATTCAAGCGCCGCCCAGTTGAGCTTGCTGCCCGATTCGATCATGAGCGACCGGTACTGCTCCTTCGCCAGCCAGGCGACCAACTGTTCGAGATCGGTGCGGCCTCCCGGCCCGTCGAACACCAGCACGCGAATGCCGCGGTATTCAAGCGCGCGGCGGCGTTCAGCGGAAGCGGCCGACGTTGTGACTACGGTCAGGTCGCCACTGGCGGTCGAGACGATGCGCGATTCGAGCGGCAGGCGCAGCGTGGAATCGGCCACGATGCGCTGCAGCGGACGGCTGCGCTCTTTCCCGGTCCGGTCGGTGAGCAGGCAGTCGTCGGCGAGCACGGTCCCGATCCCGGTGAGAATCGCGTCGGAATTGTGGCGGATCTCCTGGACATGCGCGCGCGCGCGTTCGCTGGTGATCCAGCCGGTGTTGTCTTCCGGCGCCGAGATCTTGCCGTCCAGCGTGAGCGCGGCCTTCAGCGTCACCAGCGGCCGTCCAGTGCGCATCGCATGCACGAAGGCTTCATTCAACTGAGCGGCTTCTTCGGCGAACTCAGACGCCACTTCGACTGTGACGCCGGCGTTATGCAGGCGGCGGAATCCCTTACCGGCCACCAATGGATTGGGATCTTCCATGGCCGCGATCACGCGTGCGACGCCGGCTGTTACCAGCGCATCGGCGCAGGGCGGCGTGCGGCCTTGGTGTGAACACGGTTCCAGAGTGATGTAGAGCGTGGCCCCGCGCGCACGATCGCCCGCATCTTCCAGCGCCAGGATCTCGGCGTGCTTCACCTGCGCGTAGGTGTGGAAGCCGCGCCCGACGATTTCGCCGTCCTGCACCAGCACCGCGCCCACCGCCGGATTCGGGCTGACGCGTCCTTCTCCGCGCCGCGCTAGCTCGAAGGCTTGCTGCATCATCTGGTTCATTCCGAAAACGCCGCCATCACGCGAACAACGACGCGACGAATTTGTCCGGCTCGAAGGCAGCAGATCGGCGGCCTGCTCGCCCACGCCCACGTAGCGAATGGGAAGATTCAGCTCGCGCGCAATGGCCACCACGATGCCGCCTTTGGCCGTGCCGTCCAGTTTGGTCAGCACCAATCCGGTCACGCCGCTCGATTCGGTGAACTTCCGCGCCTGTTCCAGACCGTTCTGGCCGGTGGTTGCATCCAGCACCAGCAAAACCTCGTGCGGCGCGGTGGGGATCACTTTTTTGGCGGTCCGCCGCATTTTTTCGAGTTCCGCCATCAGGTTCGTTTTGGTGTGCAGCCGGCCGGCGGTGTCGACGATCACGTAATCCACCTTGCGCGCCTTGGCGGCTTGCAGAGCGTCGAACAGAACGGCGCTCGGGTCCGCGCCGGCGCTCTGGCTGATGACCTGTGTAGACGTGCGCGTGCCCCAGATCTCGAGCTGCTCGATGGCGGCGGCGCGAAAAGTGTCCGCCGCGCACAGCAGAACGTTGCGGCCTTCGGCCTTATAGCGATTGGCCAGCTTGCCGATGGTAGTGGTTTTGCCGGAGCCATTCACTCCCACTACCATCACCACGGCGGGCGGTTCGGTGACGTGGGGAACCGGGCGCTCAGCCGCTTCCAGGACGCCCAGCAGGTGCTCGGCGATCAATTGCTTCACTTGCTGCGCGTCGCCTAGCTGCTTGCGGTCGGCGCGCTGGCGAATGCTCTCCAGAATTTCCGACGTGGTCGCCACGCCGATGTCGGCGGTGATCAGCGCGTATTCGAGTTCCTCGATGAGCTTGGCATCGATTTCCTTGCGCCCGGCGAACGTTTCTTCCAACTTGTCGGCTAGCCCGGCGCGAGTCTTTTCGATGCCCGCCTTGAGACGCTCCAGCAGGTTCGGTTCTTGCTCAACGGAGCCAAACAGCGTTTGAATCATGGAGAGAAATGGTTCGAGAACTTCATTGTAGCGGACGCATGCTAAGCTGAAGCGAGTAGAGACTCAGTGGGCAAAATTCTAACGCTGCTGGCAATCGTCCTGGTGCTCGCCAACGCACAATGCTTGGTCCGCTGCCAGCTGGACACCGCCGCTCGAACCGCGCCGCCCTGTCATTCGCAAAGCAAACTCAGTCCGGACCATTGCATCGAGCAGCACGAGCTGAGCAGCGCTCCGGCCGTTCCACAGACTTTCATCGCCGCGATGCTTGATACGGAATCGATGGAGCCTTTCACAGCCAGGTCCCCGATCCACGAAGCAATCGACACGTCGCCGCCCTTGTCCGCAGCCTCTACGACTCCAACTCTGCGCATCTAGACACAAACTTCCCTGCATCGAAGCCAACAGAAAGGGTGGAGTGTGTTCAGAGCTGTCTTACTGTGTTTATTGTTTGTCTCATGCGCTTCCGGCCAGGGAGATCCCCAGGCGCCGGCACACGACATGTCGAACATGCAGATGCCCGGCATGAACGCCGCCGGCGGAGTGCTGATGAATCTCGCTTCCGGCACTAGCATGAGCCCGGAATCGGGGGTCATGCCCATGGAAATGGTGAGCGCCGACGATTGGAATTTTATGTTCATGGGCCAGGTCTTCCTGGTGGACACGCAGCAGACCGGCCCGCGTGGCGGCGACAAGTTCTATTCGGCCAACTGGGGCATGTTCGCCGCTGGTCACGATATCGGCCGCGGCAGCCTTCTATTTGACCTGATGCTCAGTCTCGATCCGGCTACCATTACAGATCGCCGTTACCCGGAATTGTTTCAAACCGGCGAAACGGCTTACGGCAAGCCGCTGGTGGACGGCCAGCATCCGCACGATTTCATCATGGCGCTGGGCGTCCATTACGCGCGTCCATTAACCGAAGACACGACCCTCGAGTTGTACTTCGCTCCGGTGGGCGATCCAGCTCTCGGCCCGGTCGCGTTTCCACATCGCGCTTCGGCGGCCGAGCTTCCCGAGGCGCCCTTGTCGCATCACTGGCAGGATTCGACGCATATATCCAACGAAGTGGTGACCGCCGGTCTGCGCTACAAAAAGTTCCGCTTGGAAGGCAGCGGCTTTTATGGAACAGAACCGGGTGAGAACCGCTGGGACATCGAGCATGGCCCCATCAACTCCTGGTCGACGCGCTTGTCCTGGTTTCCGTCGCCGAACTGGCTGGCGCAGGTCTCCATGGGAAGACTCGCGCATCCAGAAATGCTCCAACCCGGCGACCTGGTGCGCGCTACCTCCTCGCTGCAATACACGCGTCCGATGCAGGGTTCTGGATGGTCCACCAGTTTGATCTGGGGCCGGAATCACGACACGTTCGATCATCGCAATTCGAACGCGTATCTGATCGAATCCGTCGCGCCCTATCGCGGCAAGAATTTCTTTACCGGGCGGGCCGAGTTAGTGGACAAAGATGAACTGTTCCTCGATCAGCCGGATGTAGAGGCCTACCTTGACCGCACCGCCGGCAGCACCTTCCGCATCGGCGCCTACACAGCGGGATACACTCGCGATATCGGCGTTTTCCATCATGCCGAGACTGGCATCGGGTTCAACTTTACTGCTTACACAACGCCCCCGGCGATCAAACCTTATTACGGCCAGCATCCGACGGGATGGAATATTTTCGTCCGCGTGCGTGTCAAATAAGGCATGCAAGACGTAACTTGGTGAGACACGCCGGCTGCAAGTCGTTGGCCCGATTGCGAACTCGCCTCCGGCACCCCGATTGCAATGCTCCCGTCAGGTTCGATTCATGCGCCTGGCTAAGTTCCTCACAATTTTTCTAATGACCGCAAGCCTCGCGGCGGGAGCTGAGAAGAAGCAGCAACCGGAAGGCAAGAAATATCTCAGGCATACATTTTCGGCGGCTGCTGTGGGGAAGGCGGGGCTCGGCGCCGCGGTCACTCAGGGGACCAATACTCCTAGCGAATGGGGACAGGGCGCGGCTGGTTTCGCCAAGCGTTTTGGTTCCGCATTTGGCAAGCACCTGGTGCAGCGGGATATCAAATATCCAGTCGCGAAAGCGTTTCACGAGGAATTTGGTTATGAACGCTCGACCGAAACTAGATTTGGTCCCCGGCTGAAACACGCTTTGATCGCGACGCGTGATCACGCGGAAGACCACCAACCGGCAAGAAAACAGTAGCGAAAGGCGAACTCGCCGGCGCCTTCGGCAGCGGACTGATCTCGCGCCTGTGGCAGCCGGCCAGCACGCGGACGTTGGGGCTGGGGTTCGTTTCAGGCGGAGTCACGCTGGGCGTCGATGCGGGCGGCAACGTGCTGCGCGAGTTTTGGCCTGAGATCCGGCACCCGCACTCGCACAACCGAGTGGAAAACGCGGAGCCGGCTTCGGTACAAGCTTCAACCGAAACCGGCGCGAAATAGCTCCGCGTTCTAGCCGCGACCAAAAACTAAATGTCGTAGTACAGCGCGAATTCGTAGGGGTGCGGGCGCAGACGAATCGCATCCGACTCGTTGCGGCGCTTGTAGTCGATGAAGGTCTCGATCAGATCCTCGCTGAACACATCGCCCTTTAGCAGAAAATCGTGATCTTCTTCGAGACAGCTTAAGGCCTCTTCGAGCGAGGCCGGCATGGATGGCACGCTGCTGCATTTCCTCCGGCGACAGATCGTAGATGTCCTTGTCGAGCGGCTCGCCCGGTTCCAGCTTATTGAGCACGCCGTCCAGACCCGCCATCAGCATCGCGCCGAACGCCAGATACGGATTCGACGACGGATCGGGCGGCCGGAACTCGACGCGCTTGGCCTTGGGGCTGGCCGAGTACATCGGAATGCGGCACGCCGCCGAGCGATTGCGCCGCGAGTAGGCCAGATTCACCGGCGCTTCGTAGCCCGGCACCAGCCGTTTGTAGCTATTGGTGGTGGGCGCGATGATGGCCGACAGCGCGCGCGCGTGCTTCAGCAAACCGCCGATGTAGTTCAGCGCCATCGGACTCAGGCCCGCGTAGCAGTCGCCCGCGAACAGCGGTTTTCCGCGTTCCAGATGCTCTGGTGGGTGTGCATGCCGCTGCCGTTGTCCTGGAACAGCGGCTTGGGCATGAAGGTCACGGTCTTGCCGTGCTGATGCGCGACGTTGCGGATCACGTATTTGTACAGCATCATGTTGTCGGCCGACTTCACCAGCGTGTCGAAGCGCTGGTCGATCTCGCACTGCCCGCCGGTGGCGACCTCATGGTGATGGCACTCGATGTTCAGCCCGCAGCCGATCATGGCTTCCACCATGTGCGCCCGCAGGTTCTGATAATGATCCGTCGGCGGCACCGGGAAATAACCTTCCTTGTAGCGCGGCCGGTAGCCCAGGTTGTCGCCCTCGCGGCCCGAGTTCCAGCGGCCTTCCTCGGCGTCGATGAAGTAGTAGCCGGAGTGCTGGTTCTGGTCGAAGCGCACGTTGTCGAAAATGAAGAACTCGGCTTCGGCGCCGAAATAGGCCGTGTCGCCGACGCCCGAGTTTTTCAAGTACAGCTCCGCTTTGCGCGCGATCCAGCGCGGATCGCGATTATAGTTCTGGCGCGTGATGGGATCGATCACGTCGCACACCATCACCAGCGTCGGGATCTCGTAAAACGGATCCATAAAGGCGGTCTTTGGGTCGGGAATCAGCAGCATGTCGCTCTCGTTGATTGCCGCCCAGCCGCGGATGCTGGATCCGTCCATGCCGAAGCCGTCGTTGAAGGAGTCTTCAGACAGTTCGGTGATCGGGTAGGAAACATGGTGCTGCAGCCCGGGGATATCCGAGAACCTCAGATCCAATTGCTTGGCCTGCTTCTTCTTGGCAAACTCCAAGACTTCTTTCGCGTTCATTCAACCTCCTGGGGTATTAAAACAGAAACTTGTGAGGGAACCCTCTAAGATAACGCACTGCAGGTCCGTTCCGCATCTAAATTTTCGATGAGGCTTATAAATTTGGTCTATTGGCTGGTGGGGGCGTCCGCCGGCGAGCCACTTACGGTTTCGGAGCGGATTCGCCAGGGACTTTCGCTCCCAGTTCTTTGGATGAAGGAAGCTCGGAAACGTCCCAGCCGCCTCCCAAAGCTTTGATCAACTGGACGCTGGCCACCATCTGCTGCTCGCGAAAATTCACCGCCGCCTGCTGGTCGTTCAGCAGCGCGGTTTGCGCCGTGATCACGTTCAGATACGGATCGATGCCCGCTTTGTAGCGCGTTTCGGCTACCCGAAGATTTCTGGCGGCCGATTCGGTGGCGGAATCCTGCTGTTCAATTACGTGGCCGAGTATTCGCAAGGCCGCCAGATTGTCCTCCACCTGTTGAAATGCGGTCAGCACGGTTTGCCGGTAGTTGGCGACGGTTTGATCGTAGGCCGCCTGATATTGTTGGACGGTGGCGCGGCGCAACCCGGCGTCGAAAATCGTTTCAGCCAGCGCCGGCCCGACCGACCAGACCCGGCTGGGCCACGCCAGCCACTTCGCGATGGAAAGGCTTTCAACTCCGGCCGATACACTCAGCGTGAGCGAGGGAAAGAACGCGGTGCGCGCGATGCCGATCTGAGCATTAGCCTGCGCCACCGCCCGTTCGGCCTCGGCGATGTCCGGGCGCCGTTCGAGAAGTTGAGAGGGCACGCCCACGGGGATGGCGGGCGGACCCATTCTGCGAGCCTCCCATGAAATCGAGAAGGTCGATGGCGTCTGGCCGGCCAGCACGGCTGCCGCGTGTTCGTACTGAGCGCGGAGAACGCCGAGATTCGTATCCTGCGCCTGGGTCGCCTTGAGTTGTGACTCGGCCTGCGCGACCGCTTCATCGTCAGCGAGCCCAGCTTGGTACAAATTGCGCGTGAGTGCCAGCGCTTCCTGATAGGCGCTGACTGTTGAATCGAGCAATTGCTTGAGCGCATCCTGCGCGCGCAGCTGGTAGTAGTCGGACGCGAGGTCGGATTGTGCGGAGAGCCGCACGTTCTCGAGGTCGGCAGCACTGGCCTGCGCCGCCAGCGTGTTCGCGGCCACGGTTTTTCGAACGCGGCCCCAAAGATCGGGCTCCCAGGACGCGTCCAGCGGCAACGAAAAGTTGGAATACGTAACGCCCAAAGACTGCCCGAACCCCGTCGACAGCCGGTTATTTGTGATGCCTGGATTCGCGGTCACAGTTGGGAAGTACTGAGCACGTGCCTCGCGGATCATGGCTCGGGATGCGACCACGTTGGCCGCCGCCGCCGCAATATTTTGGTTCGAAACGTTCAGTTTCTCT
>CAVXJU010000085.1:0-50951 GCA_963761935.1 Terriglobia bacterium | reverse complement strand
TTGTTCGTTTCATTATTTCTCCTCAGCGCCTAGCGGTCTGAGAACGGAGTATGTGTGGCTGAACGAACAGAGTTCAACTCTCGAGTCCGGCCAGCACCTCAGGAAAGCAGAATAGAAGTAGTCTTGCCCTTTTTCAGCCGTTTGTCAAGGAAAAATGGCCAGCGAGTAACACGCCATGCGCCCAGCGTTTGGCCGATACGTTCGCAAAGTGATATATTTTCACGAAAGGAGTTAATCCAATGGATCCGAGCAGACCGAAACTACCGAGCGAGGCGATCGCGCTTTACAACCTCTTCATTCATGGCGAGATCAGCCGGCGCGATTTCGTGGACGGCTTACAGCGTTTTGCAGTCGGCGGTTTGACCGTGGCGGCGCTGATGCAGGCCTTGCTGCCAAACTACGCTCTGGGCCAGCAGGTATCCAGAACCGATGAGCGGATCAAGGCCACCTACGAGACTGTGCCGTCTCCGCAAGGAAATGGAAGCATCAAAGGCTATCTGGTGCGCCCGGTGAGTGCGGATACACGATCGGAGAAGCCGGCGAAATTGGCCGGCATTATCGTGATCCACGAAAATCGCGGGCTGAATCCTCATATCGAGGACATCGCGCGGCGGTTGGCGCTGGCGAACTTCATGGCGTTCGCGCCGGACGGGCTCACTTCGCTGGGCGGCTTTCCCGGCGACGACTATCATGGCGGCCTGTTGTTCACCAAGGTCGACGGCAAATAAGATGACTGAAGATTTTGTGGCGGCGGCGATGTGGCTCAAAGCCCGGCCCGACTGCACTGGCAAAATCGGCGCCACCGGTTTCTGTTACGGGGGCGGCATGGCGAATACTTTGGCCGTCCGGCTGGGAGCCGATATCGGAGCTGCGGCGCCATTCTACGGCGCCGTTCCCGCCAAGGACGACGTTCCGAAGATCAAGGCGGCGATTCTGGTTCATCACGGCGAACTCGATACGCGGCTGGCGGCGACCTGGCCGGCGTACGACAAGGCCTTGACCGAAGCCAACGTTCCGCACGAAGGCTACATTTATCCCGGCGCCGTGCACGGGTTCAATTGTGACGCGACGCCGGAACGCTACAACAAGGCCGCGGCCGACCTGGCCTGGCAGCGCACCATCGGCTGGTTCAACAAGTACGTCAGCGCCTGAGTGCGCGCGTTCCGCAATGAAACTTCGCGCTGAGCATTCCAACCGGCGCGTAATGTATACTGCCTTCTACGCATGTGGCAGCACAACTACACTCCACTGAACGGAAGCTTGTTCGGCTCCGCCGCCATTGCGGCGCTGCCTGTTCTCACGCTGCTATTGTTGCTCGGCGTGTTGCGAAAACCGGCCTGGATCTCGGCTCTCTCGGGACTCGCTACCACCATTCTGGTCGCGCTTTTTCTGTATGGCATGCCGGTGGGCAACGTCGTGTCCGCCACTCTGTTCGGCGCGGCGTTCGGGTTGTTCCCGATCGGCTGGATCGTTATTGGCGCGGTGTTCCTCTACCGGATCACGGTCGAAACCAAGACTTTTGAAGTCATCAAATACTCGCTCGAGAGCCTCACGCAGGATCGGCGGCTGCAAGCGCTTCTGATCGCTTTCGCGTTTGGCGCATTTCTGGAAGGCGCCGCTGGATTTGGAACGCCCGTCGCGGTCGCCGCCGCGATGCTCTCGGGGCTTGGTTTCACGCCATTCTTCGCCGCCGCACTGTGCCTGCTCGCCAACACGGCGCCGGTGGCATTCGGTTCGATCGGTATTCCCGCCATCACGCTGGCTGGTATCACCGGCCTGCCTCTCGACAGATTGAGCGCGGGCATCGGACGGATCTGCGCGCCCGTTTCGCTGTTCGTTCCCGCTTACATCGTCGTGGTCATGGGTGGTTTTAGCGCGCTCGGCCGCGTGTTCCCGGCTGCTCTAGTATGCGGTGTGGTATTCGCCGGCATGCAATTTCTGATTTCAAATTATGTCGGGCCGCAACTCACGGACCTGATCGCCTCGCTGTCAGCGATGCTGGCGCTGGTGCTCCTGTTCCTGGTTTGGAAGCCCAAGGATAGCGCCGAGCACACCATCGTGATGCCGCCATCTGGCGCTGCGCCTCGCTATTCGCGCGGGCAAATCCTGTTGGCCTGGAGTCCCTATCTGCTGCTGGTGGCCGTAGTTTTGCTTTGGGGTTATAAGCCGATGCAGGGTCCGCTGAATTCGGTCAGCAAGGCGATCCAGTGGCCGGGGCTGCACAACCAGATCGCTCGAGTCCCTCCGGTGACCAGCAAGATTACTCCTTATGCTGCTGTTTTCAACTTGAACTGGTTGTCGGCCGCGGGCACTTCCTGTTTGATTGCCTGTATTCTTTCGGCCTTCGTGCTGCGTATCTCGCCGCTGCGATTCTTGAAGATCTTCGGACACACCCTGCGGCAACTGGCATTCGCGATGGTGACGCTGGCGGCGGTGCTCGGATTAGCGTACCTGATGAACTACTGCGGCGCCACTGGAACGTTGGGGTTGGCGTTTGCGGCCACCGGCGCGTCGTTTCCATTCTTTGGTGCGATCCTGGGCTGGCTGGGTGTGTTTCTTACCGGATCTGACACGTCGGCGAACGCGCTTTTCGGAAATCTGCAGGTGATCACCGCTACCCGACTGAACCTTAATCCCGTGCTCATGGCCGCGGCCAACTCGAGCGGCGGGGTGATGGGCAAAATGATTAGCCTTTCGAGCATCGCCGTGGCTGCGGCTGCGACGGGTATGGCGCCCGAAGAAGAAGCCAAACTGTTCCGCTTTACGCTGAAGCATAGCGTGTTCCTGGCGTGTGCCATCGGCCTGGTGGTGCTGTTCTACGCCTACGTCGCGCCGGGGCTCCAGCCTTAGTACTAGCTCTCATACAACCGGCTGTTGTACAAATGATCTTGCTGCTATTTCGAGCGCGCGGATTGTGGCGGATGTTGGTGTGGTTGCCGGTGGCGCTGAGTCTTCCCGCGCAGACGCAACGGATTCCGCGCCAAAGTGCACCAGCGACCGCCGCTGTTCAAGGTATTGTTCGCACTGCCGACACGGCGCTTGGCTTGGGTGGTGTCGCTGTGACGTTGCAGAATCTTGCAAGCGGGAGAAGTACCAACGTCACCAGCAGCGGCGACGGAGCGTTTCGCTTCTTAGATCTTGCTCCTGGACGTTACCAGATCAAAGCGGCGCGCGACGGGTTCCGGCGGTTTGCGCGTGGTGAGATCGAGCTGAAACCCGGCGATGTGTTCTCGCTGGAATTTAAGCATGCAGCCGGCCGCCTCCAGCGAAGGCGTGCGCGAGGTGCCGCGCCAGCCCGGCCTGGGGCCGAAGCCCGCGCCTGCGCCCGCACAGGCCGCGCCATCGTCTCCTTACCGCAGCTTGCCCGAGCAGGCGCCGCCGGCCACCACGGGCGAACCGCGTCCGCTCACGCCGCTGCCTACCGACGACCAGATTTTCGAGGTGATTCCGAATCGCTGGAATCTTCCTTTCCCGACCGAGTACCATCGTTATCCGACCGGCGAGGTGCCGTATGTGCAAGGCCACTGGTATGACCCGTTCAATCGCAGCAAGCTGAAAGGCGACTATCCGATCATTGGCAACCGCACTTTTCTCAATATTTCACTCACCAGCGATACGTTCGTCGATGGGCGGCGTCTACCGGTGCCGAGCGGGCTCGGGTCGGCCAGCGCGGGCAGCGAACAATTCTTCGGGCGATTCGGCCAGTTTTTCATGACTGAGAATCTGGCGTTCTCGGTGACGCTGTTCCACGGCGACACGTCATTTAGCCCCATCGATTGGCAAATCAAGTTCACGCCTGAGCTAAACATTAATTACCTGAATGTTCAGGAGAACGGCATCGTGAACTTCGACGTGCGCAAAGGGACGACGCGGCTGGACGATCATGTCGGCTTGCAAGAAGGTTTCGTCGAAGTGAAGCTGAAGGATTTGAGCAATAGTTACGATTTTCTCTCGGCGCGGGCCGGCATTCAATCCTTCACCAGCGATTTTCGGGGTTTCATTTTCTCCGATCAGGAGCCCGGCCTGCGCTTGTTCGGAAACTTGGACTCGAACCGCTATCAGTACAATGCAGCCTACTTCGCGATGCTCGAAAAGGACACCAACAGCGGATTGAACACGATGGCTTATCGCGACCAGCAGGTGATGATCGCGAATCTGTATCGCCAGGATTTCATCAAGCCGGGCTACACGGTGGAGGTGAGTTTTCATTACAACAAGGACGACCCCTCGTTTCTTTTCGACACCGATAATTTTCTGGCTCGGCCGGCGCCCATCGGCGTGGTAAGGCCGCATTCGATTCGAGCCTACTACTATGGCTTCGCCGGCGAAGGCCACATTGGCAAGCTGAACGTGAATCATGCGTTCTATCAAGTCCTGGGGCATGATAATTTCAATGAAATCGCGGGGCATAAGGTCGACATCAACGCGCAGATGGGCGCGCTGGAATTGTCGCTCGATAAAGATTGGCTGCGCTACCGGGTTTCGTTCTTCTACGCGTCGGGCGACAAGAATCCGACCGGCCGGGTGGCGCACGGCTTCGATACCATCTTCGACAATCCCGATTTCGCGGGTGGCTTTTTCAGCTTTTGGGATCGCGAGGGCGTGCGGCTGTTGGGCACCGGAGTGGACCTGGAGAATGGAGGCAGCCTGGTTCCCGATCTGCGCACCAGCAAGCTGGAAGGCCAGTCGAACTTCGTCAATCCGGGAGTGCTCCTATACAATGCAGGGGTGGACATCAACATCACACCGAAGTTGAAGGGGTTCGTGAATCTGAACCTGCTTCGTTTTGTCCACACCGAGCCGCTCGAGCAGTTGTTGTTTCAATCGCCGATCCACGCGGGAATTGGCGCTGACTCTGGGATCGGGGTGTCGTACCGGCCTCCGCTTTCCGAGAATATTGTTCTAACCGGCGGAGTGAACGCGCTGGTGCCATTCCAGGGCTTCCGCGACATCTCCACCAATCGGACACTGTTTTCATTATTTCTGAATGCCCGTTTTCACTTCTAATAAATCCGGCAAGCGTACACCCATTCGCCAATTCTTGCGCGGGGCGGCGCGGAGCCTATGGATTCGAAGTTGGGGATTGATTATACTGTCCCCGATTTTTCTGCTGGCGCAGCAGAGTTCGGGATGCGTGGCGTGCCACGGGCAGACCGATTCGCCCACCATGCACACTACTGGGACGGTTCATCTCAGCTGCACCGATTGTCATGGCGGCAAGCCGGACATCCAGCCGCCAGCCGGGGCGCAAAAAGGTTCAGCGCAATACGAAGAAGCGAAAAAGCGTGCGCATCCACAGCCGCGCATCCCCAGTCTCTGGAAGAGTTCGGCTAATCCCGTGCGGCCGTACACGCAGTGGCTCGAAGAAAGCAAAGAATACATCAAGTTCGTCAACCCAGGCGATCTGCGCGTGGCCGAGCAAACCTGCGGATCGGCCGGATGCCATGCCAGGGAGGTGGTGGCAGTTCGAACCAGCATGATGACGCACGGTGCGATGTTGTGGCAGGCCGCACTCTACAACAACGGCGCTTACCCCTATAAGGACGCGCGTTTCGGCGAGAGCTATTCGCCCAACGGACTGCCGCAGCGCCTGAAGACGTACCCTCCGCCGTCGCAGGATCTGACGCGAACCAAAGGTGTGCTTCCCAGTCTGGAGCCGCTGCTACGCTGGGAAGTTTCGCAGCCCGGCAACATCCTACGCGTGTTCGAGCGTGGCGGCGAAGAGCGTGCTGAGCTCGGCAACCCGAATCGCGAAGAAGATCCCGGCGCGCCGGACGTGAAGCTGAGCGACCGCGGTCTCGGCACCGAGCTTCGAACCGACCCGGTTTTTCTGGGCTTGCAAAAAACGCGTCTGCTCGATCCAATTCTTTCGCTACCCGGCACCAACGATCACCCCGGCGACTATCGCAACAGCGGCTGTACCGCGTGCCACGTGATCTACGCCAACGACCGGTCACCGATCCACTCCGGGCCGTACGCCATTTACGGCAATCAGGCCCACAGCGCGCAGATCGATCCGACCATTCCGCGCAACGAACGCGGCCATCCCATTAAACACGAATTCACGCGCTCCATTCCCACCAGCCAGTGCATCGTGTGCCACATCCATCCAGGCACCAATATGGTGGCGTCTTATCTTGGTTACACCTGGTGGGACAACGAAACCGACGGCGAGCATATGTACCCGGCCAAGCAGCACAATCCGTCGGATGAGGAGCGCTTCGAAAGCTGGCTCGCGAATCCGGAAGCTGCGGCGGCGCGCGGGAAATGGAAGGATCTCGATTTTTTGGAAAAAATCGGGACGCCGGAATTCAACCAGCAGCTTCAGCACACGCAGTTCGCCGATTTCCACGGGCACGGATGGGTGTTCCGCGCCGTCTACAAGCGCGATCGCAAGGGCGATCTGCTGGATGCCGGGAATAAGATCGTCGCCCCGGACGACAAAGACAAATTCCAAAAAGCGGTGCAGCTTCGCGACATTCATCTCGAAAAAGGCATGCATTGCGAGGACTGCCATTTCGCGCAGGACAGTCACGGTAACGGCAACCTGTACGGCGAGACACGCAACGCGGTGGAAGTGGATTGCGTGGACTGCCACGGGACTATCTCGCACAAAGCCACCTTGAAAACTTCCGCGGCCGCCGCACCGCCCCGTGGGACCGATATATCGCTGCTGCGCACGCCGTGGGGGCAGCGGCGTTTCTATTGGCAGAATGGAAAATTGTACCAACGCTCGATGCTCGACCAAGGCCGCGCGCCGTGGGAAGTGGTCCAGGTGATGGACACGATTACTCCGGGCAATCCGCACTACAGCGAAAAATCCCGCCTGGCGAAAACCATTCTGAAGGACGGAAAGACCTGGGGCGCGACGCCGGCCGACGAATCCAGGCTGGCGCACGCCAATGAGCGCATGACCTGCTACACCTGCCACACGTCCTGGACCACCAGTTGTTTCGGCTGCCACCTGCCGATGGTCGCCAACAAGAAGCTGCCCATGCTGCACAACGAAGGGCTGACCACGCGCAACTACACTTCCTACAATTTTGAAGTGCTGCGCGACGACATCTACATGCTCGGGGTCGACGGCACCGTGACCAAACATCGCATCGCTCCTACGCGATCCACCTGCGCGGTGGTAGTCAGCTCGCAGAATGCCAATCGCGACTGGCTCTATTACATGCAGCAGACCGTTTCGGCGGAAGGATTCAGCGGGTTCGGCTTCAGCCCTTATTATCCGCACACGGTCCGCGCCACCGAAACCAAAACGTGCACCGATTGTCACGTCTCACGCGACGGCGACAACAACGCCTGGATGGCTCAATTGCTGATGCAGGGAACCAACCTGGTCAACTTGATGGGCCGCTACGTGTATGTCGCGGAAGGCTCGAAAGGCTTTGATGCGATTCCGGTAGCCGAGCACGACGATCCGCCGGCGGTGTTCGGTAGCGATCTGCACAAACTGGTTTATTCCGACGATTACGAAAAGCTCCGGAGGCACCATGACGAGTTAGAGGAGGCCGATCATCACGCCGGAAACGTTCTGGATGTGCAGCTGCGCGGCGAATATCTGTATGCCGCGCTCGGCAAGGACGGCTTCCGTGTCTATGATGTCGCGAACATCGACAACAAGGATTTCTCCGAGAAAATGGTGACTGCGCCGGTCTCGCCGCTGGGCCAGCGCTTTTACGTTAAGACCAAGAACGCTACTGCGGTCGGTTCGCCTTCGACGTTGGCTGTTGACCCGCTGCGTACGCGCATCGCGGCGAATGAAGAGCAGTCCATTGCGCTGATGTACGGCTTTCTGTATGTCACCGATTCCGAAGAAGGTCTAATCGTAATCGGCGATCCGAATTTGAAGAGCAAGAGCCCCGGCGTGCTGACGCTGCTGGACGGGAATCCGGCCAATAATTTTCTCAAGCGCGCGGCCACATTCAACCCCAACGGCATCTTGAAGGGTGCGCGCCGCATTACGATCGCAGGCACCTACGCGTATATTTTGTGCGATCGCGGATTGGTGGTGGTGAACATTGAGAATCCGCTGTCGCCGAAAGTGGAGGCTGAGATTGGTGCCCCGGATTTGATGGATCCGCAGGGCCTGGCGATTCAATTCCGGTACGCGTTTGTGGTCGATCGGCAAGGTCTGAAGGTGTTGGATGTTACTTCCCTGGCGCATCCGCGGGTCGTGGGGGGCGCTTCCGTCGCGTTGGATGACGCGCGCAACGTCTATGTGGCACGCACCTATGCCTACGTCGCCGGCGGACGGCAGGGCCTGGTGATTGTGAATGTCGAGCGGCCGGAGCATCCACGCATCGAGCAGATCTTCAATGCGGGCGGCGAACTCAACGACACGCGCGACGTCAAGCTCGGCATGACCAACGCCAGCGCGTTCGCCTACATCGCCGACGGGAAGAACGGGTTTCGAATTGTGCAATTGTTCGCGCCAAACGAACAGCCCAATTATCAGGGCTTCAGCCCCAGGCCAACACCGAAGCTGATTGCGACCTATCGCACCAAGGGTCCGGCGCTCGCGGTTTCGAAAGGCGTCGACCGCGACCGCGCAGTGGATGAAAGCGGCAATCAACTGGCGGTTTTCAATCGCCGCGGCTCGCGTCCATTCAATCGCGAGGAGGCCGGGCGGCTCTATCTGCGCAACGGCCAGCTTTACACGGTAACTAACGATCCACCTGGAGCGGCCAGGAAGTAAGTCATGCGCCGCCTTACGCGCGCAGCACGGCCTTCCAGAGGATCTTTCGATTCGCCAGATCGCGGAGAGCCCGAGGTGCGTCGGCCAGCGCATATTCGACCGGATGCGGCGGCTTAATTTTGCCTTGGGAGTAGAGTTCGGACAGATCCTGTTGTGCTTGCTCGGAATATTCAGGATGAGCTTGCACGTGGCCGCCCCAAAGCGCGCCGACAACGGACATATTCTTTAGCAAAATCCGGTTGGCCGCGATGGTGGGGATGCGGCCGCTGGCGAATCCGATTACCAGGAGGCGGCCGGCCGAGGCGATGCACTTGGTCGAAAGATCGAAGACGTCGCCGCCTACTGGATCGTAGATCACGTCCGCGCCACGGCCGCCGGTGATTTGCTTGACTTGATCTACCCAACTTGCTTCGGTGTAGTCGATGAGGTGTTCGGCGCCTTGCGCTTTCGCGAAGGCCAGTTTCTCGGGGCCGCCCGCCGTGGCGATGACGCGCGCGCCGAAGGCACGTCCGATCTGGATCGCCGAGACACCCACGCCGCTCGCGCCGGCGTGAACCAGCAGCCATTCGCCCGGTTGCAACGCGGCCCGATCGCGCAGGGCGAAGTAGGACGTATGATAAACCACCGGGAACGCAGCGGCCTCAGGGAAATCCATGCCGTCCGGAATCGGAAAGGTGCTTCCAACGCGGCCGAGCGATTGTTCTGCAAACCCGCCGCCGTGCGTTAAGGATAGAACTCGATCGCCGGGTTTGAGTTGCGTGACATCGGGGCCGAGCGCCTCAACTATGCCGGCTACTTCGGCGCCGGGTGTAAACGGAAACGGCGGCTTGATCTGATATTTGCCCTGCACCTGAAGGATGTCGAAGAAATTGAGCGCGGCCGCGTGATTGCGGATGCGCATTTGTCCGGGGCCGGGCTCGGGCAGCGGAACGTCTTCGTAAGAAATCGTCTCCGGCTCGCCCCAATTGTGAACGCGCCAGGCTTTCATGGGCGGACGGCCCTCGCTTTGGGTCCTAACTCGGACGGCAACATTCCATAAGCTCCTTCTACCCACGCGCACAGCATCGGACGGGTGTCGCGCGGGTCGATGATTTCTTCGATTCCGAAAGCTTCCGCCGTGCGGAGTGGCGAACGAAATTGGTTCAGCGTGTCTTCGATCTCGCGGCGGCGAGCGGCGGGATCGGCCGAGGCTTCGATGTCGCGCTTGTAGGCCGCTTGAACTCCGCCTTCGATCGGCAGCGAACCCCAGTCTCCCGACGGCCAAGCGTAGCGCAAGTTGAGTGACTGCGCGTTGCCGTGGCCCGCGCCGGCGACACCGTAGCATCGGCGGATCAGAATCGAAATCCAGGGCGTGGTGGCCTGATAGACAGCCACCAGTGCGCGAGCGCCCGCGCGAATCGTGCCTGCTCGTTCAGCGGCACTTCCGATCAGGAAGCCAGGGTTGTCGACGAAGTTCACCACCGGAATGTGGAACGTGTCGCAAATGTCGACCAGCCGGATCATCTTGTCGCAGGCCGGCGCGTTGGGCGCACCGCCGCCGTGGCGCGGATCATTGGCCATCACGCCGACCGGATAGCCATTGAGACGCGCCAGTCCAGTCACCAGCGGACGGCCGTAATAGTGGCCGATCTCGAAGAGCGAATCCCGGTCGAACACGGCGTGGAGAATGCGGCGGACATCGTAGGTGCGGCGGCGGTCGCGCGGGATGACCGAGATCAATTCTTCTTCGCGCCGATCGGCCGGGTCAGCGTTCTCCAAGCGCGGCGGTGCTTGCCAGACGCTCGCGGGCAGGTAGGAAAGAAAGCGGCGGATTGCGGTGAAGGCTTCGTCTTCGCTGGCGACTTCGTTATCCACGGCGCCGCTGCCACGCGTGTGTATCTCGTAACCGCCGAGTTCTTCCTTGGTGACTTTTTCGCCGACGCCACGTTCGACCACAGGAGGGCCTGCGACAAAGAGCTGGCTGCTACCGCGGACCATGAGCGAGAAATGCGAGGTGACCACGCGGACGGCTCCCAGTCCAGCGACCGGGCCCAGACAAGCACCGATGACGGGAACTTCGCCGAGCATGGCGGTGATCTGATCCCAGGCCGGATTGGCGGGCACGTAGGTGCGGCCGATTTGTTCGATGGTTTTCACGCTGCCGCCACCGCCGGTGCCGTCGACTAAGCGGACCATGGGAATGCGCAAGCCGCGCGCGAGTCTTTCGCTGTGGCCCATTCGGTCACCGACCTTGGCGTCGGCCGCGCCTCCGCGAACGGTAAAGTCGTCGCCGCCGACGACAACCTGCCGGCCTTCGATTTTGCCGGTTCCGTGCACGAAATTGGAGGGCGTGAAGGCGCTGAGGCAGCCGCCGTCATCGTAAGTGGCGCGGCCGGTCAAGATGCCAATTTCATGGAAAGAGCCGGGGTCGAGCAGACGGTCGATGCGCTCGCGCACGGTGAGGCGTCCGGCGTCGTGCTGCCGTTTGATGTTGGCCGCACCGCCCATTTGGCGCGCCAGGGCCTCGCGCCGGCGGATCTCGTCCAGTTCAGGTTGCCAGCTCACTTTGGATATTGTACGGGATAGCGGATAGGGGATCCTCGGCGGCAGTCCCGCTGACAACCAATAGTTGCATAATGTAACCAACCAGCGGTACGCTGAAGACGTGCCAAGCCTCACCATTCGAGATATCCCAGAGCCAGTTTTGCGCAGAATGCGTCAGGCCGCGAAGGTTGAGCGGCGCTCTCTGAATTCTCAGGCCATCCGTTGGCTCGAAAACGGGGCAGCTCACTGGGAGGACGCTAAAGACCTGCAGCGCGTGGTTGCTGCCATCCGTGAGCGACGCCAGGCCATGGTCCAGCGCCACGGAACGAGCACCGACAGCGTGGAATTGGTTCGAAGAACCAGGCGCCGTGGCCACGCTTGAAGCTGAAGCTGTCCTGGATACGAACGTCGTTGTGAAGATGTTCTTTGAGGAAGAAGACAGCGAAAGAGCCGACTTTCTTTTGTCGCAATTCGAACGGGGCACACTCAAGATTTTCATTCCTAGCTTCTTGCCAATTGAATTTATCAATGTGCTGTGGCTGCGAGTGAGGGAGAGGCTCTCGACTCGGCCTGAATGCGAAGCCGTACTCCAGGACTTCCTGGCTCTGCTCAAGAATATGTACGTGGTTGCGCCTACTCCGCTGTTGGACGCGGTACTGGCCAAGAGCATCGAGTTGGACCACGCCGCCTATGATGCCGCATTTATTGCGCTGGCAAACAACCTTGGCATCCAATTCATCACCGCAGACGCAAAACTGTATCGAAAGCTGGCCTCGCGCTCTTCTTCAGCCGTGCTGCTGAGGGATCTAGAAATCAACCGCTAGCTTTTCGCTTTTTTGACTTCTTCCACCAGCGCCGGAACAACTTCGAACAGATCGCCCACGATGCCGTAGTCGGCGACTTCGAAAATCGGGGCGTTGGCGTCCTTGTTGATGGCGACGATGGTCTTCGCGCCTTTCATGCCCACCAGGTGCTGGATGGCGCCGGAGATTCCGACCGCCATGTACACCTTCGGCGAGACGGTCTGGCCGGAGCTGCCCACCTGGCGCTCCATCGGCAGCCAGCCGTTGTCGCAGATCGGACGCGAGGCCGCCAGCTCGGCGCCCAAGCGCCTCGGCGAGCTCTTCGACGATCGGGATGTTTTCCTTTTCCTTGATGCCGCGGCCGACCGAGACGATGATTTCCGCGGCGGTGAGGTCCACGGCGCGTGCCGATTCGCGGAACGGGGCTTCCGGCTTCGGCGCGAATTTGATCTGCGCTCGAGCTCGGGCGTAAACGTCTCGACCTGGGCGGTGCCGGGTTCGAGCTGATCGGCGCGAAATGCGCCTGCCTGGATGCGACGCGAAGTGTGGAGCTGCGGCCGCCGGGCTGCACGTCGGCGTTGAGCTTGCCTTGAAAGAGCTGGCGGACGAAGACCGGGCGCGCCCGTCAATGCGAACGCCAATGATGTCGCTGATCAGGACCTGGTCGAAGCGCGTGGCGAGCTTGGGCGCGAAGTCGCGCACCTGATAGGTGTGCGGGAAGAGCACGAGAGACGGGTGCGGCTTTGCGGATCGAGCTGCTTCGAGCGCGGCCGTGTAACCGTCGGCGGTGTATGCGCCGAGCAACTGATGCTCGACGGCGTAGACCTTGTCCAGCTTCTTGGACGCCAGCTCGCTCGCGAGCGCGCCAATTCCCTGCCCTGCCACTGCCGCGGACGCCGTACCGCCAATCTGCGAGCGCAACTGCTGGCCGGCCGCCAGCGTCTCCCAGGACATGCGGTTCCAGGCGCCGCCGTGCTGCTCGAGAATGACCAGAACGCTGCCTCATATGACCCGCACCTCGAATTTCAGCTTCTCGACCAGTTTGGCCGCGGCCTCCTTCGCGGTGCCGTCGAGAATCTGGGTCTGCTTGGTGCGCTGCGGAAGATAGACGCGCTCGATGGTCGCGGTGGGCGCCGCCGTGACGCCCAGCTCGGCCGACAGTGACGCGCTTGATCTCTTTCGTCTTGGCTTTCTTGATGCCCATCAGCGTGGCGTAGCGCAGCTTGTTGATGCCGGATCTGAATGGTCAGCACCGCCGGCAGCGGCATCTCGACGTTCTGGAACCAGCCGTCTTCGAGTTCGCGCTTCACGCGGATGCCGGCGCCGTCCGATTTCCACCTGCATGATGATGGTCGCGTGCGGCAGCCCCAGCAGTTCGGCCAGCACCACGCCGGTCTGGCCGTAGCCCAGATCGTCCGATTGCAGGCCGGTGAGGATCAGGTCGGGCTTCTCGGGCTCGGCCGCTTTGGCCAGCAGCTTCGCGACGCCGAGCGTATCGAACGCGGTGAGGTTTTCTTCTTCGATGTGGATGGCGCGGTCGGCGCCCTTGGCCAGCGCCTCGCGGATGGTCTGCGCGGCGCGCGCCGGGCCGGCGCACAGCACGATCACTTCGCCGCCGTGCTTCTCCTTCAGCTGCAGCGCCTCTTCGAGCGCGTAGGCGTCCGGCTCGTTGATCTCGAAACTCAGATCGCCTTCCTGAATCCAGCGTGCCGCTCGCATCGATGCGCAGCTGCGAATCGCGGACGGGCACCTGCTTGATGGCGACGATAATTTTCATGTACGGGAATGGACCCTCAGCCTGTGAATCTCTTGAAGATCAGGCAGCCGTTGGTGCCGCCGAAGCCGAACGAATTCGACAGCGCGTAGTCGATCTTCATCGGGCGCGCGTGATTGGGCACGTAGTCGAGATCGCACTCCGGATCGGGACATTCGTAGTTGATGGTCGGCGGCGCGATCTGATCGCGAATGCGCCAGCACCGTGATGCCGGCTTCGAGGCCGCCCGCGCCGCCCAGCAGATGCCCGGTCATGGACTTGGTGGAGCTGACCGCCAGCTTGTAGGCATGCTCGCCGAAGGCGCGCTTGATCGCCATGCGTTTCGATCCTGTCGCCCAGCGGCGGTGGAGGTGCCGTGCGCGTTGATGTAATCGATCTGGTCGCGGCTCGATCCCGGCGTCGCGCAGGGCGTTGCGCATCACGCGGATACGCGCCGTCGCCGTCTTCCGAAGGCGACGGTGATGTGGTACGCGTCGCCGCTCATGCCGTAGCCGACGATTTCGGCCAGGATCGGCGCGCCGCGGCGCTTGGCGTGTTCCAGCTCTTCGAGAATCAGGATGCCGGCGCCTTCGCCGACGACGAAGCCGTCGCGATCCTTGTCCCACGGCCGGCGAGGCGTGCGCCGGATCGTCGTTGCGCTGCGAGAGCGCGCGCATGGCCGCGAATCCGCCGACGCCCATGGGCGTGATGCAGGCTTCCGCGCCGCCGCAGATCATCACGTCGGCGTCGTCGTGCTGGATGATGCGGAACGAATCGCCGATGGAGTGCGCGCTGGTGGTGCAGGCGGTCGCCGTGGCCGAGTTCGGACCCTTGGCGCCGGTGCGGATCGAAACGTAGCCGGAGGCCAGATTGATGATGGTGGCCGGAATGAAGAACGGCGAGATGCGGCCGGGGCCCTTTTCGAGCAGAATCTTGTGCTCGCGCTCGATGACTTCGAATCCGCCGATGCCGCTGCCGATGTAGACGCCGACGCGCTCGGCATCTTCGGCATTCGACCTTGAAGCCCGGAGCCTGCCAGCGCGAATTCCGCCGCCGCGATGGCGAACTGGATGAAGCGCCCCATCTTCTTGATTTCTTTTTTCTCGATGTAAGCGGCCGGATCGAAGCCCTTCACTTCGCCGGCGATGCGGCAGTTGAAATGCGGTGGCGTCGAACGCGTGATCGGCGCAGATGCCGTTCTGCGCCGCTCGCGGATGGCCTCCCAGATCGTCTTCCGTGCCGATCCCGACCGAAGTCAGCAAGCCCGACTCCGGTGACTACGACTCTACGCGATGCAAGCGAGAGCTCCGTGACTAGGGACTCTGAAGGCTTACTTCTTCTTGACTTCGATGTAGTCGATGGCATCCTTGACGGTCGCGATCTTCTCGGCATCCTCGTCGGGGATGTCGAGGTCGAACGCTTCCTCGAACGCCATCACCAGCTCGACGATGTCCAGCGAATCCGCGCCCAGATCATCGACGAACGACGGCGGTGTGATCCACCTGCGCTCTCATCCACGCCGAGCTGCTCGACGATGATCTGCTTGACCTTCTGCTCAACGGACATGCATCCTCCAGGAATCTGCTATAAACTCATTGATTCTAGCGATGATGGCTGTTCCACGCAAGTCAGGCTGCGCGAGGCCGCTAGTGCACTCCGATTCATGTACGCAAACGGCTCGTTAGAATCAGATCAGTGCGGTTCGATTCCGTCTTGCTCTCGAGCAATGATTGTATCTCAGTCGGCGACGCTGGCTCGGGAGGCGCGCTGGTGAGCCGTTTCGTCTATCTGCATGGCTTCGCGAGCGGGCCCGGTTCGAAGAAAGCCGGTTTCTTCCGCGAGCGATTCGCGGAGTTAGGCATTGGATTGGAAGTTCCCGATTTGGCGGAACGCGATTTTGGGCGCTTGACGATCACCGGCCAGCTTCGCGTCGTTGAGCGCGTGAGCGGGGGCGAGCCGGTTACGCTGATCGGATCGAGCATGGGCGGATACCTCGCTGCGCTTTACGCGGCGCGGCATGTCGAAGTGCAACGGCTGGTGCTGATGGCGCCGGCGTTTTGTTTTCTCAAGCGCTGGACTGGGACGCTCGGCCCGGCCGCTTTGGAGAAATGGCGGGCTTCCGGGTCATTGGAGGTCTTTCATTACGGCGAGGGGCGGCCGGTGCCGCTGGGCTATCAGTTGATCGAGGATGCGGACCAGTATGAAGACTATCCCGACGTCAGCCAACCGGCGCTTATTTTCCACGGGAAGAACGATGCTGCGGTGCCGGTGGAGTATTCGGAGGCGTTCGCGAAACAACATACGCAGGTGAAGCTGCATGTGTTGAATTCGGATCACGAACTGCTGAACGTGCTGGACTATATGTGGATTGAGACCAGCGCGTTTTTATTCTGATTCGGGTTCCAGCGGCGGTAGTTCGACGCGATCGTAGATGCGCGCGAGCGGGGAGCGATACGCCGATGGAATCGATCTTCAATTGATCTTCTGGTTGCTGATAGGCGCGAAACGTCCAGGCGCCTGCGGTGCCGCGGGTGTATTGCTCGATGCGCATTGCGAATTGGTCGACCAGGATATAGTCTTTCAGGGTGTCGATCGTGAGATAGTATCGGAACTTTGTTCCGCGATCGTATTTCTCCGTGGTAGGAGAAAGGACTTCGAAAATCGCTGTAGGGTTGACGAGAATGTCCTGGCGTTCATCAGCCAACAGAGGCTTTCCGCAGACTACAGTCACGTCCGGATAAGCGTACATCCGGCGAGGGATCACGCGGACGCGGAGACTCAGACACGTAGGGCCGGCAATTGCTGCCGCGAAGGGCGTCGCGCAGTTCGCCATAGATGTTGCCTTGCAACTCGACATGCTGCATCGAGCCACCTGACATGGCCCACATCTGGCCATCCAGGTACTCGCTCCGCACTTCCGCGGCGCGGTCAATGGCTAGATATTCTTCTTCCGTTGTCTTAGTAACCGGATTCGACGCCATTGTTCACCTATCGGCAGTTTAGCAGCCCGGCGAGTTGCCGCCGAAGACTATATTATTTGTACTAACGGGATTCCATGGCAGACGGCGCATCGTCCGACCGGTGGCAGCAACTGGAGGCTATTCTCGTAGCTTCCTGGGAGATGCCCGCCGAGGAACGCGAGGCGTACTGGAGCACTTGTGCCGGCGATGATGCGGAGCTGCTCAGGGAACTTCGCGAGTTATCGACAGCCAGGGAGCAAGCCGGCAATTGGTCCCGCCCGCACGCCGAGGAACGCGAGCCACCGGCGCGCCGCATCGGCCCTTACGCGCTGGACCGTTTGATCGGCAGGGGCGGCATGGGCGCTGTTTATCTGGCGCATCGAGCCGACGGCGAGTTCGATCAGCAAGTCGCGCTCAAGGTGGTTGGCCTCCCCTTCGAGATCGAGCCCTTTCGCGAACGCTTCCGGCGCGAGCGCCAGATTCTGGCTGGACTTAGTCATCCCAACATCGCTCGCCTCTTGGATGGAGGCACCACGGACGATGGCGAACTGTACCTGGCGATGGAATACATCGAAGGCGTCGCTATCGATGCCTACGCTAAGAATCTCGACCTGCCCGCTCGCTTAGACCTGTTCGGCCAGGTGTGCGCGGGCGTGGAGTACGCGCACCAGCGGTTGGTGATTCACCGCGACATCAAGCCTTCCAACATACTTGTAAATCGCGAGGGCGTGCCCAAGCTGCTCGACTTCGGTTCGGCTAAGTTGCTGGCCGAGGCCGACGTCACGGCAACCGGATTGCGGATGATTACGGTCAGTTACGCGAGCCCCGAGCAGTTGCGCGGCGAGCCCGCCTCGACTTTGAGCGACGTGTTTTCTCTGGGCGCTTTGCTTTTTGAACTAGTGACTGGCAGCGGGATTTTTGGCAACGATATCACCTCCCGGCTGGCCAATATCGAGCAATATCGCGTCGCGCCGGATTTGCCGGAACGCTTGCCGGGCGACCTGGACCGCATCGTGCGAAAGGCGCTCACGTTCGATCCGGCGCAACGTTATTCATCGGCCGGTCAGTTAGCCGAAGACGTACACCGATATCAGACTGGTGAGCCGGTGCTGGCGCATCCGCCGTCGCTAGCCTATCGCTCGGAGAGATTTGTCCGGCGGCACACTATCGGCATCGCGCTGGCCATCCTTACGTTCCTGCTCATGGCCGCCGCGACTGGATTTTCGATCTGGGAAGCCCGCCTCGCGCGCCAACAAGCTCAGCGGGCGCAAGCTGCGAACCAGTTTCTGGCGACGGTGTTTCAAATCCCGTTTGTAGACTCGGCCGCCCGCTACGATATGACGGTCCGGCAGCTCCTCGAACTGGCCCAGGTGCGCGTTAAGCCGGTGCTGGGCGCAGACCCAGCGAGTGCTACGGACGTCGATCTGGTGCTGGGCCGCGGATTCGAATCGCAGCAAGCCCATACGGAAGCGCGCAGTTTATTTGAGCGGGCGCTTGAAAGGGCGCGAGCGGCCGCAGATCTGCCGCGCCAAGCGGCCGCAACGAGTTGGCTGGCTTCGGTGTCCTATGACACCAGTGACACGACGGAAGCGTGGGCGCGCGCGCTGGAGGCGCTGGCGTTGTGGAAGCGCGCGCGCACGCGCTTTACGCCTGCGCAAGCCGTCGAGGTGCTCGCGGTTTCAGGACGGCTCCTGTGGGATATCCAGCCTTCGAATCCGATTCATCGCGAGTACCTGGCGGAAGCGGTGCGGCTAGGGCGTTTGTACCCGGGCGAGGTAGAGTCCACACTGCGTTCGGCGTCGTTGGAGGGACTCGCCGAATCCTATATGAATGCTCCAGGAAATCCGGAGCAGCTTTACCGCGATGCTTACCCGCTGATTCAGGAAGCCTTGAAACTCGACCGCGCCGACCCCTCGCACGGCTACTTGTTGCTCGAGAGTCTGGAAAGCTGGGGCCGCATCAATCGCTTCCTGGGGAATTACGATCAGGACGAAGCGGCGCAGCGGGAAGCTTATCAAATGACGCTGAAGATGCTCGGACCTGATCATATCGAAACGACGCATCAGCGCGCGGTTTGGGCCATCAGCTTGACGGAGATCGGCAAGATTCAGGAGTCCTTCCAAGAGTCGCAGGCCGCTTTGGTCACAACACGGCGGTTGTTCCCCGTCTCAGGGAGCTTTCAGCTTTGGACCACCACCGCGGCTGCAGCGTTCTCAAGCTGCCTGACGGAGCGCTTCCTGGAATGCGACGCGCTGGCGCGGGAAGCGGTTGCGACGTTAGGCCCGCATCCGGAACCCACCGATCTGCGCCGGTACGAAGCCAGGAGCTATCTGGCGCTAGCCCTGGCCGGACAAAACCGCACCGCCGAGGCGCTACCGCTACTGCGGGAAAGTGTCGAATTCTACCGCTCACGGAATCGGCAAGGGCCGCTGCGCACGGCGTTGGAGACTGCTTACGCAAAGGCAGCCGGGGGCCGCTAGACCTCACTGCCGACTTCGCCGCCGCGCAAGCGCCGGAACAACCACGCTCGGGCGACCTCGGCTTCGCGATCGACTGTGGCTTTGGACAAGCCCAGAATCTTGGCTGCTTCGTCCGCCGTACATCCCAGAAAATAACGCAATTCGACCACGCTGACCTTTCGAGCATCGAACGCGGCCAGTTCATCGAGCGCGGTGTTGAGATCGACAATCTCTTCGCTGGATACCGACACCCACTGCATTTCATCGTGCAGTGGAATGCGCTTCAGGGAGCCCCCGCGTTTCAGGGTCAGGCGGGAGCGCGCGGAATCGGTCAGAATCCGGCGCATCACCAGCGCGGCCAGATTGAAGAAATGTTCGCGGCCTTCCAACTGAGCCCGGCCTTGCTTGACCAACCTGAGAAACGCTTCGTTCACCAACGCGGTGGCGTGCAACCCGTAGTCGGCGCCGCGCCCGTGCGCCACACCATCGGCGATCTCCTTCAGGCGCGGATAGACCAGAGGCATCAAGTTCTCCAGCGCCGTTTTGTCGCCTTCCCGCCAGCGGCGCAGCAGGACTGTGATGTCGCCCTCGGTCATCTTTCCATGATGAGCCATAAATTGGCGTGGCTGCGTATCCACGGTTAGAGAGGCTTAGCAGGTACTTAACCGCCCGCCGGTCACGGCGCGCCCATGGAGGTATGTAGATGAGATCCGCGGCAGTTTGCTCCGCCTGCTTGTTTCTCGCAGCGGCCACGCTTTGGGGCGACGTCACGTTTACCGACACGACGTTCAATATCTCGGACTACTCGATCAGTTATTACAAGACAGATCCGAGCATTCAGGTCATGGTTCAGCAAACCCAGAACGGCGGGAACCCCGGACAGGCGCTGGATATCGTCTATACTTTTCCCCCGATCAGCGGCAACGACTTTGTGAACCTGATACGGTCCTCGTTCAGCTACGATCCAAGCGCGCAGGGAGCAATTCAGTACATCAGCTTCAGTATCGACAAATATGCAACCGAAACCGGTTGCGACACGCCATCGTGCCAGTTGAACCCCAACACCGCGCGGCCAGCGATCCTGCAGAACGGCCAACTTTACCTGGCGTTGATTAACGTTCCCGGGCCGGCGGCGACCTGGGTCACGGCTAAGGCCGCCGCGTTGCATGCTACCGACTTCGGCCTTTTCGACTTAACCAGCGGGACCATTAACACCGCTATCAATCCCAGCTTCACCAGCGGCGCGATGCAATTCGGTTTCACTAACCGCTTCTTGTTTCAGTTCGATCAGACATCGCAGGCGGATGTACGCAACGACAACCTCGCCATCACCGTACACTCGATGCCATCCACCTCGCCGGCGATCAGCGCGATTTCTCTCGCCACCGGGACATCGCCAAACGTATCGCCGGGTGCGCCAATGTCCATTACCGGGGCCAACCTGGGGACCAGTTCGAGCGACGCGGCCGCGATCCAGATCGGAGGAAAGACGGCGCCGCTTCTGAGCTTCATGAGTTCCACGAATGTGCTGGTTCAAGTTCCGCTGGAGATAGCGCCAGGCTCGACGCCGGTGACAGCGACCTACCAGGGACAGACTTCGGCAGCGCTCAACGTTACGGTGGATGCCTTCTCGCCGGCCATCTACAATCCCACGCCCTCGCCGTTCACCGATAGCAACGGGAATCCGATCACGCCGACTAATCCCGCGGTGCCTGGGGTGTCGATCTCATTGACGGCGGTGGGGCTCGGGGCGACCACTCCGCCCATGGTCGACGGGGCGAAAGCCACTGCGCAGGCTCCTACCGTGACGCCGGTCCAGGTAATGGTGGGCAACAAGATGGTCACGCCGGATTACGCCGGGCTGCTGGTCGGTTCGGTGACCGATTATCTGGTGACCTTCAAGGTTCCGGAGGACGCACCGGTTGGCGCGCAGCCCGTCACAATCAGCGTGGGTGGCGTGACCAGCAACAGCGTGACGCTTTCGGTGGCTCCTCCGATCCCGGTGATCAACTCGATCGTCAACGGCGCTACATTCAAGGCGCGGGGGGCTGCGCCGAATTCGTTCGTCACGTTTTTCGGATTGAACTTCGGCAACCAGGACACCTCCTCCAACATCTTTCCGGCTACCCAATTCAACGGCGTATCGGTGTTGTTCAACGGGGTCGCCGCGCCGCTGTACTTCGTTTTCGGAGCCGCGGGACAGATCAATCTGGTGCTTCCCTCCGAGCTTCCTGAGAGCGGCAACGTTACGGTGCAGGTGGAGAATCCGCAAGGCACCAGCGCAAGCTTTCAGTTGCAGATGGCCGCCAGCGATGTGGGATTGTTCCGCATTCCGGATCCGTCGAACGCGGCGCGTAACAACGGCGCGGTCTTGTTTGCCAATACCGAGTGGCGAGTGATGCCCGCTTCGATGGCGGCGGCGATCGGTTTCCCGGGTTGCGCCAATGCGAGCGCAGCTACGGTGTGCGCGCGGCCGGCCAAGATCGGCGACGCGTTGCAGTTTTATCTCACCGGTTTGGGAAAAGCGACGCCCGGTGGCGATCCGAGCGGCCAACCTTTAGCCACGGGTTCCATTGCGCCAGTGGACGGCAGCACGCTTTATCAGACGGTGGCGACACCCACGGTGACGATCGGTGGAGTCCCGGCGCACGTCCTGTTTTCCGGCATCGCGCCCGGCAATGCGGGCCTCTACCAGATCGATCTGACGGTTCCCGCCGGAGTGCAACCGGGCGATGATGTGCCCGTGAGTGTCACGATGCCCAACGGCAGCAGCGATACCGTGACCATAGCCATTAGCCAGTAGTGTGGGAAACTAGACTTCTACCCACGCTCGGTTCTTCGCGCTCTCGGCCACCTTTTCCAACAGCCGCATGCCGAGGAGTCCGTCTTCAAAGGTCGGATAATCGATCGGCGCGGAAAGGTCGGCAACTCTCGCGTAGAATCGCCTGAACACCTGCTTGTGGGTGTCGTCATAGCCTTCACTGTGGCCGCCGGGTAAGTCGGCGTAACTTGCGGCCTCCGGATATAGCAGCGAGGGATCTTTCAGCAACACCTGGTTGGGCGTGTTGCGCCGGCCGATCCATAGCTCGTCGGGGCGCTCCTGGTTCCACGAAACACCGGTCTCAGTACCGTAAATGTCGACGGTGAACATGTTCTTACGGCCGGCCGACATCTGACTCACCGTAAATGCTCCGCGTGCCCGCGCGCCCAGGCGCAGCAAGACCGATCCGAAGTCTTCCGTGTCGATCGGCACGGATTCGTAATCTTCCAGCCGAAGCATTTTCCCCGCGAAAGTCTCGATCGATCCTCTAGGCTTTTTGCGCGTTTTGTGGAATGTCGCCAAGTCCGCGCACAAAGCCGTGATTCGCAAACCCGTCAGATGCTGGATCATATCCATCCAGTGCGATCCGATGTCTCCCATCGCGCGCGACGCGCCGTTGAGCCTGGATTCAACGCGCCAATTCCAATCGGTATCGTACAGCAGCCAATCCTGCGAGTAAGTTCCTTGCACGATCAGGATTTCGCCCAGGTCGCCGTGCTCGATCATGCGGCGAATCTGCTGCACCACCGGGTAGTAGCGGAGATTGTGCTGGATGCAGTGCGCCAGCTTAGTGCGCGCGGCCAAATCCACCAGGTCGCGGGCCTCGCTAACTGTAATGGTGAATGGTTTTTCGCACAACACGTGTTTGCCGGCCTGAAGCGCGTCACGGCACATAGGATGGTGCAGCGCATTCGGAGCAAGCACATGAACCGCGTCGATGCTCGCGTCCTCAAGCAAGCTGCGGTAGTCGCCGGTAGTTCGAGCTACGTCGATGCTCGCGCCGAACTGTCTTGCTTTTTCATCGCTGGATCCGGCCACCGCCGAAATCTCGACATTCCCCAAGCGCCGAACATTCTCCGCGTGAACCTTGCCCATGAACCCGGTTCCGATCAGGGCTGTCAAAATTTTTTTCATAAGGAAACCTTCCTTTGCGTCGATAAAGCATTGGGAAGTTGATAAACTGAGATTGTAACGAATGGTAATCAGAATCAGGTTAGGCTCGGGACCGAAGCTGCGGAGAAAGCAGCACAAGAATCGGCATGTCGCGCTGGCATTCGCGGCCTTGATAACGCCCGCCGGTGTAATGGCTCTGGTACTTGCGTTCTGGAGACTTGCGGCAGACCTTAAGCTCACGGGAGAGTTTCCCATCACCGAGGGGCTGTTCTCGCATTGGCAAATCTGGATGGCGGCGGGAGTCGCTCTCCATTCCTGCGCCATCCTCCTGAACCGCTATGGAAAGCCGGAGCACCGTTTTCAAAAAACCGTAGAGCGGCCCAACCGGCAGTTCGCCGATTCCCGATTCTGAGTTTCGTAGGCAACTAGAACCACGGTACTCCTGGTCCTGTGGCGATCAGCCACAGGGCGTGCGCGTCGAGTACGCATCCTGTTCAGCAGTCAAATCCGGACCATGCAGCTCATCCACATGCTGCCATGGAACAAACGCTGAAAACCGATTTGGGGAAACTTTGGCGGACCTCGTGCATCTAGTGCTCAAGAGGTCGTCCGAATTTGGTGACTAGAATCGGAGAAACTGCGCCAGAGGGCAGCGTGCGCGCTGCAACACTGCTCGCAGATGCCAGTTCGACTTTCAGCAGCAAGCTTCAAGCGTTAGTTGAAGAAGCCGCTCACGGCTTGCGTCTATACGAGCAGCAATTGGTGAATGCACTGATCATTTTGCTAGCCCCGGCTTCGATGATCGCCCTGGTCTTCGGCTTGTGGCGCATCGGTGCGGATCTCGCCTGGACCGGAGCCTTTGTGATTTCCGACGGATTCTTCTCGCACTGGCAAGTTTGGCTGGCGCTCGCCGGCGCGCTCAGGCTGGCCGCTTGGTGGCTTCAATTCCGCGTGCACGCGCGCGCAAAAACTTTCGAAGAAAACTGAGCGTTGTTCTGATATTCTGAGTTAGGCGGCTCTCTCCTCATGCGCTTCCGCAGCACTATGCGAAGTCCTGGAATCTTTTACGTTCCAGGTTTCCCCAGGGGCGTGAAGTGGCTCCTGATCACCAACGTTGCGATCTTTCTCCTGGATTTTTTCATCGGACGATTTGGCGATCACGCGCCTATTATCATCTGGTTCGGGCTGACACCCGCCGCCGTGGTGAAGGAGCTTGCGGTCTGGCAATTATTCACCTACATGTTCCTGCACGGCGGAATTGGCCACATCCTGTGGAACATGCTGGCGCTATGGATGTTCGGGGCTGATCTGGAAACCGCCTGGGGAACCCGCCGCTTCTTGCAATTTTATTTCGTCTGCGGAGTCGGCGCCGGCATTTGCGTAGTGCTTTTCAACTACATCCTGCCGTGGGGTAGTCCGGTGGCACCCACCATTGGAAGCTCCGGCGCGATTTTCGGCATCCTGATGGCCTACGCCATGCTCTATCCGACCCGCACCATTCTGTTCGCATTCCTGATCCCAATCCAGGTGAAGTACTTCGTGCTGGTCATCGGGGCTATTGCCTTCCTGAGCTCTTTCGGAGTCAACAACGGCGTCAGCAATTTCGCTCACCTGGGCGGCCTGCTATTCGGTTATTTGTTCTTGAAAACGCCAAACTTGAATTTCGATCTGGCTGGGCCATTCCGGCGACAGTACAGTGAATGGAAGCTGCAAAGAGCCAAAAAGAAATTCCAAGTCTACTTGCGGAAACAGGGGTCAGGCCGCGACCCCAGAGTTCACTAGCGGGTTTACTATAGTAGGAAGGAAGTGTAGAGCCGCTTCCCTCAGGTCGCCTATGAAAGCATTAAAAATCTCAGTCGCCTCGTTGTTGGTGTGCGTACTAGCGGGGGTCATGCCCCGGTTTGCTTCGGCGCAGGGACCGGATCCGCAGTCAACGGAGACGGTAGCCAAACCTAAGAAGAAAGACGCACCGGCCGAAGAGCCCGCCGTCGAGGAACCTAAGATCCCGTCCAAGTTCACCAAGAAAGACAAGGACGTGCCGGAAGGCCTGCCGACCTTCAAGAGCGACGTCACCACGGTGCAGCTCGACGTCGCGGTGCTCGACAACAAAGGCAACTTCATTCCCAACATCCCGAAGGGAAATTTCCGGGTGCTGGAGGACAACGTTCCCCAGCAGGTCAGCAGCTTCTCCACCAACGCGGACGCCCCCATGACCATCGCCATGGTGGTGGAATTCAACGCCCAGTTCCAACAATACTGGAGCGAAGGATGGTATGAGACGCTGGTGGCCACCTACGGTTTCGTGCAGACGCTCAAGCCGGACGATTATCTGGCCGTCGTAGCCTACGATCTGAAAACCGAGATCTTGTCGGACTTCACCACCGACCGTGAGAAAACTCAGGAGGCCATGCAGCGGCTGCGGATTCCGGGATTCTCGGAATCGAACATGTACGATGCGTTGGTGGACACCGCGCAGCGAATGAGCGGCATCGAAGGTCGAAAGGCGATTTTGCTGGTCTCAACGGGTCGCGACACATTCAGCAAGCTCACTTACGATAAAGCCCGGAAGGCGCTGCAAGAAGCCGGCGTGCCGATTTACGCTCTTAGCATCTTGCAGGCGTTGCGAATCATGATGGATGCTTACATGGGCCCCATGCAGCGCATGGACTTTTTGCAAGCCGACAATCAACTGAATACGTTTTGCCGCGAGACCGGTGGCCAAGCCTTTTTTCCGCGGTTTCTGCAAGAGTATCCCAACATTTATCAAACCATCAGCGCAGCGCTGCGGAACCAATATTCCATCGGTTATCATCCCGCCAATCAGGCCAAAGACGGTTCGTTCCGCAAGCTGAAAGTAGAGCTGGTGGATCCCGCCAACGGCAATCCGCTGCGACTTGTGGACCCCAAGGGCAAGCCGATTAAGTATTCGATCGTCGCCAAAGCTGGCTACACCGCTCCGCACGAAGTCGAGTAAGTGAATCTCCGGTTGGGTTACACATCTCTGCGCTCACAGTCAAGAAAAAGATCTTGCGTTGTTGCAAGCCGATAGAAATCGATTGACGAACCGATGACGACTTTGTTACGTTCGTCTGGTTCTCATCGATGACAAACTCTTCCTCGCACAGCCTCAGTGGACGCATCTTGATCGTCGATGATAACGCGATGGGTCTGGCGGCCAGGCGCAGCGTGCTGGAAGAATTGGGGCACAAGGTGGTCACCTGCGGCTCGCCGCAAGATGCGCTGGAGTTGTGCGGCAAGCAACGCTTCGACGTGGTGGTCACCGATTACAAAATGCCCAAGATGAACGGGCTGGAGTTTATCGGGCGTTTGAAAAAGCAGCATCCCGGGGTCGCGGTGATTTTGATCTCCGGATTCGCCGATACGCTCGGCCTCACTGAATCCAGCACCGGCGCCGATGTCGTGCTGCAGAAGAGCGCGCACGAGGTGAGCTTGCTGATCCGCTCGGTGAACCGCCTGCTTCGCCAGCAGAAGCCGGCCAAGAAAGCCGCGGCGTCACAAACGGGGAAAGCCGACAAGCGCAAGAGCCGCTAGCCGCCGCTCCTCAGTTCCTTGTACATGATCGTGGTAGCGTCTAATTCCGGCGAGTCCGGACGAACCGCATAGCGCGGAATCACTCCCACTTTGACGTAGCCCAGCGATAAGTAAAGGGGTTCGGCGAAGCCACCGGTCACCGTGTCCAGCGTGAGCAGGTCCCGGTGCGCCTGGCGAGCCTCGTGTTCGACCGCGAGCATCAGCGCCCGTGCGATTCCCCGGCGTCTCGCGTTGGGATGCACCAGGAGCTTCCTCACTTCGGCGCGATGCGGCTGGTTGGGAGGCGTGGCCAAATCCAGTTGCACCGTGCCTAGGATTTGTCCGCCGCTACGGGCCACCAGAACCCGGCACACGCCCGACTGAACGGCAGGCAACACCTTGGATCGCCAAAAGGCTTCCGCGTCGTCGTGCGAGAACGGCAATACGAAGCTGACGCTGGCGCCGGCGTGCACACAGGCGTGCAGAACGGCTCCGAGCTTGTCGATTTCTTCGGCCAGCGAGGGCGAGTCCGGCATCCACGGCTCAATCTGAATCTCAGTCGACATCATGCCAAATCCTTTCAGGGATGCACCAGCGAAATGAGATACCGCGCCGGACGTCTCCCGCGGCATTTGAAGCGGGATGA
Organism: Terriglobia bacterium; assembly: GCA_963761935.1. GTDB lineage: Bacteria > Acidobacteriota > Terriglobia > Bryobacterales > Bryobacteraceae > Palsa-89. The sequence goes on along the minus strand of CAVXJU010000085.1, from coordinate 23,638 downwards.
GCCGGAAAGAACGTAACGCACGCAATCTCCTTTCTCGATCCGGTATGCGGTTCCGTGGATTTCGAGATCCAGCACGCCCCCCAGCATCCACAGATGATGTTCCAACCCTGGAACCGGCGACACATCGTAAGTGATCGAGGCTCCTACCGGGAGAGAAACCTCCACCAGTTCGCCCTTCAGATGCGGATTCGGCGGCGAGACGATGCGCCGAACATAGCCAGTCCCGGGGTCTTTCCAGATCACCTGTTCTTTATCGCGAATGACAGCGGGCGGGCCATTTTCCGCTTCTGCCATCAAGCGCGAGATGGTCCAGCCGTACTGCGCGCACAAGGCCCCCAGCATCGTGGCTGTCGGACTCAGCTCACCACGCTCCAAACGCGACAAGCTGGCGCGGCTGATACCGGTGCGATCCGCCAGAGCTTCCAAGCTCCAACCTTGCTCGCCACGCAGCGCTTGTAAGCGTCGCGCGATTTGCCGGTCGAGAAAAGCGGGGCCGGAATCCGCTGTCTCTACTTTGGGATTGCGTCTCAGAATAGAGAAAAGCCTAACAGACCGGAACCCATCCAGTCAAACTTCTCGCGATGTCGCTCGCTTCAACGACATCACAGTGAAGCACGCTAAAGTAAAGATGGATGCCGTTCCGACGAGCGCTGGTTGGGGTTCTCCTCACGGGCGCGATTTTCGCCGCAACAGTCCGCTCCAAAGACTCCAAGAAAATCCCCGAGCTGAGCAATCCCACGGTGCGAAGTTGGATGCGCACCATGACGCTGCACGACAAGGTGGCGCAGCTGGTGGTGATGCCGGTTTTGGGAGAGCCGGCCAACGTGCGCTCGGCTGCCTTCCGCAGGTATCTGCATTACATACGCGACCTGCATGTCGGAGGACTCATCGTCACCGGCAACACGCAGAACGGAAGCGTGCGCAATGCGGAGCCGTATGCGATGGCGGCGCTGCTCAATCGCCTGCAGAAGATGTCCCGGCTGCCACTGCTGGTGGGCGCCGACTTCGAGCGCGGCGCATCCATGCGCGTCGCCTCCACCACACCCTGGCCATACGCCATGGCATTCGCGGCCGCGCAGGATTTGGAGGGAGTCGCTTACGAAGCAACCGAAACCGCGCGCGACGCCCGAGCTCTGGGTGTCAATTGGATTTTCGCGCCGGTTTCGGACGTGAACAACAATCCCGACAATCCCATCATCAATATCCGTTCGTTTGGCGAGAATCCGCAGGAAGTCGCGCGCTTCGTGCAGGCCTACATAAAAGGCGCGCATTCGGACAGCAAGAGCCCGGTATTGGTGACCGCCAAACACTTCCCCGGCCACGGCGACACGGCCGAAGACAGCCATCTCGGCCTGGCGAGGCTGGACGCGGATCGCGACCGCATCGAGAGCGTTGAATTGGAGCCATTCCGGGCAGCCATCGCCTCGGGCGTGGACGCGGTGATGACCGCGCATCTGGCTGTGCCCGCGCTCGAGCCGGAGAACGAACCCGCCACCGTGTCATTTAATATCCTCACTACCCTTTTGCGCGGCGAGCTGAATTTCCACGGCATCGTTGTCACGGACGCGATGGATATGCAGGGGCTCACGAACATGTTCGACACCTCCGAAGCCTCGGTGCGCGCGATCCAAGCCGGAGCCGACGTGCTGCTGATGCCGCGGCGCGCCGAAGACGCCATCAATGGAGTGGTCAACGCGGTCTTAAAGGGGCGAATCACGCGCCAGCGCCTCGATGAAAGCGTGGCCCGCGTTCTGGCCGCCAAGGCGCGCTTGGGATTGAACCGCAAACGCGTAGTGAATCTGGAAACGATCGCCGATGTGGTGGGCAGCCCGGAGGCCGCCGAGCGAGCGCAACAAGTTGCCGATCGCGCCTTGACGCTGGTGAAGGATGATAAAGACTCGCTGCCCATCCGACACCCGGAGTCGGCTTGCCTGTTCGCATTGTCCGAAAATCGGCGCAGCCAGCAGGGCCAAAGGCTGATTGAACAGGTGAAAAAACGCGACTCCAATCTCACCGTCTACTGGCTCGATCCGAACATGAGCAAGCAGGATCTTGACCAGGTGGCTTCCAAGGCCGAAAACTGCAGCCAGATCATCGTGGCTGCGTACGTGACCGTGAGCGCGTATCGCGGCAACGTCGCCCTGGCCGGGAACTATCTTGATTTCGTGAACACCCTGATCGCAGGAAAAGCTCCGGTCACGCTGATCTCGCTCGGCAATCCATACCTGGTTCGCAGCTTCCCCAATGCGGCCGCCTATTTGACTACTTACAGCCCGACTCCCACCTCCGAGGAAGCGGTCGCCAAGGCGCTGTTCGGCGAAATCCCCATCAGCGGCCGGTTGCCGGTGACCATCCCCGGCCTCGCCAAGTATGGCGACGGAATCCAGTTTCCAGCAACACACAACATACAGAAAGGCCAGTAAACATGCTCGAGATCACGTGGCTCGGACACGCCACTTTTCAGTTTCGCCTGGAGACGGGCGAAGTGTTAGTGATGGATCCATGGGTGGAAGGAAATCCCAAATATCCGGCCGGGCATCAAATCGGCCGCGTGGATGCGATGTTGATTTCGCATGCGCATTTTGACCATATTCACGACGCCGTTCCGCTGGCCAAGAAATTCAAGCCCAAAGTCGTCGCCATCTTCGAGACCTGCGTGTGGCTGACGTCCAAGGGCGTCGAGAATTGCAGCGGCATGAATAAGGGCGGCACGCAGGACGTGGTCGCCGGCGTGAAAGCCACCATGACGCACGCGGTTCACAGTTGCGGCATACAGGACGGCGATCAGATCGTCTATGGCGGGGAGGCCGCCAGCTACGTTCTCCATTTTCCAGACGGCCGGACGCTATACTTCGCCGGCGATACCAATGTGTTCTCCGATATGCAGCTGATCGAAAAGCTTTACCACCCGGAGCTGGCATTTATTCCCATCGGCGATTTCTACACCATGGGGCCGCGCGAGGCGGCGCTGGCGTGCCGGCTGCTGAACGCCAAAAAAGTCATCCCCATGCATTTCGGAACGTTTCCGGCACTCACGGGCAAACCGGACGAACTGGCGTCGCTCATCAAGGACCTGCCCGGCACGCAAATCTGGACGCTCCAGCCGGGCCAGCCCGTGAAATGGTAGTTCCGGACGCCTGAGCTACCATAAAATTGGATGAAGCTGTTGATCATCGACGATGACGCGGAGTTGTGCGCTCTGCTGCAGGAATTCCTGCAGCGCGAGGGCTTCGCCGTGGATTGCGCGCACGAAGGCAACAGCGCGTTGGCGCAGGCGCAGGAGGGCGGCTACGACCTGATCGTCTTGGATGTCATGCTGCCCGGTCTGGACGGATTCGAAATTCTGAAGCGGCTGCGAATTTCAAGCCGCGTTCCGGTCATCATGCTGACCGCGCGCGGTGAGGATGTAGATCGCATCGTCGGGCTCGAACTGGGAGCCGACGACTATCTGCCGAAGCCCTTCAATCCTCGCGAACTGGTGGCGCGCGTCAAGGCCATCCTGAGGCGCGCGGAGCATAAAGTAAATCGTGGACGCGTCGAAGTAAATGGCGTGGTGCTCGATCCCGGATCGCGCCAGGTCGTCTGCGACGAAAAGCCCGTAGAGGTCACCACGCTTGAATTCGATATCCTGGAACAGTTGATGCGAAACGCCGGCCACGTAGTCTCGCGCGACGAATTGATGGAGAGCCTTTACAACCGCAAGGCCACCCCATTTGACCGCTCCATCGATATGCACGTCAGCCATCTGCGGCGCAAGCTGGAGGGCGGGCGGCCGGTGATCAAGACCATTCGCGGCGTGGGGTACCAGTTCTGTCAGACCCCCGAGGATGGGATCGCCGGATGAGATCGCTGTTCGCCAAGACGCTGCTTTGGTTCCTGGCTACCACCGCCGTCGCCATCGGCGGCATCATTCTCAGCACTGCGCTGACGGTCACTTCACCCGAAGGGCGCGGACCTTTCAGCATGCTCCTGAACGTACAGGTGGCGGAAGCCAAGCGCGCCTACGAAACTGGCGGCCGGGAAGCGCTGGCCACGGTGCTTGCCAAATTCCAGCAGATCACCCAAACCAAGGTGATTTTCACTAACGCCAAAGGGACCGATCTGCTCACCGGACAGCCCCATCCGGAGCTTCTTCGCAGACCTGCACGCCGGCGTTGGCGCTTTCAGCCCCTTTTTGGAGGCGGCCGCCCGCCGGTCATCGCGCGTCCCGACGCAACGCGTCAGTATTGGCTGATCCTGATCAACCAGCGCAGCAATTTCACTTTCTTCTTCCTCCAGCCGCAGCACCTGTGGATCATCGGGCTGGTGGTGCTGCTGTGCTATGCGTTCGCCTATCACCTGACGTCGCCGGTGCGGCGTCTGCGCGCGGTGGTGGACTGCTTCGGCCGCGGGGATTTCTCCGCGCGAGCCGCCACTAACCGCAAGGACGAGCTGGGGCAACTTGCTACCAGCTTCAACCTGATGGCGGACCGCATCCAGACGCTGCTTTCGGCCGAACGCCGGTTGCTGCTCGACATTTCCCATGAGCTGCGCAGCCCCTTGGCGCGCCTGGGCGTGGCGATCGAGCTGGCGCGCTCCGGCGAAGACCGCGAGCATATGCTGGACCGCATCCAAAAAGAGGCGGACCGGCTCAATGAATTGGTTGAGGAATTGTTGCAGGTGACGCGCGTGGAAGGCGATCCGGCCGCGCTGAAAACCGCGGTGGTCCCCCTGGACGAGCTGCTGGCGGACTTGGTTTACGATTCGCTGCTCGAAGCCAAGGCCCGGGATTGCACGTTGTTGCTGCAGGCCCCGACCTCGGTTATGCTGAACGGCGACGAAGTGCTGGTCCGCCGCGCCATCGAGAACGTGATCCGTAACGCCATTCGCTATGCGCCGCGCGGCACGCCGGTGGAAATCGAATTGAAGAAGTTGGACGGGGTGGCGCAGATTTCAGTGCGCGACTACGGACCCGGCGTGCCGGAGGAAGCGTTGCCGCGAATTTTCGATCCTTTCTACCGCGTGGGTTCGGACCGGAACCGTTCCAGCGGCGGTCTGGGTCTGGGCCTGGCGATCGCCCGCCGAGCCGTCGAGCTACACAGCGGACGGCTCAGCGCGCGCAATGCCAATCCAGGTCTTTTGGTGACCATCGAGCTCCCAGTCGCCTCCGACCTTCCCACTCCCAACGCTTCCAAACCCGTGATTCCCGCTCCCGTTACAACATCTTGAAACCAAAATGAAGCCTTCGATGACGGCTTGGCGTCCTACAGACGGCTAAAATGGAAGTGATGTCGGTCGTCGTGCATGCCAGCCCGGCGCGGGATCCCGAAATTCGGCGGCTCAGGGCGCTTTACGAGCTGGTGGCGGCTCTGACCAAAGCCAGCGCCTTAGAGGAAATCTACGACCTGGCGCTCTCCAGCCTGCTCCAAACGACCGCGGCGAGCCGGGCCGCGATTCTGCTCTTCGACCAGGATGGCGTAATCCGATTCAAGGCCTCGCGCGGGCTGTCGCCTGAGTATCGAGCAGCGGTCACGGGGCACTCGCCCTGGCCGCTTGGAGCGCGCGACGCCCAGCCAGTGGTTGTGAAGGATGCCCTCAGCGATGAGCATTTGGCGCCCTATCGCGATATTCTGTTGCAGGAAAATATTCGCGGATTGGCGTTCTTGCCTCTGGTTTCCGACGCCGGCGTCTTTGGCAAATTCATGCTTTACTACGCGGAGTCTCACGAGTGCGAGGGCGGCGAGCTGGAGGTTGCGGAAGCCATCGCATCCCACGTCGCATTGGCGGCCGAACGCAAGCGAGCCGAACTGGCGCGCGCTCACAGCGAGCAGCGGCTGCAAGGCATTCTGGACAATTCCACCGCTCTGATCTGGATCAAAGACAGTAGCGGGCGTTATCAGCTCATTAATCGCCGTTACGAGGAGCTCTTTCATATCACCAAAGAGCAGGCCTTGGGAAAAACCGATTACGACCTTTTCCCGCCCGAAATTGCGGAACGATTTCTCGAAAACGATCGTGCCGTACTCGCCACCGGCGAACCGCGCGCGGTGGAAGAACAGGTGATGCAGGACGACGGCCTGCACACTTATATTTCCATGAAGTTTCCCGTCCGGGAGCCGGACGGCTCAGCCAGCGTGTGCGGTATCGCGACGGATGTCACGGATCGTAAGCAGCTCGATCTGGCCGGACATCGGCTGGCCGCCATCGTCGAGAGCTCCGACGACGCGATTGTCAGCAAGGATTTGAACGGCATCATCACCAGTTGGAACGCGGGGGCGCAACGCATTTTCGGTTACACGGCCGAAGAAGTGCTGGGCCGTCCGGTGTCGATACTGGCCCCTCCCGACCGGCTGGACGAGATGCCGCGAATCCTTTCCAAGATAAAAGCGGGCCAGCGGGTGGAGCATTACGAAACGCGCCGGCGGACCAAGGCTGGCCATGTCATTGACGTAGCGCTCACGGTGTCGCCCATCCATGACTCGGAAGGCCGGATTGTCGGGGCGTCCAAAATCGCTCGCGATATCACCGAACGCAGGATCGCCGAAGAAGAGCGGGCGGTGCTGCTCGCACGGGAACAGGAGGCGCGCCGGGCAGCGGAACTTTTGAATCGCGTGGGGCCTCGGCTGCTGGCCCAACTGGAGCTCGGCAAGCTGGTGCAAGAGGTAACCGATATAGCGATCGCACTGGTGGGAGCGGAGTTCGGCGCATTTTTCCAGAATGTGATCGATGACAGCGGCGAATCGTACCTGGTGTACTCGCACTCCGGCGCCCGGCGCGAAGCTCTGGCCCATTTCCTGGCTCCTCGAAACGCCGGGCTGTTTGAGCCGACCTTTCGCGGCGAGCGAGTGGCGCGCTATGACGATTTGACTCAAGACCCGCATTGCGGACAAAACTCGCCGGCCGCGGATGCGCCATCGGGACAACTGCTGGTCCGCAGCTATCTTGCCGTACCGGTGGTCACTCGCTCGGGCGAAGTGTTAGGCGGGCTTTTCTTCGGCCACTCCGCCGCCGGAAAGTTCACGGAGAATCACGAAGCTCTGGCCACCGGAATTGCGGCTCAGGCGGCCATCGGCATGGACAACGCCCGGCTGTTCGAGCAGGCGCAGTGGGTGCAGAAGGAACTGCAGCGATCAAACGAAGAGCTGCGGCGCGCCAATCGCGACCTGGAGGTCTTCGCGTACTCCGCCAGCCACGACCTGCAGGAGCCTCTCAGGACCATCGCCATATCGGCGGAAATCATCGATCGCAACTCTGGCCGGCTGTTACCGGCCGAGGATGCCATGTTTCTGGCGAGCATCCGCACGGGCGCCAGGCGCATGAGTGCGCTGATCCAGGATCTTTTGGCCTACACCCGAGCGACGAAATTTGAGGAGGGACCGCCGCCGAACGTCGACTCGGAGCAGGTCCTGACGGGTGTTTTGGAAGACCTGCGCGCGGCCCTGGAAGAAGCTGGAGCCACCGTGGTCGCCGGCGAAATGCCGGCCGCCGCGATTCATTCAACACGTCTCGCCCACTTGTTTCAAAATCTGATTAGCAACGCGATAAAGTACCGCAGTAAGGAGGCTCCCCGTGTGCAAGTCGCCGGCTATGACCGGGACGGCTGGTGTGTTTTTTCAGTCGAGGATAACGGGATTGGAATTGAACCGCAATTTGCCGAGCAAATCTTTGGACTCTTCAAGCGTCTGCACGGGCGCGATGAGTATCCTGGAAGTGGCATTGGACTCGCGATCTGCCAGCGCATCGTCGAGCAGTACGGCGGGCGCATTTGGTTGGAGCAGTCCGTGCCTGGCAGAGGATCAACCTTCTGCTTCTCCATCCCCTCGCGCCGGCGATAGCAGTGAACCGCAGGGATCGCTGGAACGCGAGACCTATACGGTGCTGCTGGTGGAGGACAGCCCAACCGACGTGTTCGTTATCAGAGAGGTGCTGGGCGGATGCCAGGTCAACTTCCGCCTCGATGTCGTCAAAGATGGGCAGGAGGCTTTGCGCTATTTGCAAGACTCCGAGAGCTGTCCGGCCCTTGTGCTCCTGGATTTGAACATACCGAAAGTGAACGGCTTTGAGGTCTTGCGTGAATTGAGAGCCGGTTCGAAGTGCCATCAAACGCCGGTCATCATCGTTAGTTCATCTCGCGCCGACGAGGATCGCAGCACGGCCAAGCAGTTGGGAGCCAACGCGTACTTTCAAAAACCTGCGGATCTAGACTCGTACGGTCAGTTGGGGCAAGTGGTGGAGCGCATCCTGGGCCGCGCCGCGCATTGACTTCTAACGGTTAGAAAGCGGGTTTCAATCTGACTACAGCCTATACTGAAAGTGACGCCATGTCCCCCTGGCACAAATTACTGGAACACCCCCACGCCGGCGGCCATTTTGTACAGATGTACTCCGCCGACGACACGGCGCTTGTCAAGAACGCCGGGCGCTACTTGTGGGAAGGCTTGCGGCGGGGCGAAGGCGCAATAGTCATCGCGGCGGCCGAACATCAGCAATCTTTTTCGCATCATCTATCAACACTGGGCGCCGATGTTCAGCAATCGGTAGACGACGGCCAGTTGGTTTTCCTGGACGCTCATCAAACCTTGGCCAGTTTTATGCGTGCCGGCCAGCCCGACTGGATCGAATTTGAAAAGGTCGTCCGCGGCGCCATCCGACGCGTGCGTCCGCGAGAAGGGATTCAAAGCTCGCGGGCCTACGGTGAGATGGTGGGAATTTTATGGAAGGCGCGTCGATTTGCCGCTGCCGTCCGGCTGGAGCAACTCTGGAACAAGCTCCTGGAGCAATCTGGCTTTAGCCTGTATTGCGCCTACGCCATCGATATCTTTGGGCAGGAGTTTGCCGCCTCCAACTTGGACGGCGTGCTCTGCACCCATACGCATCTGATTCCGGCGGAACCGGACGGAAGGCTGGAAGCCGCGCTCAACCGGTCCATGGATGAGATCCTCGGCGCGGAAGCAAACGAATTGCGGATGCGGATGAAGACCAAATCCAATCCAGCCTGGGCCGTAATGCCGGCCGCCGAGAGTATGATCCTATGGCTGCAAGAATACCTGCCGGAGCAATCTCAGAGCATTCGAGCGCGCGCTCGCGAGTACTATCTGGCGCAGCAGCATTCCGCCGTTGCGGGTGAAAATGCGAGCTGAGAAGCCCGCGAAGCTCACTCCCCTTTTAACATCTTGATGCCGGCAGGCAATGCGAACAGCGGGTCCACCACCTTCTTGCTGTTGAATTCCACCGAGTCGGAAAACATTTGGTAGATCTTCTCGCCGTTGCGCTCGCGCTCGATGGTGAACGGCCACTGAATGCCATCCACGCTTCGATACTTGGTGAAGACCGTGATCTCCTCGATGCGATCCTTAGTTATGGGGTCGCGGCGATAGAACACCTGGCGCACCGGCACTTTCGTGGTCTGGTGGATGTATACCGTAGTGGTGCGATCGTCGGCGTCGGTTATGTCGATGATCTCGACCGGCACATTTAGCAGCACATCGGCCCCGCGGCTTTCAAAGATCATCCCAGGCTCGTGCAGGCGCGTGCGCAAAATGTAGAAGATGTCGTGCAGCGTCGTATCTTTGTAGCGCGCATAAGTATCGGCAGGAATCGGCCGCGCTCCGCGATAGGTCACATCCCAGCCTTCGCGAGCGCCGAATAGAACGCCGTAATCCTGCTTCTTGTCGAAGTTCTCGCGCTCGTGTTGCGCCAGATTGTGCGCGGTGTCGCTGACGTCGGAGTCATAGCGCGTGTAGATAGTGGCGATACTCAACCCACTGATTTTCTCGCGGTAAAAGGAATAAGCGCGGCCCGCTTCGACGCGGCTCTGCATGTTCGAATAGCGATCGCCTCCCAGCGCCTGCAGGCATTCTTCGATGAGCCGCTTACCGCGATCCTGAGCGGTTTCAGCGCGCAGAGCGAGCGCACATGCCAAACCTATGGCAATAACACTGTACTTCATGGTTTCTTGCTGAGTGTTTCCTCGGTCAAGCCCGAATTGAGCTTGTAGTCCTGAACCTTTACTTCCGCGTACTTCTTGCCGCCTTGTATGACGGTCCACTGAAATGGCAGGTGCACTCCGTCGACATCGCGCCAGTCGGAGTAGGTCTGTTCCACCGAACCGCCAGCGCCAGGTTCCTGGTAGGACAGCTTCAGAGGCACCCCGGTTTTTTCGTCCACTTGAAGCTGGACGCGCTCACCGCTCTTAGAAGAAATGTCCAGCACGCCGTCCGCGGAAGAATTCACGGTGCGATTGGAATCGTGATCGCTGAGCGTCAATCCAAGGATTTCCCGGAAGACCTCGCCGCGCACCTGTCCCAGAACCGGGGGAGGAAGATCGCGCACGCCTTGCATGCTCGCCAGCCAACCCGAGCTGCCGTTGGAATACATGGATTGCTTACCAAACGGAAGCACGATTTCCTGACGCATGGTGGCGGGAAACAGGTACGAATTGGTCTGCTTCACCTGCATGCCCTTACCGGAGGGGGATTCCACTTCGACTTCCGCATGATATTCAAGATCCTTTACGGAGGCCAGCTTGTCAGCGCCGCCGAGCGACTGCTGCACGCGCTGCAATAGTTGCTTGCCCTTGGCCAGGCTGGCCGAGTCCGTCTTCGCGGCGGCTTGCTTGGGCTGCGGAATCGTGAGGTCGATCGGCTCGACCTTCAGATTGAGCGCGCTCAGCGGAGTCCCGAATTTTTGGGGATTTCCCACCGCGACATAAGTGAACTCCTGCGGCAGAAAATGCTCCTTCGCCACGCGCAGCACATCCGCTTTGGTCACGGCCGCGATCGCTTTCTGGTATTGGAAAATAAAATCGCTCGGATAGCCGTAGTAGGCGTATTGCACCAGGCGGTTGAGCGTCTTACTGGGACGATCGAAGTAGAATACGAAGCCGTTCAGCACGGTGTCCTTGGCGGTTGCAAGTTCCTCGTCGGTGACCTCGCTGGTACGGATTTTTTGCACCTCGTCGCGGACCGCGTTCAACGTGTCCACCGTGTGAGCCGACTGCGTGCTGCCGGAGATGTGAAACTCGCCCGGATGATCGTACTGCGCGCTCCAGGAAGATCCGATGTCGTAGGCCCAGCCGTGCTCCGTGCGAACATTGCGGAACAGCCGGCTGGCGAAACCTCCGCCCAGGATTTGCGCCGCCACTGTGAGAGCCGGATAATCCTTGTCGCGTAGCTCGCCGCCCAATGTGCCAACGTCGAAGAAGGTCTGCGTTACGTCGTCCTTGTCGGCCAAGAAAACCCCAGGCGCGGCTTTTTCGGTCACTTTAGGAAACGCGGGAACGGCCGGTTCGGTGACTTTCCAAGGGCCGAAGATCTGCTCCAGCTTGGCCTTCATATCGGCGGTGGAAAAATCGCCGTTGATTTCTAAGATGATATTGGCGGGGAAATAATAGCGATGGTAGAAATCGAGCATATCCTGGCGCTGGATACGATCGACGTCGGCGTACTCCACTTCCCAGCCATAAGGCGTGTCGCGGCCATACAGGATGTCGCTGAATTCGCGCTCGGTGATGCCATGCGCGTCGTCGTTGCGGCGCGAGATCTCGCTGCGCGTTTGCGTCTTCGACAGATCGACTTTGTCCTGACGGAACTCGGGTGCCGTCAGCAAGTCCTTGAAGATGCCCAGCACCTGATCGGTATTTTCCTTGAGGCAATTGAACGAAAGCGTTCCCGCAGTCTCGCCGATGGAGCTTTCCACCGATGCCGCGACGTTCTCCAAGTCTTGATCCAGCTGATCGCCGGTCCTCGAATGAGTGCCGCCTGAACGCAGCACATCGCCGGTCATGCCCGCCAGGCCATGTTTATCGGCGGGATCGAAAAGATTCCCGGTGCGAATCAGCGCCGTGCCGTTGACCAGCGGCAGTTCGTGATCCTCCAGCAGGAAAACCTTCATGCCATTGGATAGCGTAATCTCCGTTGGTTTAGGAACCTGGATGGGAGGCAGCGGCGGGAATTTCAAATCTTTGTAGGATGGCAGCACCATGGCGCGCCGCACTTCGGTTTGCGCGCTCAAAACGCCGGCCAGCAGCAGCGCGAACAGCAGTCGTCTCATTGACCTGCTCCTTTCGCCGCGCTGGTCTTGGACGGCACGGTGGTGTAGGCCACCGTGCGCGTGTCGGGAATCAGATACTGGCGGGCCACGCGCTGTACGTCGTCGGCGGTCACTTTGGCGACGTCGTCGATGCTGGTGAAGAGTTTTCGCCAATCGCCAAAATTAGCGTAGTAGAACGTCAGCGCTTCGGCCATGCCGGAGTTGCTATCCAGCCGGCGAATCAAGGACGCGCGCACTTTGGTCTTGATGCGGTTCAGCGTCTCGTCGCTGACTTTTTCGCGCTTCACGCGCTCGACAATATCGTAGGCCGCCTTCTCATTTTCTTCCACCGTGTGACCCTGATTGGGAACCAGGAACAGGATGAACAAGCCGGGGTACTTGCCTCCCGGGAACGAAGATTCAGCTCCTGCAGCCAACGCGATTTGTTTGTCGCGCACCAGTTCGGTATACATAAGCCCGGTGCGCTCGCCCGATAAAATCTCGTCGAGCACGTCGAAAACCGGATCGTCCTTGTCCAGCTGATCGGGCCGCTTATAGCCAATCGCGAGGAATGGCTGCGCGGGCGATTCCACCTGCACGCGCTTCTCGCCTTTTTGGACCGGCTCAATGGTGCGGGGACCGCTGGGCAGCGGGCTCAGAAGGCAGGATCGAAAAATACTTGCTCGGCCAGGCGCCGGCACTCCTTGGGGTCCACGTCGCCCGCGATGGCGATGGTGATGTTGGCCGGGCACGTAATATTTTTTGAAGAACTGGCTCGGCTTCGGGCACGCGGAAATTTTCGATGTCGCTGGCCCAGCCGCCGGGCATGTTGCGATAGGGATGAGCTTCGAAGGCGGTGGCCAGCAGCGCTTCCATCAGCTTGCCTTGCGGGCTCGGATTCCACGCGCATGCGGCGCTCTTCGCGCACCACGTCGCGCTCTTTATAAAACTCGCGGAAAACCGGATGCGAGAAGCGCTGCGATTCCAGACAGGAACCACAGCTCGAGCGGTTGCGCGGGAAAGTTGTAGAAATAATCGGTGGAGTCCTCGCCGGTGCCGGCGTTCATGCCGACGCCGCCGTTTTCCTCGATGATGCGCGGATAGAGCGTTGGGAATCACGTAGCTGTATCGGCCTTCTCGATGGCGGTCTTGAGCTGCTTCTGCAGCTCCGCAACCTTGGCGGGATCGGCGTGGCAGGCCCTTGTTGCGCTCGGCGTCGAGCTGGTCGTAGACTCGTTCCACTGTCGTCCATGGCCGCGCTTCTCTTGCGGGCCAGTTCTTGGTGCCGATGGTCTCGGTGCCCTTGAAGGCCATGTGTTCGAACATGTGCGCGAGGCCGGTCTCGCCGCCGGGATCGTCCACCGAGCCGGCGTTCACGTAGGTGTGGAAGGAGACGACCGGCGCTTCATGGCGTTCGAGGACGATGAAGTGCAACCCGTTGGCCAGGGTGAACTCGGTGACGCGCTTTTCGAAGTCCTGCAGCGACTGCGCGACTAGCGCGAGCGGGAATACCAACAGGAGGAGGAACTTGGCTGTGAAGGATTTCATGCGGGGTTTTGTTCTCTCAAGTGACGTACTTCCTCTATTGTACCGGCATCCCCGCGGAGCACGCGGATCGGTCAGCATCGTGCGCGAAACGCTACGATAGGAGGAGGTAGCAGCATGCCGAATCTCGACTGGTCTCAATGTCCTGCCGTGGAAAGCGTGCCGGGCCGACTAAGCGGAGCGTGGGTGTTCAAGTATACGCGCATGCCGGTGTCCGCGGTCTTCGAAAACCTCCAGGCCGGAGCCACTATCGACGAGATTGCGGAATGGTTCGACATCCCCCGGGAAGAAATTGTCAGCGTGCTGGAGTTTGCCGCTCGCAGCCTCGACCCGCCGAATCCGCCCTCTCGCGAGAGCCATTCATTGACACCGGTCGATGCGCGTTCTGTTTGATCACAGCACGCCGGGACCGCTGAGCCGGTTTCTTCCCGTGCACGCCGTCACCAAGGCCAAGGACCGGGGCTGGGACACGCTCAGTAACGGCGACCTGCTAGCCGCTGCCGAAGACGCAGGCTTTGACCTGCTTGTGACCGCCGACAAGAACATCCGCTATCAGCAGAACCTTGAAGGGCGACGCATTGCCATTGTGGTTCTGAGCACCCCGCAATGGCCTCTCTTAACATTACACGTCGAACCGGTTGCCGCGGCCATAAACGCGTCGACGCCGGGGAGTTACATCGAGGTAGAAATATCAGACTAAGTGGCTTGTTGTTGAGTGACCATTCTCTCCCACTGCCGTGCCGCCCCCTCAACGACCTCACCTGCCATTCTTATCAGTTCATTGAGGCTTCGAAAATCTACTTCTATGCCCCAGTGCTTTTCGAACCTGCGCACGTCGTTCGGGTAGATCCAAATGCCCCCCGGCTCTCCGGGAGCACCCTTATAAGTCTTTCCTGAAAACTGGGCACAGAACTCCGGATTGAACCGCAGCTGCACCCATCGCGTTCTTAGTTGGCGTTTTTCGCTTGATGTGAAGCCGCTCCACTCTATCGCAAACTCTGTTGTCATAGGATTCCTGAAACCGATGGAAGAAGCATCAGCAACGGCTCGACTTTGGAGCCCGAGAGCCGTCCATCAAGGGCGAGTAAACTACTTACGTCGATTGTACGATTTCAGGCGGCTGGCTGCAACCGCCCGCCTTTGGCAAGATCCGGTACAATTCGTCGCAGGGAATCACTTATTTGAATGAGTGCGTGGAAGAACCGGTTCAGCAGGAGCGAGGCATGATGCAAGTGCGCCCGGGGATTGTGGCTTTTGTGGTCGTGGCGTCTTTTCTCACGGCGTGCGGAACGTCAACTAATTCGGAAGCTGTAAACACTGTTCCCCACGACGCCCGTTCCCAAAAACCGGCTGAACCGGCTCCAGCGCCGCCAACTCGGGCACAATCGTGCGAGCCCCGCTTTACGCCAACCGGCACTGCGCTTTCCAGGGTCGCCCTAGATACAAGAACTGGACAGCAATGCCGCACCGCTGAAAGTGGGCCGTCCGCGTTTCTTTCTCTACCGTTGTGTCTTGATTTATTCGAAAGGGATCGACCGGCAGGAATGGCGACTTCTTCCCCCTCCCCGGCGAAGCCCTGCGAGCAACGGTTCGTTCCAATAGGGACCGCACTCTCGCGTGCCGCAGTGGACACAAGGACGGGGCAACTGTGCCGCACCGCCGAAAATGCAGCCCCGGCATTCAGGTCTGCTCCGCTGTGCTCCGATGTTACTACCGAGTTTCCCGACTAAAGACCGTCTAACAACGGGTGGTTCTGAAGACAATACTGGAAGGTTAGTGGCGAATTGGCCCGTAGTCCCATAGCTCACACAGCGTCCCTGTGCCGAGTAACGTGAGGATCCGAGCGGCGCCACCGCACTCAAGCTCGCTAAAATATGGACATGCCTGATGTACTTCGCATCGCGGATCGGGAATTTCATTCGCGGCTCTTTGTCGGAACCGGGAAATATCGCAGCTTTCACGAAATGGCTCGGTGCCACGCGGCTTCGGGCGCCGAAGTGGTCACGGTCGCGGTCCGGCGCGTCAACCTGACCGACAAGAGCAAGGAATCGCTGGTCGATTACATCGATCGCTCGAAGATGTTCATCCTGCCTAATACCGCCGGCTGCTACAACGCCGATGAGGCCATTCGCACCGCGCGCCTCGCTCGCGAAGTGGGTCTTTCCAATTGGGTGAAGCTGGAAGTGATCGGCGATCAGAAAACGCTGTTCCCCGATAACGAAGGGCTGCTCGAGGCCACGCGCGTGTTGGCCAAAGAAGGCTTCGTAGTGCTTCCTTACACCAACGACGATCTGGTGAACGCGCGCAAGCTCATCGATGCGGGCGCGGCCGCCGTGATGCCTCTGGGTGCGCCCATCGGCTCCGGCCTCGGCATCCAGAACACCACCAATCTGCGTATCCTGCGCGAGAGCATCACCGAAGTCCCGCTGATCGTGGATGCGGGCGTAGGCACGGCCTCCGACGCCGCCATCGCGATGGAGTTGGGCTTCGAAGGCGTGCTCATGAACACTGCCATCGCCGAAGCGGTGGACGCTGAAAAGATGGCCATCGCGATGAAGCTGGCGGTCGAGGCTGGACGCATGGCGTACCTGGCCGGCCGCATGGAGAAGAAGCTGTACGCAAGCGCTAGCAGTCCGCTAGCCGGCGTGGTGCGGTAGCCGCTACAGCGTTCGCGTCACTTTGCTCAATGTTCTGGGTTGATCGGGATCAAGGCCTTTGAGTGCCGCCAGGCACGCGGCAAAAATCTGCGCCGGGATGATATAGGGAATCGGCGTGAAGATTTCCGGAAGCGGCATGGGGAGCACGACTGCTTTTTCGCCGAGCGCGAGCGCTTCCCGATTGGCCGGATCGGTGATAAGCAGTGTCTCCGCTTTCAGCTGATTCAGCTTTTCGATCATTTCGCGCAGTCCCGTCCAGGTCACACCCTCCGGCGCGAACAGAAACGCCGGAAACGACGCTTCCACCATCGCGATGGGGCCGTGCAGCAGATCGGCGCTCGAAAACCGCTCGGCCACCACGTAGCAAGTCTCCATCAGCTTGAGTGCGAATTCGAACGCGTTGGCATAATTGAGTCCGCGGCCGATCACCACAGCGTGGTCCATGAATCGGTAGCGCTCGGCGCGGCGCGCGATCTCGCCCTCCAACTCCAGCGCGCGGCTGGACCACTCCGGTACGCGCGACAATTCGTCAAGTGCGATGTTCGCGCCCAGCACGCGCGCTAGCAGATACAGCATCAGCAACTGTCCGGTGTAGGTTTTGGTTGCAGCCACGCTCTGCTCGCGTCCGGCATGTACAAGGAAGACATGTTCCGCGCCGCGCGCCAGCGAGCTGTCCGCTTCGTTCGTGATTCCGATGGTGCGCGCGCCTTGTTCGCGAGCGCGCTGGACAACCAGGTTGGTGTCGGTGGATTCCCCGGATTGCGATATCGCCACCACCAGCACGCCCTCGAAGCGAAACGGGGCATTGTAGAGCGTGAAGATGGAAGGCGCAGCCAGCGTAACAGGAATGCCGGTGGTCACCTCCAGCAGGTAGCGGCCGAATTGGGCGGCGTTGTCGGAAGTGCCGCGAGCCACCAACATGACCAGCCGCGGAGGATTGCGCTCCAGCAGCCCGCGCAGCTCTTCCATCGGCCCCCTTTGAGCCCGGAGCGTGCGCTCCAGCGTAACAGGCTGCTCCCGAATTTCCTCCAACATTTTCGACATGGATCTGGCTTGAGAATAACAAGGCTGCTTGCGGCGCCGAAGAAGGTGCGCCAAAACGGGCGTTTTTTCGCGCGTCCTGATACCATGCGCTCATGGTGATCCGGACGTTCATAATGCTCATTGCGACGCTCGCACCCGCGGCTCTATGGGCGCAAGTGCCGCAAACGCAGCGGGAAACCAGGCTCAAACAGCTGGCCTACACGCGCGAGCATTACACCAAGTACGAGTACCAGATTCCGATGCGCGATGGCGTGAAACTGTTTACCACGTCTATGTGCCGAAGGACGCTTCGCAACGCTACCCCATCCTCATGCAACGGACGCCATACTCCGTCGCGCCTTACGGGATTGACAATTACCGGCACCGTGCTGGGCCCGTCGGAGGCCGCCGAGAAGGAAGGCTTCATCTTCGTCTATCAGGACGTGCGCGGGCGCTATCTGTCGGAAGGCGTGTTTGTCGATGTCCGGCCGCACACTGCCCGCCGCGAGGACGTTGCGGATCCGGACGAAAGCACGGACACCTACGACACCATCGACTGGCTGGTCAAAAACGTCCCCAACAACAACGGACGCGTCGGCATTTGGGGCATCTCCTATCCGGGTTTTTTCGCCGCGTACAGCCTCATCAATGCGCATCCGGCGCTCAAGGCAGTTTCGCCGCAAGCGCCCATGGGCGACGTGGGCAACGGGGACGACTCTTATCACAACGGCGCGTTCTACCTGGCCGCGAACTTCGGCTTCTATGCCGGCTTTAAGCCGCGCAAACCCGATCCCGAGCGGCCCCAGCGGACCGTGCCGTTCGATCCCGGCACGCTCGACGCCTACGATTTCTTTCTGCGCATGGGTCCGCTCGCCAACGCCAACGAGAAGTACCTGAAGCACAAAAATGTCTACTGGGACGACAACATCGAGCACGCCAGCTATGACGAGTTCTGGCAGGCGCGGGCGCTGGCGCCGCACATGAAGAACGTCAAGCCGGCGGTGATGTGGGTGGGCGGCTGGTTTGATGCCGAGGACTTGTCGGGCCCTCTGAAGCTTTTCGATGCGGTCGAAAAGAACGGCGCGCAGCGCTCCCAACACGCTGGTGATGGGGCCATGGCGGCATGGCGGCTGGTCGCGCCGACGCCGGCGATACGCTCGGCAATCTCAACTTCGATTCCAAAACCGGCGACTTTTTCCGCGAGAACATCGAACTGCCGTTCTTCGTGCAGAATTTGAAAGGCAAGGGCAACGGCCTGAAAGCGTCGGCGGATGCGCCGGTTCCGAAGGCCTATCTGTTTGAGACCGGCACGCAACGAGTGGCACCGCTTCGAGGCCTGGCCGCCCAAGAATGCCGCCGCGCGATCGCTGTATTTCGATTCCAGACGGCACCTCAACTTCAACCGACCCTCCGCGTCCGGTTTCGACGAATATCGTGAGCGATCCCAACAAGCCGGTGGCATCCACCGGCGACATCGCGCCAGGATTGGGCATGCCCGCCGACTACATGACGTTCGACCAGCGCTTCGCCTCCACCCGTCCGGACGTGCTGACCTACGAAACCGAACCGCTCGAACACGACGTGACTATCGCCGGCCCGATCACGCCTATGCTGCGAGTGTCGACCACCGGCACCGACTCGGATTTCGTGGTCAAGCTGATCGACGTCTATCCCAA
The DNA here is from genome assembly GCA_963761935.1 of Terriglobia bacterium. Taxonomy (GTDB): domain Bacteria; phylum Acidobacteriota; class Terriglobia; order Bryobacterales; family Bryobacteraceae; genus Palsa-89. The sequence goes on along the minus strand of CAVXJU010000085.1, from coordinate 4,728 downwards.
CGATTATCCGGATCCCGATCCCAATCCCAAAGGCTTGCACATGGGCGGCTATCAGCAATTGGTGCGCGGCGAGCCCTTCCGCGGGAAGTTCCGCAACAGCATGTCCAAAGCCGAGCCGTTCACTCCGGGCAAACCGGAAAAAATCGAGTTCTGGATGCCGGATGTCCTGCACACCTTCCGCACCGGACATCGCATCATGGTGCAGATTCAAAGCTCGTGGTTCCCGCTGGTGGACCGCAATCCGCAGCAGTTTTTGGATATTCCGAGCGCCAAAGCGTCAGACTTCAAGAAGGCCACCGAACGCGTGTATCGCGGCGGCGTGGATGGGTCGCGTCTGCGCGTACTGGTTCTGGAATAGGGCGCCGGCGAAGCGCTATAAATCGGTCGGAAGCTTGGTTTCAGTCCCGGTCCAGGCTTCCCGCGTTGGAAATTCGGTCGGCGGCGGGATGGTGATATGGGGCTTGAGGATGATCAACGTTTGGCCGAGGTCTTTGCTCACTGTATTGTTGCGCAGGAACGGGATCAGGCTTAAGCCGGGGATACCGGTAATGGTGCGGGCGTCGGAAGAAGTCATCAGGCCCGCCAGCACCGCCCATTCGCCCCGCACTAGCCGGACCTTGGATTCAAACTTCTTGTTCGAAATGACTGGTATCCCATCGACGGAAGTCGATTCCAGCAGCTTGAACTCTGTGCTGACCTCGCAGCGTGACTTCGTCGGTTCCATGAACGTGGGGCGTCACCTTGACTATCAGCCCGAGATCCTCGAAATTAAACGTCGGCGGGGGCGCGTAGATGCCGGTCCCGTTGGTTCCACTGTTGATGGCTCCGACGCTGAATGTTACCTGAACCGTCTGAGTGACGCCCGCAGCGGTCACCGTCAGGTAGCCGATGTAATTCTGTGCCGTAAGATTCGCGGGGTTCCCGGTCAGCGTGAATGTAATGGCCGTGTTCGCTGCCACCGTTGTGGGCGGAGTTGAAAGTGAGAGGCCGGAACCAGTCACAGCCGCGGAAAAATCTCCCGCCGTCGCGCTCGTTACTGTAATGGTTTGCTGTACGGCGGCGCCGCTCAGGGAAGCGTTCAGCGTGATCGGGTTCGGTGAAACAGTCAAACCGGTGGCTGTTCCTCCATTCACCGTAAGATTCACGTTGAAGTACACCACGGATCCGTTGGGAGCTGAGAATTGCACGGTGCCCGTGTAAGTCCCGGTGCCGAGCTCGCTCAAGTTGGAGCTGGGCGAGATGGTCAACGTCGCAGGCACACTGCCGCTCACCTCGGTTTGCCCGTTCACCAGCAGCCAGTTGTTGGCGCTGGAGGCAGTCGCGGTATAGCTGAGCGCGGAGGAGCTCGAAACGGTCACGGTGGCGGCCGTCGGCAAACTTCCACCGGTGACGTACGTCCAAGGAACAGAGGACTGGCTCAGCAGCAAAGTGCTGTTGGAAATCACATCAAAGGTCACTGGTATCTCTTGAGTTGTCGTACCCGCTGTCACACTGAGGATGCCAGCGTAGTTCTGCGCCGAAATTCCAGCCGGATTGCCCAGAACCGTGACGGTGGCCGGAGCATCGGGGCCTACCGAGGTGCCCGACAGGGAGAACGAAAGACCGCTGCCGACAATACTTGCCGTAAGCGTTCCCAAGCTGGTGCTTGTCACTGTCACGGGTTGCTGAACCTCCAGTCCGCCGGCCGCACTGGTGAGCGTGACTGTGGCGGGGGAAAGCGAAAGAGTCTGCGCGCCTCCGTTGACTGTCAGATTCACGGTGATGTAAGCAACCGAGCCGTCCGATCCGCTCACCTGGACGGTGGCCAGGTAAGAACCTGTTCCAAGCGCCGTGAGGTTGGGCCCGGGCGATATCGACAAAGTGGCCGGCAATGCGCCCGTCGAGGTGGCCTGGTTGTTCACCAGCAGCCACGGACTGGAACTCTCTAGCGCGATGGTGTACTCGATTGTTCCGGCAGTGCTGGTTACGGTGATGTTGGTTGGGGTTGGAACCGCGCCACTGCTCGAGTACGCCCAGGTAACCGATGTTTGACTCAATTGCAGAGTGCCGGTACCCGTAGCGCCGGAAGTGCCCGTAGAGGTGCTACCGGTTCCGGTGGAGACGCCGCCCGTGGAAGAAGACGAGCCGCCAAGATAGCTATTGGTGATGATGGGGTAGCGGTCTCCGATATGCAGCGAGGCCGCCTGCCCATCCATGGCCACTAGCTCTGAGCTGAGGACCGTGTCGCTGTTCGATTTGCTGGCCGTCGCGAACAGCTGCGCGCTGGTGATGCCCAGGCCGATCAGGCTGGCCCCTCCGCCGAAGGAGAGGAAGGTGTTGTAGCCGGCCGGAATGGCGTTCAGCAAGTTGGCTTTGTTGGCGAAATTCACCAGCGGGAAGGCCGTTTGCGGGGAGATGCCGTAGCTCAGCGAAGACGACAAATCCGTGGTGATGAGTTGCACTTCCACTTCCACCTGCGCGCGCGACCGCAACAGATCCTGCAAGACCTTTTCGGCCAACCGTACCTTGGGGACGCGGTCCCGCATCAGGATCAGCTTTCTTTGGTTGTCAACCATCAAGCGCTGCATGTCCAGAACGCCGCGCACGCTGGTAGCGATTTCCTGCAGCTCTTGCACTGTCTCGGTCTCCGAGAACGGAACCACCACGGCCGCAGTTCGCTCATACTCGGTGCGTTTCTGCGTGGTGTCGTTGGCAACGAAGATCAGCTCGTCGCTTACCGGCGAAAGAAAGGAGTTAGTGGCCGCTTCGAGCGCACGCAGCGTTTCCTTGTAATCGGCGTCCGTTAATTCGAAATGCACTGGAGGAGTGGGCTGATATTGCGGGTCGAAGAGGATGCCCAGGTGGAGCGCCGCCGCGACTTGCTCCCACAGGGCTTTGGAGTCGCCCCGCAGATCGTAATCGCGCTTGCCCGGGGTAGCTTTCAATTCGGCCGGCGGCAGCGGGCGGCGTGCCTCTTCCAAATCGCGATCGCTGATGTGACCGAAGAGGGTGGGATCGACCTTTTGCGGAGCGAGATCGTCGCCGCGCTTGGCTTCGGAAACTTCCAGGAGGCCGGCCACGGGTCGAAGCGCCTGCGCGCGCGACCAGTACTTCAGATTGCCTGGATCGGCGACGGCGGCCTGCGTATAAAGGACGTAAGCGCGGCCGAGGTCGCCCGCATGCTCCGCTTTCTGACCTTGTTGAAAAAGCAGCTCGGCCTGGCTCGCCGCCCAAACCAAAGCGGGCGCAAGAATCACGACTGTGAGCCGGCAGAGCTTCACAAGAACTCTGACGATACGCTCCTTGCCGACGTGTATAAATAATTGACTGCAAACGGCCGATGAGTACAGAGAAAGAACTCCAACTCATGGCTGCCCTACCCGCTTCGACACGGCCGGGATTTCGCCCGCCGGCCCCCCAAACGTTTGAAGAATTAGGTATTTCCCAGTCGCTGGTGCTGGACTTAGTACTGCGGCGGTTGCTGCTGGAAGGCTATAGCAACCTCCACAGCCTAAGCCGCACGCTGAAGTTGTCGGTGCCAATTCTCAATATCGTTTTCAACCACATGCGACAGCAGCAGATGGTGGACGTGAAGGGCATGATCGGCAACGATTATCACTTCACGCTGTCGCAAGCCGGCAAGACGCTGGCGGCCGAGCGCTTCCAGATCACGCAATACGCCGGAGCCGCGCCGGTCTCTCTCAAGGATTACCACAGCGCCACCAAAACCCAAGCCGCGCAGGTCCGCGTGGATCGCAAGCTGCTCAAGTCGGCGTTTTCGGACCTGGTGGTTTCCGATCGCTTGCTGGACCAATTAGGTCCCGCGCTGATTGGAGTAATATCACCGGCGACTCGCCCGGCTGCACCGCCACCGGGTGCTCGACTGGTCACACTACGGTCAACGACTTTGGCACCGCGCCCGCTCCGGGCGGGTTACGCCTGGAACAACCTGCTGCTGTACGGCACCGGGGGCTGGGCCTGGAGCGAGAGCGGAACTGATCGAACTATCAAGTGCGTCGGCGCGACATGTGCCGCAGGCGGGCCCGGTATTGTCAGTCCGCTGGTGGGGATGGTCGCGTCCTTCCTCCGGCACGCAGGGCGGCTGGGCGGCAGGTGCGGGCGTCGAGTGGGGCTTCCTCCCGCACTGGAGCCTTCGGCTTCAGTATCTCCACCTTCAGTTTGACAATATTGGACGCGACTTCGCCTATCCGGGATTTCCCACAGCATTCCGTCACACCGAAGCGAACACCGGTCTCGACACCGTCAGCATCGGCGTGAACTATCTGTTCAATTGGGCGCCTCCGGGCGCCTACCGCTGAGCCGGCGAAGTTGCTGCTATCGTGACTGTCAGGCTGGGAGCCAGACACCTCCGGGCTCGATTTGTTTGGCGCCAATCGACGCGATGGGTCAACCGCTCCCGGTACAACTTTGGTCCTGACGGGCTCAATGGCAGCTCCTGGACTAAAAGCGGACTTGAATTGCCCTTGCGTTCCTGTCGCGACAGCCTATGTCGAGCGCCTCGAAAGCGAGAACGAATTTCTCAAAGGACAGATCGTCGTCAAGGACAAGACTATCGAAGCCCTGGCTAGAGCGCGATAGGGAAACAAATCATCTCATCGCTAGATTTCAGAAAATGCTCACGCCGCTCCTCGGCCGTCCCGAGGACTCGCACACCGCTACCCACTAAAGTACGTCCGCAACTGCCCGATACCGAACGTTCCGTCGGCTAGGCATCCGCAACCCTCAACA
>CAVXJU010000084.1:0-77600 GCA_963761935.1 Terriglobia bacterium | reverse complement strand
GGATGATGTCGCCCGCCGAGATCTTCTGTCTGGTGCCTCCGTCGATGGAAGGCCCGCGAATTTCTCCGGCGGCCGTAGTGCGCGATCTGGGAATCGTTCCACCCACTACCAACGTCGCGCTTCCTGACTGGATCACCATCAGGTCGGCCTGATGCTCATGCAACTCGGCCTGCCCGCTGGCTTCGCGATGCAGCAGCAGCGCGTAGTGATTGCCGAAACTACCGGCACGCTCGCTGGCCACCTTTTGCGCAGTCATCTTCGGCGCGAGCGCCTTCTCGGCGTCCAACAATTGGGTGGCACTCCAGTACTTGTATCCGACCGGCTCGGCGCTCATCAGCGGAAAAACCAACGTGAGCGCCGCCAAACGAAACCGCATGACATCCTCCTCATCCCAGACTAGAACGGTTACAATCTCTACTTGACCACAGGGGATTGATGAACATCTCCGTCAAAGGCGATTACGCGTTGCGCGCCATCTTCGATCTCGCATTGCAGCGCCCGGGCCATCCCATCAAAATCGCCGACGTCGCCCGCCGCCAGAAGATTCCACAGAAATTTCTGGAGCTGATCTTGTCCGGGCTCAAGCAGGGCGGCTTCGTCGAATCTCGCCGCGGCGCCGAGGGCGGTTATCTGCTGGCGCGCGCACCGGAACTGATTACGATCGGCGAAGTTTTCCGCTATATGGAAGGCGTGAAAAACAAAAAATCGAGCCCCCGCCAGCAGGCTGCCGATCCGTTCCGCGAAGTGTGGAATCGCGCGGAACAAGCCATCTCCGGCGTGCTCGACCACACCACCTTTGCCGACCTGGCGCGCGACTGGCGAGACCGGGAAAATAAATACGTGCCGAACTGGGAGATTTGATGTTATATCAGGACAACTCGTTGAGCATCGGCAGGACCCCGCTGGTGAAGCTTTCGCGCGTCACCGAGGGCGCAGTGGCCACGGTTTTGGGCAAGATCGAAGGCCGGAATCCAGCCTATTCGGTGAAGGATCGCATCGGCGCGTCCATGATCTGGGACGCGGAAAAACGCGCTGTACTGGGGCCGGGCAAGGAACTGATCGAGCCCACCAGCGGCAACACCGGAATCGCGCTGGCATTCGTAGCGGCGGCGCGCGGTTACCCCATCACGCTGGTTATGCCCGATACAATGTCTGTCGAACGCCGCCGGGTGCTGCGTGCATTCGGTGCGAATCTGATCCTGACTGAGGGCTCGGGAGGAATGCAGGCGTCCATCAATAAGGCCGAACAGGTGGTGGCTTCCGATCCTGAACGCTACGTGCTGCTGCAGCAATTCCAGAATCCAGCTAATCCGGAAATCCATTTCAAAACTACCGGACCGGAAATCTGGGACGACACCGAAGGCGCCATCGATGTCTTGGTCAGCGGGGTGGGAACGGGCGGAACGATTACGGGCGTTTCGCGTTACATCAAGAACGTCCGGAAGAAGAAGATTATTTCCATCGCGGTGGAGCCGGTGCACAGCGCGGTGATCACGCAGAAGCTCAAAGGCGAGCCCTTGAAACCCGGCCCGCATAAAATCCAGGGGATCGGCGCGGGCTTCATTCCCGGCACGCTGGACCTGGCCATGGTGGATCGTGTCGAACTGGTGACTAACGAAGAATCCATCGAAATGGCCCGCCGGCTGGCGAGCGAGGAAGGCATTTTGTCCGGTATCTCGTGCGGAGCCGCCGTGGCGGCAGCGGTGCGGGTTGCGGGCGAGCCTGAAATGAAGGGGAAGACGATCGTAGTGGTGCTGCCGGATTCGGGCGAGCGCTACTTGAGCACCCCGTTGTTTGAAGGAATCGCCGCCGACTAAGAGAAAAGGCGGACGCTTTTGGGGTGATAGGGTGAAGCGTCCGCCGTCGTAACGGGGATTTGATTAGATAACGACGCGCGTACACGCGGGGTTACCCTCCAGTACGAAAAATTCCACGCCGCCCTGTAAGACTTTGTAAGCTTGATAACCAGCCTGGGAGTGGCCGAAACATTGCTCCATAAATTGTTTTGCCGCACCCTTGATTTTCGCCCTTTCTTCGATTATACTCAAGGGCGAATAAAAGGAGAATAGGAGTGCCGTCATGCCCCTCCCCCAGACGCTCTACTGTGGTCCTTCCGGATGGTCGTACCCGCATTGGAATGGGATCGTCTATCCGAAACTGAAACCGCGCGGCTTCCATCCGCTCGAGGACATCGCGAGCTACTTCGACGCGGTGGAAATCAACACGACTTTTTATCAACCCATCCGTCCGGAAATTGCCCGGCTCTGGTTGCGGAAGGTTGCTCACAACCCGAGGTTTCTGTTCACCGCGAAGCTGGGACGCCGCTTCACGCACGAGCGGCTGCTCGGCGCGGCCGAGGTCGCCCAGTTCAAGGATGGCTTGTGGCCGCTCATGACAGCGCGCAAGCTGGGCTGCGTGCTGATGCAGTTCCCTTGGACGTTTCGCTATACCGAGGAGAACCGCGAACACCTGATCGCCGTGCGCCGTGCGTTTCACGAGTTCCCGCTGGTGGCCGAAATGCGGCACTCGAGTTGGACGCACGAAGAAGCGCTGGGAATGCTGATCGATCATCGCGTCGGCTTTGCGAACATCGATCAAGCCGCGTATACCAAAGCCATGCCGCCGACCTCGGTGCTCACGTCGTCCATAGGCTACGTGCGCTTGCACGGCCGCAATCCGCAGGACTGGCAGCGCGAGTTCGGCCGCGTTGCCGAGCCGGTGGCTGCGCACGATTATTTGTATTCTCGCCAAGAACTACTCGAATGGAAGCCGCGCATCCAAGAAATCCGCGAGCACGCCGCGGTCACGTTTGTTTTCTCCAACAATGACGTCGGCGGCAAGGCCGTAGTGAACGCCTTGCAGCTGGCGCAAATGCTGGGCGATGACCGGCGTTCGGCGCCGGCCGACCTGATCGCCCGATTCCCGGTTGAGCTGGACGATTTTCACGCCGATCGTCCTGTTCAGAGCGCGCTGTTCGCAAGCTGCGAACCGGAGCGCCGCGCGGTCGCGTAGGCTCAGCCTTGCTAAAATCCAAGTAGGTCATGGCTACCGCAACGCTGTTGACGCTGGAGCAGTTCTCCGCGCTGCCGGAGTACGACGAACGCACCGGCTCGAGCCACGAGCTGGATCACGGAGAGCTGATCATCGTGTCGCCACAGGCGTGGAAGCATGAAAGTCTAAAGCGCAAAATATTCCTGTTACTGACCACCTACTTCCAGGAGCGCGCACTGCCAAACTATGCGGTTATGGAAACCGGATTCATCCTGGACGAGGACAGTTGGCGCAAACCAGATGTGGCCGTAATGTCGGAGAAGGCGCTGCAACGCGTGGTGCAGGACCCAGAACTCCCGCTCGAAGGCGCCCCCGAACTGGCAATAGAAATCGCCTCACCGTCGGATACATCGTCCATGATCGGTCGAAAGGTGGATCATTTCCTCGCGGCCGGATCGAAAACAGTCTGGGTGTTCTGTCCGGAATCGCAGCAAGTTCACATACACAAAGTGGGACTAAAAACCGCCAAGCTCGGCCCAGATCACTTTCTCGAAGAGCCCGAAATCCTGCCCGGTTTTCGCGTCGAGATCAGCCAGATTTTCGAGTAGAAAAACTCAAAGCACCCGAACTGCCTGCCGCTCAGCTTCCTTTCGAAGCGCAGCGTCGAGCGTGAGAAAAGCTGCGTCCTCGCGGCGTGCCAGGGCCAGGTAGAACATGTCGTAGACCGGGCGGCGCGCCGCGCGAGCCAGCAGGAACGCCTCGCGATATAGTTCATTCGAAGCAACCAGCACGTCCGTCAGGCCTATCGCAAATTCCAGCGCTCGTTCGCAGATGTCCAAATTCAGGTGCTCGTACTGGTGATACTTCCAGATCGTATTCGAGACCTCTGGAACCAGTAGATCCGGAGCCAGCACTAGGTCGGCCTGCTCCAGAATGCCGCTGAACCGGGCTCCGTTCGCGCGATCCAGAACGATTTCAATTGCGGCACTGGCGTCCAAGACCACTCTCACCGCCGTCGATCCTGTCGAATGGACTTGACCGGATCGCTGAGCTTTCCGGCTCTGGGGTGCTGGCTGGCGCGAATCTCTCCTATGAGCTTCTGACGGCGCGCCTTGGCATCCAGCTCAACCTGCAGGCCACGGGCCAGCACGGCGAGCACCTGTTGAGCCAGGCTGCGGTGCTCTCTCTCGGCCTGCTGGGCCAGCAGCCGATAAAGATGATCCGGGACATCGCGTACTTGAAGTAGGGGCATATTCCGAGCATCATTATACATCAATATGCAATCCGCTGCGAAGTGCATCGTACTCTTAGAAGTCCGTTTTCTCCGCCGGCGGCAACGCGACCCGCAGCGCGTTCAGCACCGCCGCCAGATCGATCAGCTCCTGCGTGACCGCGCCTACCACCGGCGGCAGATAACCGGCCGCGGCCGCGATCATGCCGATCATGCTCAGCCCCATGCCTCCCAGCGCGCTTTCGAGAGCAATCCGGCGCATGTGGCGGCTGATGTGAATCAGCTCATCCACCTTGGCGAGCGACGGCTCCAGCAGCACCGCGTCGGCCGCCTCCGCCGTGATATCGCTGGCTTGCCCGAACGCAACCCCCACCGTCGCGGCTAGCATGGCGGGCGCGTCATTCATACCGTCGCCCACGTACAAGGTTTTCGCGTGCCGGGTTTCCTCGGTCACGATGGCGACCTTTTCTTCCGGACTCTTGCCCGCGCGCACTTCTTTAATTCCCACTGCCTGGGCCAGATAGCGAACCTCCGATTCCCGGTCGCCCGACAGCAGCATCACCTTCTCAGCCGCATGCTTGGGCCGCAAGTGTGACACAAAAGCGCTACTCTCGCGGCGCGGCTCGTCTCGAAAATGGAAAGCGGCCAGGCACTGGTCATCGACGAATACCAAGCATTCGAGACCCTTGATTTCCGCTGAAAGCCACGCAGGCAACGGCTCGCCGGCGGCCAACAATCGATTACGCCCGGTAATCTTCACCTCGTGATTGCCCACCAATCCCCGCAATCCTTCGCCCGGCTTCTCGCTGATCAGGCGGACCGGCGACAGCTTCAAGCGATTCTCTTCGGCGGTTCTCAGGATCGCGCCCGCCAGAGGATGCTTGGAATATTGTTCCAGGCTGGCGGCCAGAAGCAGCACCTCCTCGCTCGAAACGCCCGGCGCTTTTTGAAGGCCCACCAGCGCCGGCCGGCCGTAGGTAAGCGTTCCGGTCTTGTCGAAAATAAGCGTGCGGCATTGATCGGCCTGTTCCAAAACAGCTGGATTCTTGATAATGATCCCGCTCTCGCCCGCCACCGAGACGGCGCCGATGATGGCCACCGGAATCGCCAGCAACAGCGGGCAAGGTGTCGCGATCACGATGACGGCCAGAAAGCGGTGCGGATCGCCTCCGATCCACCAGCCCAGCAAGGCGACCGCCAGCGCCAGCGGCGTGTACCAGGCGCCCAGACGGTCGGCCATGCGGCGTAGCGGCGGCCGGTTCTGCTCGGAAGCCGCCATCACTTGCATGATTTTGGCGTAGCGCGAGTCGGCCGGCAGCTTGTCCACGGCGATCGTAAGTGCTGCGTCGCCATTGATCGATCCGGAAAGCACCGTCGAGCCCGGCGTCTTGGACATCAAGAACGGCTCGCCCGTGAGATAGGACTCGTCCATGGTGCTGTGGCCCTCCAACACCGTTCCATCCACCGGGCAAATCTCGTGCGGCAGCACCAACAGCCAATCGCCCCTAGCGATTTCATCCAGAGATACGTCCACGAACTTTGAATCCACGGTGCGGTGCGCCACACGCGGCATGCGCTTGGATAGCGCGTTCAGCACCGACGAGGCTCGCCGCGTGGCGAATTGTTCGAGCGCCGTACCGCCGGACAGCATCAGTACCACGATGCTGCCCACCAGGTACTCTCCCATGAAGCTGGCCGTAGCGATGGAGATACCCGCCAGCAGATCCGCACCGAAGTTGCCCGCCGCCATGCTTCGGGTCAATTGGACGATGAGCGGAATGCCGCCGCCCAGCAGGATGAGGATGAGCGGAAGATTCGCGACCGGAAGGGGCGCCCTGAAGGCCGAACCGTAGCGTAAGGTGCATCACGATGCCCAAGGTCGCCAAACCGGCGATGTAGGCCTCGCGCTGGAAATTCCGGGGCGGTGGCATCCAAGCTCCAATTGACGCATGGCATTTGTCGGCGGTCAAGAAAACCCTTGGCTTTCTCGCATAGGGTATTCTGGGTGATTACACCCACCTGAATGGGATTTGCCCCAAATTGCCGCCTCTCGATGCCTTGTAACCTATTGAATGCGCAGCTCGTTTTCATGGGGTATCCAGCATGCACCCGCCGCCGACGATGAATCTTCCGACAGGGAATATAGCCGGCTGGGTTCGAGCGGGCGTTCTGATGCTGTGCGCAGCGTTCGGGATGTCCGCGCAACAGCCCGCCAAGCCACCGGAACCAGCCCCCGCGCCGGAAGCCAGCAAGCCCGTGGAATATGTCGGCTCGGACACTTGCAAGGCCTGTCACGAAGAGATTTATAACAACCTCGCAAAGACTCCGCATTTTGCGATTGAGACTGGCGCCCGGTGGCACTGGAAAGAGAGAGCCTGCGAATCCTGCCACGGGCCCGGCTCCAAGCACGCCGATTCGGCTTCGCCTGACGACATCAAGAATCCCGCCAAGCTGTCGCCCGACGCGCAGGATCGTACCTGTCTCACTTGCCACTTGAATCAGAACACGCCGGTCGGCCGCGTGGCCACCGGACACGCCAAGGATCAGGTTGGTTGCACCACCTGCCATTCGGTCCACGGCGAGGACGGCGCGAAGCTGGTGACGCATAACAAATCCGAGATCAATGCGAAGTGCGCGGGCTGCCACGTATCTCAGTGGGCCGCCTTCAACCGGCCGTACACGCATCGGCTGCAGCAAGGCGCCATGTCCTGTGTGGATTGCCACAATCCGCACGGCAGCTTCAAATTCGACACCGTGCGCACGGCCTTTGGAAACGAGCCCGGCTGCCTGCAGTGCCATAGCGACAAGCGCGGCCCCTTCATATACGAGCATCCGGTGGTGCGAATGGAGGGCTGCACGGCTTGTCATGAACCGCACGGCTCGGCGAATCCGAGAATGTTGACGCGGCACGAGGTGCGGCTGGTATGTCTGGAATGCCACTCCAATCTGCCGATTCCCGCGTCGATTGGGAGGAATCCCAACATCGGCGGCGTGCCTCCGGCCTTCCACGATCTGCGCAGCCCGCAGTTTCAAAATTGCACGGTATGCCACGTGAAAGTTCACGGGTCATACGTGGATCGGAATTTCTTGCGATGAAGATGCTAGCGAGTTTGCTTCTTCTGATCCCACTGTGGGCGCAGGATGCGTCCAAGCCGGCGGATTCATCGTCATCAGCGGCTGCGCCCGCGGCTCAGGATCAGTCCACACCGGCTCAGGACACCGCATCGCAGCAGGCTCCAACCCCGGCCGCGCCAACCCCGGCCGCGCCGGCCCCGGCTTCACAAACCCAGACCGCGCCAGCCCCAGCCGCGCCGGCAGCAGCCCCAGGGGCGGCAGCTCCACCACCTCCAGCGGCGGCCGGCGACAACTGGCTCCAAGGCAGCATCCAACTGGGCTATCGCTGGATTCCCAATATCGACGGAAGCAACGCCGCCTATCGCAGCGTCATAAACCTGGGTGAAGGACCGAAGTTGCTGGATGCCGACTTCACGATTCTGAATCCGTCCAAACGATTCTTCGACCGCGCCGATTTCCACGCCTCGTCCTGGGGCGATCCCTATAACACGCTGCGCGCGGACGTCGAGAAAGACGGCTTGTATCGCCTCACGGTGGACTACCGGAACATCGCGTATTTCAATTTTCTTCCTTCCTACGCGGACCCCACGCTCAGTCAGGGAAGCCTGCTGGATCAAAACTCGTTCGACACCCGGATGCGAACGCTGGATGTACAACTCGACGTGCACCTGAACAAATGGATCACGCCGTACTTGGGATTCAGCGAGAACTCGCAATATGGGCGCGGCATCACGGATTTCCAATCCTTCATCACTTCTTATCCGGTGGCCAGCCTTTACTCGGACCTGACTAACAACTATCGCGCCGGCGTCCGCATGGAGATGGGCGCCTATCATCTCACGCTGGAGGCAGGCGGCACGACCTTCAAGGACGACCAGGGCGCTTCGGACGCACAGACCGAGCCTGGAAACTTTCTCGGCACGTTCCTGGGCAGCACGCTGCCGCTGAACTCGCTTTCGGAACTGTACCGGGTAAGGGGCGATTCCATTTACACCAAGGGACTGCTGGCGGCCAATCCGTATTCCTGGATGAGCGTGACCGGACAGTTCATCTATGCCAAGCCGCGCACCGACATCAACTATACGGAAGCTTCCAGCGGCACGTTTTATTTGCAGCAGTTAATACAGTTTTACAACGCCGGCCAGGATATCCTGACGGGCGATGCCAACATGCCGCACATCACCGGCAGTTTGACGATTGAAGTTCGCCCGCTGCGCCGGTTGCGCATCGTTCAGTATTGGATGACCGACCGGTTTCATGACGCCAGCGATGCGCTGCTGTTGGAAAATATGCTGCTGGTTGGCGGTACGCCGCTTAACGATCAGCAGCTGCTGAACGATCGCATGGTGTTGAACAGCAATCGGGACGAAGTGGATGCCTACTACGATGTGACGTCCACGCTGACCTTGCGCGCCGGTGTTCGCTTTGAATGGGGGGACGCCGATGTGCGCGCGCCGGTCTTGAGTGGTGTCCCGCTGGAGTCCGCCAATTTGCGCAGGAACGTCGGAATCGCGGGCTTTAATTATCGGATCGGACAGAAATTCAGAGTTACCGGCGATGCGGAAGGTTCCAGCTCGGATCAGACATTTTTCCGCACCAGCTTGCAGAACTACGAAAAAGCCCACATCCGCGGCCGCTACGATTTCTCTCCGCAGTTGCGCCTTTCTGGCGATTTCAGCCTGCTCAACAACAGCAATCCGGATCCGAACCTGAGGCTGGACTATTCGGCGAAAATCGAATCCGCGTCGCTGTATTATGCGCCGAAGTCCCTCAAGTGGGCCAACCTGCTGGCGGATTATTCGCGCTCCGCCCTGTATTCGAACATGTTGTATCTGATGCCTGCGACGCTATCGGCCACGCCCTCTATTTACCGGGAGAATGGGCATTCGTTGAGCATGCTCGCATCGCTCAAATGGATCACCATGGGAGGAACGGCGTTTATGTCGAGCGGCAGCCGCCCGACAACTTATTACCAGCCGTTGGTCCGCCTGACCGTCCCCATCCAGAAGCACGTGCAATGGATCAGCGAGTGGCGCTGGTACTCGATGTCTGAGGTATTCTATGTTTTCGAGAATTTCCAGAGCAATCAGTTCATGACCAGCCTGCGCTTGATCCGCTGAGAATTGTAGCGGGAAAAAGAAAACTCGCCGGCGGACTTCGCGTGTCCACCGGCGAGCAAACACAAACCTGAAGTGTTCAAACGGCCGCAAGCTCGGGCTCAGGAGCCTTGCATACTGACGCCACCTTAATCTCGATCTCTGGCGGTTTATGCAGAGTATTTTCCAGAAGACAAGCGTCCACGGCGCGCAGGACGCCATCCCGATGTTTCTGAGTGAGACCGGGCGCGATCACGTCTAAGTGAACCTTGGTGATTCGCGGAGGCCTATCACCCTTGACTGCCGAGAGCCTGACTTCCAGCCCTTCGTCCGGCAATGCACGGGCCCGCAAGTACTCCTCGGCGTAATAGGCAGCGCACGCTCCTAAACCACTCAAAAACAGCTCAGTCGGAGTCATGGCCTCATCTGTTCCATCGTCGTCAAACGGCTGGTCCGCTACAATATGATGGCCGCGAGCCGTCATCTCGAATTTCTTACCGCCCAGGTATCGGACGTTAACTTCCATAATTGATATTTCTCCCCTTCGTTTCTCCAGCATTCGAGCGGCCCCGGATTACGCAGCGCTAAGTGTCAGCCGGTCGGCAGCCTATCGTCGCCCATGAGTGAGCTAACGCACCCAAGGGAGTTTTGCAACCCATAGTTCCGAATCGAGATCGCGAGACTGGCATCCAGGCTGCTTAGAACGAATCCATATGGATTCAGCTCTAGCTGTCGATCGGCTGCATTTTGCCTTCACGGTTACCTTTCACTACCTTTTTCCTCAGCTCACCATGGGGCTGGCGCTGCTGATTGTCATTCTGAAAACAGTGGCGCTCAGAACCGGCAACGAACGTTACAACCAAGCGGCGCGCTTTTGGGTAAAAATCTTTGCCATCAACTTCGCGATCGGAGTGGTGACGGGCATCCCCATGGAGTTTCAGTTCGGGACCAATTGGGCGCATTTTTCGCGCTCCGCCGGCGGCGTGATCGGTCAGACTCTGGCGATGGAGGGCGTTTTCTCGTTCTTCCTGGAATCAACGTTCCTGGGCCTGTTCGTCTTTGGCGAGAAGCGGCTGAGTCCGATGATGCACTGGTTCTCGGCTTTTCTGGTCTTCATAGGCTCGTGGCTTTCCGGATTTTTCATCATCGCTACCGATGCGTGGATGCAGCATCCAGTGGGCTACCAGCTCGGCACCGGCGACAATATATTGCTCCAAAGTTTCTGGGGACTTATTTTGAACCCGTGGATACTCTGGCAATACCTGCACAACATGATTGGCGCGGTGGTGACCGCCAGCTTCGTGATGGCTTCCATCGGCGCCTATTACGTGTTGGCCGGACGATTCGAAGAGCACGGGCGCATTTTTGTGCGAATCGGCGTGGTAGCCGGAACCCTAGCCACTCTCGCTATGCTCTTTCCCACTGGCGACGGACAGGGCCGCATGATCGCCGAACACCAGCCGGTGACGCTGGCGGCGATGGAGGGGCAGTTCGAGACCCAGAGCGGCGCGCCCATCGTGCTGGTGGGCCAGCCCGACACCGACAGGTTGCAGCTCGACAATCCGATCCTGGTGCCCAGAGCGCTGAGCTTCCTTACTTACCGCCGCTGGGAAGCCGTGGTCAAAGGCCTGAAGGATTTTCCCCGCGATCAGTGGCCGGATAACATCCCACTGCTTTATTACAGCTATCACATCATGGTGGGGCTGGGAACGATGCTGATTTTGCTGATGCTGCTATGCGCCTGGTCGCTGTGGCGCGGGCGGCTGTACGGGAGCAAACCGCTGCTCTGGGCTCTGCTGCTGGCACTGCCATTTCCATACATCGCCACCACTGCGGGATGGATGACGGCCGAGCTGGGCCGCCAACCTTGGCTGGTTTACGGCTTGATGCGCACCGCCGACGGCCTCTCGCCGCGAGTATCCGCGGCTAACGGGCTGTTCACACTGATGGGCTTCATGGGCTTGTACCTGGTGCTGGGCATCCTGTTTTTGTTCCTGGTACATCGGGAAATTGACCACGGCCCGGCCGTGGAAGTCGAGGGGGGCGCGCGATGATCGCCACACTGTGGTTCTGCCTGATTGCGATCATGATTGCCGGCTACGTGATCCTGGACGGGTTCGATCTGGGCGCGGGCATGATTCACTTGTTCGTAGCGCGCAATCAAGAGGAAAGACAGCGCGTCTTGCGTTCCATCGGACCGGTTTGGGATGGCAACGAAGTGTGGTTGCTGGCCGCGGGCGGCACGTTGTATTTCGCATTCCCCGCGCTATACGCCGCGGCGTTCAGCGGCTTCTATCTGGCTCTAATGCTGGTGCTGTGGCTGCTGATCCTGCGCGGCATCGCGATCGAGCTGCGCAGTCACATGGAAAGCCCGCTGTGGAGGCCTTTCTGGGATCTGGTATTCGGCGGGGCCAGCACGCTGCTGGCGCTGCTCTACGGCGTCGCCCTGGGAAACGTGGTGCGCGGTGTTCCTCTGGATTCGAACGGCTACTTCTTTATTCCGCTCTGGACCGACCTGGCGGCGGGGTCGAACGCCGGTATTGTGGATTGGTACACGTTGTTGATCGGCCTGGCGTCGCTCAGCGCGCTGGCCGTGCATGGCGCCTACTGGGTGACATATAAGACCAGTGGCGATCTGCAAAAGCGGTCCCGCTCGTTCGGCGCGAAGATCTGGTGGGTGGTGGTGCTGCTCACCGCCGTCATCACTTTCGTCAGTTATCAACTTCAACCCAACATCGCCAAGGAATTCAGCGACCGGCCTTGGGGCGTCATTTTTCCGGTGCTGGCGCTGGTGGGATTGCTGGGCATGCGGATGGCAAGCGCGCGCGGCCGGGATCTGGGCGCGTTCCTTTGCTCCTCGCTGTATCTTACGGGCATGCTGACCAGCGTCACCTTCGGAGTCTACCCGTACGTGCTGCCGTCCGTTGGGCCCGGCACCGCGCTGACCGTGACGAACGCCGCGGCCGCCGAGTATGGTTTATGGATCGGGCTGTGGTGGTGGATTCCGGGCATGCTGCTGGCCGGAGTCTATTCCTTCGTCGTGTACCGGCATTTCGCCGGCAAATTGGATGGCTGAGACGGCCTACAGAACCTAGGCCCTCACATTCAGTTGGGGGTTCAGGATTGGATGTCCACCCAGACACTCACCCGACTTTGGACATTCCGCGCAACGGGCCGAAGGCAGCGCTTCCGGCGCCAGGCGCGGCTCAGCGCCCAGCCAGTAAAGCCCATTGGCCATCACGCAAAAACCGGTCGCGGCAAACCAAACCATTGCGCCACCAACGAAGGCCGTGAACAGAGTGAACCAGGCGCTGTATGCAAGCATCAGCAAGGACGCGACCGAGATGTTGATTCCCACCGCAAGATAGATGCGGCGCTCCAGATACCATCGGTCCGTCTGCATGAAGTACAGATTCCAGCGCGTTGTTGTGTCCGACCCGAGCATCGGAGTGAAGCCGAGCAAGCGCAGCACACTGCCCACGGGGCAAAAGCCCGTAAAGGCGACATTGATGGAAACGAGCCCCGTAGCGATGACTCCCAAGATCCACAGCCGATTCACTAACAATGCCATGCGCTGTGCTTGCTAACAGAACCACTCCGGCGATCAACCAGACGGTCCGTTCGATATACCATCGGTGGTGGGGACGATATAAACGCCTGAGCGTATTGTCATCGTTGGGATTCCTTTGTAGGGCTAAGCTTAGCCCGAATGGTAACACTTAGAGGTCGTTCGCTACAGAAGCAGCACGGCGGCGAGAGACTCCGGATCGCGCGATTGCTCCAGGCGGAATCCCGAACGCTCGAAAATCTTTTGCATCGGACGATTTTCAAAGAGCACCGTAGCCGAAATGCGCTGGAGCTTTTCCTCGCGCGCGAAGTCCACCAGCTGGCGCACCAGCGCCGTTCCGAGGCCGCGTTTCTGGAACTGATCGCTGACGATCACAGCCAGCTCCGCCTCCTCGGCGGTGTGCGACTTCACCAGCCTGCCGACCGCTACAATCTCGCGCGATCCACGGATTTCATCGTTGCGTTCGGCCACGAAAGCCATCTGCCGGTCGTAGTCGATGAAGCACATGCGCGTCAGGCGCTCGTGTTCGGTGCGCTGTTCCAGCTTCATCCAGTGGAAATATCGCAGATAGACGCTGCGCTCCGAGAGCGTGTAATGGAATTTCACCAGCAACGGCTCGTCTTCGGGGCGAATGGGCCGGATGGTGACTCGCTGCCGTCGGCGAGGGTGATCTTTTTTTGGTAGCGGTGGGATAGGGACGGATGGCCAGACGCGGCAGCATCGCGACACCTGCGTTTCCTTCCCGTAGACCACCACGCGCGCGTCGAGTGCGATCAATCGATCCGGAGAAGCGAGCAGCGGGTTGATGTCGATCTCCTTGATCCAGCGCTGCTCGGTGACCAGACGGCTGAATTTCACCAGCAACTCTTCGAGAGCCGGAAGATTTACCGGTCTCCGGCCCCGCACGCCGCCCAGGGCCCGGAAGATTTTGGTCTGCTCCATGAAGCGGCGGGCCAGCGTGGTATTGAGCGGAGGAAGCGAGAGAGCGTGATCGCCGAATACCTCTACCAGTTGTCCGCCCGCGCCAAACAGTATTACCGGCCCGAACTGAGCGTCGATGCTGCTGCCGAGGATCAGCTCATAACCTTCGATAGAGATCATGGGCTGCACGCTCACGCCCGCGAAATGTTGCGGGCCGGCCTTCTCGCCGACCGACGCGCGGATGGCTTGAAAGGCTTCCCGCACCGCCGCTTCGTTTCGAAGGTTCAGCTTCACGCCGCCCACGTCGGTCTTGTGGCTGATGGTGGTTGAGTTCAGCTTGAGCACCACCGGAAACCCGATTTCTTGCGCCGCCTTCGCGGCTTCGTCTTCGGTGGCCGCCAGGCGCGTCTCCACGGCCGGAATGCCGTAGGCCTCCAGAACCTGCTTGGATTCAAACTCGGTGAGCAGCGTGCGGTCCGCCGAGCGGACCTCTCTCGATCACTCGCGCTCGCCGCTTGCGGATGGATGTCGCCGGAGTTGGTCAGCACGGGAGTCTCGTACAAGCCGCGCAGGTTGTAGCTGTAACTTCCACATGTATTGAAACGCGCGGACGGCGGTGTCGGGAAATGGAAAAGTGGGGATGCCGGCGCGGTTCAACACCGCCTCGCCCTGGGCCGCTTCCTCGCCGCCCATCCAACTGGTCAGGATGGGCTTCTGATCGAGCTTCGCAAAGCGCTGCAGTTTTTCGGCGATCAGCGTGGGATTGGTCATGCCCTGCGGAGTCATGATCACCAGCAGGCCGTCGCACTCCGGATCGGCGCCACGATCTCGACCGCCTGCTCGAAACGCTCCGGGTCCGGCGTCGCCGATGATGTCCACCGGATTGTTGTGGCTCCAGTGCGGAGGCAAGAACTTTATCGAGCGCTTCGTTGGTCGCGGTGGAAAGCTCGGCCAGCTCGCCGCCTTGCAAGAGCAACGCGTCGGTGGCAATCACGCCGGGACCACCCGCATTGGTGACGATGGCCAGCCTGGGGCCCTTGGGCCGCGGCTGGTGGGCCAGCACTTCCGTCATGTAGAAAATGTCGGAGATGCTGTTGACGCGTAAAACGCCGACGCGCCGGAAGGCTGCTTCCAGCACCTCGTCGCTCCCGGCCATCGAGCCGGTGTGCGAAGCGGCCGCTTTGGCCGCTTGCGCGGTGCGCCCGGCCTTAATCACAATGATGGGTTTGTTCAAAGCCACTTCACGCGCCGCGGAAAGGAAGGAACGCGCGTCGCCGATGGACTCCATGTAGACCACGATGCTGCGCGTGTTGCGGATCGTCGCCCAGGTAATCGATCAGGTTGCCCCAATTGACGTCCAGCATCGAACCGGCCGAAATGAAGGCGCTGAATCCGATCTGCTCGCGCAGGCTCCAATCCAGAATGGCGGTGCAGAGGGCGCCGCTTTGGCTCACGAAGGCTACGGTTCCCGAACGCGCCACGGTCTGGGCGAAGGTCGCATTCAAGCCAGTCACCGGGCACATCACGCCCAGGCAGTTGGGGCCGATAATGCGCATCTTGGCTGGCCGCGCAGCCGCCAGGATCTGCTGTTCCAACTCGAGGCCGCGCGGGCCGGACTCGCGAAATCCCGCCGAGATGACGACGGCGCCCTGGACGCCGGCGCGGGCGCACTCTTCAATGACGCCCGGCACCGTGACGGCGGGCGTTACTACCACGGCCAGCTCAGGCGGTTCCGGCAGGCTGGCAATGTCCGGATAGGCCCGTATCCCAAGGACGCTGGTTCTTTTGGAATTGACCGGGTAGACCGTGCCGCCAAAAGGGCTGCTGATTAGATTCCAAAGCACCGAGCGGCCAACATGCCCCTCGCGCTCCGTTGCGCCGATGACTGCAACCGACTTCGGCTTGAAAAAGACATCCAGATCGCGGCGGGTGATGTCTTGATGAGATTGGCTGGACCGGGTTAGATCCGTAATCGTCGCCATACACTATTGATACATCTTTCGCTGGAGGCTATCCAAAAGATTGAATGCGCGCGGCCCGACTACAGTGCCGCTTAGATCAAACACTAACAACCGGGCACGGGGATTGCCGGATGATGGAGTAAGCATTGGCGCGGAGCCGGCCCAAAACACCATCCTTCACGCTTCGGCCGATCAGCAAAAGATCCGCCTTTTCGCGATCCGCACACCCGCAGACCGCGGAGGCCACCTCGTCACCGATCACGAATACGCGTGCTTCCGTGCCGACGCAGGCCTGCACCGCTTGCACTTTCTCGGTGGCTTGGTTGATGAGATCCTGGTGCGAGTTTCCCGCCCCGTTGCCCTCCTTGGCTTCTGGCACGGCGTGAACCAGCGCGAGCTCGGCTCCAAATTCGGCCGCCAGCTTTTTGGCCCAGCTGGCGGTCGGGCAGCTTTGCGACTCCAGGTCAATCGCGCAGAGAACCTTTCGAATTCTGATGTCCTCCAACCGCGGCACGTTCTCCATGTGAACGCCGGTCCAGACCGGACACTCGGCGGCGTGCAGGATTTTGGCCGTGACCGATCCCAGGATCAGGCGGCGGAATCCGCCATAGCCATGGGTCGGAAGCATAATGAGGTCGGAGTTCTGGGAATGGGCGTACTCGATGATCTTGGAGGCGGGATCTCCCTCCAGCAGCACTCGCCGCACATCGAAATGCTTGAGCTCGTCCACCAGGAAAGTGCCCAGACGTTGCTCGGCGATGCCGGAGGAATCGACCGGAATATCGTTATAGGAGAGCGGCTCGAGCACGTGCAGCAGGGTGACCTCGGCCTGAAAGCGGCCGGCGAACACCTCCACCATCCTGGCGGCGCTCGAGCAGCGCTCGGAGAAATCCACGGGAAACAGAATCTTCTTGGGAGGAAACATAAATCGTTCCATCCTTTCTGGGCTACGCCCGCTTGCGCCCACTAGGGGCTGCTACTCTCTTATGAAAGCCACGATCATCAGAGTTACGAAAACCAATCCAATAGCGACCGCAAACGTGCCAACCGACCAGCCAAAGTTATTGAGCCAGCGCGGAGGCGGCGGAAGCCGCAGCTTTTCCAGCTCGCCCGATTCCACCAGCCGCCGGTACTCGTCAGGATGCCGTTCCTTGAGCTCCTCTTCGGTAACGCGCCCGCTGAAAATCACCAGATCCATGGGAAAGCTCTCTGGACGTAGATGCGTATTAAAGAAATGAATTAGGAAGATCCATCCCATAGCCAGGATGGCTTCCTCTCCGTGCAAAACTAAAGCTACGTTCAGAGACCAGCCCGGCAGGATTCTGGCGAAAGTGGGCCCGAACCACATCGCGTAGCCGGAGATTCCGATAATCGCCATGCCCCAGAACACGCCCCAATAGTCGATTCGTTCCCAGTAGGCGAAGCGGCCGAAATTGGGTCGCGGACCGCGGAAGAAGAACCACTTGAACTGCGCCAACAGATCCTGAAAGTCCTTGAGGCTGGGCACCATGGAGTTAGGTCCCCACAAGAGGCCGTACTCCCTGCGCACGACGATCCGGTAGACGATTTGGACCACGTGCGCAAGAAACGCCGCCGTCATGATCAAAGCATTGAACAGATGAAAGAACCGCACGGCGCCAAATCCGCCGATACTTCGCGCGAACGCAACTGCCCAAGCGGTCTGGCTGAAGCGCAGGGTGAGCCCGGTCATTGCGCAAGCGAGAAAGGTGGCTGCCAGGAACCCGTGCAGATAGCGCTGGCCGATGGTGAAGCGCTGGTAATAACGCACTTCCGGTTGCGCGGCGGGCGACCGCCCGTCGGCTGCGGCTGCGGCTTCGTCAATGATTGCAATTTGATTCTTCGATTCCATGAGATTTCTCCTTAACTAAGCAGCCGATTTGCGGCGCCGTTCGACGAGCGACCGGATCAGCCACAGTGCGGTGTGCAGTCCAAAAAAGCCGACCACGCTGAGCAGCAGCAGATTCATGAACATCCAAGTGCCCCACACGGCCGGGTAAGCTTGACGGTTGTGCCGGTCGGCATGCGGCTGGTAGCTGATGAAGCTCATGGTCACGCCCGCATGGCACTTGCCGCAGGTGGCCGGCAGATTGGCTCGCGCGATGGTAGACTTCGGATCGGTCGCGGGCCGGATCTCATGGAAGCCGTGACAATCCCAGCAGTGCGCGGTCTCGACATAGCCCAGCGCCGAGACCTGCGCGTGGAATGTGTCGCGGTAAGTTTCAAGTTGATCCCGGTGGCAGCCCCCGCAGGTGGCGGTGGTCCTCATCTGCCAGGCTGCGGTTCGGACGTCGGCAATCTCGTGCGTGGTGTGGCAATCGGTGCAGACCGGCGCGCGCAAGTCACCCATGCCGGCAGCCTGTCCGTGGATGCCGGCCAGGTAGTCCTGCTTGGGTCCGGCGTGGCAGGTTCCGCAGGTTGCGGCTACGTTGGCGCGGTTGGTGCGGCTAGCCGGGTCTTTCTCGCTCAAAATCTTGTGGGAGCCGTGGCAACTCGCGCAACTGGCCGCAACCAGCAGCCCGTCCTTAGTCAGGGCGAAACCGTGGATCGAGTCCATGTACTGCGAGTAGACCTCGGTGAGACCGTGTTGTTTAGCCAGTTTCGAGTCCCCGTGGCAGGTTCCGCAAGTGCGCGGCAAATTCGACGCGTAGGTTTTCGACTTTGGGTTCGCAGACGACAGAATGGCATGGACTTCGCCATGGCAGTTCTCGCAGGGCTGTTTGCCCACCGAGGCGTGTACGCTAGCCGCTACTCCGCCGGCGGGCTCCGCGTGGCAGGTAGCGCACTTCACCTGGGCGGAGTTGGCGGCGTGCGGGTACGCGTTCTTATCTGTATGGCAGTCGGTGCAGGAAAGACTTCCGTGCACGCTGGCTTGAAAACTGGCGCCCTGGTCGTCGTGGCAAGCTACACATTCGGCGCTTTTGGGGCCGGTCGCGCCGAGGACATTAAACGCCCAGGCGAGCAAAAAAACTACGGTACTCCATTTCACAGAGCACCTCCTATGGTTTGTCTCTCGCGCCTCCTGGAGAGCCCTGCGGGGACGAGTCCATCCCGAGTTCACTCAAAACCTTCGGGTTTTTCTCGCTGACCGCCAACAGGTCATGGCAGGTGGCGCAATCGTTAGAAATAGTGCGCCCATCGGCGCTAGTATGATTGCCATCGTGGCACCGGAAACAACCTGGGAAATCAGTATGCCCCAGATTGTTCGGATAGGTGCCCCAAGTGATCTTCATGTCAGGAAAAACATTTCGTGCGTAGATTGTCTGCACCGCGCCGATCGCATTCTTCAATGCGGCTTGTTCGGCGGCATAAATCCGGGGATAACCGGTTCGATAAAAATTGTCTAAAGAAGCCGCGATCTGGCGCTCGGCTGTAGGGTGGTCCGGATACTCGCGCTTAAGCGCCTCCAGCGCTTCTTTCTTGACGAAGGGAAGCGCTGGACTGATGCTGCCTTGCGTGATAGCCGCATCCACGGCCCGCTCCGGCAGCTGGAAAATGTGGGTGGGCCGATTGTGGCAATCCATGCAGTCCATTTGGCGATGTTCGCCGCGCGCCAGCTCTTCGGGCGTCACCTTCACATCGGTGGAGTTAAACACCGTCACCTTTCCGTTGGCGTCTGTGTAGACGACCTCCGGAATGGTCTGACGATGTGCATCGGTGGAAACATAATCCATGCGCGCTTTCGCATCCACGTGCGCACCGTGAATGCCGACCGTTCCGCTGAAATTGCGCCCGCCAATTTTCATCAGCGCTACCGTCGTCGACCGCGTGTTGTGTTCGTCAGCTGCATATTCGTTGTCGACGAAGAATTTGTTTCCGTCGAATTTCTGCGGCCAGTGGCATTGTTCGCAAGTCTCGCGCGCCGGACGAAGCGCCTCCACCGGCGAAGGAATCGGACGCGGATAAGTATTAAACAGCACCGCCAGCACTTGGCCCGCGCCGGAGAGCTTCGACTTCACGAAGAAGGAAGCGCCGGGTCCAATGTGACATTCCGTGCACGCCACGCGAGCGTGCGGCGAATTCGAATACGCCGTATACTCCGGATCCATCACCTGGTGGCAGGACTTGCCGCAAAACGAGTCGGTGTCCATGTAGGTGACCGCGCGATAACTAAACTGGCTGCCCATTACCAGATTCACCGCGCTGGTCAGCACGACGAAGATCGCCAACTTCCTCAGCTCGCCTCCCTGCGGGATAAACGGGCCTTTGTCGCCGGCCTTTCTGCGCTTCCAGGTTTGCAGCGCGATTCCGAGCGGAATGAGAATCAGACCCAGCACAAATAGACCAGGCAGAATCAGAAACAGCAGGATGCCAATATAAGGGGTGCTCGCTTCCCCCTTCCAGAAGGCTGGCAGAGTAAGTAGCCAGAGAATCGCCGAGGTAGTTACTAGCACCACGCCGATCAGGCTGATCAGATTACTGGCTAAGTAGGCGAGTGGTGTGCGCTGAAGCATCCAATAAAAAAGCCGCAATCACGTTACCAATGCTCGATCAGTCGGATAAGGTTTGGGTGTAGGGTTAAAACACCCAATAAACCTTCCTGCCGTGTGACTTGGCCCAATTTAGAAACGAAGGATTGCGCAGCTTAAGACAGAAAGGGTTAGAAAGCTAGTTGATGAGCTAGAGACTGAGAACCAGGGAGCTTCCGACGTAAACGAAGCCGGCCAGGAGGAGCAAACTCGAGAGGACTGCGATGACGGCTAGAACATTTCCAGATTCTCTGCTCTGCGTTTCCGCGGAGTCGGCATGGGCGGCGGAGCGTCTGATCAGCGTTAAAGCTGTAATGGCGGCAGCAAACATCACCCAAAGAACAGAAAAAGTCAGCATTGTGAGCATTCCTCTCAGAATGGATTAGGGGGCCTCGAGCAACGGCACCGGGCACAACGGGGAGGCGCATCGATCACCGGCAATCCGGTGCGTGCGGTATTTCGATGTCCTTCCATATAGGGCCCGGTACCCGATGTTCTGCCCTTCCCGTTGCTTCTTGGCAATCGTAGTTCCGCGGCAATGATGGCTAAGTGGGCGGTGCTGGGCGAGTCTCCTTCGAACACCACATGCCGTACACCGGCGTCCCAGATGCGAGCCAGATGATCGGAGCCTTTGCGCGTAATCACGACGAACCGCTCCGGTTCTCCATCGAGAAAAGAAAGACTCTCAGACCGGTTTCCATCGATCACGACTACTCCGTCCAGTCTCAAATCCGGCTGTTCAACCGAATACACGCGATGGGTTCCGTCGCGGAGCAGCAGGTCGCGCAGCGCGTCGGCGTATTCGCCATCTCTAAGGACCATCTGGATCGTTTTCATTTACAGCCTGCGTTCCGTTTGGGCTCAATGCAATCCAGGAACCAGTACTTGTCGCGGAGTCGAAGTTTCGTTTTCATAATGGCTTAGCCCGGGCTTGCGGAGGCTCGGAGCCCATAACGCACCACCCCCTAGCGCTAGAAGCCCCAAGCAAAGCGCCCAATCGCGGTCATCAACGTGCTCGTCGCAATGTAAAGGGTATGCTAGAGAATTCAACGGATACGCTTCCGAGAAGTTTCATCTCGCATCTCGCCGCGAAGTGGCAGCGGCCACAAGTTCTAGAAGCTGTCTTCGACCAACTTTCCGATGCGCTGTTCCTCTACGATAAAAATCTGCGGATCGTCGGCGTCAATCAGGCCGCCGAGCGTCTGTTCGGTATGTCCGCCGATCACATGATCGGAAAACACTGTCAAGAGGTCTTCCATTGTGTGACTTGTGAACCCTCTTGTGGAATGATCCAGGCTTTGGGTGAGGAAGCCTGCTTGCCGTCGGGCACGGTAAACCTCCGGACCGAGAACGGGCTGGAGCGCATGGTGGTGATCCGCACGGTCCAGATTTTCGATGAGGCCGGTGCGGTGGAAGGCGTAGTGGCCACCGTCAAGGACATCACCGAAGAGGCCGAACCGTCGCGCCGCCAGATCATCGCCGAATCCCAGGCTATGCGCGAAGTGCTGGCTTTCGTACGGCGCGTGGCAGTGAGCGAAGCCAGCTCCATATTGATTGAAGGCGAGAATGGAACGGGCAAGGACCTGGTAGCCAAGACACTCCACTATCAGAGTCTGAGACAAGCTGAGCCGTTCCTGGCCATCAACTGCGCGGCCATTCCCGATACGCTGCTCGAAAGCGAGTTGTTCGGCTACGAAAAGGGCGCGTTCACCGATGCGCGCGCGCAGAAGCGCGGGCTCTTGGAGCTGGCCGATAAGGGCACGCTGTTTTTAGACGAGATCGGCGAGATACCGCTCTCGCTGCAAGCCAAGCTGCTCCGAGTGCTGGAAGATCAATGCTTCCGTCGCTTGGGCGGGCTGCTGGACATCCACGTGGACGTCCGGATCATCGCCGCCACCAACAAGAATCTGCGCGAGGCCGTCCGAGAAGGCGCGTTCCGGCAGGACCTGTATTACCGCCTGAACGTAATTCAATTGATCGTGCCGGCGCTGCGCGAGCGGCCGCAGGATATTTTGCCGCTGGCCCGGTTCTTCATCCAGCACTACAACGAGAAGTTCAAACGGCAAGTGGAAGGCATTTCACCGGAAGCCGAGAGCTTGCTGCTGGCGCACGATTGGCCGGGCAATGTACGCGAGCTGCGCAATGCCATCGAGCGCGCCATGATTTTGGAAGACACCTCGCACATCCGTCCTCAGAGCCTGCCCATCGCGGTACGCGGCACTGGTTCCTCGTTCGTGAACGTCACCGGATCGGGGCCGACTCCCTTCATGGGCGAGCAGATGTCGCTGGTCGAACAAGAGCGCCGCCTGCTGGTTCAGGCGCTAGAAAAGACCGGCGGCAACCAGACCCAAGCCGCCCGCCTGTTGAGCATCACGCGCGACACGCTGCGCTACAAAATGAAGAAGTTCAACCTCCGATAGACTGGTCTTACGGTCCTCTGTGCTAGGATGACTTGGGTCACCCATCCGCATGGCAGTCTCGACGCCGATATCGCTGGAGCTAATTGTCCAACGCTTGCTCAAAGCTGGACATCCCGAACGGATCGTCTTGTTCGGAAGCCAAGCTCGCAATTCTGCACGCGAACGGAGCGACTACGACCTGCTGATCATCGAACGCTCAGATCTGCCCCGCTCCTCTCGCGCCGCCACCTACTATCGCGCTCTGAGTGACCTACCTATCGAGGTAGATATCGTGGTGTTCACACCCGAAGAAGTTCGAGACTGGCAGCGCGTCCCACAAGCGTTCGTCACCACCGCCGTTCGCGAGGGTAGAACTCTCTATGAAGGACAAGGCTGATCTTGTCCAGGGCTGGATAAGGAAGGCCGCGAGTGATCTTTTGGCAATGAAGGCATCGGCAGAGGCGGGTGCTTTGGATGCCGCCTGCTTCCACGCTCAACAGGCCGCCGAGAAGTACTTGAAGGGCTACCTTGTGGACCGCGACCGCGAGATTCCCCACACACACAATTTGTACAAACTCCTCGCACTCTGTAGCGAGACAAACCCTGCTTTCGATGACCTAACGGAAGCGGCGGGCCTGCTCACTCCCTTCGCAGTCGAGGCTAGATACGATACGGAGTTCTGGCCGACCCCGGAAATAACATCGAACGCTGAAGTCGCTGCAAATCGAATTCGAGAGATGGTCTGCTCGTTGGTGAACTGCCGTTGACCCGTCGCTGCTGCACCATTGGCAGAAGGCGCGGAACGACCACCTTGATTACTCCCCTTCGAACCAAATAAAGTATTACTGCGAGACATTATGCACGGCCTCATGATGGACTACCCGCTGACGCTCACCCATATGCTGGAGCGTTCGGCCAAACTTTTTCCTACTAAAGAAATCGCGAGCAGGATGCCGGACGGCATGCATCGCTACTCCTACGCCGATTTCCATGCGCGCGTCCACAAAGTAGCGCGCATCCTGGACCGGCTGGGCGTGCAGCCCGGCGACCGCATCGGATCACTGTGCTGGAACAGCTTCCGGCATCTGGAGCTGTACTTCGCCGTTCCCTGTTTCGGCGCCGTCCTGCACACTCTCAACCTGCGCCTTCCGTCCGACCAACTGACCTACATCATCCAGCACGCCGAGGACAAGGTCATTTTCGTCGACGCTTCGCTCGCGCCGCTGCTCGAGCCGATTCGCGATCAGATCCCCTCAGTGAAGCACTTCGTGATCCTGCCGGATGAAGCGCGCGCAACCACCCTGAGGCCAGCCTCCGATTACGAGCAGGAAATCCACGCCGCTGGCGATGAGCCTTATGCCTGGCCGGCGCTCGATGAAACCGCCGCCTGCGCCACCTGCTACACCTCTGGCACCACCGGCCATCCCAAAGCCGTGCTGTACACGCACCGTTCTCTTTTTCTGCACAGCTTTTCGCTCGCCCTTGCCGACGTCTTCGCCATCTCCGAGCGCGACACCATTCTCCAGATCGTCCCGATGTTTC
The DNA here is from genome assembly GCA_963761935.1 of Terriglobia bacterium. Lineage (GTDB taxonomy): Bacteria > Acidobacteriota > Terriglobia > Bryobacterales > Bryobacteraceae > Palsa-89. Next base: position 53,329 of record CAVXJU010000084.1, on the reverse strand, counting down.
ATGCCAACGGTTGGGGCCTTCCCTTCGCCGGCGTAATGACGGGCGCGCGCATGGTTCTCACGGGCCGCCAGCTTCAACCCGAGGACATCGCCGCGCTGATCCAGAACGAGCGTGTCACCTTCACCGCCGGCGTCCCAACCATTTGGATGACGCTGTATTCTTACCTCGAGAATCATCCGCACGATTTGTCCTCGCTGCGCGCGGTCGTGGTAGCCGGCTCCGCCATGCCGCGGCAATTCATCGAGTGGTACGAGGAGAAATACGGGATCGCGTTCCGCCTGGCCTGGGGCATGACCGAAACCACGCCCATCGCGACCTTCATGGCGGTAAAGAAAGATCTGGAGGCGCTACCGGAAAAAGAGCGCTTCGACTTGCTGGCGCGGCATGGCCTGCCCGTGGCCGGAGTGGAAATCCGGATTGTCGACGCCGACGGCCACGAGCTGCCTTGGGATGGAACCACGATGGGCGAGCTGCAAACTCGCGGCCCCTGGATCACCAGCGGCTACTACCACGACGATCGCAACGATCAGGCCTTCGCCGATGGCTGGTTCCGTACCGGCGACGTGGCCACTATCGACCGGGACGGCTACTTGCAGATTATGGATCGCACCAAAGATCTGGTGAAGAGCGGCGGCGAGTGGATCTCAAGCGTGGACCTTGAAAACGCCATCATGGCGCATCCCAAGGTGGCCGAAGCCGCCGTGATTGCCGTGTTTCACCCCAAGTGGCAGGAGCGGCCGCTGGCCTGCATCGCGCCCTTGCCGGAATACCGCGGCAACATAACTAAGGAGGAAATCCTGGATTTCCTCGGCTCACGCGTCACTAAATGGTGGCTGCCGGATGACGTGGTGTTCATCGAAGCTGTGCCCAAGACCAGCGTCGGCAAATTCAACAAGCGCGCGCTGCGCGAGCAATTTAAAGACTACACGCTTCCGGGCGTGAGTGAATCCGCCATAAGCTGATCTGGGCGTCTACTTCGCGTTTACTTCTGGGCGGTCGTGGCCGCGGGCGCCGGTTTGCCGGGCTGATCGATGTAGTAGGTGATGCCGGTGTACTGCATCTCCTGCCAGGTCTGCTCGCCCCAACGTACGTCGATCTTAGGATCGGGGTTCGACGGGTTGTTGACCGAGTTGTCGTAATGCGCGGTGCATTCCAGGCGCGACCCTTTCGGCACTGCCAGCGGCTTGGCGTAGATGTAGTAGGTCTGCCAGTTGAAATCGTAGTGCGGAACCGTCAGTACCACTTCCGAATGGCCGTCCGGATAAATCAGGCGATATTCCCAGCTCTTGCCGCGCAGATGCGTATGCGGGAAAAGAGCGGTGATGTGCGCGTCTTGGGTGAAATCGACGGCCGAGTCGATGGCCTGATCGGGCGAGCCAGCCGGAACCTTCATCATGGGGTTCATGATCGCGCTGTTATGAATTTCGCGCTGCGGCGGCTGCTTGGCGAAAACCATGCCCACACTGGACTGGTCCGATTCGCCTTTGCCATTCGCGGTGTAGTGGACTTGCAAGATCAGTGTCGAGCCGGCCGGAACCTTCATCGCATCGCCGGGTGCGTAAACCATCGCGTTCGTGCCCGGGGCGGTGGTCGCGATCAAAGTGCCGGGAGCTCCGGCAAATGAGGCTGCCTGCTCGGATCCGTCGGGCCGCTTGAACCCCGGCATCTTGGGCAGAGTTTGAACAAACGCTTCGCTCAGCTTGGCATCCGGGCTGTTTTGCGGCGGTTTTGAAAACACCAGGATGTGATGCACCACGCTGCGCACGCCGGGCTTCACTTCGATGGCTTGCACCCACTTGTCTTCCGTGAAGTTGGTTGGAATCGTGAAGTACTGATATGCGATGGTGCCATTGGCGGGAACCGTGTAGGGTTTCGTCATGGTCAGGACGACGTCGGGCGTCCCGATTTCCCAGCCTTCGGCAAACTTGGGCGTGGGCGGCATGTCCTTGGGATTCCCGGCGGGTGCGCCTGCGTCAGCCCATGCGATGAGCGTCTCTTTGTCGCCTTCGCTCAGGCGGCGATCGTTCGAGAACACGCCTCGCGGCGAATCGGCGTGCCAGGGCGGCATCAGCCCGCGCGATACTTTCTCGCGAATGGACTTGGCCCACGGCCGCGCTTGCTCGTACGTCAGCAGGGACATGGGAGCGATCTCGCCCTCCCGATGGCAGCTCACGCAGTTCTTATAAAGGATTGGCGCGACATCCTTGGAAAAGGTCGGGGTCGCGTTGGATTGCGCGTTGAGTACACCCGTGGTCAACATCGCCGAGGCGGCGGCCAATACGGGCACAATTCGGCTCATCATCGTAAGTCAGCTCCTGTTAAATACGATAGCGCATTCCGGCCCGCCTGTGGAACGCGGCGAAAAGCCCCAGTGCAACCAGGATTACACTTAGGCCTCGCGGCTCGGGTACTGGGTCCATGGGCTCGAGCAAGAAAGCGGCCGGTCGACCGTTCAAGAGCCCGATACCGGTAATGTCGCCTGAGGCGTTGATCGAATACGCCTCCAACAGTTGCCAGCCTGATCCGCCCGGAATCAGGGAGTTCAAGTCCTGCATCGCACCGTCCGAATAAACAAATGCTTCCGGATTGTTCCCGTCTTCCGACCAGCTATAGCCCACGATTACTCCGCTGTCGTTGATCCCATAGGCGTAACTCGACCCGCCGTCGAGCGTTCCGAGATCCTGCATAACGCCGCCGGTCTCTAGAAACGCATTGTCATACCCGCTGGCTGTGTCTGCGTGGCCCACCACCTCCCCGCTATCGTTCACAGCGGTGGCGTAACTGTTCGCCCCGCCGAGCGTGCCGAGTTGGGTCACGCTACCGTCCGGATTCCAGACCATCGCGCAAAACAAACCGGAAGCGAGGTCGCCGTAACCGACCACGGTTCCAGAAGCGTTGATAGCGTATGCAGCGCTCCAGTCGCCACCCGGCAATGTGCCCAAGTCCTGATAAGTGCCGTTGACCAACTTGAACGCATGCCCGTTGCTGCCGACGATGGTTCCCGAGGCATTGATGGCCATCGCGTATACGCCCGCGCCCAGGTCGGTCACGCTGGAGCCCGACCAGATGGTCCCATGCGGCTGCCCATCTATGTATGAGACTCCCACGATGACATCTGAGCCGTTGATCCCGTAGGCGTAGGAATCGGAAGCTCCCGGCGACGGCAACGTTTGGGGCGAACTGCCGTCGAGCGAGACAAAGGCCTGATCGCTGCCCGTTAGTGTTGCGGCCCATCCCACTACGGCGCCGGCGTCATTGATCTGATAGCCGGTGGAAGATGAGTCGCCCACGCTGCCCAGGTCGGTGACGGAATAGATCGTCGAACCCCACATCAAACCGGCGGAGATTACCAGCAATACAAGAATTCTCATGTCGAGCGCCCACCCGGCGCAGCCCGAGTATCACAGAGCTACGGACTTCGGGGAATGAGGGAAATGTCCCATTCGGTCGCGCGGATTGGATCGGTACGATACAGCTAATCTCGCGGGGGTAGAGAGGGTAGGGTAGTCTCCGTGGGCATCCGAAGTGATACCATACTTGTTCCCAGGGGGACCAATGGACGCCGATACGCTGAGTTTGCTCAAAACAGTTTGTGCCGCCGGCCGGGCTCGCGCCGGATACGATGGAAATGCCAACGCTCGACTCGACGACCTGGTCGAAGAAGGGTTGCTGGACGTTATTAGTGCGGCCGCTCCTGCTTCCTCCAAAGTTCCCAGGCGCTATTATCAGCCCACCGAACAAGGGCGGGCGATGCTTCGTCAATTGAGCGAAAAAGGCGCAGCGTAACGGTTCTGGCGGGCATGCCGCCGCGTCCGATACGCTGTTCGCATGCCCATTGATGCATCCATATTGAATGAGGTAGAGCACCTGCGCGATTTGGGAGCGCAGGAAAAGCTTGGCCTGGCTGAAAAGATCGATCTCGCCCGCTACGGCGCCCGGGACCTCATTTTCAGTTACGGCGATCCGGGACACGTGCTGTATATCGTGCGATCGGGCGAAGTGGAGATCTTCGTCAAGAACGATCAGGGCGAAAAGATCGTGCTGGAAGTCTCGCGCCCGGGCGATGTCTTCGGAGAAATCTCGCTGCTCGACGATGGACCGCGCACCGCTTGGGCCAGCGCGCTCGGCGAGACCGAGATCCTGCGGCTGGATCGCGAGCATTTTGAAGACTACGTCCGACAGTACACGCCCGCGGCTTTGAATCTGCTGAGCGTGGCCGCGCGCCGTTTGAGAAAGGCCGACGAGGTGATCCGCCGCACCGTCACGCGCAACGTGAACGATGTTGCGGCCGAACAACGCACTCCGTTGACGCGCTTCGCCGACGCTGTTCCGGCGTTTACGGGCAGCCTCGGCTCAGTGCTTTTTCACGCGCTGTTCTTGGGAACCTGGATCGCACTGAATGTCGGCTTGATCGGCAATTGGCGGGCATTCGACGCCTACCCATTCGAGTTTCTATCGGTGATCGTTTCGCTCGAAGCGATCTTTCTGACGTTATTTGTGCTGACCAGCCAGAACCGGCAACGGGCCCGCGACCGCATCCGGGCCGACATCGAGTTCGAATCGAGCATCAATGCGGAAATGAAGATCGCTTACCTGCACGAGAAAATCGACAAGCTCACCGAAGGCCATTATCAAGTGCTGATGGGCGTCGAGAAGCTGCTCGACGCGAGTGGCCGCGGCACTAGATGAACGGCGCTGTTACGGCTTCAGCCCGATGCGTTTTAGGAGCGCCTGGAAGCGCGTGGAGTTGCGCAAGCGATCAAACGCAGCGTCGACCTTGACGTTCATCAAGGAATAGTCGTGATCGTCGGCGGACCGGTCCAGCCACTTCATGGCATTTTCTTCGTCGCCCAGGAATCCGTAGACCGCGGCGAACGACACGGCCGGCAGAAAGCCGCGGTAGTTACCTTCCATGGGACGTATCAGGTTGAGCGCTTCCTCGCGCCGCCCGCCGCTTGCCAGCGCCTGTGCCTTGACCATCTGCCCGATGGCGCCAGCCGGGGAGATCTTGGCGTATTCCGCCAGCGCCAAGTCCGGATGTCCATCCTCGACGTACGTCCAGGCGTGCGCCATGCGCGCCGACTGTAGTTTGGGCGATCGGGCCAATAGCGCATCGGCGAGTTCTCGCGCCTGGCCGTAGCGGTGCTCCAATGTGCGGGCGGAGATCAGATTCGTCATGAGCGAGGTGCTGTAGGGGTTTTGTTCTTGTGCCAAGCGCAAATATTCGTCGGCTTCCTGAAAGCGGCCTTGATAGACCAGCAGGAAGCCGAGGGCCTGATTGGCCGTGGCGTTTGGTCCGTTCGCCAGAGCTCTACGATATTCCTTCTCGGCGCCGGGCCAGTCCCAATTCTCTTGCAGCTCGAAGGTGGCCAGATTCACGCGCGGCGATACCAGGTCCGGATCCAATTCAAGCGCCTTGCGATAATAAGGCAGCGCAATTTTCAGCATGGCGAGGTGGCCGGCGCGATCGCGTACGGTGTTGCTGGCGCCGTTGATGATGGTGGCGCCGAGAGCGGCGTACGCGGCGGCATACTGGGGATCGCGCGCAATGGCTTGTTTCAGGTCCGCCTCGGCCTGAGCGAAGGCCTGGGGAGTGAACTGTTCCGCTTCGAACATCGCCCGCATATAAGCATCCACGGCTTGCGCATCGCGGACAACGTGCCTGGCAGGAGCGGCGGTGTCCATGGACGTCTTCAGATTTTCGGCGATGCTGGAAGCGAGATCGGACTGTACGGAAAAAAGATCTGAGCTCTGCCGCACGTAGGTGTTCGACCAAACCTGCGCGCCGTCGGAGGCTCGCTCCAGGCGCGCCATGATCTTGACCCGGTCGCCGCTTCGCTCTACACTGCCTTCAAGCACGTGGCTCACGTGCAATTGCCGCCCGACTTCTCGAACATCCCCGGCCATGTTCCTTAGCTGGTAAGCCGAGGCTCTCGCGATCACGCGCAAGGGCTTGAGATGCGAAATCGTCTCGGTGATCTCGTCGCTGAGTCCATCGCTGAAGTACTGATTGGCCGGATCGGCGCTCAGGTTCTTGAAGGGCAGCACCACGATGGATTTCTCGGCCGGCGCCGGGCGTAAGCGCTCGCGGCCCAGGTAAAGTCCACCCAGCACCGCGACGGCAGAGAGCGTTAGAACCGCCGCGGTCCGATTCCGTCGCGCGAACTTGCCCGCGCGATAGGTTAAAGTCCGCGGATGCGCCAAGACCCGACTTCCGTGCAGGTAACGATCCAGATCTTCCGCAAACTCTTGGACGGAAGCATAGCGGCGATCGGGCTCCGGCTGGAGCGCCTTCAGGATCACCTTCCACAGATCGCCTTTCATGAGGCGTATCAGGGCCGTCTTAGACACGCCACGCCGTACGGCTGCCTGGTAATCGATTACCTCGCTGGGCTCGCGCGGCTCGACATCGCGCACCGCCCGTTCTAAACCGCAAACGACCGACTGCGGATCGCCATAGGGCCATGCGCCCATCAGCAGCTCATACAGAACGATCCCCAGCGAATAGACGTCGGTAGTCTCCGTCAGCGCATCGCCGCGCAGTTGTTCCGGGCTGGCGTAGCGTGGGGTCAGCATGCGGAAACGCGTCGCCGTCGTATCCCCTTCGGGAGTTTCCAGCAGCTTCGCGGTGCCGAAATCTAAGAGTTTCGCGGTGCCATCGCTCGAGACGAAAATATTCGAGGGCTTCAGATCGCGATGAATTACGCGGCGGAGGTGCGCGTATTCCACCGCTTCGCAAACCTGTAAAAACAGCCGGACGCGATCGTCGACAGTGAGCCGACGCCGGTCGCAGTAGGCATCGATCGCCTGGCCGTCGACGTACTCCAGGACCAGGTACGGATCGCGGTCTTCGCTGACGCCGCTATCCAGCAGTCGCGTGATGTTGGGATGGTCGAGACTTGCTAGAAGACGCCGTTCCACCGCGAAGCGGTCGGTGAAAAACTCGTTTCGCAGATTGGCTCCCAGAATCTTGAGCGCCACTTGCCGGTCGAACTGCCCGTCGCAGCGGTGGGCCAGATACACCGACCCCATGCCTCCGGCTCCTAATAGCGAGTCCAATTGATAATTGCCCGCGCGCCGGCCAGCCAGATCGACAGCACGCATTTCCAGGACAGGCTGCGGTCCGCTGGCTATTTCGTGCGCCTCCAGCAGTGCCTCAACTTGCGCCAGAAGCTCTTCGTCGTGCCCGCATAGCCGGTGCAATACCGCTATCCGCGATTCGCCGCGTTCGGATCGGGCCGCATGGAAAATCTCTTCGATGCGGACCCATTGTTCCGTGCTGGTGAGATTGGCTGGTGTCATCGGGGCCGGGCTTTACATATGGTACGCGTAAATCAGCCCAAAGTCCCTCAGGGGTGGTGGGAAGCCGCGACGGCTATGCGGCGTTCTTCTCCAGCGCGGCAGCACGTTCCCGCTGCCATCGGAGCCGCCCTTGCAACTCCTGGTACAGCGTGCTGAAGCCAGCCCACCAGTAGCCGGCCACAAACAAAAGCAGGAATGGAATGGCGGGGAAGTTCCAAGTATCGATGGCGAACTTCACCATCAAGACGAAATACGCGCCAACCGCCAGCTCCGCATAGGGCAGCCAGCCGCTGCGGCGCCGGTATTCAGGATTGTCAATCTTAATCTTACGATCGCCAACCGCGTACTTGGCGGTGCGCGCGAAGGGCGACTTGATCCCCAGGAACGCTTCCAGTACACCTTTGCTGTTGGCCAACGTGAGCGCGACCCCGGCCGCCATCAAAGCCGGCATAAGCATCAGGGTGCGCTTCCAATCCTTGGGAAACAACTCATGCTGGGCCCAAAGATAGAATGCCGAGATGGACCAAAAGGAAGCGATGATCAGCGGCAAGTCGATGGTGAGCATCTGGAACCAGCCCATATAAAACCGCACGATCATCACCGGCAGCGTGAGCGCTGAAATCGCCAGCATCAGTGGATACGAGATGTTCGGCGTCAGATGAAAGAACGCCTCTACTTTGGTTCGGACCGGGATATTGGATCGCAGGATGGACGGCAGCAGCTTGATGGCAACCTGGGTCAAGCCCTTGGCCCAACGCGATTGCTGCACCTGGAAGGCGTAGGTTTCCACCGGCAGCTCGGAGGGGCACTCAATGCCGGGCGCATAAACGAAGCGCCAGCCCTTGAGCTGCGCGCGGTAGCTCAGATCGGAATCCTCGGTCAGCGTGTCGTGCTGCCAGCCGCCCGCATCCTCGATCATGCTCGCGCGCAGAATGCCGGCCGTTCCGTTGAAATTGAAAAACAGTCCGCTGCCATGCCGGGCGCCGTGCTCGATGACGAAGTGGCCGTCCAGCAGCATGGCCTCCACCTCGGTGAGCAGGCTGTAGTGACGGTTGGTGTAAGTCCAGCGGGTCTGCACCACGCCTACTTTTGGGTCGGTGAAGTAATCCACGGTGCGGCGCAGGAAATCGCGGGGCGGAATAAAATCGGCATCGAAAATCGCGATGAATTCGCCGGTCGCGGTCTGCATTCCCTCTTGCAGCGCGCCGGCCTTATATCCATTGCGGTTGGCGCGGTGATGATATTCGATGGGCACGCCCACGGCTTGATATTCGCGAACCAGGGCTTGGGTGAAGGGATGCGTGTCGTCGGTGGAATCGTCCAGCACCTGAATTTGCAGCAATTCAGCCGGGTAATCCATCTTGGCTACTTCTTCGATCAGCCGTTCCACTACGTAGCGCTCGTTGTAAAGTGGAAGCTGAATCGTGATCTTGGGCAGCGTTTCCCACTTGGCCGGGACGGGCGGGTTGAACTGCTTCTTCTGGCGCTGATAGCGGCGGATCATTTCATAGCGATGGCATCCGTAGCAGGATAAAACCACAAGAATGACGAAGTAGGGAATCAGCAGCGACCAATCGAATGCGTCGAGATGATACACGCCGGCGAAGGTGTCGTCAAAGAAGGTCTGCACCAACTGATTCATCGAGCTTGCGAGCAACAGCGCAAAAATCATCGTTTATCCTCTGAATCGTTACGAAGACTTCCTGCGGCCGCTTAGCCAGCCGGCGTATCAGACAGGGCCGGAACATTACCTATCCTAACCTGCTTGGATCAAGGTTGGTTGGCGACTTTTTGTATCGTTGCTTACTATGGGCGTAGCCATACCTGTAGAATGGACACTAAGTGAAGTACTTGGTTTCTCTTTTGTTGTTCCTTGGAGCGGCGCTCGCACAGGATCGCCCGCAGTTTGTCTGGCAAGGCCAGGTGGATGGTGTCGCGATTCTCTACTTACGTGGCAACCGTGTGGATGTGCAGGTCAAAGAAGGCGCGCCGGTGGCCGAACAGCAGTTTCATTTCTACCAGGCGCTACCCGAGACCAAGCAGGACGCACGGCTGCGCGTGATTGAAGGCCGCGGATATGCGCATATCGTCGACCAGCCCAGAGTCGACAACGGGTTCACGCTGGCCGTTTCGATCGAAGACCGCCAGGCCGGCAGCTCGTTTTATTCGATCGCGGTTTATTGGGATACGTCGAATAGCGTGTTCGAACGCTCGCGGAGTGAAGGGCATCCCGAAGCGATTACCTGGAGCGGGAGAGTAAATGGAGAAGCCTTGGTAAGCTGTCAGGCGAAGGTCTGTAGTTCCACCTCCTCGCGCGGCGCACCGGTGGCGGCCGAGCATTTCAAATTCACACGGCCCCTGCCCGATCGGCCGGTGGAGGTGACGCTGGCCCAACAGGAGGGGCGCGGCGAGATCCGGTTGGTAGAGCAGCCGAGCGAGCGCAATCATTACACCGTGCGCGTCTCCATTCACGATCCTCAGGGTGGATCGAGCGATTATTCGTTCAAGCTGGCATGGAACCGTCCGACCGGCAAGGAAGCTCCGCCGCCGATCCCGGCCGGGAGCGGTCTGGTGTGGAGCGGATCGGTTAGTGGCCACGTGCGCGTCGTGGTAAAAGGTGGGGCGGCGATTTCACAAGGTCTGGAAGGGGGCCGGGTCTCAAACCAGCGCGCCGATTTCATCCAACCACTGCCGGCGCGTTCCGACCTGCAACCTGCGATTAAGATTTTGGGCGGCCGCGGGCGCGCCGAGATCGTCGAAATGCCTTCTCAGCAGAACAACTATCAGTTGATCTTCGAAATCACCGATCCGGGCCCCGGCGCCGACACCTACGAAGTCGAGCTCGACTGGTAGCCGGACCGTGAGTCGCGCCAGATTCACTCCCCGGTGTTAGAATTCTTGAGTTGGACACGGAGGCTGGTCCCAACCCTTCGGTTCCGGCGCCGTCCTGGTCATCGAGCGCATGAATCTGGAAGATGTTCGCATCCTGCTGGTCGAAGACAACCCCATCGACGCGCGTCTGCTTCGGGAGATGGTTCGGGAAGCCGGCGCCGGACGCCTCCATCTGGAGCACGCCGGCCTGCTGGCTGAAGCGCTGGATTTCCTAAGTCAACAGCAATTCGATGTGGTGCTGCTGGATCTCTCGCTTCCCGACGCGCGCGGCTTAGAGACCGTCACGAGTGTTCACGCCCACTCACCGAAAGTTCCGATCGTAGTCCTGACGTCGCTGGACGACGAAGCCATCGGAGTCCGGGCGGTTCGCGCCGGCGCGCAAGATTATCTGATCAAGGGCCGCGTTGGCGGCGATCTGCTGGTGCGCTCGGTGCGCTACGCCTGCGAGCGCGCGCGTGCCGTCGAGGCGCTGGAACGTCGCGAAGAACATTACCGTTCGCTCACCGAGAACTCGCTCGATCTGGTCAGTATCCTTAATCTGAACGGCACCATCCGCTACGTCAGCCCATCGCATGAGCGCATTCTCGGCTATAGCGTGGAGGAGTTGGTAGGAGCGAACGCCTTCGCCTTTCTGCATCCGGAGGATGTCGCGCGCGTACAAGCGGCGGCCCGCGAAAGTCCAGCAACCGACGCCATTGAGTATCGCTTTCGCCACCTGGATGGCTCTTATCGAACGTTGGAATCCTATGGGCGGAACCTTTCCCACTTGGCCGGCGTGGGAGGCGTGGTGGTCAATTCTCGAGACGTCACCGAGCGTAGGCGCCTGGAAGAGCAGCTCCGTCATTCGCAACGGATCGAAGCCATGGGACGCCTGGCGGGAGGCGTGGCGCATGATTTCAACAATCTGCTAATGGTCATCGCCGGTCATTCGCAAATGCTGCTGGATAGCATGCTGCCTGGCGACCCCGCCCGCGACGATCTGGAACAAGTGGTGAAAGCTACCCAGCGCGCTACCGATCTTACTCGCCAGTTGTTGGCCTTCAGCCGCCGCCAAGCCGTGAAGCCGGCGTTTCTCAATCTCAACTTGATGGTCCAACACAGCGAGCGCATGTTGAAACGCGTGCTGGGCGAAAATATCCAACTGATCGCCAATCTTGCACCGGACGTGCAATCGATTTACGCGGATCCCGGCCAGCTCGAACAAGTGATCCTCAATATCGCGCTCAATGCCAGAGACGCCATGCCGCAGGGCGGAAGGCTGACGCTTGCCACCAGCAACGCTACTTTCGGGGCATCCAACGCGGGCCGCTATGTGCTGCTGTCGATCGGCGACACCGGTTCGGGCATCGCGAGCCAGGTGTTGGCGCATGTGTTCGAGCCGTTCTTCACCACCAAGGAGCATGGCACCGGCCTGGGGCTCTCCACCAGTTATGGAATCGTCAAGCAAGCCGGCGGCGAGATCGAGGTGGATTCTCAACCCGGCGCCGGCACAACTTTCCGCATTTATCTTCCCGCGGCCGAAAAGACCGCCGAGCAGCCGGAGCCATTGCCTCAAGGCGCTCCTTTGCCCGGCACCGAGACAATCTTGCTGGTGGAAGACGAGGACGGCGTGCGCCGCGTTTTGGAGACCATGCTGAAGCGCAGTGGATACCGGGTGCTCTCCTCCGGGTCCACGTCGGAGGCCGTGAACATTGCACGCGAGCACGGCGGCGCCATCCACCTGCTGATCACGGATATGGTCATGCCAGGTATGAGTGGCCTGAACATGGCCGATCAACTTACGGTCCAGCGTCCGGAAATGCGAGTTCTTTTCGTATCCGGCCACGGCGATCAGGTTTCTCCCGGCGCGGACGCCGCGTTCCTGCAAAAGCCTTTTTCCACCGCCGAGCTGGCTCTGAAAGTCCGCGAAGTTTTGCAGACAGCGACGTAGTAAGCCCGTGACGTTCGATCTTTACTCCTATCGCTTTGTTCTTCAAGCCCGAGATGCGATTTCATTCCCCCGCTTCGGGCCAGCCAATCTGCTGCGCGGGGCGTTTGGCAGCGCGCTTCGCAAGGTGGCGTGTGAGCCGGAATGTCGAGGCCTTGCGGGCGGCCGGAGCGCTTACGCCCGCATCTTCGAGCCCACCAGTCTGAAAGGTCCCAGCGGATTGGCCGACCCGCCGCGGCCCTTCGTTTTTCGCGTGGCTCATCTGGCGGGCCGTAGCGTGGCTCCAGGAGAGCATTTCTGTTTCGATGTCAACTTCTTCGATACGCGCCAGCCAGCACTCGACGATTTCGCCCGTGCTTTCACCGAGCTTGCCCGCGCCGAGCTCGTTTCGACGGCTTGCGAATCTGTCTCGCTACGCTTGGACTCGTGCGACACCAATGCGAATCGCCTGCGCGTGGAATTCCGGACGCCGACCGAACTGAAAACCACGACCAATAGGAACAAGCTGGCCCCTACGCCCGAATTTGACGTCCTATTCGCCCGCGCGCGGGACCGCGTCAGTACCTTGCGAGCGCTCTACGGCCCCGGCGCGCTGGACATCGACTTTCGCGCCATGGGCCAGCGCGCCCGCGGCATAAAGATGACGCGGTGTGAGTTGAGCCACGCCGGAGCAAAACGCCGCAGCCGCCGCACCGGCCAGATTCACGGCATCGGAGGATTCACCGGTCTAGCCGAATACGAAGGCGACCTGGCTGAATTTCTGCCCATCCTCGAAGCCGCGCGATGGACCGGCGTCGGCCGCCACTGCGTGTGGGGAAATGGCGAAATTCTCGCGCGCGTTATCCTGGACGCATGAAGGCCCTGGCCGTCTTCCCCGCTCAACGCCAAGCGCGCGTGATCGATCATCCCGAGCCGCAGCTCGATTCGCCCACCGCAGTCAAGATGCGAGTGCTCGACGTGGGCGTCTGCGGCACGGATCGCGAAATCGTCACTTTTCAATACGGCGTGCCGCCGAAAGGTTTCGATTACCTGATCATCGGGCATGAATCCTTGAGCGAAGTGGTCGAGGTGGGACCGCAAGTCTCGCGTGTCAAACCTGGCGATCTGGTGGTCATGACCGTTCGGCGCCCGTGCCCGCACCCCTCCTGCATCGCATGCCGGGAAGGCCGGCAGGACTTCTGTTATACCGGCGATTACACCGAGCGCGGCATCAAGAGCCGGCACGGCTACATGACCGAATTGGTGGTGGAGGAAGAGCGCTACTTAAATGTCGTGCCGCGGCCGCTGCGAGACATTGGCGTGTTGGTTGAGCCGCTCACCATCGCCGAAAAATCGCTGGAACAGCTAGGACGCATCCAGCAGCGCCTGCCTTGGGGTTCGCCGGTGGAACCCGGAGTCCAAGCGGGACCCGGCCGTCGCTCTGTGGTGCTGGGCGCCGGGCCGGTAGGCTTGCTAGGCGCCATGGCGCTGCGCGTCTCCGGTCACGATGTCGCGGTTTACTCGCGTTCTCCCCAGCACGATGAGCACAACGACATCGTCACGGCCATCGGCGCGCGCTACATCGCGGCCGAAACGCATTCCATCGATCAACTATCGGAGGCGGCCGGACCCATCGACGTGGTCTACGAAGCCACCGGCGCATCCGGCTTTGCCTTTGAAGTAATCAAACATCTGGGGCCGAATGCGGTTTTCATTTTCACCGGCGTGCCGGGCCGCAAGGGACCCATTCCGGTCGATACGGACCGCATCATGCGCGACATAGTATTGAACAATCAGGCCATCGTCGGCAGCGTGAACGCTCCGCCGCATTGTTTCGAAGCCGCTATTAACCACCTGGGCGTTTTCGTCAGCCGCTGGCCGGACGCCGTGCGCGCGCTGATCACTCGGCGCTTTCCCATCGAGCAGGCGCTGGAACCATTGTCGAGCGGAGCGGGCGGGGTGAAGAACGTCATCGCGATTTCGTCGTGAGCACGGAGTGGATCGACATCTCGGTTCCACTGGTGAACGGCATGGTGCACTGGCCGGGCGATGCACCCTTCGAGCGGCTGAAGACGCTGGCGCTGGCCGATGGCGACGAATGCAATTTGTCCGAGATCCGCGCCAGCGCTCACACCGGCACTCACATGGATGCGCCGCTGCATTATCTTGCAGACGCGCCAACCATCGACGCGATGCCGATCAACGCAACCGTGGGCCGCGCTCGCGTAATCGAGATCCACGATCCGCGCCTCATCCGGATTGGCGAGCTGGAGCCGCACCATCCCGCCAAAGGCGAGCGAATCCTTTTCAAAACGGCTAACTCGCGCCTATGCTGGAAAACACCGGAGTTCAAGATAGATTTCGTCCACATCTCGCCGGAGACCGCTCGTTATCTCGCCGAGGCTGGAATCCGGACGATCGGGATCGACTATCTCTCGGTGGGGCACGCCGAAACCGGCGGCGATGAAACGCATCGTATCCTGCTCAGCGCCGGCATTTGGATTATCGAAGGCCTAAATCTGGAACATGTCGCGCCGGGAGAATACGAGCTGATCTGCCTGCCGCTAAGAATCTCCGGCGGCGATGGCGCTCTGGCCCGGGCCGTTTTGCGCAAGCTGGTGCTCTAACGCCGTTTCTAAAAACTCAGTCTGCGCAGACGAAGCGCGTTGGTGATTACCGACACCGAGCTGAACGTCATGGCCGCGCTGGCGATCATCGGGCTGAGCAGAATCCCCAAAAACGGATACAATACGCCGGCCGCTAGCGGCACTCCAATGCTGTTGTAGATGAACGCGAAGAACAAATTCTGCCGGATGTTCCGCAGCGTGGCCTGGCTCAACTCACGCGCGCGGACAATTCCTCCGAGATCGCCCTTCACTAGTGTCACGGCCGCGCTTTCGATCGCGATATCGGTGCCGGTTCCCATCGCGATTCCGACATCGGCCCGTGCCAGCGCCGGCGCGTCGTTAATCCCGTCGCCCGCCATCGCCACTACCCGGCCTTCGGCCTGAAGCCGCGCCACCTCGGTCGCCTTGCCATCGGGCAGAACGCCGGCGCGTATCTCATCGATTCCTAACTTGCGCGCCACTGCCTGGGCGGTCAATTGGTGGTCGCCAGTGAGCATGACGATCCGCAACCCGTCGCGATGCAGACGCTCGATGGCATCGCCCGCCGACGGTTTGATCGGGTCGGCAATTCCGAGCAGGCCCGCCGCTGCGCCATCCACCGACACGTACACCACCGTTTGACCATCTCGAAGCAACGGCGCTGCGCGTTCTTCTAACTCGGCGGACGCGTGGTTGCTCACCGTGATCTGATGGCCGTCCACGATGGCGCTAACGCCCTGGCCCGGCGTTGCTTGAAACTCGCGCGCCTGGCCGAGCGGGAGATTGCGTTCCAGTGCGCCCGCCACAATCGCCGCCGCCAGCGGGTGCTCGCTTAATTTCTCCACGCTCGCAGCCAGCCGCAGCACCTCGTCATCGTCGCTGGAGACCAGCTTAGGCCGGCCCTCGGTGAGTGTGCCGGTCTTGTCGATCACCAGCGTGTTCACCTGCGCGAGTTTTTCGAGCGCTTCCGCGTTTCGGATCAGCACGCCCGCTGAGGCGCCACGCCCGGTGGCCACCATGACCGACATCGGGGTCGCCAGGCCCAGCGCGCAAGGACAAGCGATGATCAGCACCGCGATCGCATTCACCATCGCGTAGGCCAGGCGCGGCTCCGGCCCCCAGATGCTCCAGGCGACAAACGTCACAATCGCCACCGCGATCACCGCCGGCACGAACCAGGAAGCAACCACGTCCGCCAACCGCTGTATGGGCGCGCGCGAACGTTGCGCCTCGTTCACCATCTTGACGATGCGCGCTAATAAAGTGTCGGCGCCCACGCGCTCGGCCTGCATCACGAAAGAGCCGGTTCCGTTTACCGTTCCGCCCGTCACGCGGCTGCCGGCGGTTTTCTCCGCCGGGATCGGCTCGCCGGTGATCATCGATTCATCCACCGCGCTGGAGCCTTCCAGCACCACGCCGTCCACCGGAATCCTCTCGCCCGGCCGCACGCGCAGCTTGTGCCCTGGATAGACCTGGTCGATCGGCACGTCCTCTTCGGTTCCGTCCGGGCGGATGCGCCGCGCCGTCTTGGGTGCGAGCTGTAGCAACGACCGGATGGCGCTGCTGGTCTGTTGCCGCGCTCGCAATTCCAGCACCTGGCCCAGTAGCACTAGCGCCGTGATCACCGCGGCGGATTCGTAATAGACCGGGACGTGCCCGTCTGTGCGCATGGACGCGGGAAAAATGCCGGGCGCCACGGTCGCGATCAGACTGTAGATGTACGCGGCCAAAATGCCGGTCGCGATCAGAGTGAACATGTTCAGACTGCGATGGACCAGCGAAGCCCAGCCGCGTTCGAGCAGCGGCCACCCGGCCCACAGCACCACCGGAGTGGCGAGCACCAGCTCGATCCAGGGCTGGTGGAACCCGAAGAACATCAGCACCAGCAGCACCGCGGTGGGCGGAAGGCTCAGCAAGAAACGGCGCCGCATGGCCGTGTATTCCGGGTTCGTTTCTTCCGTTGCGAGACTGAACGCCATCGGCTCGAGTGCCATCCCACACTTGGGGCACGCGCCCGGACCGGGTTGCCGCACTTCAGGATGCATCGGGCAGGTGTACTCAGATGCTGCGGGCGCGGCTGCCATCGGCTGGGGTTTCGCGCCGGGATGCAGGTATCGTTCCGGATCGGCTTCAAACTTTGCAACGCAGCCCTTGGAGCAGAAATAGTAGGTCTTGCCCTGATATTCCGACGAACCCGCCGCGCGCTGCGGGTCCACCGTCATGCCGCAGACGGGATCGACGGCGCCGGCTGGCATAGGCTCGGGCTTCGCCGCAGGATGAAGGTATTTCTCTGGGTCCGCCTCGAACTTTGCGATGCACCCCTTGGAGCAGAAATGGTATGTCTTGCCCTGATACTCTGACGACCCTCCCGCGCGCTGTGGGTCCACCGTCATGCCACAAACGGGATCGACTGTGCCGGACGGCTTTTGGAGAATGGGAAACATGGCCGCACTACTAGCTTACCGTCGGCGATTGTCGCGAGTTGGCCTATCGCCTCACCGCTTTTTGTTGATTCCGCCCTGCTACAATCCCAGTAGATACTTATTCCGGCTAATCCGCGCGGCAATCTGTCGCATCGGCCGTCATCATTCTGGCATCTCATAAGAACCTGTAATGTCCGGTGTCTGGGACCAACTCGCGCTCGGCTTCGGCCTCGCCTTCGATGAGCTGTACCATCGCGAAGGCCTGGTGCGCCTGGACGCCGCCTTCCTGGCCGAGCTTGCGCAAACGGACGCCAATCTCCACGCTAGTCTGGTCCGGGCGCGCGCCAATCCGGCCTCTCTCACGCCCAAAGAGCAATCCGAACTAATCATCGCGCTGGCCCCGCACGTCGAGGACTTTCTGGGCCAACTGTTCGGAATAACGCCCGAAATCGAAGCTCTTCAGGCCCGCCACAATCAGTCCGCGCCATTCTTCGCTTTCAAGCGCAAATTCATCCAGAAGCGCGCCATCAGCGGCGTAACCAAAGACCAGGCCTCGGCGATCGACGGCCCGGCGCTCGGGCTCGAGCTCGAATCGCTCTTCGGAGAGCCGCTCAGCGAACGGAGTTTCTTCGCACACGTCTCCAGCTGGACTGAAAACGAAGCCGCGCACGCTCCCGCTATCCAGACCGCTCTGCGCTACGCCGCATGGGCCGCTTTGTCGCCGGCTGGAATCGAGCACCACCGCCACGACGTCCTCTTCAAAGTCGCCCACAAACTGGACCCGATGCACTTGGTGCCCGTCGAAGCGATCCAAAACAACGGCATCGCCAAGCTCCGTCTTCCCGAGCAGCACTGGCGCTATCGCGAGGGATTCCAGTTGACCGATCACGGCATGGCGCTCGCCGGCGCGCTCGATCAGGCCAATTACTGCATCAAGTGCCACAACCAGGCCAAAGATAGTTGCTCCTCCGGCTTGAAAGAAAAAACAGGGGAGTTCAAGAAGACCATTTTCGGCATCACTCTGGCGGGCTGCCCGCTGGATGAAAAAATCTCCGAAATGAACGTGGTGAAGCAGGCTGGCCACAGCGTCGGCGCGCTCGCCATCGTTACCATCGACAACCCCATGGCCGCCGCCACCGGCCATCGCATCTGCAATGACTGCATGAAGGCCTGCATCTATCAAAAGCAGGACCCGGTGGACATTCCGCAGATTGAAACGCGCACGCTGAAGGATGTTCTGGAGCTGCCTTGGGGCTTCGAGATCTACAGCCTGCTGACGCGTTGGAATCCTCTGAATTTCGCGCGCCCGCTGCCGCTAGCCGACAGCGGCTATAAAGTTCTGATCGTCGGTCTCGGACCGGCCGGCTTCACGCTGGCGCATTATCTGATGAACGAAGGCCATACCGTGGTCGGCGTGGACGGGCTCAAGATCGAGCCGTTGCCTGTGGGAATCTCCGGCGTCGATGCACACGGGGCGCGTGCGCCCTTCCGGCCTATCCGCGACATTCGCGAGATCTACGAATCGCTGGACGACCGCGTCATGGCTGGCTTCGGCGGGGTGGCCGAGTACGGCATCACCGTGCGCTGGGACAAGAATTTCTTGAAACTGATCCGGCTGCTGCTGGAGCGCCGGCGTGAATTTAGCATGTTCGGCGGGGTGCGCTTCGGCGGGGCACTGACGGTCGACGGCGCGTTTGCAATGGGGTTCGATCACATCGCGTTGTGCGCTGGAGCCGGCCGTCCCACCGTGATTCCCATGAAGAACGGCCTAGCGCGCGGCGTGCGCCAGGCGTCGGATTTCCTGATGGCCTTGCAGCTCACCGGCGCCGCCAAGACCGAAACGGTTGCGAACCTTCAGATCCGCATGCCCATCGTCGTGATCGGCGGCGGCCTGACCGCCATCGACACGGCTACCGAATCGCTGGCTTACTATCTCGTGCAGGTGGAGAAATTCCTGCATCGCTACGAAACCTTGGTGGCCGAAAAAGGCGAGCAGGAAGTGCGGGCCGGCTGGAGCCAGGAAGAAACCGAAACGGCGGACGAGTTCATCGCGCACGCCCGCGCCATCCGCGCCGAACGTCACGCGGCCGCGCTCGAGGGCCGGCGGCCCAACCTGATCGGCCTGCTGAACTCCTGGGGCGGAGTCACCATCG
This sequence comes from Terriglobia bacterium, assembly GCA_963761935.1. Classification (GTDB taxonomy): domain Bacteria; phylum Acidobacteriota; class Terriglobia; order Bryobacterales; family Bryobacteraceae; genus Palsa-89. The sequence continues at coordinate 34,047 of CAVXJU010000084.1, read as the reverse complement.
CCTATCGCCGCCGCCTGGTCGATTCCCCCAGCTATACGCTCAATCACGAAGAAGTCTGGAAGGCGTTCGAGGAAGGCATCCGTTTCGCCGAGTGCCTGGCGCCCGCCGAGGTCGAAGTGGACCGCTTTGGTCACGCTTCGGCGTTGCACCTTACGCGCCACAAATACGAGCCGGAGCGTGGAAAAATGTCGCCCGCGGGCGATCCCGTGCGGCTTCCCGCGCGCTCTATTCTCGTAGCCGCCGGCACTCAGCCCAACACCGTGCTCGGCCGGGAAGATCCTGCGAATCTATTTCTGGATGGCCGCTGGTTCCAGGCAGTGGACGAAGAAGGCAACCCGGTGCGGCCGGAGCCGGTCGCCAAGCCGCGGCTCTCCCGCGTGCTCACCTCCATGCGTCCCGACGGGCGCGGCATCAGCTTCTTCGGCGATCTGCATCCCTCCTACGCCGGCAACGTCGTCAAAGCCATGGCCAGCGCCAAGCAGGGCTATCCGGTGGTCTCGAGGGTTCTCGCGCGGCGCGCAGCATCGGCTCCCGCGCCCAGCCAGTTAATCGATCGCTTGAATGGCGAACTCCGCGCCGTCGTCCAAAAAGTCGAGCGCCTGACGCCCAATATCGTGGAAGTCGTGGTTCATGCTCCCATGGCCGCGCGCGCATTTCAGCCCGGCGAGTTTTACCGGCTTCAGAATTATGAATCGCTGGCCACGCGCGTCAACGGGACCACGCTGGCCATGGAGGGGCTCGCGCTCACCGGCGCTTCGCTGGATCGCGAAAAAGGTCTGCTGTCCACCATCGTGCTTGAAGTGGGCGGCTCCTCCGATCTGTGCACGCTGCTCAAGCCCGGCGAGCCCGTGATCCTGATGGGGCCGACCGGCACACCCACCGAAACGCCTTCGCGCGAGACCGTGCTACTGGCGGGCGGAGGCCTCGGAAACGCTGTCCTGTTTTCCATCGGCCAGCAACTGCGCGCCAGTGGTTCCCGCACCATCTATTTCGCCGGATATAAGAAAATGATCGACCGTTACAAGGTCGAAGAAATCGAAAAAGCCGCCGACGTGGTGGTCTGGTGCTGCGACGAAGCGCCCGGCTTCACGCCCGATCGCGTCCAGGACAAAGCCTTCGTCGGAAACATCGTGGATGGCATGAGGCCTACGCGCGCGGCGATCTGGACGAGCCCGAAATTCCGTTCAGCAAGGTTGATCGCTTGGTCGTGATTGGCTCGGACGCCATGATGCACGCGGTGCAGCGCGCGCGCCACGCAGTGCTGGCGCCCTATCTAAAGAAGGGGCACAAGGCCATCGCTAGTATCAACTCGCCGATGCAATGCATGATGAAGGAAATCTGCGCGCAGTGCCTGCAGCTTCACAAGGATCCTCTGACCGGCGAGGAAACCGTGGTTTTCTCCTGCTTCAATCAGGACCAGCAGATGGACCACGTCGATTTCGCCAGCCTGCACACGCGTCTCAGCCAAAACGGCGTTCAGGAAAAGCTAACCAAGCAGTGGATCGACCGCTGCCTGCGCCGGATTGGCGCCCGCGAAGAGCTGGTTGCGCAATAGGCGACTCATCCGAAGCTTAGAATTAAAGATGTGATCGCATCCGTTCCTGTTGCGCGCGGACCGCGTGGTCTGCCGGTGCTCGGCCATCTTCCCGCATTTCGCGCCAAGCCCATTTCATTTCTGATGAAGCTGGCGCGCGAGTACGGCGATCTTCCGCATTTCCGGCTAGGCTCTTTTCCGGTTTATCTACTCAACCATCCGGACCTGGTACGCGAGGTTCTGGTGACGCGGCAGTCGAATTTCATCAAGAGCCGAGCCTTGCAGCGTGCGCGAGTCTTACTGGGCGAAGGCCTGCTGACCAGCGAGGGTGATTTTCATAAGAGACAGCGCCGCCTCGTGCAGCCCGCCTTTCATCGCGACCGGCTGGAGGCCTATGCGGCGGTGATGAGCGATTACGCGGCGCGGGTGCGCGAGCGCTGGACCGACGGCAGCACCGTGGACGTAGCCGCGGAAATGATGCGGCTGACGCTGGCCGTGGTCGGCAAAACGCTGTTTAGCGCGGATGTGGAATCCGAAGCTTCCGAAATCGGCGAGGCTTTGACCACCGTCTTGAAGATGTTCAATCTTCTCATGATGCCTTTTTCGGAATATCTCGAAAAGCTGCCGCTGCCTTCGATGCGGCGTTTCGAAAAGGCGCGGGCGCGCCTGGACGCCACTATCTATGGATTGATTGAGGAGCGGCGCGCAAGCGCCGAGGATCGCGGCGATCTGCTTTCGATGCTGCTTCTGGCGCAGGACGAAGAGGACCAGGGCGGCGGCATGAGCGATAAGCAAGTCCGCGATGAGGCCCTGACATTGTTTCTCGCCGGCCACGAGACCACCGCCAATGCGCTGACCTGGACGTGGTATCTGTTGTCGCAAAATCCGGAGTGCGAACGGCGCCTGCACCAGGAATTGGATGCGGTGCTGGGCGGACGCGCGGCCCAGGCGTCCGATCTTCCCGCGCTGCGCTACACCGAGATGGTGGTCACGGAAGCGATGCGGCTCTATCCGCCGGCTTGGGCCATCGGACGCATGTCGATCGAGCCGTTTGACCTGGGCGGCGTCGAGATAGCCCGTGGATCGATTCTCATCGCGAGCCCCTACGTGACGCATCGCGATCCGCGCTGGTTTCCAGACCCGGAACGCTTCGATCCCGACCGATGGACGCCTGCAGCGCGCGAAGCCCGGCCGAGATTTTCGTATTTCCCGTTCGGCGGCGGCGCCCGCGTGTGCATCGGCGAGCGATTCGCGTGGATGGAAGGCGTGTTAGTGCTGGCCACCTTGGCTCAAGAATGGCGGTTGCGCCTGGCGCCCGGACACAGAGTGGACACCCTGCCGCTGATCACTCTCCGGACCAAGTACGGGATGAAGATGGTGCTGGAGAAGCGGCGACGGCCATAATCCCGGCCGTTATTTAACTTTTTTGTTGCGGCCCGGCGGCGCTTTGGGGCATAGTAAGAACTGAGTTAGCACGATCATGTAGGGCGCACCGGAACCGAGACCGCTTCAGGCGAGAGTCGTTCAAGAGCGCTCTATTTTCAATCTATGGGCGATTCTCGATGGCGGACGACCTACTTTTTCTCACTGAGTTGCTGGGCCTCAAGGTCTTTGACCTCAAGGGCCGCAGTCTGGGTTTCGTCAAAGACGCCGCAATCGTTCCGCTAATTCATCCCTCCCGCGTCGACCGCTACTTGATAGGCGGCGGCTGGGCTTGGCTGACCGTCCGCCACGATCAAATCCGCGCGGTTTCGCTCGACGGAATCTATCTGAAAGACGAGCAGCTCACTCCCTACCATTCCGACGAATACATGCTGCGGCTGGTGCGGGACCTGCTCGACCAGCAGATTATCGACGGCCACGGCCGCAAGGTGGTGCGCGTCACGGATGTCACCTTCAAGATCCACCACGAAGAGCACGGCGACGGTCTGAGCATTATCGAGGTCGACATCGGTCTCAGAAGCATGTTCCGCCGCCTGGTGCAGGGCGTGGTTTCGCCAAGCCTGGTGCGCCGGCTCCAAACCGTAATTCCACCGCACTCCATTCGCTGGGAGCATTGCAGCATCCTGGAAGCCGACCCGCAGCGCCGCCTGCGCCTCAACGTGAACAACGAGATTCTCGAACGCATGCATCCGGCCGATCTGGCCGACATCGTGGAGGAGCTGAGCCCGGACGATCGCGAAGCCATCTTCGAAACCATCGATAGCGAGGTAGCGGCGGAAGCGCTCTCGGAAGTGGAGCCGGATATTCAGGCCAGCATCCTGGAGTCGCTCGAAACCGAGAAGGCCGCCGATATCGTCGAGGAAATGGCGCCACACGAGGCCGCCGACGTGCTGGCCGAATTGGAACAGCAGACCTCCGAGGAGATCCTGCAGGAAATGGAGCCCGAGCCCAAAACCGAGGTCCAGGAACTGCTGGAGTATTCCGAGAATTCAGCCGGCGGCTTGATGAATACCGAATATGTCGCGCTGCCCGAGCACGCCACGGTGGCGGATGCGATGGAAGCGCTCAAATCGCGCGAGGAGATTCTCGAAAGGATAAACACGCTTTTCCTGGTGGACCAGCACGACCAGTTGACGGCATCGGTGCCGCTGGCGCGCCTGTTTACAGCCGCGGGCGCTACGCCCCTCAAGGATCTCGCCGCTACGGAGACGCCCATCCACGTGGACATCGACGAGAAGCAGGATCGCATCACGGAGATTTTCGACAAATACAATCTGCTCGCGCTGCCCGTGATCGACGAAGCGGGCAAACTGGCCGGCGCCATCACGGCCGACGAAGTGATTTCGCTGTTGAGGCACAAATGAGGGAAGGGGACCCGCCGCTAGGCGCCAGACAATCGCGTGCTCAAAAACCTCCGCTATCAAATCGCGATTTTTCTGTCGGTCGTCGGTCCGGGCCTCATCACCGCCAACGTCGATAACGACTCCGGCGGAATCCTTACCTATTCGCAAGCGGGCGCAAAGTACGGCTATCTGCCGCTGTGGACGCTAATCCCCATCACGCTGCTGCTGATCGTCACGCAGGAGATGTGCTCGCGCATGGGCGCGGTGACGGGCAAGGGCTTGTCGGATCTGATCCGCGAAGAGTTCGGCCTCAGGACCACGTTCTTCTTGATGATCGCGCTGGTGCTGACCAATTTCACCAACGTGATCGCGGAATTCGCTGGGATCGCCAGCTCGCTTGAACTATTCCACATCAGCCGCTACATCTCGGTTCCCATCTGCGCGGTCGCGGTGTGGCTGCTGGTGGTGCGCGGAAGTTACCGCAGTGTGGAAAAAGTTTTTCTGTTCGCCTGCGCGCTGTACGTGACGTACATTATTTCCGCGTTCCTGCTCAAGCCGGATTGGAAGGAAGCGGCGGTCTATAGTTTCAAGCCGATTCTGATGTTCGACACCGGCTACATCACCATGTTGATCGCGATGGTCGGCACTTCCATCGCGCCCTGGATGCAGTTTTACCTGCAGTCGGCCATCGTCGAGAAGGGCATCACCGCCAAGGAGTACGTGCAGTCGCGGGTGGAAGTGGTAGTTGGCTGCATCTTGACGGACGTCGTGGCGTTTTTCATCATCGTCTCGTGCGCAGCGGCAATTTGGTCGCATGGAGCCAAAGACATTAACGATGCCGCCGACGCCGCCGTGGCTTTAAAACCGTTCGGCCAATACGCTTACTTGTTGTTCAGCGCGGGCCTTTTCAATGCCTCGTTTTTCGCGGCCTGCATTCTGCCGTTGTCCACGGTCTTCACGGTGTGCGAGGGACTTGGTTTTGAATCCGGCGTCGATAAACGGTTTCACGAGGCGCCGGTTTTCTACTGGCTATTTACACTGCTCATCGTGCTGGGCGGCGGCGTGATTTTGTGGCCGAATTTCCCGTTGGTCAAGATGATCCTGTTCTCCCAAGTGATTAACGGCGTGCTTTTGCCGGTGGTGTTGATCTACATGGTGATGCTGATCAATAGGCGAAGCCTGATGCGTGAATGGACCAATTCCCGGCTGTACAACGCCGTGGCGTGGGTCTCGGTGATTATCATGATCGGTCTGACGCTGGCGCTGGCCTCGATCACGGTAAAGCAAATGATGCAGTCGGCCCGCGCCGAGCCAGCCACGCCGGTATCACGGCCGCTCGCCCAGATGCAGCGCGACGATGCCCGCGGTCATACGATGAAAACGGACGTTCGCGAATCCGGCGGCGCGCATCTGCTCCGCTAGCCCGGTTGCGTTGGGAAATTTCCGAACCGACTCCGGAAGGTAGGAGTAGGCTTCGCCAGAGCCTGAGATCCATCCACCGACCCTGGGAAGAATGGCGCGCGAATAGAAATCGTACACCCGTGCCACCAGGCCGTTGGGCGGTGTCGAGAACTCCAGAATCGCTACGCCGCCGCCGGGCTTCAGAATCCGCAAAAGCTCAGCCAGCGCGTGCTCGTAATTGGCGAGATTCCGGAAGCCGAAGGCGATGGTTACCGCGTCGAAAGACGCCCCGGCCAGCGGTAATTCCAGCGCATCGGCTTCGAACAAGGCCGCGCGCGACCCACGGCGTTTTGTTTTCACGTCCGCCGCCACCAGCATGGGATGACAGAAATCGCTGCCAAAAATTCGTGCCTGGCCGCGTGCTTCCAGCGCCAGCATCAGGTCACCGGTTCCGCAGGCGACATCCAGTACGCGCGCGTTGGGATTGGCGAGAAACCGCGCAATGCTTCGGACCGTCCGGGCGCGCCAGTAGCGGTCGATATTCAGCGACAGCAGATGATTCAGCAGGTCGTAGCGCGGAGCGATCCGGCCGAACATGCCACGCACCCAGGCGGCGGCTTGTTCGGGATCCTGGATGCCGGCCGGAGTCGTCCCTTGATTCGCCGCCGTCTCCTTCAGCAAGCCAGCGCTTCCTCAATCGACGCCAGGACCAGCTTCTCGTCGACGTCGGCGGTGATTTTCACCGCGCCGATCCGTTCGGGCAGAACAAAATGGATGCGGCCTCTAACCGTTTTCTTGTCGTGCAAGAGGCGCGCGGCCAGGCGGCGCGGATCCAGGCCGGCCAGAGGCGGGAACGGGCCATAGGAATTGACGCATTCGACAATTTCGTTTCGATCCTCGCGCGGCAGCATGCGCTCCTTTTCACCTAGCAAACTGGCTGCTTTCATGCCCCACGCCACTGCCTCACCATGCAGAAAACGCGAATAGCCGGTCTCGGCCTCCAACGCGTGACCGAAGGTATGGCCGAAATTCAAGATGCGCCGCCGGTCTTCCTCTTTCTCGTCGCCTGAAACCACTGCGGCCTTGAGCCGCACAGAATCGCAAATCATGCGGTCCACCACGTCCGGCGCGTGCGCCATCACGCGCTGAGGCTCGCGCCGCATCAACCAAAACAGGTCCGCATCGGCGATCACGCCATGCTTGATGATTTCGAACAAACCCGCGCGATATTCGCGCTCCGGCAGCGTGTCGAGCACGGACGGATCGATCAAAACCGCCAGCGGCTGATGGAAACTTCCGATCAGGTTTTTGCCTGCGACCAGGTTCACGCCGGTCTTGCCCCCGATGGCCGCGTCCACTTGCGCCAATAGCGTGGTGGGAATCTGAATCACAGGAATCCCGCGCATGAAGATGGCGGCCAGGAATCCTGCCACATCGGTCAGGATACCGCCGCCGAAAGCGACCACGATGCTCGAACGGTCGGCGCCGCGTTCCACCATCTGCTCGGCGAGCGCTTCCACTGCCGCCAGCCGTTTTTGTTGCTCGCCGCCCGGAAAGAATAAGATTTCGGTTGCGCGGTTGGACATCGCGTCTTTGAGCAGATGCCCGTGCAGCTTCCAAACGTCTTCGGTCGAGATAAAAAAATTTTTGCCGGCGTGCGCGGGAATGAATTCGCTCAGTTGCGCGAGACAGCCGCGCTCCACCAGGATGGGATAACGGCGCTGCGGCGTTTCCACCGCGAAAGACGGCATACAATCGTTGTACCATGTGGTTATCGCCGCCTTCCCCGAAGAGATTCACTCCCGTTTTTTGTTGACTGGCGCGCGTGTCGCCAGACTCGCCCTGAGGTCCGGCTAGCATGCTCAAAGCCATCGGACTACCGCTGCTGCTCGCCTTCGCCGCCGGAGAAGCCATTCAGATCCGCGGCCCGGGGACCATATTATGGACAGCCCCGGCCATCCTATTCGCAGCCATGTCGATCGCCTGGGCGGCGGAGTCGGCGCAATTCTTCATCGCGCAAGGATTCGCGCTCGCCATCCTGGCCTGGATGCAGACGCTACCGGAATTCGCTGGTGAAGCGGTCCTGGCTTGGCACGGGCAAATCCCCTACCTGTTCGCCGCGCTCACCGGCGCGCTGCGACTGTTGACCGGCCTCGGCTGGCCCATGATTTATTTCGCGGCCGCCACCGTATATCGCAGGCGCGAGCGGGCGCCGCTCGGCCGCATCGTGCTCGAGCGCGAACACAGCGTGCAGGTGGTGGGGCTGTTGGCCGCGCTGATCTACATAGGTGTGATCGTCGCAAAAGGTTCGGTGAATTTGTTCGATGCCGTCGTCCTGACCGCCATTTACGCCGCTTACCTGGCCATCCTCGGTAAGATGCCGCCGCAGGAGGAAGAAGGCATCCAGGATCTGGAACGCATTCCACGCACCATTGTCCTGGCGCCGCGCGCCCGCCGCATCGCGCTCATCGGCGGACTCTTTCTACTCGGCGGCGGTCTCATCTACATCTCGACCGATCCTTTCATTGGAAGCTTATTCGGAATTTCCAATACTCTGGGAGTCCCTACCTTCATCTTCATTCAATGGGTTTTTCCGTTTGTCACCGAGTTCCCCGAAGGTCTTTCGACCTTCTATTTCGCGCGCACCGTGATTCGCGCGCCGATGGCCCTGATGAACATGGTCTCCAGCAACATTAACCAGTGGACACTGCTGGTAGCGATGCTGCCGGTAGTTCTATCGCTCAGCGCCGGAAGAGTAACGCCGCTGCCTTTGGACCACCAACAGACCCTCGAGGTCCTCATGACGGTGGGCCAGCAACTGGTCGGCATGCTGTTCCTGGTGAACATGGAGCTGGCCTGGTGGGAAGCAGCCGCGCTGTTCGTGCTTTGGTTCGTGCAATTCGTCGCCTCCGCGATTCCGCCCGGGTCCCAACTCGGAGAAATCGCCGGCCACCTGCACGGTTGGATCACGGTAACGTACTTCGTCTGGGCGGCCTGGGAGCTGCTGCGGCTCCTATTAGGACAACGGAAACCGGTGGCCTTCACGGAATTTGCAAAGATGTGGCGCACCTACGTTTCCGTTCTTAATAATCGATAATGGTGCCAGATGGCTGGAGGTATTGGCGGCTAGGCCCCAAACAGCATGAAGTCGCTTGCTAGTGATATTGGCTTCGTCACCGAAGTCACGCGATTAATTGCCGGGCAAATAAACCGCCTAGCTGAAGCGCAGCTTGCGACACACGATACCGTTGGAGAGTTGGCGGACAAGCTCCTAGAGATGGCCGAGGCTCAGCGAACTTCCAAACAGCAAACGGACGAAGCGCTCCGGCGTCTGGCGGAAGCTCAACAGCACACCGACGGGCGTTTGAACGCACTGATCGCAACAGTCGATGACTTGTTCCGGCGCACATCGCCGCCGCCGCGGTAGACAGGCCGGTCGAGCAACAAACCACGCGGGCTTCGGCGACAATCGAATTGACTCAAAACCTGGCAACTCGGCACGCGCGTCTAGAGATGCGCCGGAACTCAACTGACTGACGCGCTAAAATAGAATATCCACCGTACCCCGGCGCTTCCACGCCGAATCGAAACCGAAAGCCGAGAACAAAAGCGTCGATGAAACAGAGAGTGCGTTCCACCACCATCCTGTGCGTGCGCCGGAACGGGAAAGTCATCCTGGCGGGCGATGGGCAGGTCACGCTCGGCCAGGAAGTGCTGAAATCTTCCGCCAAGAAATTGCGCCGGCTCTACAACGACAAGATTATTGCCGGATTCGCCGGGTCCACCGCCGACGCTTTCGCGCTTTTCGCGCGCTTCGAATCGAAGCTGGAACAGTACAACGGCAACCTGCCGCGCTCCGTGGTCGAGCTGGCCAAAGAATGGCGTACGGACCGCGTCTTGCGGCATCTCGAGGCGCTGCTGCTGGTCGCGGATGTGAACAACACCTATCTGGTCAGCGGCAACGGCGACGTGATCGAACCCGATGAAGAGGTCGCCGCCATCGGCTCCGGCGGACCGTTCGCCAAAGCCGCGGCCACGGCGTTGATCGAAAATACTAAACTGGGAGCGAAAGAAATCGCCGAAAAGGCCATGCAGATCGCCGGCGAAATTTGCATCTACACCAATGAAACGATCACCTACGAGGAGCTGGGTTAGATGGTGATCTACCTGCCCGGCCAAGCGGTGGACGAAGCGCCGCTGCTCGATGAGCTCACGCCGCGCGAGATCGTCGAAGAGCTCGACAAGTACGTAATCGGACAGGCCGATGCCAAACGAGCCGTGGCCATCGCGCTGCGCAACCGCATCCGCCGCCAGAAGCTGGAACCCGACATGGCCGACGAGGTCATGCCGAAAAACATTCTCATGATGGGCCCCACCGGCGTGGGCAAAACCGAAATCGCGCGCCGCCTGGCCAAGCTCGCTAATTCGCCATTTCTAAAAGTCGAAGCCAGTAAATTCACTGAGGTCGGCTACGTGGGCCGCGACGTCGAGGCCATGATTCGCGACCTGGTGGATATCTCCATCGACATGGTGCGTGAGGAGCGCCTGGAAGAAGTTGCCGACCGCGCCGAGCGCAACGCCGAGGAACGCCTGCTCGATCTGCTCATGCCGCCCCAGCCGGAAGCCTCGGAAAGCGCCGAGCGCACGCGCGAAAAGCTGCGCGAGAAGTTGCGCGCCGGCAAGCTGGATGACCGCATTGTCGAACTCGATGTCCGCGATCGTGGGCCCACGTTTGAAATCAGCACCAACGCCGGCATGGAAGAGATGGACGTCAACCTAAAGGATGTCCTGCCTGGCCTGTTCGGCCAGCGTACCCGCAAGCGAAAGATGCGCGTCGCCGAAGCGGCCGAATACCTGGTGCAGGAAGAAGAGCAGAAGCTGATCGACATGGAGCAGGTTACGCGCATAGCCTTAGAGCGCGTCGAACGAAGCGGCATCATCTTTCTGGACGAGATCGATAAAATCGCGGGGCGCGAATCCGGGCACGGTCCGGATGTCAGCCGCGAGGGCGTCCAGCGCGACATTCTGCCGATCGTCGAAGGCACCACGGTAAACACGCGCCACGGCTTCGTACGCACCGACCACATCCTGTTCGTCGCTGCGGGCGCATTTCACGTCTCGAAACCGAGCGACCTGATTCCCGAGCTGCAAGGCCGCTTCCCCATCCGCGTCGAGCTGAAATCGCTGACCGAAGCCGATTTCATCCGCATTCTGCGCGAGCCCAAGAACGCCCTGGTCAAACAGTACACCGCCCTGCTCGACACCGAGGGCATCAAGCTCACCTTCACCGACGACGCCGTGGAAGCAATCTCGGGCTTCGCCGCGCAAGTGAATCAGTCTTCGGAAAACATCGGCGCCCGCCGCCTGCACACCATCATGGAGAAACTGCTCGAAGACATTTCTTTCGCCGGGCCGGATCTCAAGAAGAAGAACGTCCGTATTGACGCGGCCTACGTGCGCAAGCAACTGGCCGACATCGTCAAGGATCAGGATCTGAGCCGGTACATTCTCTAGATGCGCGCTGCGGCCATGCTCTGGTGCGTGCTGGGGTACGCAATTGTGGTGGGTTGCGGCTCGGTCGGCGAGCCGCTCTACCCGGCGCTCAAGATTCCTACGCGAGTTTCAGACCTGAGCGCCATCGAGCGCGGCGGCCAAATCGACGTCACCTTCACCATCCCGGCCCAGACCACCGAGGGCCTGACGATGAAAACCATCGGAAAGATCGAGCTGCGCATCGGACCCAACACCGAGGGCGCCGCATTCGACGTGAACCGCTGGGCCAGCACTGCCCAACAGGTGGACGTCGCTCCGCCCGCCGCGCCGGGATTCGTCCGAAGCACGATTCCCGCCCAACCCCTCATCGGTAAAGACGAAGTGGTTGCGGTTCGCGTCGCCAACGAAAAGGGCCGATTCTCTGACTGGTCGAACGTCGTAACGGTTAGCGTCGAGCAGCCGCTCGCGACCCCAGCGGACGTTAAGGCCCAACCCGCGCCGCAAGGCGTCCAACTGAACTGGACCGCTCCGGGTTCCACAAAGTTCAACGTATATCGAAAAACCGAAGACCAGAAGACGCCGGCACTATTGGCTTCTTCCGACCAGCCTTCCTACCTCGACACCACCGCAGAGTTCGGAAAAACCTACGAGTATTACGTCGAGGGCGCGCACGACAAAACACTAAGCGAAGTTGCTGGACCAGTGACCATCACGCCTCGGGACATTTTCCCGCCCGCCGTTCCAGCCGGCCTCACCGCCTCGGCCGGAGTCGGATCCGTCGAGTTGGCCTGGGAACGCAACACCGAGCCGGACTTTAAGGAGTATCGTGTTTTCCGCGCCGAAGGAGATGGCGCCTTCAACCAGATCGCCGCTGGTCTCGATGCACCCAGCTATTCGGATCACGCCGTCGAGTCCGGCAAACGCTATCGCTATCGCATCTCGGCTGTGGATCAGAACGGCAACGTCAGCGAACCGTCCAGCCCAGTGGAGGTTACCGTGCCATGAAAATCGTCCGCTACAGCTTGAACCCCAACACGCCGCCCACCGCGACCGATTCGGACCCGGACGTGCAGCACGGCACTCTGGAAGCCTTCCCCGCCGGCGCGCGTCTACTGCCTCCTTGCGCTCCGAGCAAGATTGTCTGCGTCGGCCGCAACTACGCCGAGCACGCCAAGGAGCTGGGCAACGAAGTACCACCCGAGCCGTTGCTCTTTCTGAAGCCGCCGTCGTCCCTGATCGCCTCCGGTGACGCCATCGTCTATCCGAAGCTTTCCCAACGCGTTGACTTCGAAGGCGAGTTGGGAGTGGTGATGGGCCGGCGCGCGCGGCATCTGAAGCCCGGCCAGGCGCGGGATTACATTCTCGGCTACACCATCGTGAACGACGTTACGGCGCGCGATCTGCAACGCAAGGACGGCCAATTCACGCGCGGCAAGGGATTCGATACCTTCTGCGCCGTGGGCCCGTGCATCGTTCCCGCCGAAGAAGCCGATTTTGCGAGCTTCCGCATTCGCACGCTGGTGGACGGCGACGTCAAACAGGACGGCTCCGTCACTGAAATGCTGTTTAGCGTGGATGCTATCATCGCCTATATCACCGCTGTCATGACGTTGGAACCAGGTGACCTGATCGCCACTGGAACTCCGCCGGGCGTCGGGCCGATGGTACCCGGATCGAAAGTAACCGTCGAAATCGCGGGCATTGGTGTCCTTGAAAATGCCGTCGTCGCAGAACCTTGAGCTCATCCTGATTCTGGCCGCCGCGCTCGCCGTACTTGCGGTTGGCGTGTACTTCTTCGTGCGCTGGCGCCGCCGGCCGAAGGATAAGGAAAAGCGCCGCCGTCTAACGGTGAACCAGTTTGGCCGCATCGGCGATGCCACCATTACAGACATGCAGGGCGACACACTCTTCTATTCCTACTCGGTGGCAGGCGTCGCTTACACTGCTTCGCAGGATATCGCCGCGCTGCGCGATCAGATGCCGGCCGATGTCGAGCGCCTGATCGGCCGGGCCGCGTCACTCAAGTACGCACCGCAAAATCCCGCCAATTCCATCTTGATCTGCGAAGATTGGTCCGGGCTGCGCTCCGCGCCGACCACTTGGCGGCGGCAAATACCTGGTATCTAAACTCCCGAGTCCCCCGGCCGCTAAATCCCGCCTGTCCGATAGGCTACAATAAAAATGAACTGATACGACAGCGCGAAGTGAGGCGTCATATTCAAGAGGATTGCAGGTTGACGCCTAACTTGCCGATAACCCATAATGTGGGAACGGCTTGCAGTTACATTTGTAAAGCGAAGCGTTTGCTCATGCCTTCATCCATAAAACACCCCCTCGTATTCGCTCTGATTTCATTGATGGTTTTTGCCGGCACGGCCTTCGGGATCACTCCCACTAAAACCAAGAAAAAGACCAGGCGCCACTTGGCCGCCGGTCAAACGGCGGCAGTCCGCACCGTGAAGGCTGCCTACGTCGTCCCCCCAGCCCGACACCTTTCCCGCCTGCCGAAAAAACGCATCGTCTTTAGTCCCTGGAACGTGCCCACGTTCGCCGATTCCACGGAAGGCGATTCGGTGGATGGCGAGGATCTGACGGTCCGCCGCGCCGCGGTGGAAGCCTTAGGGCCCTTCAACGGAAGCATCGTCGTCGTGGATCCGAAGACTGGCCGGATTTTGACCATCGTGAACCAGAAGCTGGCGTTCCAAAGCGGATTCGAACCCTGTTCCACCATCAAGATCGTAGCGGCGCTGGCCGGCCTCAATGAAGGCATTCTGAGCCCTCAAAACCATTTCCGAATCGTGCCCCGCCGCTCCATGGATCTCACCGAAGCGCTGGCGCACTCCAATAACGCGTTCTTTGCCGCCGTGGGATATAAGCTCGGATACGACCGTATCATCAAATACGACGAGCTGTTCGGCTTGGGCGAAAAGGCCGGTTTGAATGTGGAGGGCGAGCAACCCGGAACCCTGGCCACCCAGCCTCCCACCGATGGCCTTGGCATGATGACCAGTTTCGGCGAAGGAGTTTATATGACGCCTCTGGAATTGGCCGGCATCGTATCGGCCGTTGCCAACGGCGGCACGCTGTATTACTTGCAGCACCCGCGTTCGCCGCAAGAGGTCGCGCAGTTTGTACCGCGCGTAAAGCGTCAACTCGAGCTCTCTCAGTGGCTGCCCGACATCAAACCCGGCATGCTGGGCGCGGTCGAGTACGGCACCGCCAGGCGAGCCGGCTTTAATCCCAACGAACCGATTTTTGGCAAAACCGGAACCTGCACCGATGCCCGGTCGCCCACGCACCTGGGTTGGTTTGGTTCCTACAACGAATCCGGCGAGAACAAGCTGGTGGTGGTTGTGCTGCTCACCGGCGGCCGTCCGGTCAGTGGTCCCGTAGCTTCAGGGGTCGCTGGAGCGGTATACAAGAACCTGGCGCAGGAAAACTACTTCGCTAAAGTGCGGCCGAATGCGCCCATGGCCCTGATCTCTACCCAAGCCTGCTGCGCGCTTCCGTAAGTCTCTAGCGGCGCTCAGAAATGCTTGCTGCAGATCGCGGAATCGCTCCACCCGCAGTAATCGTCCGCCGCCTTCCCGCACTTCCTCGTGCTCCAGCCGCCAGGTATGGTCGTGCGGCACGAACACCGCGTTGATCCCAACTTCGAGCGCAGGATTAATGTCCGACTTAGGCGAGTTGCCGATCATCCAGGTGCGACGCGTGTCCATCCGCCGCTCTACGATCAAGGCCGAATACGAGGCGGCATCCTTCTCCTTGACGATGGCCGTGTGGCCGAAATAGATCGCCAATCCGGAGCGATCCAGCTTCAGCTTCTGCTCCTCCGGATTGCCCTTGGTGAATAGCGTGAGATCGTGCCGCAACGACAGGTATTCCAGCGTTTCTTCCACACCTGAGATCAGCTCAATGGGATGGTGCAGGATCTGCTCGGTGAAGCTCATGATCTTCGCCAGGTCTGCATCGTAAACGTCGCGCTCCACCAGCCGGTGATAGCATTCCGTCAGGTTGCGCGCGAAGTTGGCCGTACCGTAGCCGTGCACCCGGCTGTTTACGGTCTCAATCTCGTCCAGCACCCCGCGTACTTCCTGGGGCGTCAGCGCGGAATGGTCCAGAAAATCGCAGAATTGGTCGAAGGCCCGCTCGAAGTAGATGTTGTTCTCCCAGAGCGTGTCGTCGGCGTCGACGATGAGTTGTTGCCGTTCGATCATGCTCAGAGGCCGGCCGGCCGTTTGGAGTGCCCGTTCCGCGGCGCGACGTCGCGCACGTGCTGGATCTCGCGGCGCTTGGCGCCATAGTTCGGGAAAAACTCCGCCAGCCGGCGCATGCGGTCAACCTCGGACCGCGTGGCCAGCAGAATCTGACGGAAGTCCAGATCCGGAACCAGTTGCGCCAGTTGAAAACTCAGCTGCGGATCGCTCATCTCCGGCTCGCGCACTGTCTCCGGCTCCAGTGAACGAATGTCGTTGTAAGCTTCCATCACGCGGTTGCGGACCTCGGGCGGGATCGGATCGGCTCGTTCGTCGTCGAAAAATTCCACCGCGCCCCTCAGGTACGGCTTTTCGTCGTTCAACATGATAATTTCAAAACGCCGCCGTCCGATGGTTAGTAAGTCCATGCGCCCGTCCGGATAAGCTTTTAGCACTCGTTCAATGGTCGCCGTACAACCCGTGTTCACGATGCCTTTCTCCCCGGCCTGCACCACGCCGAACTCCGAATTGCCTTTCAGAACGTCGCCGATCATGGTCTTGTAACGCTCCTCGAAAATATGGAGCGGCAGCGCGGTCCGCGGAAATAAAACCACCTGAAGTGGGAAAAGCGGCAACAGCTCTTCCTGCATGTGTACTATTATGGCTTCTTAAGAAGCCGCACAAAACCGGCGGCTGTATTTATTTTGAAATGCCGCCGGCCCACACAACATGCTCCTCAAACTAAAACGCACGCCCGGAATCTACCTGGTCGGTTTCATGGGCGCGGGCAAGACTACGGTCGGGAATCTGCTGGCCGATCACTTGGGTTGGTTTTTCTCCGACTTGGACCAGGAGATCGAAACCGAGCAGGGCGTCACCATCGCCGAGATCTTCGACACGCGCGGCGAAGCGGAGTTCCGCAAGATCGAACATGAGGCGCTGAACCGGCGCGTGCGCGAGATCGAGCGCGGCAAGCCCATGGTGATTGCCCTGGGAGGCGGCGCGTTCGCGCAGGCCGCCAACCAGGACCTGCTCAGCGAGCGCGGTGTTCCCATCTGGTTGGATTGCGCGATGGAGCGCGTGCGCCAACGTCTGGATGGATTGTCCGACCGCCCCCTGGCTCGCGATCCTGAGAAATTTGAGCGCCTTTATGAGGACCGTCGCGCCGCCTACGCCAAAGCCGACCACCGCATCGAAATCGATTCCGACGACCCGGCCGAGATTGTCGCCGCCATTCTCAAGCTCCCGATCTTCTAGACGGGCATGCCTTCCTCACTGCGCCGGCAGGCCCTCCGCATTTTCAGCGCCGCGTTGAAAGCGGCAGCGCCAGGACCCGCGGTGCGGAATCATCTGCGGCTAAGCGGCGACGTGTTACGCGCTGGACGCAACCGCTACCAGCTTTCGAAATTTCGCAACGTTTACGTCATCGGCGCAGGAAAAGCCAGCGTCGAAATGGCGCGTGCCGTGGAGCGCTTGCTCGGGAAGCGCATTCGCGGCGGCCTCATCAACACCAAGTATGGGCACGGCGCTGCAGTCTTGCGGCGCATCGAAATAAATGAGTGCGGGCATCCCGTGCCTGACGTTCAGGGAGAACAAGGCGCGGCGCACATCGCCGAAATCGCTCGCCAGGCCGAAGCCGATGATCTGCTCATTTGCCTGATTTCGGGCGGAGCCTCCGCGCTGCTTCCGCTTCCCGTGCCACCGGTCACTCTCAAAGACACCCAAGCGGCCACCAGGTTGCTGCTCGAATGCGGCGCCAATATTCACGAGATCAATTGCGTGCGCAAACATATCTCGGCCATTCAAGGCGGCCAGCTCGCGCGGCTGGCATATCCGGCGACAATGCTCGCGTTGATCCTGTCGGACGTGATCGGCGACGATCTGGACGTGATCGGCTCCGGCCCCACCGTCCCGGACCGATCGACGTTCGCGGAAGCCAAAGGCATTCTCGAGAAATACAGAATCTGGAACAAAGCGCCGTCGGGCGTGCGCCAGCGGATCGGTGCCAGCGCGCCGGAAACACCCAAGCCCGGCGACCGCAGCTTTGACCGCGTTCAGAACGTCATCGTTGGAAGCAATCGCCTGGCGGTAGACGCAGCCGCGCGAGAGGCTCGTAAGCTGGGATTCCGGACCATGGTGCTGTCCACGTTCGTTGCAGGTGAAGCGCGCGAAGTGGCGCGCCTCTACGCTGCCATCGCCCGCGAGACTCGCGCTTCCGCTCGCCCGCTGCGGTGTCCGGCGTGCATCATCTCAGGCGGCGAGACCACCGTAACCATTCGCGGCCAAGGTCTGGGCGGAAGAAACCAGGAGTTCGCCCTGGCGGCCGCGATCGACATTGCGGGTCTCAAGGACGTTGTGATTCTAAGCGGCGGAACCGACGGTACCGACGGTCCCACCGACGCCGCCGGTGCCATCGCGGACGGAGCCACGCTGGCACGCGCTGAAGCCCAGCGGCTCGACGCTGCCGCATATCTTGCCAACAACGATTCGTATCGTTTCTTCGATGCACTGGGCGGCCTGGTGAAGACCGGCCCGACCGGAACCAACGTCGCCGACGTCCAAGTGACCCTGGTGCGCTGAGGCTACTGTCGCTCCACATGCAGCGGCGGCTGGGGCTGCTTGGCAGGAGCGGGCGGAGCAGGAGGCGTAGGCGCGCTCGGAATATCCGGGAACGTCACGTCTTCCGATTCGCTGGCCTTGCGCACCGTAACCGATCCGCGGGCCGTCTCCAGCCGCACTTCGGGCCCGGCATCGTTGCCTTGGATCGTCGCGCCGTGGTTGGTTTCATCCACGGTCAGCGGCGCGCCGTAGTCGTTGTGCGCCTCCCCGCGATCGGTGGACGCCCGCAAGTCAAACTTCGCCCCGGCCGGCAATGCCAGATCGATGTCGCCGGAACGCGTGTGAACTTCGATCTTGGGAACTGTCTTGCCGGGACGCAGCGAGACGTCGCCGCGGTCCAGCGTCAGTTCCAGGGATTGCGTGAAATTGGACATCTGCACGTCACGCGAACGCGCGTTCAGCCGTACCGGCCCCACCAGGTTGTCGGCTGTGAATTCGCCCGCTGCCATATGCACCTGGCCGGGCAGTTTTTCGCAGTCCACCGTGATGCGCGGGTCTTCATAACGCAAGGGCTGTGCCAGATTGCGGAGCTGGATCTGACCGGTGTATGAGCCGGCCACGGTTACCTGGCCAGTGATGTCCTGCAATTCCACGTCCTGCCCGTTCCCTTTCAGGTCCACCGTGCCCTTCACGGCATTAGCGCGGATGATATCGCTGCGCCGCAGGTCGATCCGGACATTGCCGCCGATATTGTCCAAACGCACGCCGGCGTTGTCGCTGGTGATATCGACGGTGCCGTTTACGTTCTGAATGTCGAAATCGCCGCCACGCCCGTGCGCTTCAATGGACGCTCCGGCGGGAACCGTAATCTCCAGATCATCGGACACCTGCAGCCGGTCGCTCACCCGATCCTGGTTGGTGCGGACGATCAATTCGTCGCCTTGCTGGACCAGCTCCAGCGGCGTCTGCTTATTGGCGTTGTCGGCGTCGGTTTGCTGGAAGGATCGAATGGTCTCATGCCCGCTCGCTTTCACCACGGCATCCGACGTTCCCGTGATTCTGGCGTTGCCTCGAAAACTCTCGATCATCACGCGGCAATTTTTCGCGCAAGGTTGTTCGGAAGGCGAAAGCGTATAGTCGTACGGCTCTCCCATGCCCCTCACTACGCCTCGCCACACGCTGCCGGCGGGAAACCAGGCGGTGTAATGCCGCGCCGTGTACATAGTTCCGCCGACGACGCAGATCAGGAACACCAGCATCCACTCGCCGCCCGAGACCCCGTTGCGCGGGAACGGCTTGGACATGATGGCCCACATCAGGATCTCCACCAGCCGCAGCAGCCCCCAGGCAATCAGTACAAACGGCCAGTAACGCGAGATGATATCGGCCAGCGGAATGTCGGGCCACAAATTCCGCATCAAGAACAGGGCGCCGATCAGAATCAGAATCAGCGGCCCAATCACCGAGCCGCGCTTCATATTACGTTGCCTCCCGGCGGCCGGTTGCTGGAGCTCTGCTGATGCTGCTGCGGATTCTCCGCGATTTTTTCGAGCAGCTTCAAGATGCCGAACATGATGATCAAAAACGGCCAAGTCCGGCTGAATCCGTATACGCCGAAATAATCCATCGCCACCAGCGATCCGAGCGTGATGAGCATGATGGGCCCGCGAATGGCCTGAATCAGGCTGTTGTTAGTGGCGTTCATTGGTGGCCTCCCGAACACCGGCTGAGGGCGGGCCATCGCGGCGCTCCGAGATGGCTAGCCGTTCGTACAGCAGATACACGCCTAGCGCGATGAGGGCGATGGGCCAGTAGCGCAGCAGTTGGCCAAAACGGATAATGTCCAGATTGTTCAATAGGAACAGCAATCCGGCGGCGATCAGAACCACCGGCGCCAAGGGGAACTTGGAAGGCCCGCCACGCCGCGGAATGATGCTCGAAAACTCATCCACGGGCTGGCCAAGCTGGCGCTTTTTGGCGGTGTGGTAGGCCTCGAACGCCATGTAAAACACCCAGACGCCCGTCATCATGCCGAACAACGGCTGCAGGTTCTCGGCGGTCTCCTCGTTGCTCAAGATGGCGATCAGGATTCCGAGCACCACCACGTGGATGAGTCCCTTGACGTATTGCCCGTTGTAGACCGCGCCGACACCCGGAATAAAACCTAGAATAAACGCGAGGCCGGGAGACGCACCAGCGTCGGGAACAGGTGGGGGAGGCTGCACCGGAGCGGTGTAAGGCGAGGAGGCCGCCGCAGCGGCGGGCGCCGGGGCATGCTCTTCACAATAAACCGTGCCGTCCGCCAAACGCCGGCAAGCCTCGCACAGCGCCTTGCCGCAGGACCGGCAATAAGCTATGGCCGGTACATCCGGATGTGTGGTGCAATTCATTCTCGTTTACCTCTGTCATTCGTTTGTACTGGCGTTTGCCTGGGCGTTCGAGCGGGCGCAGTGCCGCTGGTGCTCTCCTGGCTGGCCGTCCCTCCGACGCCCGCAGTCTGCTCCTGATCGGACCAATCCTTGAGCCGCGACTGGATCTCGATAACCAGCCGTAGATTGTCGTAGTACTTCATCGTGCGATCCCAAACGCGATGCGAGTGGTCGTCGATCGACTGCCACACTCGCGCTGGATCCAGGTCGGAAGCGCGCAAAGGCCGCGGCTCGATGTGCGCGAAACGCGCCAGCATGGCCAGCGACAGCACCGTCATCGCCATGCCCATGGCGTAGCGCGGCTGCAGCACGTTCTCCACCCAGCCGCCGAAAAGCCTCCGCCACCACGGCGCGCGTTCTTCCGATTTCTGCGCCCCACGCGGCGCCTGGTGCAGAATGCGAGTGAGCAGCTCGGCTGGGGGATCGGCCACCGGAACCGCATCCAGAAACGCCGTGGCGCCCTCCACGTCGTGAGCTAGCTCCGCGCAAGCGCTGCACACCGCCAAATGCTCTTCGAGCGCAATCCCCTGCGGGTGCGGGAGCGTCCCGTCGAAATAGTCGCACAGCAGGATTTCTACTTCAGGGCAGTTCATATGCGAACCTTGTGCCGGCGCAGCACACGGGCCAACTCGGCCCGCCCGCGATTCAGGCGCGACTTCACCGTTCCTTCCGGAACGTTCAGCACCTGCGCAATCTCACGATATTCCAATTCTTCCAGATCCCTGAGGATAACCGTCTCGCGCAAATCCGGCGACAGCTTTTGCAAGGCCGATTGTAGAAGCTCACTGGCCTCACGCCCGGCCAGCATTCCTTCGGTCCGCGACATCATCGCCGTGTTTTCTTCGAGCGCCTGCGCCTGATCTTCCAGCGACTCGGTAGCACGCTCCAGCCGCGTCCGCCGATAATGATCAATCAGCAGATTACGCGTCAATCTGGTCAACCATACCACGAACAATCCTTCGCCGCTGCGGAAGCTCTTGAGGTTCTTAAACACGCGCAGAAAAACCTCTTGCGTCAAATCCTGCGCTTCGGCGTCGCTCGAAGTGAAGCGGTAGCAAATCGAGTACACTCGCCGGCTATGCACCTTGACGAGTTCTTCCCAGGCGGCATCCTGCCCGCTTAGGCAACGCTCAACGAGTTGGGCATCAGCATCCAAACGGTCGCCGGTTCGAGCCTGTAAATGCGGTGCGACCCAGGTCCATCTCGCCGCCGGAATCGCCACCGTTGCCATGACTTCCTCAATCTCCTGCTTCCAGTATTGAAAACGAGGATTTATGATAAGAAGTTCACTTGAATCCAAGCCTTACATTCTACAAGGGACCTTTTCAGGGTACCAACTGGCAATCGAGCCGTCTCAACGTGGCTCCAGCCGCCTGGGCAGAAGGCGCCGCGTGAGCACTCAATTACCCATTTGGCGCCGCCCGGCCGCGCTCGCTGCGATAGCTATATTAATCATTTTGGGGATTCTCGCCATTCGCTCCAGCCGGGCGTCCTTCAACTGGAAACTCTTCCTGGACACCATCCAGGGCGTGTCTTGGATTTGGCTGGCCATCGCTATCCTATTGATGCTGCTTACTTACGTCGGCCGCGCACTGCGCTGGGAAGTGATGCTGCGACCGTTGGGGCGCAAGGTGAGCATCGCCAGACTCACTTCCGACACCGCCATCGGCTATATGGCCGCAACCCTCTTAGGCAGGGTTGGGGAACTGGTTCGACCCTATCTCATTTCCGTCAGCGCCGGCGTTTCGTTCTCCTCCCAGATCGCCGCCTGGCTTCTGGAGCGCGTGCTCGACCTGCTGGCGGTCTTGCTGATTTTCGGATTCGCCCTGGCCCGCGTGCCATCCCACGGACTACACCTTGGGTCAGGGCTTCGTTGGACGCTGCATGCCGGCGGGTATCTGGCCGCCCTTGCTGGCTTCGTTTGCCTGTTGGTGCTAGTGGCCTTCCGTAACTTCTCCAAGACCGCCCGGGATCGGGTACTGGCCGCCCTGTCGTTCCTTCCGCCTGATTACTATCTTCGTAGTACTAAGATGCTTGATGCGTTCATTCGTGGCGTTGAAGTCACGAAGCGCCCCGGGCCGCTTAGCCTGCTGGCGACCTATACCGGGCTAGAATGGTTCTTGATTACCGCCGCCTACGCTGCTCTGCTCAGGTGCTTCGCCGCTACTCGTTTTCTAAAAATTACAGATGTAGTAACACTTCTTGGATTCATCGCCTTTGGCAGCATCATACAGATCCCTGGAATCGGCGGCGGAATCCAAATAACTTCAATTGTAGTACTAACGGAGATTTATGGGCTCTCGCTTGAATCCGCCTCTGGCATCGCTTTGTTTATTTGGATCTTCACGCTGCTACTGGTGGTCCCCGTGGGTTTTGCCTGCGCGCTGCACCAAGGAATGAACTGGCGTAAAATCAAGCAGTTGGCCAATAGAAAGCTGCCGGAAGAAGAGGAGCTCACATGATCTGCCCGTTCTGCGGGTTCAAGCAGGATCGCGTGATCGATTCACGCGAGAGCAAGGAGGGCGACGTGGTTCGCCGGCGCCGCCAATGCCTGGGTTGTGAGCGGCGATTCACCACTTATGAGCGCAGCGACGAGATCCCTTACATGGTCGTCAAAAAGGACGGCCGCCGCGAGAAATTCGACCGGCAAAAGGTGCTGGGCGGTCTGCTTAAGGCGTGTGAGAAGCGGCCTGTGCCGATGTCAAAACTGGCCGAGATCGTAGACGCAGTCGAAGCC
Source organism: Terriglobia bacterium (assembly GCA_963761935.1). GTDB lineage: Bacteria > Acidobacteriota > Terriglobia > Bryobacterales > Bryobacteraceae > Palsa-89. The sequence continues at coordinate 10,912 of CAVXJU010000084.1, read as the reverse complement.
AAGCTGGCCGACAGCTCCGAGCGAGAAATGTCTACTACCGAAGTAGGAGAAATGCTGATGGACAAGCTTCGCAATCTGGACAAGATCGCTTATGTGCGCTTCGCTTCGGTTTATCGGGACTTCCAGGATGTCGAAGCTTTCCTCAACGAATTAAAGAACTTAGTACTACAGAAACGCTCCTGAGCCGACCCAGCCGCCGCCGTTCGGCGAGGTGGAAGTTTGGTGTAACCAATCGCCTAGAAAAACATCTTGTATTTAGGACTTAACTTCGAAAACGTTTCGGTGCTATAATCGGTTGCTATCATTACGGCCAGCGCGGTGGCGTACGCACACCCGAAGTAGGAGTCTGTACTGAGCAAAGCAGTGAAACCGAAAGGCTGATTTCGGTGCGCGGCTGGTAGGTGAGTATCTAAGTGGACCATTTCGAAGATCAATTTTTAGCCGAGGGTCATGAGCCGTTGGGTGGGATGCCGTTCGACGAAGAGGCGAACTTTTTCCATCCCGAAGAGGTTCAGGACGAAGAATTTCCTGCTGCGCAGCAGGCCGAAGAATCGATTTACACCGACGATCCGGTACGCGTGTATCTGCGTGAGATGGGCGCCGTCCCGCTGCTCACCCGGGAAGGCGAAGTCAATCTGGCACGCCGCATGGAACGCGGCAAGCTGCGGATGCAGAAGTCGATCAGCCGGTCGGCTCTGGTGCAACTGCGGGCCGTCGAAATCGCGGAAGTGCTGAAGCGCGGCGACGACGAATTGGACAACTTCGTGGATCTGGGAGATGCCGAGGAAGGCAGTCCCGCCGACACCAAGAAGCAGGCCGAGGTTCGGGCCGAATTCGCCGACATCATCGCGCTCCACAAGCGCTACCAGCAACTGGACGAAAGACTGGAGACGGTTCCGCTCAGCAACAAGCGGCTGCGCAAACGCTGGCAGGGCAAGCTGAACCGCGCCAAAGTGGAGATGTCGCGCGCCATTCGCCGCATCGCCTGGCTGCCCTCGCGCTGGAAGCAGTTCTCGAAAGAAATCGAGCATGCCGTCGACCAACTCGCGCAGCTCGAGCAGGATCTTCGCAAGCTGGAAGGCCGGTCGGGCATTACCGCGCAGGCGCGAGCGCGCGAATTGCGCCGGGAGGTCCGCAAGCTGGAAACGGCCGCGGGCGCCTCGGTGGTGGATCTGCGCCATAGCCTGACGGTCATCCGTCACGGCGAAATCGAAGCCGAGCGCGCCAAGAAAGATCTGGTGGAAGCCAACCTCCGCCTGGTGGTCTCGGTGGCCAAGAAGTACGTCAACCGCGGGCTGCACCTGCTGGACCTGATCCAGGAGGGCAACATCGGCCTGATGCGCGCCGCCGACAAGTTCGAATATCGGCGCGGCTACAAATTTTCGACCTACGCGACCTGGTGGATTCGCCAGGCCATTACGCGCGCCATCGCCGATCAGTCGCGCACCATCCGCATTCCGGTGCACATGAACGAGAGCATGAACAAGTTCCTGCGCGCCACTCGCGAGCTCGAAAAGGAATTGGGCCGCGCTCCGACCAACGATGAGATCGGCCGCCGCATGGATATTCCGGTGGAAAAGGTGCAAAAGCTCAAGACCATTTCGCGCGATCCGGTTTCGCTCGAAACGCCGGTGGGCCGCGACGGTGAATCCGCGCTAGGCGATTTGATTGAGGATCGCTGGGTGGGGTCGCCCGTGGATGCGGTGATCGATTCGAACGTGCGCGACGAGACCGCGAATATTTTGAAGACGCTCTCTCCCAAGGAAGAGAAAGTGATCCGGCTGCGCTTCGGCATTGGCTGCGAGCGCGAGCACACGCTGGAAGAAATCGGTCAGGAATTCGACGTAACACGCGAGCGCATCCGGCAAATCGAAGCTAAGGCTCTTCGCCAGCTTCGGTCTCCGGAGCGAGCTCGCCATCTGCGAGCTTTACTAGCTGCAAGGTAAAGCCGCCTCCTCCTCCGCGTGAAAGGCCGGGCAGGTCGCCCGGCCTTCTTTATTGGTAAACAACCGTGTCGTCGGGGGGCTCAATCCCCGGGGATTGATGGCGTCCGCTGATGCTATAGTCTGAACATCAAGCCCATAGTTTCCTCCGGCGCTCTCACCACCACGCCGTCTGATCCGCTGGCCCGCCGGCTCACGATCGGCTTCAGCCTGCTGGCGCTGCTGCTCGGCGCCATCGAAGCCTGGGTGGGGCGCTTCTACATGAACAACGCCGGCCTCCAGTATCTGGATAACGCCGACGCGTACCGGCGGGCCGATTTTCACAACGCCCTCAACACTCTGTGGAGCCCGCTCTACTCTTGGCTGATCGTCGTGCTCAGCGCCATTGTGCGGCCGTCACGCGAGCAAGAATTCCCGCTCGTCCATTTTCTGAATTTCTTGCTGTATGCGATGACGCTGGCCTCCTTTTTGTTTTTCCTGCGGTGTGTGCGGCCGTTGCTTCCTGCTCGAAGCCAGTCCGGGTTCATTCTACTCAGCGGGGTTGAGTTTCTTTACTGCTCGCTGGGCTATACAGCTCTGCTGATCGTTACACCCGATTTGCTGGTCAGCTTTTTCGCTTTTGTCGCCGCCGGCCTGCTGGTTCGGATCGTGCGGGCCGAGGCCGGTGCGCGAGATTTCGTGATGCTCGGCGCCGCACTGGGCTTTGGATATCTTGGCAAAGCCCCATTCCTGCCCATTGGAGTGCTGTGTCTATTAATGGCAGCGTGGTTCGGCCGTAAGCGGGCGCTCGCGTCGTGCGCCATTTTTGTCGCGATTGTGGGGTCGTACGTGTGGGCGCTATCGGAAGCCAAAGGCCGGTTCACCTGGGGCGACAGCGCTTGGCTCAACGTGGCGTTCCATGTCAATGGCGTGCCCAATGTGAATTGGCAGGGCGAGCCTGAAGGGAGCGGGCGGCCCGTTCATCCCACGCGGCAGCTTTCCATGCATCCGGCGATCTTCGAGTTCGCCAGCCCCATCCCTGGAACGTACCCGCCCTGGTATGATCCGGCCTACTGGAACGAGGGCGTGCAGATCACGCATCGCCCGCGCGCTTTCGCGGCGGCCATCAAGAAACAAATTCGGCTGTACGCTTCTTGGTTGCACCAGCAGCTGCCCTTGTTGTTCGCATTTCCGGTGCTGTTTCTTCTGACTTCCAACAAGCGCCGAACGCTGGCCCAGTTCAAGATTCTGTGGCCTGTGCTTGCGCTGGGTGCGATGCCTTTTGCGATGTACGCGCCTGTTTATGCCGAAGGGCGTTACCTGGCGCCATTCTTTGTGCTGCTGTGGGCCGCGTTATTCGCATGCGTGGTGGAGGAACGGCGCACAGCACTTGCGATCGGCGCCGTCGCGGCGATCCTCATGATGGTGGAACCCTTGGGCCTCCTATTTGCGATACCCATCTACATGCCACGCCCGCGTTTGCACTACGAAATCGCGCACGATCTCGAAGCCTTGGGCCTCAAGCCAGGCGATCAGGTAGGTTTGGTTCACGATGGCCTGTTCTACTACTGGGCTTATTTGGCCGGCGCCCGCGTGACGCTGGAGGTGTCCTTCTCCGACAGCCGATCAGACCGCGCAGCCGAATGGTCCAACGCCCGGCCGATTCTGGCATCTCAAGCGGCGACTTTTCTGGTCTCGCCCCGGCTGGACGGTGTGACCGACCAGCCTGGCTGGCGCCGTTTGGGAACCACCGACGTTTTCGCATATCCAATCAGAGACTCTCGCACAGTGGCCCGGGCGCCGCTCGATCTCGATCAGAGGGACCCCAGCGTCCGGTGATACTATAGTCGCTCCTCTAAGGTCCATGGTTTCTTCCGCCAGTCTCACGAGCACGCCGTCTGATCCGTTGGTGCGGCGGCTCACGATCGGTTTTTGCGTGCTGGCGCTGGTGCTCGGGGCCAGCGAAGCTTGGGTGGGGCGCTTTTTCATGGCCAACGACGGCATACAGTATCTGGACAATGCCGCGGCGTACTGGCGGGGCGATTTTCACAATGCCCTCAACACCCAGTGGAGCCCGCTCTATGCTTGGCTAATCGGCGCGCTGAGCACCATCGTGCGGCCGGCACGCGAGCAGGCCTTCCCAGTCGTACATTTGCTGAATTTTCTCCTGTATGCAATGACACTGGCAGCCTTCTTGTTTTTCCTGCGTTGCATGCGGCCGTTGCTGCCCGCTCGAAGCCAGTCCGGGTTCATTCTGCTCAGCGGCGCTGCGTTCCTTTACTGCTCGCTGGGCTATACGGCTCTGCTGATCGTCACCCCCGATCTGCTGGTCAACTTTTTCGCTTTTGTCGCCGCCGGCCTGCTGGTTCGGATCGTGCGGGCCGAGGCCGGTGCGCGAGATTTCGCGATGCTCGGCGCCGCGCTGGGCTTTGGATATCTCGGCAAAGCTCCATTCTTGCCCATCGGAGTGCTGTGTCTATTGATGGCAGCGTGGTTCGGCCGTAAGCGGGCGCTCGCGTCGTGCGCCATCTTTGTCGCGATTGTGGGGTCGTACGTCTGGGCTCTGTCGGAAGCCAAGGGCCGGTTCACCTGGGGCGACAGCGCTTGGCTCAACGTGGCGTTCCATGTCAATGGCGTGCCGCATGTGAATTGGCAGGGTGAACCGGAAGGCAGCGGCCGGCCGGTTCATCCCACCCGGCAGCTTTCCATGCACCCGGCGATCTTCGAATTCGCCACGCCCATCCCTGGAACGTACCCGCCCTGGTATGATCCGGCCTACTGGAACGAGGGCGTGCAGATCACGCATCGCCCGCGCGCTTTCGCGGCGGCCGTCAAAGAGCAAATCCGGTTGTACGCTTCTTGGTTGCACCAGCAGCTCCCCCTGCTGTTCGCGTTCCTGGCGCTGTTTTTCTCACTTCCGACAAGCGCCAAACGCTGGCGCAGTTCAAGATTCTGTGGCCGGTACTTGCGCTGGGTGCGATGCCTTTTGCGATGTACGCGCCGGTTCACGCCGAAGCCCGCTATTTGGCGCCGTTTTTTGTGCTGCTGTGGGCCGCGTTATTCGCCTGCGTACTGGAGGACCGGCGGACAGCACTCGCAATCGGCGCCGTTGCGGCGATTTTTATGATGGTGGAACCCTTGGGTCTTCTAATCGCGGCACGCACCTTCCTGCCACGCGCGCGTTTGCACTATGAAATCGCGCACGATCTCGAAGCCATGGGCCTCAAGCCAGGCGATCAGGTAGGTTTGGTTCACGATGGCCTGTTTTACTACTGGGCTTATCTGGCTAGCTCGCGCGTGACCCTGGAAGTGTACTTCTCCGACCGCGAAGCCGAGCGCCCAGCCGAATGGTCTAACGCTCGCCAGATTCTGGCATCCCAAGCTGCGACTTTTCTCGTCTCGCCCCGGCTGGACGGTGTGACGGACCAGCCCGGCTGGCGCCGTTTGGGAACAAGCGACGTTTTCGCGTACCCCACTCGAGACTCTCGCAGTTACTAAAGCGAAACGCGGCCAAAAGTGGCGAAGGCACACTCTCCCCATGGTATGGTAATTGGTATGGCGACCGCTAAGATCACCATCACGCTGCAGGACGAACAGGTTGCGGAGATTCACGCACTGGTTGCAGCCGGAAAGGCTCGCAGTGTCTCCGGGTTCGTGCAACACGCGGTCAGAGTCGCGCTGTTCGATGCGGCCGGCTGGCAGGAGATGCTAACAGATGCGCTGCGGCAAACCGGCGGCCCGCTAACCAAGAAGGAGCGCGCCTGGGCCGACGCTCTTCTCACTCCCGGCGGACAGAAGCGAGGCTCCCGGCGAGGACGAGCCGCGTGAGTGGAATCACTTTCGACGCCGGTGGGCTGATTGCGCTGGACCGGAACGATCGGCGGGTGCTGGCACTCGTGGCGCGCGCGGCCGAGCGTGGGATGCGCATCACCGTTCCGGCAACGGCTCTTGCGCAGGCGATTCGAAACCCCGCCAAGCAGTCCCGTTTGTCGAGGCTCATTAGACAGGCCTCTACCGATCTCACAGCGCTCGACGGACCGGACGCAACGGCCGTGGGACTCTTGTTGGCCCGCAGCGCCACGGCGGATATCGTGGATGCGCACGTGGTCATATGCGCACAAAGAACAGGACAGGCGGTGGTGACCAGTGACGCCGGGGATCTCAGGCGATTAGCGCCTGGAATAAGGTTGGTGGCAATCTGATATCGGCGGCCGGGCCTGCTTTATTGCCGCAAAGCCCGCCAAATCGACAATACAGGGCGGAAATGTTACAATAAAACCAGAGCGCTCGCGCTCTCTCCCCTCCTTATGGCAAGCAAACCACCATTCGCTCAAGGCGCGCAGATCGAACACTCCAAATATGGCCTAGGGTCCGTCCTGTCGTGCACCGAAGAACACATCGTAATCAAGTTTGACGACCACGGCGAAAAGAAATTCGTCCTAGCCATCGCATTCGCAGCGCTGAAGAAGAGCGATCGCCAGCCGCCAGTGGAAAAACGCCGGGCTGCGCGCAAAAAAGCTACACCAGTCGCCGCGCAGTAACGTCACCCGCGCAAATCACGCACGCCTGCTAGGAGTGACCAAGCACTGGATGCGGCCGATACGGTTCGGCTAGCGCCTGAAGTTCACTTTCGTCGAGCTTCAGATTGACCGCCGCAACTGCGTCGTCCAGGTGCTCCATGCGGCGGGCGCCGACGATTGGCGAGGTCATGCCGGGCTGGGCCAGCACCCACGCCAGAGCGACCTGGGCATTGGAAACGCCGCGCTTGCGGGCGATCTCGCTCACGCGTTCCACCACCTCGAAATCGGAATCCTGATAATACATGCGCTGCGCGTACTCGTCGGTGCGCGACCGCACCGTTTCGCCAAACCCTTCCTTGCGCCGGTTGCCCATCAGAAATCCACGCGCCAGCGGACTCCAGGGAATCAGCCCGATCCCTTCCTGGCGGCAGAGCGGATTCATCTCGCGCTCTTCCTCGCGGTAGATCAGGTTGTAATGATTCTGCATACTGACGAACCGAGTCAGGCCCAGCTCGTCGGCTTTGTAAAGCATGCTGGCGAACTGCCAGGCGAACATGGAGGAAGCGCCGATGTACAGCGCCTTGCCGGCGCGCACCACATCGTCGAGCGCCTCCAAAGTTTCTTCGATCGGAGTGGAGTGATCGAAGCGATGGATCTGATAAAGATCGACGTAATCCATGCCCAGCCGGCGCAGGCTGTTATCGATGGAATGCAGGATGTGCTTGCGCGAGAGCCCGCGCTGGTTGGGGTCGCCGCCCATCGGGCTGAAGACTTTGGTGGCGATCACCACTCGCTCGCGCGCCGGCCCAAAGTCTTTCAGCGCGCGCCCCAGGATTTCTTCGCTCACGCCGTGCGAATAAATGTCGGCGGTATCGAAGAAATTGATGCCCAGTTCCAGAGCGCGCTGGATCAAGTGGACGGCTCTCCTCTTCCTCCAGCACCCATTCGCGCCAGCGCTTGGAGCCATAGGTCATGGCGCCCAGAGCAGACGCGGGATACTTTCAGTCCAGTGGAGCCGAGATTGACGTATTCCATCCGGCGGGAAGCTGTTAGTCTCCGCCTTTGGCGAGCTTCTCGCGCTGTTCGCGCAAGATCGCTTTGCGGCTGAGCTTGATTTTGTTGCCTTCGAGCGCCAGGACCTTGACTAGAATCTGGTCGCCTTCCTTCAGCTCATCCCGCACCTGCTTGATGCGGTTCTCCGAAATTTCGCTGATATGTAGGAGGCCGTCGGTGCCCGGGAAGATCTCGACAAACGCGCCGAAATCGACGATGCGGACCACTTTGCCCAGGTAGGTCTTGCCGATCTCGGCCACCGCCGCGATGTCGGTGACGCGCTGGATAGCTTTCTTAGCCGATTCGCCGTCGGAGGCGAAAATGTTCACCGTGCCGTCGTCCTCGACGTCGATCTTGACGCCGGTTTCGTCGACGATGCTGCGGATCATCTTGCCGCCCGGCCCGATCAGGTCGCGAATCTTGTCGGTTGGAATGGTCGAGGTGTAGATGCGAGGCGCGTACGGCGACATCTCGCCGCGAGGCTCGGAAATCGCGCTGGTCATCTTGTCCAAGATAAAGAGACGCGCGCGACGTGCCTGCTCGAGCGCTTCCTTCATGACCTTGGTGGTGACGTTGGGAACCTTGATGTCCATCTGGAGACCAGTGATGCCCTTGGTCGATCCAGCCACTTTGAAATCCATGTCGCCGTAATGATCTTCGGCGCCTGCGATGTCGGTCAGGATGGCGTAATCCTTGCCTTCCAGCACCAGCCCCATGGCGATGCCGGCAACCGGGTCGGTAATCTTGACGCCCGCATCCATCAGCGCCAGCGTGGCGCCGCAGACGGTGGCCATCGAACTGGAGCCATTCGACTCCAGAATGTCGCTCACCACGCGCAGAGTGTAAGGAAACTCTTTCTCATCGGGAATGACGGCTGCGATGGAGCGTTCGGCCAGCGCGCCGTGTCCGATCTCGCGGCGTCCAGGCCCGCGCATGAACCCCACTTCGCCCACGCTGAAGGGCGGGAAGTTGTAATGCAGCATGAAGCGCTTGGAGGTCAAGGCCAGATCGAACATCTCGATGCGCTGTTCGTCTTCCTTGGTGCCCAGCGTTACGGTGACCAGGGCCTGAGTCTCGCCGCGCGTGAACAAAGCCGAGCCGTGCGTCCGCGGCAGCACGCCGACTTCGCTCTCGATGGGCCGGATCTCGTCGAACGCACGGCCATCCGGACGCCGCCGCGCTTTCAACATCTCGTCGCGGAAGATGCGTTCTTTCAAGTGATCGAACAGATCGCCGCCTTCTTCCATCTGATCTTCCGGCAGGGGCGTCACGACTTTGTCCCGCGCATTAGCCACTTTGCTGGTAGCTTTCCAGTTTCTGATACTTCTTAGTATTCAGCGCGTCGGTGAGCTCTTCACGAATCTGCTTCTCGATTTTCGCGTACAGTTCCTTGTTGATTTCCGGAGGCGTAAAGGTCGACTTCGGCTTGCCGGCTTTGGCGACCAGCTCGCGGATGCCCGCGACGATTTTCTTGCAGCAGTTGTGGCCATATTCGATGGCTTCCAACACCTCGGCTTCGCTGGCGTGCTGCGCGCCCGCCTCCACCATGACGATGCCTTCTTCGGTTCCGGCCACGACGATGTTGATCTTGGACTCGCGCGTCTCATCGTAGCTGGGATTGGGAATCAGCTTGCCATTGACCGAACCCACGCGCACTCCGCCCAGCACGTGCTGGAACGGGATATCGGAAATGGCCAGGGCTGCCCCGGCGCCGACGATGGCGAGCGTGCTGGGATCGCGCTGCGGATCGGCCGAAAGCACCATGGCGATGACCTGCGTCTCGTTCATGAAGCCTTCCGGAAAAAGCGGCCGAATGGGCCGGTCGATCAAACGGCTGGTGAGAATTTCCTTCTCCGAGGGACGCCCCTCGCGCTTGATGAAGCCGCCCGGAAACTTGCCGGCGGCGTATGTATATTCCCGATAGTCCACGGTGAGCGGAAAGAATCCGGCTCCGGGCTTGGGTTGTTCGGCGGCACAGGCCGAAACCAGCACCACGGTGTCTCCCGAGCGGACCAGCACGGCCCCATTGGCCTGCTTCGCGATTTTGCCCGTCTCGAGGGTTATTTTTTGACCGTCCAGGTCAATTTCTACTGTCTGTAACATTGAATGTCCTTTTAATCCAGGTCAAGTTGCTTGCCTGCGTTTGACTAAGAGGAGACTGGAGTGAGGGACTTGAAGGGAGCGCCGCCCACCGGGGCGGGTTGCCGGGCAGCTAACGTCGGATGCCCAAGCTTTGAATCAGGTTTTTGTACCTTTCCGGGTTACGGCTTTTCAGGTATTTCAAAAGGCGACGTCTCCGAGCGACCATCGACAACAAACCCCGGCGGGAATGATGGTCCTTACTGTGCGTTTTGAAATCGTCCTCGAGCTGCTTGATGCGCTGGCTGAGGATTGCGACCTGGACTTCTGGCGAACCGGTGTCGGTTTTGTGGACTCTGTACTTCGCAACTACTTCTTGCTTGCTATCGGTCGCCAGGGCCATGCTCGAATCGATACTCCTCGTCTATTCTTAATCTCTTTTTGTACTGCTCCAGGATAGCATAGGGCAAACCGCTTCACAAACGAACGGGTAGTCCGCTAAATCTGTGTCCCTGAGATTTTGGTCGGGCAGGCTGGAAACAGCAGCGGTCGTTGTAAGCTGGACGCATGAGCGATTCCTCCAACGATCAGCTTCCTACGCTACACGACAAATTAGTCCGTGCTCACGCCGATATCCAGCACGTTGCCGAGCTGCTCGGCTCCCCCCTTTCAGGCGAATCGCAAGGTGTGCCTCAAAAGAGCGCAACGGGCCGCCTCACTGCTCCACGGTGCAGCTTCTGGCATAGCCCTAACGCCGGCCTCACTACTCGGCAGTATCGGTGGCAAAAAAACCGCCGAACGTGGCCCTGAGTATTTCAAGCATCGCGGCCATGCGTAAAACGCGGGGCGGGGGAGACCGCGCAAGGATAAAGGCACCCCCTGACGGGCTGGCCTGCTTGATGCTAGAATCCGTGTCGGGTGGGCCCGGCCAGACTCGAACTGGCGACCCTCCGCTTAGTAGGTGGTCGCTCTATCCGTACTGAGCTACGGGCGCACCTTTCCAGTCTAAAAGCTGGAGGTGCTGCAAGAGTAGCGAGTTAATCACGACTTCTGCGGTCCAAACGCAGAAAACCCCGGTGCCGCGTCACGGTTCAAACGCTGACGGCACCGGGGCTCAAGGTGGAACAATAAAGTCATCGTTCACTGCTCTAGCAGTTCAGATGACCGTTTATCAGAACGGCGAACTGATGGCAATTATCGACTTGCCACCATGGTGTTCGATGATGGCTTAACCTACGGGCGGCTTATGGCCGCCCGTTGTACTTTCAGAAATTCATTTTACAGGATGAGGGAGAATACTGCTTGTAAACAGCAGCGCTTGCTGTTATAATCAGACGC
>CAVXJU010000083.1:0-58344 GCA_963761935.1 Terriglobia bacterium | reverse complement strand
AAGCGGCATTCGCGACGGTCTGGTTCACCTGCAATCCCTGCACACCACTTCCGCCGTATTCCTCAATGAATGGCAGGACGCGCTGTTGCACGACGTCAAAGGTTTCCTGGAGCAGATGGTGGAGCGCGACCGGTATTATCGGCACAACGACCCGCAGCACTCCGACTGCGAGCGCAAGAATGCCGATTCGCATTTGCGCGGCATGCTGATGGGCCAGACGCTTTGCCTGCAAGTTCGCAACGCCAGCGTGTTGTTGGGGACCTGGCAGAGCATCATTTTCGCCGAGTTCGATGGGCCTCGCAGCCGTTCACTCGCAGTACAGGTTTCCGGCGTCTAGAGAGTCGTGGCCCGATTCTTCACGCTCGAACAAGCGCAACATTTGCTTCCCCAGGTTGAGTCTGCTATTCGCGAAGCCATCGCACTCAAGGCCGAATACCAAGAGGCTGAATCCGAGTGCCAGCAATTTCAGCGGCGAATCATGCTGCAGGGCGGCGTGGTGGTAGATCACTCCAAGCTGCTTGACCGCAAGCACCGGCGCGATTCCAGCGCACGCCAGCTCCAGGAAGCCATCGAAAAAATCCACGAATATGGATGTCTGGTGAAGGATCTGGATATCGGCCTGATCGATTTTCCAACGCTCTTCAACGGCCAGGAAGTTTATCTTTGCTGGAAGCTCGGCGAGAGCGGCATCCAGTTTTGGCATGGCGTTGAGGAGGGCTTTCGCGGGCGCAAACCAATCGATCGAGAATTTCTCGAACATCACCAAGGCGACTTGGCCAACTGATGTGCGAGAATTGAGAACAGTCGTCTCTAACCGGTCGATCTCTCAAATCCAAGCATGCTGCTGAGCCGAGAATTCGTCGCGTACCTCTCCAGACAACTCGTCAGGCGGTTGACCCCGCAGATCATCGAAACCAGCGACCCCGACGCCGCGGGCGAGATGATTTCCACCATCATACAAGACGAGCTGCAGGTGGAGGATCGGCTTAACGACGAGGTGCGCGAGTTGCTGGGCCAATACAGCGACTATATGCGCCGCGAGGGCGTCAGCTACCAGGAGATGTTCCGGCGCATCAAGAACACGCTGATCTCGCAGCGCAAAGTGATTCGCGCTTCCGGCCGCGACACGGGCGACAACATGAAGCTGTCGCGCGACAAAATCAACGACATATCGCATAAGCTGGTCGCTGCTTTCCGCAAGGCGCGCGAGTTCCGCGTCAAGAAGGATCCCAACGACGTGCGGCTGGAGATCGTGCGCTCCATGACGGAGCTGCTGGCGGTGGAAGAAAAAGTCGACCGCGCGGCCCGCACCAAAATTCGATCGCAGAAAAAAGAAATTCCCGAAGGCACTGAGGAGTGGGACCTGCTCCACCGGCGGTATTACGCCGAGGAGCTCAAGAAGTTCGGCATCGATCTGAACCGATGAGCGCGGCCACGATCGTCGTCGTGGGCAGTCTCAACATGGATTTCGTGGCGGCGGTGGAGCGCCTGCCTGCGCCCGGCGAGACCATACTAGGACGCGATTTCCAGATGATCCCTGGCGGCAAGGGTGCCAATCAAGCCTATGCTGCGGCGCGGCTGGCTGGTCCGTCCACGCGAGTGAAGATGGTGGGACGCGTGGGCTACGATGTTTTCGGCGATCATCTGAAGGCTAGTCTGTCGGCGGCCGGCGTCGATGTTTCGGCCGTGCACGCCACGCGCGCGTCGGCCACCGGGGTGGCGCTGATCTCAGTGGATCGCTCCGGGCAAAATTCCATCGTGGTCGCTTCTGGCGCCAATCACGCGTTGGCAGCGTCGGATGTCGAAGCCATGCGGCCGGTGTTTCGAGGCGCGCGTGTCGTGCTATTCCAACTCGAATCGCCGCTCGATACTGTGTCGGCGGCGCTGCGGCTGGCCCGGGAAGAGGGTGCGCGAACGATTTTGGATCCCGCTCCGGCGCAGGCCTTGCCGGCCGAGTTACTTGAGAATGTGGATATCCTGACTCCGAACGAAAGCGAAGCCCTGCTCTTGCTGGGTCATCCCGCGGGCCGCGTCGAATTGGCTCAAGCGCCGGCGCTGGCGAAGTTCCTGCGCGATCTCGGCCCGCAGTCGGTAGCGCTCAAGCTCGGAGACCGCGGCAGTTTTTATTACGACGGCCAAGTCGAGCTGGTCAGCGATGCGTTTCCCGTTACGGCTCGCGACACGACGGCCGCGGGCGACGTGTTCAACGCTGCACTCGCGGTCGCGCTCGCGGAAGATCGCCCAATCGCCGAAGCGCTGCGCTTCGCCAACGCGGCAGCCGCGATTTCGGTGACTCGCGCCGGTGCGCAGTCGTCGATCCCGTCGCGCGCGGAAGTGGAAGCACTAACCAACTAATGCCGGGCGTCGCTTATAGCCGTAGCGGGGCCGTTCTCGACCGTGTCAACATAGAAGTTACTCTTCTCCATGGAATTTTCACTTACATCGGAGCAGGTTCAGCTTCGCAAGGCGGTCCGTGAATTCGCGGAAGCGGAAATCGCTCCGCACGTTTTGGACTGGGACGAAAACCAGACCTTTCCGCTCGAAGCTATCAAGAAGGCCGGGCAGCTCGGCTACATGGGCGCGATCTTTCCCGAAGACTTGGGGGGCGCCGGACTCGGCTACATCGACTACGCGATCATCATTGAAGAACTCGCGCGGGTCGATCCATCGGTGGGCTTGATCGTTGCGGCCCACAATTCGCTCTGCAGCAACCATATCTTTCTCGCCGGCAGCGAGGAGCAGCGCCGAAAATACCTCCCGCGGCTCGCCACGGCGGAGTGGATCGGCTGCTGGTCGCTAACCGAGCCCGAAGCAGGCTCTGACGCCGCCGGTACGCGCACGCGAGCGGTAAAAGACGGCACTTGCTGGGTGCTCAACGGCGGAAAAACTTTCACCACTAACGCGCAATACGCCGACGTGTGCGTGGCCATGGCCGTGACCAATCGCGCCGCCTCGCATCACGGCATTTCCGCCTTCATTCTGGAGAAAGAAATTCCTGGTTATCGTGTCGGCAAAAAAGAAAACAAGATGGGCATGCGCGCCAGCGCCACCGGCGAAGTTCTTTTCACCGATTGCCGTTTGCCGGAATCGCAGCTTCTCGGCAAGCCGGGCGAGGGTTTCGTCGACAGCTTGCGTATTCTCGACGGCGGACGCATCTCCATCGCTGCGCTCTCGGTAGGCACCGCGCAGGGCGCCTACGAAGCCGCGCTCAGATACTCGAAGCAGCGCAAACAATTCGGCCGGCCCATTTCCGAGTTTCAGGCCATCCAGAACAAGCTGGCGGACATGGCGACCGAGATCGACGCCGCGCGCCTGCTCACTTATCGCGCCGGCTGGATGAAGGACCAGGGCGAGCGCGTCACCAAGGAATCCGCCATGGCCAAACTGTTCGCTTCCGAGATTGCGGTGCGCGTTGCCAACGAGGCGGTGCAGATCCACGGCGGCTATGGTTTTATCAAAGACTATCCGGTCGAAAAATTCTATCGCGACGTTAAGCTGTGCACCATCGGGGAAGGCACCAGCGAGATCCAGCGGCTGGTGATTGCGCGGCAGCTTCTGAAAAGTTGATGGATTCCTGGTCCGAGCAAATCCTGGCCGGAGATCCGCGCGCCCTTGCGCGTGCCGCTACGGCTGTCGAAAATCGCAGACCGGCGGCTGAGCATTTGCTCAAGGAATTGTTCGCGCACACCGGCCGTGCAACGGTGATGGGGATCACGGGCGCGCCGGGTGCGGGTAAAAGCTCGCTAGTGGATTGCCTGATCCACGAACTTCGGCGCGAAGGTAAACAAGTCGGGGTGATCGCGGTCGACCCGACCAGCCCTTACACCGGCGGCGCGATCCTGGGCGACCGCATCCGCATGCTCAGCCATCACGCCGACTCGGGCGTATTCATTCGTTCCATGGCCACGCGCGGTTGGCTGGGCGGGCTGGCTGTGGCGACCACGGACATGGCGCTGCTGCTGGACGCCGCTGGAAAAGATGTGGTGCTGGTGGAGACTGTCGGGGTCGGCCAGGATGAAGTCGAGATCGCGAAACTCGCCGACGTCACCGTGGTCGTGCTGGTGCCCGGCATGGGCGACGATGTTCAGGCCATCAAGGCCGGCATCATGGAGATCGCCGACGTTTTCGTGATCAACAAATCAGATCAGTCCGGCGCGGACCGGTTGCAGCGCGAGATCAAAGCGATTCAGAGCCTTTCTACACGCAAGGACGGCTGGGTGCCTCCCATCGTCCATACCGTAGCCACCGAAGGGAAGGGCATCGGCGAGCTGCTGGCCGCGGTACGATCGTTTCTGGAACGCAGCGGCGCTAAGAACCGCGCGGTCGAGAACTGGAATTTGCGGCTGCGCGAGATGCTGCGCGAGCGGCTGCTGGATCGCTTCGTGGGCTTGAATTTCGAGCAAGCGGCGGAAGAAATCGCGGCGCGCCGAACGGATCCATACACAACTATCGATGGCTGGCTCAAACAAATTCTCGATTGATCACTTGGGCATCGCGGTGCGCTCGCTCGACGCCGCGCTCGAGTTTTACGAAAAGCAACTCGGCTTCGCGGTGGGGCTGCGCGAGACGGTGGAACAGGAGCACGTCAACGTTGCGATGCTTCCGGCGGGCGGATCGCGCATTGAATTGCTGGAGGCGACGGGGCCGGATTCGGTGATCGCGAAGTTCATCGAAAAGCGCGGCGAGGGTTTGCATCATGTCGCGGTCAAGGTTCCCGATCTGGCGGCTACGGTCGAGCGGCTCAAGGCCGGCGGCGCGCGGCTACTGAACGACCCTCGGCGCGGGGCCGGCGGGCATCTCTACGTATTCGTGCATCCATCTTCAACGGGAGGCGTTTTGCTGGAGTTGATACAGGAATGAAACCAACTATCGGCATTATCGGCGGAAGCGGGCTGTATTCCATGCCGGGCTTTGAAGCGCAAGAGGAAGTGTTGCTCGACAGCCCCTGGGGACGGCCGTCGGACGACTACATTGTTGGGAGGCTGGCGGGAAAGGAAGTGGCTTTTCTGAGCCGGCATGGCCGTGGGCATCGCATCTCGCCGTCGGAGCTGAACTTTCGCGCGAATATTTACGGATTTAAATCGCTGGGCGTGGAGCGAATCATTTCGCTGAGCGCGGTGGGCTCGCTCAAGGAAGAGCATGCGCCGCTGAAATTCGTTATTCCCGATCAGTTTTTCGATCGAACTCGCGGCCGCGCTTCCACTTTTTTCGGCGAAGGACTGGTGGCGCATATCAGCTTCGCCCATCCAATTTGCCCTCAGCTTTCTGAAGTGGTGTCGAAAGCTTGCACGCAAACCGGCGTGGACGTGGCCACGGGCGGAACCTATCTGTGCATGGAAGGGCCGGCTTTCTCAACGCTGGCCGAATCCAACGTGTATCGCAGTTGGGGCATGGACGTGATCGGCATGACCAATCTGCAGGAGGCCAAACTGGCGCGCGAGGCGGAGATCTGTTACGTCACGGTGGCGATGGTCACGGACTACGACTGCTGGCATGAAGAACACGATGCGGTGACCGTCACCGACATTCTCGAGAACTTGCAGCGCAACGCCGAGAACGCCTGTAAGGTGGTGGCCGCGACCGTCGCGAGCATGCCCGCCCAGCGCGAATGCAAATGCGGATCGGCGTTGGCGCATGCGCTCATCACCGATCCGGCCGCAGTGCCGCCCGTCACGCGCAAGAAGCTGGAGCTGCTGGTTGCAAAGTACCTCCGCTAACCGCCTCGCGCACGACTTGCTGGCATGTTGCCTGGAAGGCCGGCCCTGGCCCGACCACCTGATCAACGGCTTGCTGGATGCGGACGGAAGCCGCGCCCTGTTTCGAATCGTGGTGGAGCGGCTGGGCGATCTGTTCGAGCCGAAGCTCTGTAGCGTTTACGCCGAGCTGTTCTCGGAAGTGATCGCGCGGCGCGTTCCTGGGCTGCATGCCGAACATCTGGCGGCGCGGTATGAGCGTGTGCGGCGTCCGCGCGCGTTCGATCGCGATCCGGCCGCGATCCGCAACGTGTTCGTACTCTCGCGCGTGACCTTGGGCGCCGATGTCGCTATCACCAGCGTCTTGCTGGATGCGGCTAAGCAATGCTTCACGAACGCGCGCATCTGGTTCGCAGGGCCACAAAAAAATTGGGAATTGTTTCAGGCCGATCAAGGCTTGAGCCATCTTCCGATTGCCTACCGCCGCAGCGGAGCGCTGGACGATCGGCTTTCGATCTGGGAGGAACTGCGCGATGCAGTAGCGCGCCCTGCAAGCATCGTGATCGACCCCGACTCTCGGCTTACTCAGCTTGGGCTTCTGCCGATTTGTTCGGAAGAAGATTACTACTTCTTCGAGAGCCGCTCTTACGGAGGCGCGAGCGATGAACCTTTGGGTGCACTGGCCATGCAGTGGGCGGCTGAGACCTTCGGCGCCGTCGACCCGCGCTCTTACATCCGCACCGGGCTCGATGCAGCCCAATTCACAACCACGGTCAGCTTCGGTGTCGGCGAGAATCCTGAAAAACGCATCGCCGATCCGTTCGAAGAAGAGCTATTGCGGCAACTTCCCAGGCCGGTTCTCATAGACAAAGGAGCGGGCGGAGAAGAAGCCGAACGCGTCGAGCGCGCCGTTGCGAAAGCCGGGCCGGGGATGGCGATGTGGGACGGCTCATTCGCCGGATTCGCCGAACATATCGCGCGCAGCCGGCTGTATGTTGGTTACGACTCGGCGGGCGGTCACGTGGCGTCCGCCTGCGGCGTTCCACAGATCAGCGTCTTCTCCGGCTTTGCTTCCGAGCGTATGCTTCAACGCTGGCGCCCGCCAGGGTCGCACATTCTCCGAGCGGACGATTCAACCCCGGCGCACGCATTGCTGCACGCCGCTCTGGCACTCCTGTCGGCGCTCGGGTTTACGGCTTCTTGACCTTGTTATCTTCGGGCGGTTTTTCTTTGGTCTGATCGTCGGGCAGAGCATCGGGCGTATCGAACTTGATCGTGCTGCCGGTTTCGAACTTGCGATACAGCCGGAATTCGATTTCGTTCTTGGTAGCGTAACGATCGGCTCGCGACGTGAGGACCGCCTTCAACGGCAGCATGTATTCCTCGTCCGAAATCTTGGCGAAATCATAATCCAGCGACACGTGAACGTCTCGAATCGGGAAATCGGGAGGAACATCGTAGGGGTTGAGCGTTAGCTTGGTCACCATGTTTGTGTCGCGGTCTATGTAGACCTGTCCTCGATAGGCCGGCATGATGGATTGCTTAGTGTCTTTTTCCTCGATCTGGTAACGCGAGTAACTTTGCGCAATATCGTATGTGAACACGTACGTCCGCCGGCCGCGCAGTGTCGCCCAATGGTCCCATCCGAACTGCGCATTGCTTTGCGGATCGAAAATCTGTTTCATCATGGTGCCGAATTCGCCCGAGGATGTAGTGCCGCCCAGGTCCTCCATCTTGACGTTGGTCATGGGCTGATTGTTCTTGAGGATCACATCGTAGTCCTCATGCTGGCCGTCGTAGGTGAGCTTGGCCGTGATGGTGTCCGTCGTATGGTAAGCGGTGCCTTTGCCCGACGCATCAATGAAGCGTCGAGTCACCTGTACGCAGATGAAATTCGGCAGATTCTTGGTGTAATTCAAGACGTACTCGCGAGCCTCGTCCAGGATTTTACTTTGTTCCTCGGAATCCGGCGGCGGGATCGGCACCACTACGGGCTTCGGCGTGGGAGGCGGAGGTTCGGGAAGATTGGCCGTGGTCTCCACCATGGCGCGCAGGGCCAGCACGGTCTTTGGTCCGGCGCCTTTGGTCTGAAGCTCCTCCACCGTGGCGTCGTCCAGCTTCTCGGTCAGCTTCACCTGGCGCAGATATTGCGCAACCTGGATATCGGGCTGCTTCATCTGAATGGTCGATTCGATGAAGGTCTTCAGCTTATCCACCGTTAGGCTCATCTGCGAGGCGGCGAACAGCGCGGCGGCGGAAACCAGCAGAAGCGAATTTCGGATATTCGTGAGCAAATACCGCATATTCTTATTGTGCCTCAGATCGAGAGTTTCGGGACGCCAGAATTTCCTCCAAGGCGGGCCGTAGCGCGGGGTAGCGGAAACGAAAACCGGCTGCTTCGGCAGTCTTAGGAAGCACTCGCTGGCTCCCCAGTAGCATGCCGGCCATTTCGCCAAACAGCAATTTCAGCGCGGCCTCAGGTATTGGAAAAACGGCTGGCCGATGCAAGGCGGCCGCAAGTTCGCGGGTGAATTCAAGATTTGTCACCGGTTGCGGCGACGTGGCATTCACGGGACCGCGCAGAGCGGAATTTCCTAGGGCCAACAGGATCAAATCGACGGCATCCACGATGTGAATCCAGGACATCCATTGCCGGCCCGAACCGATGCGTCCTCCGACACCGAGCCGGAACGCGGGCAACATTTTGGCCAGCGCGCCGTCCTGGCCCAGCACCACTCCGAAACGGACCGAGACCACGCGAATACCCAGCGGCTCCGCGGCTTGGGCGGCCTTCTCCCAATCGGTCACTACCTCTGCTAAGAAACCCTGACCGGAGGCCGAAGTTTCGGTAAGGATTTCGTCGCCGCGCGCACCGTAAATCCCTATGGCGGAGGCGCAGACAAAGACAGCCGGCCGCCGAGGCTGTCGCGAGAGGGCACTCACCAGCAGGCGGGTTCCTTCCACACGGCTGTCGCGGATGCGAGCTTTCCCTTGAGAAGTCCAACGCTGCGCTACCGGTTCGCCGGCCAGATGAATGACGGCATCCGCGCCGGCCACGCTGTCCGGCGGGGGTTCGGATGCCGCGCTCCACTCCGAGAACGAAACCGACGCGGGAAGCTTTGCGCTGCGCCTTCGCCCCAAGACGTGCACCTGGTGGCCATCGGCTAGAAGCTTCGCAAGCAGACGGCTCCCGACGAAGCCAGTAGCGCCGGTCAAGGTGACGTTCATCGTGCTTGCCTACCTACGAGATATACCGCACCCGAAGATGTGGCAACGCGGGCTGCGGCTACAATGAAGATTGTCGCCATGCGCGCCTGGAATCGTGCCAAACTGCTGTGGGGCTATGTAAGGCGCAAGCCCGTCCTGCGCGGACTGCCGGTGGAGTACATTGTCGAAACCACCGCGAAGTGCAACCTCTATTGCCCCATGTGCCCGCGCGAGACTCACAAGCAACCCAAGGAGGACATGACGGACGAGATTTTCACGCGCCTGGTGCAGGAATCCGGGAGCAGCGCCGAGCACATGATGCTGATCGGCCTGGGCGAGCCGTTCATGGACCGGAAAATTTTCGACCGCATTGAGTACTGCGAGCGCCACCAAATCTCGACGCTACTTTCAACCAACGGGACTTTCTTCGACGAGAAAACCTGCGCCCGGCTGCTGGAGACTCCGCTCGAGCACATCACGCTGAGTTTGGACGGTGCGACCAAGGCATCCTACGAGTTCTATCGCAAGGGCGCGAATTTCGAGAAAGTACGCGACAATTTCGTGCGGTTCGCGCGCATGAAGCACGAACGCCGCGCCAAGATTCAAGTGGTGGTGCAAATGGTGAGGATGCAGCGCAACGCCGGAGAGGTGGACGATTTCGTGCGCTATTGGAGCGCGATTCCGGGCGTGGACCAGGTGCGCGTCAAGGAAGACGAGACCAACTTGCTGCAGCCCGAGGGCGGGCACGCCGCGCAGGACTGGAAACATCCTTGCCACTATTTGTGGCGCGGCCCGGCGTATGTGAAGCACAACGGCGATGTTTATCCATGCTGCCAGAGCTACATGCTGGACGGCCGCCCGATCGGAAACCTTGCGGCAGCGCCGCTGGAAGAGATTTGGAATGCCGAGGAAATGCAGCGCCTGCGGGTTCTGCACGCCGCGGGGCGCGCCGGCGAGATCGATATGTGCTCCCGCTGCCGCACCACTATCCCGCATCCGCTGCTGGTGGCGGGAAGCTTGATCCTGCACGGCCGCACGGTGCGCAAATGGTTGCCGCGCATCGAGCGACTGATCTACTCGGCCAAGCTACCCAAGTCGCTGCTCACGCCACCGCGCAAACACACCGCGGAGGATGAATTCGTACACATCGGTCCCGCGCACAAATGACGTGCGCCTGTCGGAGCGAATGCCGCTCGGCTACTCCTGGAAACCGGTGATTCCGCGATAGACCCAGATGCTACCAATAGCGCAAAGGACTAGCGCGGAAGCAACAGCCAGGCTCATGATCACCGGCTTGAGCCGATTTAGTTTCCGCAGGAGGTCTTGTTGCTCCATCTCCAATTTGTTTTCAGCGGAATCCAGGAATAATTGGTCGTCCTCTTTCAGGCCAATCAAGGACCGGTAGATCATCAAGCACACGAGCATGCCGGTAACGGCCGCCCAAACAATCCACAAAGTAACCATGTAGTTTCCCAAGCTTCCCTCCTTTCGGTGTTGGCTCATAGAATAATGGATAAATCGATTCGCGGAGTCAAGGGGGTGGCTATGGCGTGTCGCCGCAAAATGATAATGTCCTATTTGCGCAAAGTAGAAATGTCCTATTGACACCTTCCAGGCTGGGGAGGTGCCAGAAGGACAACTACTGATGACGCAAGCCGAACGGGACCGCCTGGTGGCCCTGAAGAAGGCGAAGAAGAAGCTGATCACGCAGAAGCAGGCAGCCGAGGAACTGGGGATCACGGAACGGCACGTGAGGCGTCTGCTGCGGGAGTTGAAGCGGCGCGGAGACAAGGTGGTAGCTCACGCCCTGCGAGGGCTTCCCTCCAACCGCAAGATCAGTGCGGATACGGAACAGGAGGCGGTAGCGATTCTTGTCGCAGCCGGTGTACCGGGGATTCGGGCCGACGCTGGCAGCGGAGTACCTGGCCAAGAAGCACGATATCGAGGTGAGCCGGGAGACGGTGCGGCAGTGGATGATTCGAGGCAAGCTATGGCGGCCGCGAAAGCAGCACATCGAGAAGATCCATGAATGGCGGCCGCGGCGCAGTCGTTTCGGCGAGCTGGTGCAGTGGGACACCAGCGATCACGACTGGCTGGAAGGACGCGGGGAGGAGATCCTGCTGAT
This sequence comes from Terriglobia bacterium, assembly GCA_963761935.1. Lineage (GTDB taxonomy): Bacteria > Acidobacteriota > Terriglobia > Bryobacterales > Bryobacteraceae > Palsa-89. The sequence goes on along the minus strand of CAVXJU010000083.1, from coordinate 47,319 downwards.
CAACATGATCGACGATGCGACCAGCCGGTGGTTCGCGCGCTTTGTGAGCAGCGACTCGACGCTGGAAAACATGAACCATCTGGAGCGCTACCTGAAAAAGCACGGGCGGCCGTTGGCCTACTACACCGACAAAGCGTCGCTGTTTCAGACGGCGGTGAAAACCAAGCGCGATGGCAGTCGCAAGGGCAAGGAGCGGGAGGAGTTGCCTCCGACGCAGATCGGACGTGCCTTGCAGGAGCTGGGAATCCCCTGGATAGCGGCGCACAGTCCGCAGGCGAAAGGGCGAGTGGAGCGAGGATTTTTGACCGCCCAGGACCGGCTGGTAAAGGGAATGCGTGTAGCTGGAGTGACCACCTTGGAGCAAGCCAACCACTACTTGGAAACCGAGTTTCTGCCCTGGGTCAACGGCACGACTAGCGGTGGTGCCGGCCAATGCGGACGACGCGCACCGGCCGCTGGAGAAGCAGCACGATTTAGCAGCGATTCTCAGCCACGTGGAGAAGCGCCGGGTGAATAACGACTACACGTTCCCGTTAGATGCCAAGATCTACCGGATCGCTACGTAAGGACATTCGTGCGGGACTGCGGGCGAGCTAGATACGGGTCGAGCAACGGCGGGACGGTTCCGTTGCCGCTCGCTTTCGCGACTGCTATCTCAGCGTTGCGCGATGCGAGCAGCGGCCCAAAGTGGCGCTGATAAAGCCGGCCCCGACAAAAACGAGTAAGCCGGCCAAGAAGAGCGAATGGAACAAGCACTTCGATCTGAAGAAGGGGCCGAAACTCTGGCAGGCAGCTCAAGGCTCCGGCGCCCGGCGTGAGGAGCCTCTATGACAACACCAACTCGGCCACGGAGATGGCGCGAAGTCCAAAGGCGCCCTGTACCGGGAAACTCTCCCGTTAGGCGTTTTCTGAGGCAGGCGGAATCTATCGGTCCGATGGAGTCGCAAAACAAAAACCAAAACCACCTAACCCTGGGGGTGGAGTGCCGCCTCCCGTTGGTCGGCCCCCGGGCCCCAGTAAAAGAACGCGACGGAAGGGGCGCGCTCTGCTCATCGTCCGCGATGAGTTCCGACCGGCTATTCCTTGATCGGGTTGCTCGCCAGCATTGCCCGTCTCCGCTTCACCGGCACGCCCAGACTACCATGCACCCTCGCCCAGCCCGGTCAAAACCGGACATTTCTACTTTGCAGGGAATAGGACATTTCTACTTTGCGTTGACAGGGGGTGGCTATGGCGCTGACCGATCGGGTGTCCCGGCCAATGCCTGGATACCTAACGAGCGGGCCTGCGTCCTACGGGGGATAGGGAGAAGTCGTTATGTCAAATGAATCTCTGAGAACAACCTGTTGCATAGTCGGTGGCGGTCCTGCCGGCATCATGCTGGGCTATCTGCTGGCGCGCGGAGGTGTACGGGTCACCGTTTTAGAAAAGCACAACGATTTTTTCCGCGACTTTCGCGGCGATACTGTGCATCCATCCACTTTGGAAGTTTTGGACGAACTGGGGCTGCTCGATGACTTCCTGAAGATCCCCCATCAGGAGGTGACCTCTGTCGGAGGCACCTTCGGCGACCTCACATTCCGAGGGCCAGATTTCCGGCACGTTCCAGGGAGGTGCAAGTTTACCGCCTTAATGCCGCAGTGGGATTTCTTGAACTTTCTATCCGAGCGGGCCCGCGCATTTCCGCATTTCGATTTGAGAATGCAGCACGAAGCGCTGGACCTAATTCGGGATGACGATCGCATCGTCACGGGTGTGCTGGCTCGTGGGCCAAACGCTACAGCTGTATCCATTCACACCGGCCTGGTGGTCGGATGCGACGGCCGCAGTTCAACTATGCGCAAAGCCGGCCAATTGGAGCTGCTTGAGTTCGGCGTTCCAATCGACGTGCTGTGGTTCCGCATCAGCCGCGAGCCGAATGATCCCGAACAAGTGCTGGGCATCGTGAACTTCGGTAAGGCGCTCATTCTGATCAATCGTGGCACGTATTTTCAGGCCGGCTTAATTATTCGAAAAGGGTCGTTTGAAGATATCAAACGGGCCGGGATCGAGGCTTTTCGCAACGGCCTACTGGAGCTCTGTCCGTGGCTGGATGGACGCGTGCATGAACTGCAGAACTCGGATCAGATCAAGCTGCTGACGGTCCAGATTAACCGCCTGCGCCAATGGCATCGGCCTGGGTTGCTGTGCATTGGCGACTCCGCGCACGCCATGTCGCCCGCCGGAGGCGTGGGAATCAACCTGGCGATTCAAGATGCAGTTGCCGCCGCCAATCTGCTGACGGATGGTTTGCGCGAGGAGCGCGTGACAGAAGCCATGCTCGCCGCTGTCCAAAAGCGACGAGAATTTCCCACTCGCGCGACCCAAGCGGTGCAGGTCCGGATTCACAATGCGTTCGATCGCGTCTTCGCCGACGCGGGCCCGCTTAAAGCGCCCTGGGGCTTGAAAGTCGCGGTACAAATTCCGGGAATACATCGCGCGCTTGGCTATGTGGTTGGTGTCGGTGTTCGGCCCGAACATGTGCGGGTGCCAAACCAGCCAAGCGTGCGCAGATCATCGCGCGCCGCCATTGCGATCGGTGCGGCGATCGGCGCCGCGGCCGGATTCGTCGCGGTTTTGGCTTGGCGAAAAAAAATCGCGACTCGATCCGCCACCTCAGCGGCGCGCTCGCTTGCCTGACGGGCGCCTCGCCGGCAATCAATTTACACGTGCGGTTCGTGTGGCTCAGGCGGGTGGCCGATCCGATGCCGGCGGACAATGCGATAGTCGGTGAAATTTCTCGCGAAATCCTGGATATCGCCCCAAAGACCGATCGCCTGCAGTACGCCTACGCACGTCCCCAACACCACCACAATATTGAGGATCGCCTTAATGCTTCCCGCCATCGGAATATACGTATTGATGGCCCACAAAACGATCCCAACAACGATCAGCGCACCCACGATATTCACGATTCTCTTCATGTTAGGCGCGAGCGGCACGTACACGTTGACGAGCCACAAAAGGATACCGATTAGAACCACTGCCGCTGCGGACGTTACAGCCATTGGCATCTTGTTTTACTCCGCAGCTATTTTTTGCAATTAACCTGCCAATGGGCCAGCGCTTCTCGAATCAGGCGCAAACCGGGCTGTTGTAACATCCGCTGCGCGCACCCTGGCTGTAAATCTTGCTAACTGGCCACTACCAGCTTTCAGCCAATTTCACGAACGTGCGCACGCCCACTCCCGAGGCGCCCTTGGCCATATAAGGTTTCGCATCGTCCAGCCAAGCGGTGCCCGCGATATCCAGGTGGATCCACGGCGTGTCGCCGACAAAATCCCGCAGAAACATGGCGGCGGTGATCGATCCTGCAGGCCGCCCGCCGATATTGTGCAGATCGGCGAACGCGCTCTTGAGCTGTTCTTTATATTCTTCGTCGAGCGGCAGTTGCCACATCTTTTCGCCCTCCGTCTTGGCGGCCGAAAGAAGCTTGTTCAAGAACGCTTCGTCGTTGCTGAATGCGCCCGCGTTGACCGCGCCGAGCGCCACCACGACGGCTCCCGTGAGCGTGGCCGCGTCCACCAGATGCGTGCAGCCCAGGCGCTGGGCGTACGTCAGCGCGTCGATCAGGATCATGCGTCCTTCGGCGTCGGTGTTGAGAACTTCCACCGTTTTCCCGGCCAGCGTGGTGACGATATCGCCTGGCCGCTGGGCCCGGCTGCCTGGCATGTTCTCCACCGCCGGAACCAGCGCAGTCACCGGGATGGCCGGCTTAAGCTGCGCGATGGCTCGCATGGCGCCCAGAACGGCAGCGCCGCCGGCCATGTCGTAGCGCATCTTTTCCATGCCATCGGCCGGTTTGATGGAGATGCCGCCGGTGTCGAACGTCACGCCCTTTCCGACTAACCCCAGATGATCGTTTGAGGCAGCCGGTGTTGCGGGTTTATACCGCACGATGATGAGCGCGGGTGGCTCGGCGCTGCCCTGCGCAACGCCCAGCAAGGCGCCCATCCCCAGGTGCCGCATGCGGTCCTGGTCCAGAACCTCGCATTCCAAGCCCTGCTCGGCGGCCATTTCGCGCGCGCGCTCGGCCATACGCATCGGTGTCAGCAAATTGGATGGTTCGTTTGCCAGACTGCGCGTGAAGTTCTGCGACTCGGCCACGATGCGGCCATAATTCAGCGCCGATTGCGAGCCGCCCAGAACCGCAAACCGGTCCACCTGCTTGTCATTCTTTTTCGGGTCGGTCTTGTAGCGATCCGGTTCGACGTCGGCGAGCAGCGCGCCTTCCACGGCCGCTGCGGCGAATGCGTCCGATCGATAGGGTTCATCCAGAGCCAGAACAATGCTGCGAGCGCCCTTGGCCTTCATCCCGCGCAACACCGCGCCGGCCAGCTTGCGCAGCCCAGCCGAATCGAACCGCTCGCGTTTGCCGCCGCCGGCCAGCACCAGCCGCTTTGCTTTCAAGCCGGCGGGCCGATGCAGGACGGCAATTTCCAGCGCCTTTCCGCTGAATTCGCCACTGTCGTAGAGTTCCTTGGCCTGCTCGGCCGCGGCTCCCTGCGGCGTTTCCTGTTCGAAAGCCACCACCACGATGGCGTCGCACTCCACCTCGGCCAATGGCCGGGTCTCAAGCTCGATATTCATGTCGTCCCATTCTAGCGAGGTCTCTCCCGCAAATTATCTCCTGCGCCCGATGGCTGCCCGAGCCTCGGCTTCCATTTCCCGTCGGCGTTCAGCCTCGCGTTTATCGTGCAGCTTCTTGCCCTTTGCAACCGCGAACTCCACCTTAATATGCCCGTTCTTCAAGTACATTTTGGTGGGGATCAGCGTGAGGCCCTTTTCGCGAGTTTTGCCGAGCAGCTTGTCGATCTCCGCGCGATGTAGCAGCAGCTTGCGCCGGCGAGTGGGTTCGTGGTTCTCGCGATTGCCGTGCGAATATTGGCTGATGTGGGCGTTGAGCATCCAGGCCTCGTTACCCTGCACTTCGCAGAAGGCGTCCTTGAGTTGAATCCTGCCGCTCTTGGCCGCTTTGACTTCGGTGCCCGTCAGGGCGATTCCGGCCTCGAAGCGCTCCAGCAAATGGTAGTTGTGCCCGGCTTGCCGGTTATCGCCCAGGATCTTGATTCGAGCTTCCACGGGATTTTCTGCGCGCGGCGCCTGATGCCTTCCGCCGCCCTCATCTGGCGGCTCAATTCTGTATTTTTGTACTCAACGCCGGGAAACGCAGTCGCGTCAACCGTTTATGTGATGGGTGTTTTGACCGGCGAGTTCATTTTATCATATGGCGTCATGAAGGAATAAGATGATCGTTTGTAATAGGTTGCGGGGTTTAGCGGTGGTCATGGCCGCGGTGCTCGCCCTTCCGGCTGGTAGCCTGGAGGCGCGCACCAAGAAGGGCGACAAGCTGGTTAAGCTGGCCCTTGAAGCCGAGGCCAAGAAGGATTACGACAAAGCGCTCGACTATTACGAACAGGCGCTTAGCCAGGACCCCCAGGATCCGGGTTATCAGCTCGGTACCCGCCGGATGCGATTCACGGCCGGCCAGACTCACGTCGAGGCGGGCATGAGACTGAAGAATAATAGTCAGCCCGAGCAGGCTCTAGTAGAATTTCAAAGGGCTTACAGCCTGGACCCCGGATCGGCCATCGCAGCCCAGCAGATTCGCGACATAACGGAAGTTCTGGATCAAAAGAAAAAGGGAAAAGAGGCTGAGACGCCCGTAGAAAAGGCGCGCAAGGAGAGCCTGCAATTAATGGAATCGCTCCAGCCGGTGCCCGAGCTGAAGCCTATCACCAACACGATCCCGCAGCTCAAGATGAATAACCAGCCGCTCAAGGTTCTCTATGAAACGGTGGGGAAGCTGGCGGGAATCAATGTATTGTTCGATCCGCAAATGCAGGCCGGCAGAAATACGAATCTGGATCTGAGCAACGTGACGCTGGAGCAGGCGCTGGATTACATCGCGCTGCTGACCAAGACTTTTTGGAAGCCGGTCAGCTCCAACGCCATCTTCGTGACCGAAGACAATGTAACCAAGCGGCGCGATTACGAAGACGAAGTGGTTAAGGTTTTCTACCTGAGAAATCCGACCTCGGTGCAGGAGTTTCAAGAGATCGTCACCACCATTCGATCGGTCTCCGACGTGCGCCGCATGTTTACCTTCAACGCCCAGAATGCGGTAGTCGTGCGGGATACGGTGGATAAGGTCGCGCTGGTGGAAAAACTGTTGCACGATCTGGACAAGCCCAAATCCGAGGTTGTGGTGGACCTGATCGTGATGGAAGCCGATAGCGATCGCTCGCGGACGCTGGCGGCAGGCATTGTGTCGAACGGCACCAACGGCCTGGCGATTCCGTTCGGATTCACGCCGCGCAATCCCATTACAGTGAACAGCGGGACTACTGGTACGACCACGACGACCACGACCACCACCGCCGCCAGCACCAGCTCGGCCGTAGCGTTATCGCAGCTCGGACATATATCAAGCGGGGATTTTTCAACCACCCTGCCGGGCGCGATGTTGCAAGCCGTAATGTCCGATACCTCGACGCGCGTGATGCAGTCGCCCGAAGTACGCGCTTCCGACGGGCAGAAAGTATCGCTTAAGATCGGCGACCGCGTTCCTTACGCCACCGGCAGTTTCCAGCCCGGCATTGGGACGGTGGGCGTGAGCCCGCTGGTCAGCACGCAATTTCAATTTGTCGATACCGGCGTTAACCTGGAGATCACTCCGCACGTTCATGGGACGAACGAAGTCAGCCTGCACGTGAGCGTGGATATTTCTCAAGTCAGCTCCACCGTCAACTTGGGCGGTTTGAATCAGCCGGTGATTTCGCAGCGCAAGAACGAAGCCGACATCCGGCTGCGCGACGGCGAAGTGAGCCTGATGGGTGGCTTGATGCAGTCGCAAGACACGCAGAACATCGGCGGAATTCCGGGGCTGGTGAACATCCCGGTGCTTGGCAAGTATCTGTTCGGATCGACTTCCAAGGATAAATCGCGCAGCGAGCTTCTGATCGCGCTGATCCCGCATATCGTGCGCTCGCAGGACATATCGGCGCTGGATGTGCGGGGTATCTCGGCGGGAACCGATCAGACCGTGAAATTGAGGTACGGCCCCGAGGAGGGTGAAACTCCAGCGGCTCCCGCAGCGCCGGCCGCTCCCCAGGCTACCGTTCCGGTCACGCCTGGCGTACCAGGCGGCGCGATACGCCTATCTTTTGTTCCACCCACGGTGCAGGCCCAGGTGTCGGCGCCGGTAGTGGTTGGGTTGCAGGTGGATAACGCTTCCGACCTGGCGGCGGTCCCCATCAAGCTTCGCTGGGATCCCAGGATTCTGCGCTTGAACCAGGTGACGCCGGCCGGTCTTCTGGCGCAGCCGGGTGGCAATCCGCCCAGCCTCGATATACGCAATGACGCCGGTGAAGCGACCATCGAAATGAGCCGCGCCACCGGTGTGAATGGCTCCGGAGCTCTGATGCAGTTCAGCTTTACGGCGGTAGGCAAGGGCACTAGCACGCTGAGCGTGAGCGAGATCAATCTGCGCGATTCCAAGCGCAAGCCGATCTCCGTGACCGCTCCATCGTTGCCGGTGACGGTGCAGTAAGGATTTTGCGTGAGACGCAAAAGCCAGCGCGGCATGACTTTGGTGGAGCTCATCGTAGCTTTCACCATCATGATGCTGCTCACCGCCATGTCCGTTCCGCTGCTGCGTTACCGCGTGCAGCTGGAAAAGGAGCGGGATTTGACTCGCGCGCTGGAGCAAATACGCAACGCCATCGACAAATTCAAAGACGACATGGACACCGGAAAGATCGGGCCGGCCAAGCTGGACAGCGACAATTATCCGGAATCTTTGAAGCAGTTGGTGGATGGCATCAAAGCCACCGGATCGGTGGATAAGAAGATGCGCTATCTGCGGCGCATTCCCAAGGACCCCATGACGAATTCCACCGATTGGGGCTTGCGCAGCACCAAGGACGACGTGGATTCGCAAACATGGGGCGGGCAAAACGTTTTTGACGTGTATACCAAAAGCACCGACAAGGCGCGCGACGGGACGGCATATTCGGAATGGTGATGAAGCTCAGGGACGCAGCACGGCGACGCCAGGGTAAGCGCGCACTCTGCGGATTTACGTTTGTCGAGTTGATGATCGTGATGGCGATCATCGCGGTTCTGCTGTCGGTGGCGATTCCGATCTACAGCCGCTCCATCATCCGCGCCAAAGAGAGCGTGCTCAAGAACAACCTGTTCACCATGCGCACCGTGATCGACGAGTACACTTACGACAAGCAGAAGGCCCCGCAAACGCTCGAAGATCTAGTCAGCGATGGCTACCTGCGCGAGGTGCCGCTGGATCCCATGACCGGCAGTGCGGACTCCTGGAAAATCATCCAGGAAGACCAGTCCAACACCGTGAATCAACAGCAGCCCGGAATTTACGACGTGCGCAGCGGATCGGACAAAACTAGTCTCGAAGGTACACCGTATTCGGACTGGTAGCTCTCTGGTACCTCCGCGTCAAAAATTAGGCCTCGAAGAGCGGCCTTTGCTATGGGTCGCCTTGTTAGTGTTCGCTTCCAAGGCGCTGCAGCTCGTTCTCGACCGGCGTCCGCTGCTGTTTCCGGATTCAGGGTCGTTTATAACTAACGCGCTGAAATTGGAATTCCGGCCGGAGCGTTCCTACGTTTATAGTTGGCTGATTCGCGGATTGTGCTTGCCGTTCGGTTCTTTGACGCCACTAGTCGCGGTTCAGGCGCTCTTGGGTGGCCTGGTGGCTTGGCTGTTGGCGTTGGTCCTGATCCGCTACCTGAAGGTCCGCTGGCAGATCGCGGCCGCAGCCGCCTTTGCCTTTGCCTGGGATCCCACGCAAGTTGCCGGCGAGCACCTGGTTATGACCGAAGCTGCCGCAGGGTTCGTAGCAGCCCTCTTTCTGATAACGGCCCTGGAGTACCTGCGCGCACCGAGGAACATCTGGCTGATCGCGTTGGCCGTACTCGGAATGTTTTTGGTCGGACTGCGGCTCGTGTACGTGCCGATGGTATTTGCGTCCGCCGTACTCATTCCTTTGGCGGCGCCGAAGCTGTGGGGCAATCGGCGTCGCATGGCGCTGGCGTTCGGCGTGAGCGTCGCGGCGGTGCTCATCTGCCAGCTGGCCTATCAGCGGCTCACCGGATTTTGGGCCCAACGCGAACCTGCCTATGAATATAGAACAGGCTTCTTTCTGGCGGGCAATCTGGCGGCGCTGCTGGAGGAGCAAGATGCACCCGATCCGCGGCGCGCGGCCGTCCTCCGGGATTCGCAGCACCGGGCGTACGCGCTGTCGGATGACTCGTCTGGGGCACGCAGTTTCCAGCTTTGGAACCCGGACGGCCTGGTGAGCCGGTTGACGCAAACCTTTCACGGGGATTTGCTTCAAGCCAACAATGACGCGGAGGCTTTCGCGCTCCACGCAGTGTGCCGGAATCCGCTCGGGTTTCTAAGATTGGGATACCGGTCCTGGTCGGAATATCGCCAATTCCTGCGCAGAGACACGCTTCGTGCTGTGCTTCTCATCGACGATGGGGCGGATCCGAGCGTTCAGCCCAGTGAGGAGCGATGGCGAATCATCACCGCTCACTTTCCTCAGCAGCGCCGCGACCGCGCGACCGAACGTACTCTCACGCGCCGCTACCATCCGCACGGTTGGCTGTGGTGTTGGATGCAGTACTTGGCGCCCTTTCTCGGTCTGGCCGCAACCTGTGTGGCTCCCGCGCGTGTGCGCCGGGCTATTGGATTCCTGACATTGTGGAGCGCGCTGCTGATCGCAGTAACGTGCTTGACGACGCCGGCCCAGATGCGCTACTTGCATCCGCTCTCCTTCATCGGGCTGGCGGCAGTTGCCGTCCTCGCAGAAGGTTTGTTCCGCTTCGGGAGACTCCCAGTCGCGACAAAAACGATCGATCAGGCTACTTGAGTTGCGCTGCGGATCCGATTGTTTTCGGATTGGCAACCGGCGCGCGCCGGGGAGCAGTGCGCAGCCAGATCGTAACGCGATAAAGCATCAGCACCGCTAAAATCCCACCGTATAGCAGCGGAAGCCGCACGTCGGACTTCACCAGCCAGTAATAATGGATCACGCCTGCCAGCGCGCTGAAGTAAATCAGGCGATGGATGCGCTGCCAGCGCTCGAAACCCAGCCGCCGCACCCATCCGGCTGTAGAAGTGACGGCCAACGGAAGCATCAGCGCGAAAGCCGTCATGCCGGCGGTTATGAAGCGCCGCTTGATGACGTCCTTCACCATCTCGTGCGGGTCGAAGAATTTGTCCAGCCACACCCAAGTCATCAGGTGCAGGCAGCCGTAGAAGAACGCAAACAACCCCAGCATCCGGCGGTAGCGCGCCAGCTTGGGAAGGCCGAACAGTTTGCGCAGCGGAGTAACACTGAGAGTGATCAGCAGGAATCGGATGGTCCAATCGCCGGTGTAGTGCGTGATATAGGCGATCGGGTCGGCTGTCAGGTTGGGATCGTAACCCTGCCCGCCTTGCAGCAGGAATCCCAACAAGCGCCAACCGAGCAACAGCACGGGCGCCAGGCATAGTGCGAAGACCGCGGCTTTCGTCCAGCGGCTCGAAAGGACGCGGTTCATGCTCTCAGAAATTCTTGCGCAGATCCATCCCCGCGTACATGCTAGCCACTTGCTCGCCGTAACCGTTGAACTTGATGGTGTTGCGCTTGGAGAATTCGCCGATGCGCCGTTCCTTGGCCTGACTCCAGCGCGGATGATCCACTTCCGGATTTACGTTCGAGTAGAATCCGTACTCATTCGCCGCGGAGAGGTTCCAGGTGGTGGGCGGCTGCTTCTCCTGCAGCTTAATCTTGACGATGGACTTGATGCTCTTGAAGCCGTACTTCCAGGGTACGACCAAGCGGAACGGCGCGCCGTCCTGATTGGGAAGCGTCTCGCCATAGAGGCCAACTGCCAGAAGCGCTAGCGGGTTCATCGCTTCGTCCAGACGCAAGCCTTCGACATAAGGAAATGCAATGCCCGCCTGAAAGGTCGATAGCATGTTCTTTGGATCGTAGAAGCTCTCAAATGCGACGTAGCGCGCCTTGGCCGTAGGCTGGGCGCGCTTGAGCAGCGCGTTCAACGGAAAGCCGATCCACGGGATCACCATCGACCAGGCTTCCACGCAGCGATGCCGATAGATGCGCTCCTCGAGAGGAGCAATCTTGAAAATGGCATCCAGGTCGAGTGTGATCGGCTTGGCGACCTCGCCTTCCACCTTCACCATCCACGGTGAAGTCTTCAGCCGGTGGGCGTTCTCCGCTGGATCTCCTTTGTCGGTGCCGAATTCGTAGAAGTTGTTGTAATGGGTGATGGCCTCGTACGGCGTGACCTTTTCGTCCGTGTTATACGGACCCTTGGCCACGCCATTTAGCTTGGTGGTAGCCCGCGCCGCGGGCGCGTTCGCCAATACGCCGAGCGCCACCGAGCTTGCCAGGAACCGGCGGCGGTTGAGGTAGGCCTGCTTGGGCGTTACCTGGGAATAGCGAGGATCGGACGGTTTTCGGATGACCATAGGCTCTGTACTTTTATGGTAGCGCCGCCGCAAGGGAGGTGGCTCGGAGGGGTTTAGCGTCCGGAGGAGCCGAAGCCGCCGGCGCCGCGCGCCGTTTCACCCAATTCCCCCTCTTCCCATTGCACCGCGTCGTAGGGCGCGACGATCAACTGCGCGATGCGGTCGCCTTTCTCGACGGTGTAATCGCCGCGGCCGAGGTTGAACATTACGACACGGATCTCGCCGCGATAACCGGGATCGATGGTGCCGAAGTTCGCGGTGATGGCATGTTTCAACGCCAGGCCGCTGCGAGGCCGCACCTGCGCTTCATGGCCGGGAGGAAGTTCGATGGCGATGCCGGTAGCAACAGCTTGCGCGGCGCCCGGCGAGAGCACCACTCGTTCCAGCGCCCGCAAATCCATGGCGGCGTCTTCTTCAGGCCCATGCGCGTAGCTGGGCAGAAGCGCATCGGGATGCAGTTTCTTGATTCGGATTTTCATGCGTCAGATCTATGTTGCCACGGCTGGGCGGCGCGGGCCGCAATGCTAAACTATGGAAAGCATTCCTTCCAGATCCCCGGTCGTCTAATGGTAGGACAGCGGCCTTTGGAGCCGTGAATCGTGGTTCGAATCCATGCCGGGGAGCCACTGTCTGGGCCCCCAGGAACGCTACTTTCCAACTTCGGCCTTCCCTGTTGACAGCGCCTCCCACGCCCCGCTTGATCATCGTTCACCGAGCGCCTTGACTTAGACCCGCGAACGCGTATAAAATTTTATACATGATTGCATGGACGATGAAAAGCAGATCCGTTGGATAGGGTCCGCCTACGACGATCTGCTGGCATTCCCAAAAGACGCCCGGAAGGAAGCGGGCTTCCAGTTGGGGAAGGTCCAGGCCGGGCTTGAGCCGACCGACTGGAAGCCGTTCGACGATGTGGGTGCCGGTACAAAAGAGATTCGCATCCGGGACGCGAGCGGCATCTACCGCGTGATGTACGTCGCGAAGTTCGAGGAAGCCATCTACGTACTGCATTGCTTCCAGAAGAAGACTCAGGCGACCAGCAAGCAGGACAAGGCAATTGCCGCGGCGCGCTATCGCGCCGTGGTCAACGCGAGGAAGGAAAAGAAATGAAGATCGACACCGAAATCCGCCATGTGACAAAGCCGGGAGCGAACCTCTTCCTGGAACTGGGTTTTACGCCGGACGAGGCCAAGCGTCTACAGGCTGCGTCTCGCAAACAGATCAATGACACGCGCCTGCTGAAGCAGCAACTGATGGAAGAGCTGTCTGTCTGGATTGCGAAACATCACTTAAAGCAGGCCGAGGCCGCCGAGATTCTGATGGTCTCGCGCCCGCGTGTGTCCGACGTGGTGAACAAGAAAACGGCCAAGTTCACCATCGATACGCTGGTGGAAATGCTCAGCCGGGTCGGCAAGCCGGTCAAGCTGGCAATCAGTTGATCAGTGGATGTCCGGTGCTTAGGGCAATTCTTCGTGCTAGGCGCTCTCATGTAATCAACACGTTGTGGGCGGAGAGGTAGTTGGAAACCATGGTTTCCGGGTACCCAGCAACATGAAGGAATCTTGAGAGAAGAAGTTGTAAAACCTCAGTCCTGGGGAGCCAACATTGGGCTCTGTGCCTCGGCGGAAGGCACGCGCAACAGTTAGCGTCCCAGAGCAAAACGATAATACGCGACGGAACTTCCGTGCGCATCGAGTTGAACCGTGTAGTCGCCGGGCGAGAGAACGTCCGCTGGAATCCAGACCACTGCCAAATGGTCCGCGCCTTGCGCTTCTGGTCGGACGGGACCTTCGCTCCAGACCATCTTGCCATTGCCGGAGACGCTAACCGAATACATTGAGGTCTCTTCGCCGGGCTTCAACTCCAATCTCAGCCGCAGCAAGCGAACCGCCGGCGGTAATAGTAGTGGAGTCTGGGGAGATGTACCGCGTAATGTGTCGGAGGAAAGGTCGAGCGTATAAGAATCGCCGCGTTCCAAATGACGGCCGGTCTCTAACCGTGCCACTTGCTTGTGCAGGCTTAGATTTTCCACACCCAGCCAGACTGAAACTCCCGTGGATAAAAGCAAGACGGCCGCGGCTACAAACGCCCAAGGCACACGGAATCGCTCCAAAGAAGGGAATGCTGCCCGCAGCGCTTCGGCAAACTCTAGTTTGCGCCGTTGGACGTCGGATCCCAACAAGAATCGTTCGACCTGGCGGCGCTCCCTGCGCGAGAGCTCTCCGCGCACGTAGTGGTCCAGTAACTCCGCCTCGGCCATTCGCAGACGCTCGTACAGTTCCGCATCGGTAAACCAGCGTTCTGCGAATGCCGCGCGCTTTGGCTCCGGCATTTCGTTCCACAGATAAGCGATAGGGTCGTTTCTATTCACCGGTTGCGTCGTCTCTACTCACTATGATCGAAACTCACGAATTATCACGCTCGCGCACCATGCAATCAAATAATTCCTCTCGAATTCGCAAGGCCCGATTCCGTAAAGCGTTCAGGGAAATACCCAGTTCCCGGGCTAGCGCGTTCCGGTCCTCGCCGTAATAACGCTCGATAAGCTCACGGCGGTCGGGTAGCAATGCCGCAAGACAAGACTCGATGGAAGCTAGGCCGCGCCGATCGGAACCGTTTGCCTTTGCATTCGCTTGGAACTCGCGCAAAACGGCTTGGCGGTTGCGCCGCTTCCGTTCTTCTTCTTGAATCACCAGCCGGGCAATACCGAGCGCAAAGCGGTCCACGTACGGAATAACGGCCCCCTCCATCACCTTGCGGGCCAGGCGATTGAGCACTTCGTCCGCCAGGTCGTCAGGCCACTCGCAATGTTCCCATGCAAACAGGTTGATTAGACGGCGGCGTAGTTCTTCGTACTTGCGGCCTGCTTCTTCACGGTCTAGCGCCAACATTTGGAGTAGCGCGTCGAGTGCGCCACGATCTAATTGCCAGCGTTTTCGACCGGGGGACGTTGCTTGGTCGAAATCGCTCATCAAGAGTTAGTACCATCATTATGACGCTGGGATGGTTTGAAGTGCAATTCGTAAGTCCTCTCAAAGATTGGTGTCCGCGACATCCCTTTTGCCTTCAAGTCCTTGCCTGGCTTCCGATGCTGGCGTTTTCCAGCTATCCAGGATTCGCGCAGTCTCAACCCTCCGACGCGCTGCTGGCGGACTCCGAACACCCCGTCCTGGTCCGGCTGGCCGGCGGCGAGAGCAAATCGATTCGCATTCCCGCCCGCGCCGGCGACTTTCTACAAATGGTTGCCGCTTCGGATTCCCAGCTGGTAGTCAAAACGTCGCTGTACGATTCCACCGGCGCTCTAGTCGCCGTGACGCCGAGTCTGGGGGGCACGGGAGGCGAGGCGCAGATCGCAGCCTACGCGGAAACCAGCGGGGATTTTCGCTTGCAGATAACTTCTCAAATGCTAAGCGCCGCAGTGCGAACTTGCACCATTCGACTCACGCTACGACGCGCCGCCGGCGAAGGGGACCGCACCGAAGCCGCCGCGCATCGAGCGTTCGCTAAGGCGGCTGCCGAGGCCGCCACCGGTCCAAAAGGCATACGAGCCGCCATTGCCTTGCTCGACGAGCCCATCGACCTGGCACGGCGCGCCGGCGATACCGTCCTCGAATTACGCGCCGTGTTTGGTAAAGGCCAGTTCCTTGCCATGCTCGGGGACCTTCAGGCTTCCTTGCCTTTTTTCGATCAAGCGCTGGAGTTGTGCCGCCAGGCCGGAATTCCGCGGGCCGAGGCCCATACGCTCGATGACATCGGTTTGGTTTACGCGGATCTTGAGCGGTATAACGAGGCCATCGAACGCTACAATCGGGCGCTCGAATTGGAACAGAAGACCGCGCAGCCCTGGGAGACGGCGCTGACTCTCTCCAATCTGGCGGACGCCGAATCCGCCGTGGGCCGCATGGATATTGCGCTCGAGTGCCTCAAGCGCCAGGAGCGCATTCGAAAAGACCTGAACGACGAGTTTGGCCTGAGCGAAACCTGGCTCGGGATGGCGGACGTTTATCTGATGATGGGCGAGCCGGAGTTGGCGCTCGAGAAGCTCATCGGCACACTTCCCCATTGGCGGCGGTTCCGCGGCAAGGAAGACGGCAAGGAGTCCGAAATTGCCGCATACCGCAATCTCGGACGCGCCTATGCAGCGGCCGGGAACTACGGCTCGGCCGAGGCGGCCCTGGGCACGGCGATGAAACTCGCACGTACTTTGGGCAATCCGAGGATCACGGCCGAGACTCTGGTTATCGAGGCGCAACTTTCACCACTGCGGGGCGACGCAGCTCAGTCGCTCAAGGTTGCCAATGAAGCGCTGGCGGCTTCACGGGCCGCGGAATACCGGCGCGGCGAGGCCTTGGCCCTCATCGAAATCGCAAAATTGCGGATAGGGACTGGGCGGGTTCGGTCCGCCGTGCCACTCCTCAAACAAGCTCTGGCCATCGCCACGCAGCTGGGTCAGCCGTACGACGAAGCCGACGCCCGGCGCGTATTGGGAATGGCACAGGTTGCCCTAGGCGAGCAGAGCGCCGCCGCGAAAGAATTCATGACCGCGCTCGGCATCCAGCGCCGCATTGGCAACCGCTTCGGTGAAGTGCAAACGCTGGTGGAGGCAGGCCGGCTTCAGGAACGTGCCGGCCGGCTGGAGCAAGCCCTCGCCACTTTGGAAGAGGCTTTGGCGGTTATCGACCGGACCCGTTCCTCGCTGGCCGCGCCGGAGCTGCGTGCCAGCTATCTGGCCTCACAACGCACCGCCTATGAGCTTTCAGTCAGAGTGCTGATCGGTTTGCACGAGCAGCACCCCGACGCCGGTTACGATGTACGCGCTTTCAACATTAGTGAACGAGCGCATGCCCGCACGCTACTGGATGCGCTTGGCAGCGCGCGCGGCGCCCTCGATCGCGACACCGATCGGGAAGTCACGGCCCGGCTCAGAGCACTAGACGCTAGCCTGCACCTCCTGGCGTCCAGCGAACAGTCCCACCATCGGGATGAGCGCATCGCTGAATTGCTGACTACTCGCAACCAGTTGGAGCTGGAATCCGAGGTGCAGCGCGGTGCCGCTTCAGGCCACGCGATTAAATCCACCGCGCCGCTCCCGCTGCCGGCAATCCGCGAACAGTTGTTGGCCGGGGACACTGTCCTGCTGGAATATCTGACCGGTCCGCAACAAACGCATCTATGGGTGGCCAGCCGGGCTGGACTGCATCACTACACGCTACCGGGAGAAGAGGCGCTTCGCACCGCGGTTGGCCGCCTGTATCACGCGCTGACGGCTGCGAATCGCCTGCCCACAAATATGCGGATCGCCGAGCGGCATGCCGCGCTCACTGCCTTGGACCAGACGGCCTCGCGGGAAGCCGAGAGTCTTGCGCGAACCCTGCTGCCGATGCCGCCGGCCGAGTTAGGAAATGGTCCAATCTTGATTGTGGGAGATGGGCCTATCCAGCTTGTCCCATTCGCGTTCCTTCCCACGCCAGGCGATCGGAACCGCAAACTCGCCAATGTGCACACCATCGCGGTTGAGCCTTCGGCATCGGTGTTGGCGCAAATGCGCAAATTCCGCGGGTCCGAGACCGGTGAGCGAGTCCTGATCGTTGCCGACCCGGTCTACAGCCGTTCCGATCCGCGCTTTCCCATCGCAACCGCGCCTGTGTCGGCCGCCCTCGCGCCCGCCGGCTACAGGCCCTTCGTTGCCACCCCGCTGGATCGGCGCCTCAAGTCGCTTCCCGCGCTGCCGATGTCCCACGTTGAAGCGGAGCAGTTGGCCGCTCTAGCGCACGGCCGCGCCACCACGCTCCTCGATTTCGACGCGGCGCCCGCCACATTCAAGCGTTTTGCCGAAGAGCCGTTTTCGATTATTCACATAGCCACCCACACCCTGTTAGACGATCGCTATCCCGATCTTTCCGGCTTGGTGTTGTCGCTGGTGGATCGGAAAGGACGCCGGCTCGACGGCTTCTTACCGCTGCTGGACATCTACCAGATGCGCCTTCGCGCCCACCTTGTGGTATTAAGCGCGTGTGAGACTTACATCGGCAACGATCTTCGCGGCGAGGGTCTGCTGGGACTGGCAAGAGGATTTCTTTATGCCGGCGCGCGCCAGGTAGTTGCCAGCCTGTGGAAAGTGGATGACCGGGCGACAGCGGTGTTCATGCAGCATTTCTACACGGCGTTGCTGCGCGATAAACTAGGCACCCCCGCTGCCTTGAACCAAGCGCAGATCAAGATGTCACAAGATCCCGCATGGCGCTCTCCTCGCTATTGGGCCGGGTTTGTGCTCGCAGGGGACCTTCAGTAGCAGATCGCAGCGCGAAGAGCGATCCACGCATTCTCAACCAAATCTCTTCAAGAGTACTACAACACAAGAAAAGTACTAAATCCTCGTGATGTATTGAAGAACTCCGACATCAGGAAATAGAGCCAAAATGTAAGGCTAAAGTGTGCTTCCCGAGGGGAGCTTGTGGAGGTTGAGTGTTTAAGGACTTCGTAGCAAAACTACTTGTTATCTTGATCGGGCTGCAGGCGCCTTTCCTTATGCCGGGTCAGGACACATCCACGCCTCCACCAGCGCCTATTCGGTACGCTCCGGCGTCCGTGGCGTCACCATCCTTCGTGACTCCTTCCCCAATTCAATCGCCGGTTGTGGCTGCCGCGCTTGCGAGTCCAACCAACAGAGCGGCGAGTGTCAACGCCAAGTCCGCGAGCCTGACGGCGAAAGCTCCAGTGTTCAAACCAAACTATGTTCCGACCGGGCCCGAGGATCTTGCGGACCCGTACATCGTCGCCGAAGCAGCGGCGCTCGGCAACAATCCGAATCAAATCTTCGCCTTCGTGCGCGATCAAGTCGCGATTACTTCCTATATCGGCTCCGTGCGCGGAGCGCGGGGCACTCTGTGGGCCATGGCTGGAAACATGCTGGACCGGGCCAGCCTGCTGGTTGCGCTGCTGGGTGCGTCCGGCTATAGCGCCACCTATGAACACGTCAACATTGGAAACGTCGACCCAACGGTTTATCACAGCATCATCAACAGGTTGGTTCCGCAGCCCAACCAACTGCTTGGATGCATCCCTCCGAACACGAACACATACGATCCGAACGTGATTGGTCCCGCGCAAGGTGGCACCCAGGACTACTATTGGGTGGTCTACGGGCCGAGCAATATCCCGCTGGATCCCAATGTGCCGACGGCTCAGCCGGGCCAAAGTTTCCAGACTCCCGATTCCAACTTCAGCACTGTCCCTCAGAATCTGCGCCAGGAAGTAACCATCAAGATCAACGCGGAAATTTACAGCCTGGCGAGCGGGCTTTATGGCTTCGGTCCCGGCACCACCACGGTGCTCACCCAGACGTACGACGCTTCGGCGCTGGTTGGTAATGTCATCACCGCGGGCAACTTGATCACGTCCTCTGGCGGGGGCGCGCTGGATTTTACGGCCACCACGTTTACTTATACTCCTTACATTCTGGTCGGCTCGGGTGGGCCGGATGTCAGCCAGGATCCTATCATCACCGGAACCCCTTACCAGGAGTTCTTCACCAATTTCCCGCTCTCCAGCCAGATACTGACTGGACTGTTCCTGGAGATCGATGCGGATAACCTCAACTATCAGCAAACCGCTTACGTGCACACCATGTTCGACCGCATTGGACCGGCGGCTCGACAAGGCAACGCGTCCGTTCAACTGAATCTGCCTCCCACTCCCGCGCCGGCGTTCACCGACTTCGATCTCACCACGGTGAATATCAACACCTCGCGGCAACCCATCAGCTCCGTTCAGACCGAGCAGACGCGGCTGACAAACGCCTACAACGCCTACGAAGCCATCAAACCGGAACTGGCCTCGGTCCCCACCAGCGGCACTCTCACCGATAGCCAGCAGGAAATCGTGCAGCAGGGCATCGCGCTTAGTAAGTATTTGACCATCGCCGAGAACGAACTGGTCACCATGGGTTACAACGCGTCCGCCGACGTTCTCACTTCACAACTACAGACCGGCTACTTCTCGATTGTCTTTCCGAACTCGCCGCGCCTGACCGTCGCACAGAGTTCTTACAACAACGGCAACTCTACGGAGATGCTGGATGTCCTGAAGAATGACATGTCCGTGATCACGGCGTACGGCCAGAACATAAACGCGCCTTACCAAGAAGAGGTGGCGCGCGGCTATATCGAGTCCCTCATGGAAAGCGCGGTGTTGAATCAGATCACCGGCCAGACGTCCACGGGAATCGGCGAGGTGTTGGGCGCGCTGGGCAATCCGAACCTGCTCACCGTGGTTGGCCCGACCACGGGATCGTTTCCGTCAAATCCAGACGCGCTCTCCAGCACCACCTTGTCGGCCGACGCGCAAACCCTGATCCTGGACGACGTCCAGAACGGTCAAGTGGTGATCACACCCAACCAAATGGTGACCGTGAACGGCGGCACGACGGTGGGGTGGTGGGAAACCGATCCCAACACAGGCCACACCATCAGCCATTTTGTGAATGGAGGGCACCAGGCGCTGACGGAATTCGTCGCTCTCCAACTGGTCGACTGCACTTGGTTTGAACCCGAGCGTCATCAAGTTCATCGGCCAGATGGAGGGATTCGCGCTGGTGGGGATCGCCTACGCGGCCGCGGTTCTCCAGGTGGTCGCCAGCCCGGTGAAAGCCACCAAGTCGTTGACCATCGGGCAAGCTCCCAGCGATGAAGACGAAATCTTCCTGACCAGTTTCCAGAAAGCACTCTCCTACACTAATCTGGTCGGCGGCTATAGTATTCCCACAGGGCTTGGCCTGCTCGGTGACTTCGTCGGTGGGCTCGCGGAAGGGCTTCAGATGGCCGCCAGCTGGGTGAAGGCGAATTTCCCGCTCGACCCACCGGTGCTGAACTTCATCACCACGCCGCTCGGCACGCCGCCCACTCCCACTCCCGGCACGACGGCCGGCGTCCAAGTGGGAACCGTCACCGTGGACCCGACTTTCACCATGCCGTTCAATGGCAACCAGCTTCCACTGGTATTCGATCTGCCCATTACCAACACCGGCCCCAGCACCGACACGTTCAACATTGGCATCAATAACGCCTCGGCAGGATTCCGGGTTTACCCCAGTATCGGTTCCCTCACGCTGCAAGGTGGACAGAGCGGAATGGTCAATGTTTGCGTCGTGCCAAACGACTTAACTGGGGATTCGATCGCCCCAGCAGGCAGCGCCATAAATTATTCGGTGAACGTGATCAGCGCCACCAACTCCAGCGTGAGCGCCACTTCACAGCCCAGCTTCAACTCCCCCGCGCTGGCCTCCATTGGCATGGCCATCGATCCGGTCACATTGTCAGTCGCGCCCGGCGGAGCCGTCGCTGCAAATCTGAATGTCAGTGCGGTAGGAAATAACGCCCCGGGGCCGGTTACGTTGGTCGCCGCGCCTCCCACTGGGATCACGGTCGGCGGTCTAACGTCGCCGCTAACCGTGGCGCTCAATGGGCTCGCCACTGAAGCGTTGTCCTTTACGGCCGCCGCCGGTTTGGCGAATGGCACGTACAATGTGCCGTTCACGGCGTCTTTCACTCCGTCCGGAGGAACGGCGCAGCAGGTTACTCTCAGCGTGCCGGTGAATGTGTCGGGGGTGGGCACCTGCGCGGTGACAGCGGCATCGGCCGCCACGCAAGTGAGCAAGCCGAGCTTGGCGTCAGACTTGGCCGAGATCGCCATCGACATGAATAATGCCGCCTCCGCGCCTTCCAACACCGCTCTGATCAACCGCGTAGTCGGGGACATGACTTTTATGATCAGCGCGGAGCTGACGGCGTCGTATTTCCAAAACCTGGTGCCGTCCCTGACGTCCGCCACCAACGCGGTGGCCTCCGCCACTCCCGCCACGTTGTTGACGGCACTGAGCAATCTGAACACTTTGCTGTGTTCTCTTGGAAACTTGTTGAATCAGGTCAATACCACCAGCACCAGTATCTTTTTGCGTCCGAGCAACACCCTGGCCAACGACGGCGGAGCTACCGGCCCGAATCAGCCGGCTCAATGGAGCATCTATCTCGCAAATAATTCTCCCAATTTGCAGGTTTATACCCTGAGCCTCACCGGGGTGCCGGGCGGAGTGACGTCACAGTTCAGCCAGCCCACCATTACGCTGGGACCGGCTGGCAGCGCAAATGGAAATAACATTTCGTTTTATGTGGTCACCCTCACGCTAACTCCCGGCGCGACGTTTAACCAGCCGTTCTCCTTTAACGTCGTCGCTACGCCGCAAGGGGCTCCGGATTTTCCGGTATCGGCGCCGGGCACGCTGCTGATTCGTCCTGAAAGCGTATACATCGATCAGATCACGGCCACGCCGCAATCGACCAACCCAGGCACACCTGTCACCGTCACGGCGCGCGTATTTTCGGTGGTGAATGAACAGATCCAGACCTACGCGGTGCTGATCATTACCGATCCCCATGGAAACGTGTTGTGCTGCGGATATCAGTCCAACACAGTTACCCTCAGTCCGTCGTCGACCATTCAAACCGTCACCTTCCCAGCGATCGACACCAGCAGCTTTATCGACGGTGTCTATTCGCTGTCGGTCCAGAGCCAAAGTAACAGCACCCTGGTGAGCAACACCGCAACCGCATCGCTTCTAATGGGAGCACCCATTTCGGGCGTGCTCAGCGCCAGTCCTTCCACTGCGCCTCCCGGATCGAGCACCGTCCAGGCCACGCTGACGATTAATCGCGACACCGTCCAAAATCCGGTATCCACGCTGATCGGAACCGTGCCAGTGAATGGAGTGCCTCGCAGCATGGCGCTGTACACCAATACGGCCGTTACCGAAAATAGCGGCCCGCAGAAACTCGCCTACGTCTGTTCGGATTCGCAGGTGAATATCGTCGATGTGAGCACTCCCGCCAGCCCCAGCGTGCTCAGCACATTCGCTAATAGTCTGCTCACCGAAAGCGGAGCCGCCTCCGGATTCAGCGGGGTTAGTTGTGGAATCTACAACACCGATCTGATCATGGCTTATAGCCGCGAAGATGGAAACAATTCTGGCAACCCGACCGCGGTTCCCACCTACTTTGCAGTGTTTAGCCTGACGAATCCCCTGGCGCCAGTCCAAGTTGGAAGTGTGACGAGTATCGACCGGCCGGACAGCGCCGGCGGCATCTATGTGCTGGGCTCTTCGGCCCTGCTCTTTCAAAATGATGTTCTTTACAATGCCACTTCGAACTTTATCTTCCAGCAGAACGGCGACGTCTGGTCTCTCAACCTGACCAGTGCCCCCACTACGGGGAGCGTGGCTTTCGAGAGCGATCTCTATCCTTGCGGGGGGATCAACTCGATGACCAACGCGTGTAACGACGGAGTCACCGTCGACGGGACCTTTGTTCCCAACAGCCAATATACAGGCGGCCCTTACGCGGTTCACCCCGGCACGGAGGTCACCAGCAGCACGGCCTATTTCGCTTCCAGCAGTTCCAGCGGAGGCAATATCGAGGAACCCGGCAATCCGGCCTTCGACGGGCAACTGGTGGTGGTGGACGACTCGAATCCAGCGGCACTGAATATTCTGACCAAAGTGGATGTGCCTCAATCGGCCTACCTGAACGACGTAGCCGTGCAAGGAAACATCGCCTTGGCCGTGGGTGACACCACAGGCATCTACGACGTCAACTCGGGATATGTGGGCACGCTGGTGATCGCCTCCTTTGACATCACCAACCCGCAAAGTCCGGTGCTCTTGAATACCGTGGTGACGGCGCTCACCGACAAAGGGGGCGCCTTCGTTGTGCCGCTCGGCAACAACACGTTCGCCGTGGGCGGCACCTCCAACAATGGCACGGGGTCGCTGGTGTTGGTGGATGCGTCCAACCCGAGTGCATTGCGCTACGTGCCTTACAACGCGCTCTTCGTGGCCAGCCCGACCATCGCGGCAACGCCCTACTTTTATGCGCTCAGCGGCGTGCCCAGCGCCACCGCCAACCAGCTCTCCATTTTCCAGCTCGGCACCATCACTGGACCGCAGCTTTCGGTATCCCTGCAGATTCCCACTACCGGTAACGCGGCGCTGGTTCCCGCATCTTTCAATCAAACGCCTTCCAGTTCGACGCCCGGCACCGGCTATACCACCTACGTCTGGAATCAGCCCAGCCTGAATACCATCAGCTTCAACCTGAACCTGAACGGCGTGAACCCTGGCGACGTCACTACGCTGGTGAATGGTGGAACGATGAATTACACCGCTCCGACGATTGGCGCCGGAAGCATCCAGCTAGGTCCTTTGAGCGTGCTCACGCAGCACATCCTGAGCATCTCGCCCACCACTCAAACGGCCAGCGCTCCGGGAGTTGCCGCGAACTTCACCGCCAGCATTATCAATCCCACCGCTGCATCGCAGACCTTCAACCTGTCTGTCCTGGCGCCGCCGGGTTGGACCAGCGTGGTTCAGCCCAATATCGTGGTCTCGGCCGGGGGCACGCAGAATTTCAACGTTTCCGTCACGCCCCCGCTGAACACCCAGAACGATACTAGCTTCAATGTCGCGGCCAACAGCTTGAGCGGTCTTTTCGATTCGGTGCCCGCGCAGTTGAATGTCAACAACATCGGCAATCCCTCAGCCACCCTGGGCGGAAATAGCGGGGTGAACTATGTCAGCTTCACGGCCAGCGTTTCACCCAGCCAGGTAACCGCCGGACAAGGCGGCATCTCGCAGCCGTTTAGTTTCTCTATCAGCAACACCGGCAACAACTCTGCCCTCATCCAGTTGATGTCCCCCACCAATTTGCCGAACGGCTGGTATGTCAACGGCTATGCGCCCGCCTACTATGCCACCGTGCAACCCAACACCACTGCGGTGATCTCGGAAACCCTCGGCCTGCCAACCGGCGTTACGCCCGGCGCATATCAGATTACGATCCCCATAACCGATAACCAGGTCACCCAAAATCTGACGGTCACCGTCAACGTATCGCCCGCGGGCATCGGCGGGAACATCGCGCCGAACGCGGGTCCGCCCACCGCCAACGAATTCACGTTGAACCTGACCAACCAGGGCACCGTGCAGGACACGTTCAATCTCTCCGTGGTAGGTCCGTTGGCAGAGGTGGCAAGCATTCAGTCCTCCACGGGCCCCCTGGCCGCCGGCGGCAGGCTGAACAATATTCCGATCACGCTGAATCCGGTCAATTATGTGATCCCGCCAACACGCCGCTTCAAATCCGGGCGACATCGACCTACAATCCGAACGTCCAACTCTTGGCGAGCGCTACCGTTCAAGTGCCGCAGACCAAGAGCGTCAGCTTCGGCGATCGTTCCTTCGCCCACCAGCGTCAATAGCAACCCCGGAACCGCCAACCTGCTGTTCGAAGCCACCAATACAGGGAATGTCCTGGATTCTTATTCGCCCAGATCACCGGAACAACCGGACCTGTAACCGCCTCGCTGTCCAGCCCGGCTTCGCAGTTCTCCGTCACCCCCCTCGGCACCGCGCAGATCCCGCTAAACGCGACGGTCACAGGCTCCGGAACGAGCACCGTCACGGTAGCAGTCACATCGCTGACCACGTCCACGGTGACGTCCAGTTCCACCGTCACCATCAACGGTCCCGCCGCGGCCACGGCTCCGCCTTCGGCGAGTGCTGGTGCGGGCGGGAATATTCCACTGCATCGCATCGCGATTCTGAACGGTTCCGCTAGCAGCCGACACCAACACGCCGCCGCTCCCCTTGACTTACGCCTGGACCTTGGTTTCAGCTCCCGCAGGCAGCGCGGTCGCCACCGCCTCCATCCGATTCCCGACTTCTCCCGAGGCAGTCTTCGTGCCGGACGTCCTCGGCAACTATACGTTCAAACTCACCGTAACGACATCCGCCACTTCGTCCAGCGCGACCGTCACCTACAACGCCCAGATCTTCCCGCCGGTGGCTGTGCCCGGCAAACCGCAAAACGCGGAAACGGGGAAGTTCGTTTTCCTCAATGGCAAGAACTCTTACGATCCCAACAGCCTTCCGATCAGTTTTGCCTGGACCTTCGCCTCCCTGCCCGGCGGCAGCGCGCTCACTGCGGCCAGCCTGCTCAACGCGGCCACGCCGAAGCCGTTCTTCACGCCCGACGTCCACGGCGTCTATACGCTGCAGCTGGTAGTCAACAACGGAACCCTGGCAAGCACACCGCAGACCGTTCAGATCACTGCCGCTACCGGGAGTCTTCCGCCCAACGCCATCGCCGGCGGTGCTCAGAATACGCTGGTCAACCAGACCGTAACGGTCAACGGCTCCAACAGCTTCGATCCCAATTCGCCCGCTCTGCCGCTTACCTACACATGGACGTTAACCAGCGTCCCGGGCGGCAGCGCGCTCACCAATTCGCAACTCCAAGGTGCTGGTACGGTACAGGCCCAATTGGTACCTGACGTGTCCGGGGATTTCGTGTTAAATCTCCATGTGGCCAACAGCATCGGTTCGAGCGACGATACCGTCACCGTAACGGCCTTTACCGGCTATGCGCAAGGCTACTTGAACGATGTCCCGCCGAACGCATCCAGCGGGCCCGATCAATACGCGGTTCCCGGCAGCACTCAAATCAGCCTGAGCGGCTCCGGCTCCGCCGATCCCGATAACGGCCCGCTGCCTTTGACCTACAATTGGTGGCTCAACGCACGGCCGGCGGGAAGCACCGCTGCGCTGGTGAATCCCACTGAGGCGGCGCCGCACTTCACGCCCGACGTCACCGGCTATTACATTCCACGGCTGGAGGCGTCCGATGGATTCGCCTCTGGATTCTCCAACAGTCTGGTCATCGCCGCGAACAAATGCGACGCCGACGCCAATGGAGTGATCAACCAGATCGACATCAATCTCATCACCGCCGCGCTAGGCCAGACCGCGTCGCCCAACGATCCGCGCGATCCGCTGGCGGCGGGTACGGTCACCGCCGCGGATCTGAGCTATTGTCAGAACCTGAATGCGCCGCCACCGCCCACACCGGACGCCGGCTCCAACCCGACGTCGTTGACTTTCACCGGCGCGGTTGGAACGACGCCGGCTTCGCAGCCGCTCAGCGTCACCACAACCGGAACCAATTTCGATTTCAGCGTGAGCACCGACCAGAGCTGGCTGATGGCGACTCCTCCCACCGGAAGTACGTCCAGCAACACCATCACGGTGTCCGTCGTCACCACGGATCTCACCGCCACTATCTACAACGGCAATGTCATTATCACGTCCAGCGGAGCCGGCAATAGTCCGTTCAAGATTCCGGTGAAGCTCACGCTGGAGGGCACCTCCATCTCTGCGAGCGCTGGGACACCGCAGATCGCCGATTTGAGCGTCCAGTTCGGGACCGCGTTCCAAGCGGCAGTCAGCGACATGAATGGTCCGGTAATGGGGGCCACGGTTACCTTCACCGCGCCGTCGACGGGCGCGAGCGGAACCTTCCCCGGCAATCATATTACGGCGTCGGCGGTTACCAATGGTTCCGGGATCGCCACCGCGCCAGCGTTCACGGCGGATAGCACGGCGGGCAACTACACCCTTACCGCGACCGTAACGGGTGCCGCATCGCCCGCGAACTTTGAGTTGACCAATGCCGTCCCCGGTCCAACGTCGCTGGGAGGATTGATTGGCACCAAGACCGGGCTGCAAAATGCCCGCATATGGGTATTTGAGGTGGGCAACAATGGGCCTGGTTCCGCTCTCGGCGCCGAGATCACGGGTATCACACTGGTACAAACGGCAGGAGCTGCCTGCACTCCGGTGATCACCAGTCCGGCGTCTTTCCCGCTAGTGGTCGGTAATATCGCGCCGAAAACTGTCGCTGACGTAAATGTCACGATCGACTTTGCGAGTTGCGCCGTAAACGCGATGTTCAAAGTAACGGCGCCGGAGTCCGCCAACAATGGAGCGGCCACAGGAACCATCATCGAACTAAATCAGCTTCACTGAGGAATCATAAGCGAGGAATTAATGACACGAATACTTTACATGGCGGTGCTTGGCCTATGTTTGATGGGCCTCACCGCTTCGGCTGACACCGTCACGCTGGACTTAACCCCGTCGTCCGGCACAGTGTCCGGACTGCCCGGCGATACGGTGGGATGGGGCTATACGATTGACAACGAAACAGACGACACTCTGATCGTCGCCAATTCGTATTTCTGTGAGCCGGGCCAGGATCCCCTGTTCACCACCTGCGCATCAACTCTTGGCAGTTATACCGACTTCATCGCAAATAACGGAACTCTCATCGGTCCAGACAGCCCGGCCAGTCAGGACTTCGGCCCTAATAGCGGAGTCGGGGAGTACGTAATCAATTCTTCCGCCAGCGGCGGACAATCTGACACGGGGTCCATCGTCGTGCTCTATGACTTATACGACGACAACTTCGATCAGGTCGGCGGCACCATGGAACTCAGCGCCCCGGCAGAGGTCGACGTCACCGGAGCAATATCGCCCGTTCCCGAGCCTGGTCTTGCGTCGTTGCTGGCTCTCGGTTTCGCCGCGTTGATCGCCTGCCGCGCCGGAGCGAAGCGGAGCGATCGGGCTGAAGGTATCGCTGGGCGATAATATTCAATTCGCCGGCTCCAACGCGCGCAGCCATCTCTTCACGAAGCTACAGGGCATCGCCGAGTGCGCCACGTGCCGACCGCGCTCGGCTCCGTCGCGTTTCCCGGCATCAACGGCACTCTGAGAGCAAGTCCGAAACCATACAGCGGTCCAAAAGACATTAACGAATCTTGAGAGAAAAAGTTGAACAACCGTGTTTTTGGGGAGACACGCCTTGCGGCTGCGGGCTCTGTGGGCTCTACGCCAACAACGGGGGCAAACCCCCGATCCCAAACTGAGTGGACCGCACATCCCCGTGCTGCGCCTTGTGGTGATACATTGTAGGTACGGAGAAGCGCATGGTTAAGAAACTTACCAAACATGGAAACAGTCTCGCGTTGGTGATCGACCGCCCGATCCTGGATCTTCTCAACATCGACCCTGAAACTCCGCTTGATGTCAGTACCGACGGCAAACAACTGATCGTCGCTCCTGCAAAACTATCAGCGCGCCGGAAGAAGTTCGATGCAGCACAGGAATTGGCGCACAAGCGTTATGGGAAAGCCTTCCGGAAACTCGCCGAGTAAGTTCCTTTGATCGAACCGGTCTTCCTTTCTCTGGATGAGGTTCTGGAGATCCACGAACAACAGATTCAGCGATATGGCGGGTCCGCAGGTCTTCGCGATCCTCCTGGGCTTGAATCGGCTGTAGCCACGCCGCAGGCAACCTTCGGCGGCGAGTTCCTGCATTCCTCGATTCCGGCCATGGCGGCCGCGTATCTCTTCCATCTTTGCCAAAATCACCCGTTCATCGACGGAAACAAACGAGTCGGCGCAAATGCCGCCATCACATTCCTACTGATGAACGACTGGGACGCAACTTTCGGCGAGGAAGAACTCGTGGACGTAGTTCTATCCGTTGCTTCAGGTCGACTCGGGAAGGAAGCGTTGACCAAGATCTTCGAATTGCGTTGCAAAGCTCTCGAAGCACGTTGAAGCGTCCCAAAAAACGTCGGAAGAAAAGGTTGCAAAACCGCACCCTTGGGGAGACACGCCTTGCGGAATTCTGTTGGCTTCTGTTGACAGCCCTTTTCAACCGGAGCGGATCCGGGATCGTTCCGCTCAAATCCGGTGGATCCTCTGGAGGCCTGGCCAGCGGTCAAAATCACGGTCGAAGCTCAGAATCGATCGAATGCCGTGACGCTCCATCACCGCGATGTGGACGGCGTCGCGGGCCGACAACAACGCACGATTCTGAGCGATCTCCCCAGCGCGCAAAACCTCCGATTTCTCAATCGGAAACACTTCGTCGACGACGCCCAAAGTAACCTGCAGGGCCGGTCCGATGGCTTCACGGCTTTCAATAGCCGTATACCGATGCAGTATTTCTTGCAGAACTTCGGCATCAGTGACGAGGCGCTCCCCTGCTGCAATCAGGCGCTCCAGGATAACTTGCGCCTCGGTCTTGTGTGGGTGGGCAGCTCCAATCAGGTACATCGGGATATTGGAATCGACGAAGATCAACCCTGGTATCCTCGCTCGATTTCACTGAGCATCCGCTCAATGTCAGCAGTGGGGAATGAGTACTTTGCGCCCCGCCGAACCGCCCTCAGCTTGGTTTCGGGCTCAATCACGGGCCGGCTGGCACGCGCGTCCCGAAGGGTTCGCCGGACCCACTCACCTACTGTCAAACGTTCACGCTTGGCCAAACGCTGGATGTCCAACATTTCGGAATCGGGAAGCAAGACCTGAAGACGCTTGCTCATAGAGTGAGTATACCATGTTCATTGGCGGAGTGTCCGACAGGGCGAAGCTGGCCGAGTCAGCGGCTGCCGCTGACATGGCCTGTACCTATTCGCGAGAGGGCGCAAACACCATCGCTTCAGAATCGTGAAGCTTCGATCCAGGTATCGGAACGCGACCAGCTCTCCGCAAATTCCTTCGCGACGTCTGGCGACGGTTTGCCCTGCGCATCCAGAGCCGCTTTCAATCCATAAAGCGACCAGCCGTTCTTCGGATGGCGCTTTAAATCTTCGCGGTACACGCGTTCCGCATCGGTAAACCGCTTGGCTTCGAGCAACGCCGCGCCGAGCCAGTGGCGCGCGGCAAAGGGCAGCGGTTCGGGTTCGTCGTACACGATGGAATCGTACCGCTCCACCGACCGCTCGAACGAGGCGATGGCCTGATCCAATTCGCCGTTCGATCGATGCATCTCACCCTCCAGAATCCCGTCCAGCACACCCAGTAGGTCATGCGCGCTGTGCCCACGAAACACTGCCTTGGAAGTCTCCGCGGATTGATGCAACCGCTGCAGGTATGCCTGTGCGAACTCCTTCTCACCCTTCCGCAGATGAGCATAACCTTGCCCGAAGTCCCAGATACCCGCCTCAATCTCGTCTTTCGGACGCTCCGTAATCTCCAGCACCTGGTCGAATCGTCCGAAGCGAATGCGCGTCAGAACCTGCATCAAATTTTTGCCGTTCAGCGTAAAGTAGTCGTTCGCGGCCTGCATCGCGACCGCGCCCTGCCCGTCCATGGACGCCGCAAACAGGAGCATATGCAGATTGTGATCCGGATAAATCGCAAAACCTTCGCCGATCTTGGCTTTCTGATCGGAATGGAACGCTTCGATATTCGCCTTCACCGAATCGCCCCATCTCCCGATCTGGTTATAGGTGTGAGCCGGCATGTGATTCAGGTGGCTGGCGCCGGGAATTTTCTCGCCGAGCGAGTCGGCGCACGATTCCGCCAATCCCGGCGCCGTAGTCGCCTCGGTCAAATGGATGTACAAATGACACGCGCCGACGTGTTCCGGATCGATCTTCAAAACGCCTTCCAACACGGCCTGGATGCGTTGCACGTTGGGAGAATTGATATCGCGCCAGCCTTGTCGTGGCTCCATGATGAAGAGCGAATCGGCGTAGAGCGTGGCGGCGTCCAGGTCGTTCGGATATTTCTCCTTTAATTTGCGCAGGGCCTCGGCGTACGCCTTATCCTGATCGCGCCGTTTATCGGGATTGAAATGTTCGACGTATCGAAGCTGAATCGCATCGATGAAGTCGCGCTCCTCCGCGGTGGTATGGCCAGGCGCGAGTTCCAGCGCTTTTCGCGAGGCCGCGTAGGCATACGGCGCTTCCCACGGCTGCATGGGCCCGTTCAAATAAGAGCCCCACGACCACGCCTCGCCCCAATAGCACATCGCGCATTCGGGATCGCGTTTCTCGGCCTCACGGAAGGAGCGTGTCGCATCCTGCTTGCCGTATGCGTACATGAGCTGGAATCCTTGAGTGAAATACGCCTGCGCCTCCGAACTCGAAGTAGTGATCGGCCGCTTGAAGACTCCCAGCGCCTTCGGGTATAGCGGCATCGGCTCGCTGAAGCTTTTCGGCAGCGACTTCGGGGCCATGTCCCGATCGTGATCCTGCGCGGGCGCAGTGGCCGCGGCGGCAGCAAGAAGCAGGCAGGGCAGAAGATGGCGGGTCATCGAAGATTCCTTGGAGTAATGCTAGCACCTGTATAGCGTTCACTAAATTATGTCGGCCCCAAAAAAAGAATCCGGCATGGATTCGAACCACATTACTTGACATGTTTGGAATGTTCCGTATTCTTGATTTCACAGAGTCGCTGAAGTCGTCAAAAGCACCAAAAGCAGGCATCTAGTACAAAATCGGTACAAAAAGTTTTTCCACCAAATCTTGCGACGCATCTCGCTTCAGTCGTTTTTCGGGAACGCTTCTATTCGAATTGTGCGAACCTTCGTCGCGCCAGTCGGGCATACAGCACGAGCCCGATCGCATCGCTCGCAGCGATGGAAGCCTGGAGTAGCGCCTTGGCCGCCTCGATATCTCCAGGGCCTCCACGTTCGGCTAACATGTCCGCATACCAGTAGCGGGCGATCGGTTGTGCCGTAACGTAAGGCACGGCCTGCATGCGCGCGATGGACGCGCGATGGTGCGCTTCGGCGGACGTCCAGTTGCCAGCACAGGCTGCTGTGATCCCCGCAGCGGTCAGAACAGGGAACCCCACCATGTTGCAATCCCATTCGGCGGCGATTTTCTCCGCCTCAGCCTGCAAACGTGCAGCCTCTTCACGGCGTCCACTGAGACACAGCGCTTCCGTCAAGCTGAGAACGGCATTCCACGCGCCGAAGCTCCGGCTGGTTCCCGGCCGTGGCAGAAATCGCATTGCAGCAGTGCACTCATTGGCCGCGCCTTGCATCTCAGCTGCAGCCATGCCCAAAGCGAGCAGTCCCTCCGGAAAACCGTTGTAAAGAGTTGCGGGGCCGACCGCTACTCTGGTCAACCGCGAGAGGGCTTCCTCGGTCTGGTCTCGATATAGAAGGATGCCAGCCAGGGTCGTTTCCAGGATGAATTGAAATCCGAAATGACAGGACTCTCCAAACGCCACGGCCTCTCTGGCGGTGCGCTCGGCGCTCTCCAGGTACCCCTTGGCGATGTATACTCCCGCAAGCGCCCAAAGTGCCATAGACTTCGCGTCGTCGTGCCCAACCCGCACTGCGCGCGGGATGGCTTCCAGGACCAGCCTCTCGGCTTCCGCCAGCTGGCCGCGGTGGAGCGGCTGCCAAATAAGTCCCATCCCGACATGGGCCAGCGACCAGTCATCACCCGATTGTTCGAAGATCCGGGTCGCTTTTCGTGCGGCTGCCTCGGCGAGATCCAGTTGGCCGGCCTGAGCCCGGGTATGCGCCTCCCAGCTAGCTGCAAGACCAATTACGCCGGGGGTCAACTCATTCTCGGGGATCTTGTGAAGCTCTTCGAGAAGATCGAGAGCCCTGTCAACTTCGCCGGCACTGCTCGCGCCAGTGGCCTGCATAGCCAACACCCTGTATCGTTCAGCGGCGGAGGCACTATTGGCGTGCTGCGCGGCGCGATCGACCACTGTGCTCATTTGCTGAAATTGCAACGCCCAGCCGTGCATAAACGCGAGCGGGGCGGAGGTCTCGACAAAGCGAACGTGATCGCCCAGCGAGTCGAAGAGCGACAGCGCGCGCTCGTATTCCAGAACTGCCTCTTGATTCCGCGACAGGCTCCGCAGCACGGCTGCGCGGCGGGCATGTAGATCAGCGGCGCGCGCAGTGCGTTCATTTTCCAGCAAGGAAGCGGCGTTGTCCAAGTGATCGAGAGCCTCTTCGTGAGCGGCTGTTCCACTGGCCTGCCTGGCCGCCTCCGAAAGGAAATGGATCGTCTTTTCCCGATCCACGGACGATCCCGCCTGGTACAGATGATGCGCTAGCGCGGAGGCGTGCGCGTCGATGGTGGGTGCGTATACCCGCTCCATCACTTGGGCCACCCGCGCATGCAGCCTCTGGCGGCGGGGCACCGACAGCGTCTCGGAAAGCGTCTGCCGAACCAGCTCGTGCACGAATCGATAGCAAATCTGCCGGCCGCGCCGTTCGGTTTCCACCAGGTGTGCGCGTTCGGCTTCCTCTACGGCCTCCAGTGCTGCGTCTGGCTGGGACTTCTCGAGCTCCTCCAGCAGTTCCAGCGAGAACACTCGGCCGATCAGGGCGGCTGTCGTCAGAATTCGGCGCGCATCCTCACTCAGCCGCTCCAGGCGCCGCCCTAATACGAGCCGCACACCTTCCGGCACTTGCAGTTGGTCCCCCCGGAGACCCGGACGGAATGCGCCGTTTTCATCGAACAGCTTGCCTTCTTCGGCCAGATGGCGGAAGACCTCTTCGACGAAAAACGGATTGCCTTCGGTCCCTTCAAATACCACGCGGGTCAACGACGGCGGCGGCTGCTGCGCGCCCAACGCCGTCAGCATCTCCTCCACTCCGGCCACCGGCAGACGCCGCAGTAAAATGCGGGTGCCGAGCTTTTGCCGCAACAGTGACTCTAGCATCCTGGCGCACGGACGCCCGACCTCCAAATCTACGTCGCGATACGTTCCGATCATCAGCATCGGCGTTCCGGCTACCGTCTGAGCCAGATGCTGCAGCAGCAAGAGCGTCGGCTCATCGGCCCACTGCAGATCTTCAAACAACGCCATCATCGGCGTCAGACGCGTCGAGTGTTCCACGAACCCGCGATACCCGTTAAAAAGGAATCGCCGCTGTTGTTCCGGCGGCAACTCCAGTGCCGGCGGAATATCGGGAAACATGCGCCGCAACTCCGGCATCAGCTTGGCCACTTCCGGCGCATCGTCGCCGAGGGCATAACGGAACGTATCGGGCGGCACGCTCCGGGCGCTGTGTTCCAGCATTTCAATGAACGGCAAGTAAGGAGCGGAGCCCTCCATCTCATAGCAGTGGCCGGTAACTGCAAACGCGCCACGCGAGCGCGCGGCGTCCAGCAGCGCGGAAGCTAGGTGGGTTTTGCCGATGCCTGGTTCGCCGCCGATCAGGATTAGCGAGCCGCGCCCGGCGAGAGCCTCTTCCAATTGCCCGGTCAACTGCTTCAGGTCCGCGTCGCGCCCGATTGGCCGGATGCGATCGCCCGGACGCTTCTCCGCGGGGACCGGTGCGTCGGCGGTCTGCGATGAAGCTGCCAGCCTTGCAAGATCGGCGCGCATCTCTGCGATGGACGCGTAGCGCTGCGCGGCATCTTTGGCGAGCATGCGGCGGGCCATGACAACCAACCCCTGAACCGTCACACCTTGCTGGATCTCACCGCCGAAATCAGGCGAATCGCGAAGCACTGCGGACAGAGTTTCCATCATCGATGGCCTGCGAAATGGATTGCGGCCGCTGATCATCTCGGCCAGAATCACGCCGAAAGAAAACAAGTCGGAGCGTACATCGAGCGTCAAGCCTTTCACTTGCTCCGGCGACATGTAGTCCGGAGTGCCGAGAAGCATTCCCGGAACCGTTAATTGCGCGGATCGCATCTCGACGGGGACAGTGGAGTCGGCATCGTGCGGCTGATCGGCGATCCGCTTGGCCAGACCGAAATCCATAACCTTCACGTGACCCTGATGGGTGATCATGATGTTGCTTGGCTTCAGATCGCGGTGCAGCAACCGCTTGGCGTGGGCTTCCTCTAAGGCATCCGCCATCTCCCCAGCTACTCGAAGCATCTCGGAGAGAGGCATTCGGCCGTCCTGCAAGCGGCGGTGCAAAGTTTCGCCCGCGATATATTCCATGACCAGGAACAGCGCATCACCGTCTTCACGAATTTCGAAGATTTTGCAAATAAACGGATGATCGAGCGCAGCGGCGGCCAAAGCTTCGCGGCGCAAGCGTTCGCGCGCCTGCGGGTCGCCGGCCATGTCGGGCAACAGGAGCTTTATGGCAACCTGACGGTCGAGCCGCGGGTCGCGAGCTCGATAGACAAGGCCCATGCCACCCTGACCAATGCAGTCGAGGATTTCATATGGACCCAAATGAGATCCGGGAGCTAGCAAGGGCGGAGCGATGGCAGCTTCCATCGTATTCGCGGGCTCGGGGAAACCATTCGATTCGGCCGTAGTCTCCATTTCGCCAAGCATGGCCAAAACTTTGCCGGCGATTTCCGCATCCGGGGCCGCTGCTTGGACGTACTGATGCCGCTCCGGTTCAGCGAGGGATGCGGCGGCTTCGTAGATCGCGTAGGTTACCCGCCAGCGTTCGTCCGTCACGGTGCAGGCGTCTTAGTCAAGGCTTCTTCGAGCCAGTTTCGGGCGAAGCCCCAATGGCGGGCGACTGTAGCCGTGCCGCAACCCATTTCGCGAGAGGATCTCCTGGCGCGTCAGGCCTTCGAAGACACGCAGTTCGACGACACGACGAAGCGCCGGGTTGACTGCTGCAAGCCGGTTCAGAACGTCTTCTATTTCTACGAGGGATTGTTGTGCGGACGAATGCGGTCCGAGCAGGTCGGGAAGTTGCGCTTTTCCTGCGCGCTTTGAGAGCGGGCGGGCATGATGAATTAGCAGCTGCTTCATCAGGTATGCCGCCAGCCCGAGGAACGCGGCTTTCTCGTTCGCTCCGTCCGAACCAGCCGGCCGAAGGGCTTTGACTTTGACCAGTTCGAGATAGAGCTGATGCACGACCGCGGTGGGCTGGAGCGTATGATCCGGGCGCTCGGACCGCATGCGCGCGGCTGCAATTCGCCGGAGTTCGGGGTAGAAAAGCTCGACCAGCTGGCCGGCAGCTTCATGGTCGCCGTTGCGAAAGCTCGCCATCAGCCGAGCTACTGTATCAGCTTGAACAGAGGTTGGCGGGGTCACACCGGTTCCCAGTTTCCGCAAAAAAAAGCTCAAAAGGGCGATACAACCTGCCGGCCTGCTCTCCCATTATGGGGTGAGCAGCCGGTAAGAGAATCAGGGCGCTCAAAGGAGAACTCAAATGACTACACGTGAAACTTCCGTCACCGCCTCCGATTCGATCGGACGCGCCGCTAGCAACCCTTCCGAACACTTGGTGAATGGAGCCACCTCGGCGGCGGAACAAAGGGTCCAGTATGTGCCCGCCGGGACCGGCAAGGCCTATCGCAGCCCGATCGATGAGATCAGGTTTCTCATCACCGGGGAGCAAACCGGCGGCGCCTTTTTCATGGCGGAGGTGTCGATCATGCCCGGCGGAGGCAACCCACCCCACATTCACCACCGCGAGGAGGAATGTTTCTATCTGCAGGAAGGGGAACTGACCATTCAAGTTGGCGGGAGGATACAGACTGCGTCCGCCGGAGATTTTATTCGCCTCCCTCGCGGAGTCGCACATTCCTTTCAGAACACTGGCAACGTGGACGCAAAAGTCCTGCTCGTAGTGGCACCGGCGGGCCTGGAGAAGTTTTTTGAAGAGGCGTTTTATCCGGTCGAGGATCGTTCGGCGGCGATGCCTCCCATGACCGGAGAGTTCATGGGCAGGTTGCTCGAAGCCGCTTCCAAGGTCGGGCTGGAGTTTCTTCCGCCCAAGCAGCAGTGAGCAAAAGTGTCTATAGTGAGAGGCGCAACCTCTCCCTGGCGGATTATCACCATCATGGATTCCATTTTGAAATCCATGCCCTTCCACGACTCAGTAAATTCAGGTTGGCTAAACCCGTTACCTATTTCTTCGACGGCGGCTCTGTCGAGCAGGTGAAGTTGCTCTCGTCGTTGGTGTCGCCCGTGCCCTTATACCATGCCTTTTGTGGATACGCGCATAGCGGCCGTTTCATAGCAATGCCCTTGGCCGGTGCGTCGTCGACATATTTGGTTGCGACCACCCGCGAGGGAGCGATGCCGTCTTCAACCCAGTGGATCGTGGCCGCGAATAAGTCCTCCTCTGGTTTGTCGGAGGGTGGCTTGCGCGCGCCGCCATTAGCGGAATTGAAGGCGCTGGGTCCGTCGCCGCCGCCGCAGTGCATGACTCCGGGCGCCATGAATAGCCTCACGAACTCCTGCTCCTTATTGGTCCCGCCGAACTGCTTTCCAAGCTTGTTATAGAAGGCCAGGGTCTGCGCCGGCGCGACCAGTGTGTCCGCCCAACCCTGGTACATCACCAGCTTTCCGCCGCGCGCACGAAAGCGGCTTACATCGCCACGTGTCACCCCATTCAAAGCGGGTCCCAACTCCGCATCGACCTTCGGCATATCCCGGCCGAAATCGAATTTGCGCCAGTCCCAACCGGGACCAAATACCCATTTGAAGAGGCCGTCAAACGCGGGCTCGCCATTAAAACCCGCTTCGGCAAAGCCCCAGCCGGAGCGGCCGGGCGCCTCGCTTCCCGGTTCCCACCCATAATAGGTCGCATGGCCAGCGCGATTTACCGGACCCGAATAAAAATCCTTCGCGGTTTGAACTTCGGCTGAAGTGAGGCAGCTATCTGAATCCGTACCCGTGCAGGTCAGCACGGCGGGATCGAATTTGCACGCCAGTGGATCGTCAAGGAACGGGTCGGTGGAAAGGCCATTGCTCTTGGCGCCGCAGGCAGACAAGACAGCTTGGTGCAGAAGCGCCAACTTCGCGTCGGACAATTTGTGGCCAGGCAGAAGGTTGGCCGACGAATAATCCCATATCGCCAGGGCATGCCCCCAGGTCCGGTTGATTACGGGCGCGCCTACCAGGATGCCCGAATAATCCTCGGGATAATATTGCGCCTCGATCAGGCCCTGTTGCCCGCCGGTGGAACAGCCCGTGAAATAGGACTGTTTGGCGTCCTCGCCGTAAAACGCCTTAGCGATCGCCTTGCCAGTCTCAGTCATCACGTGCGTGGACAGCATCCCCCAGTCCTTCCACTTCTGGGGATGGCCGATGAGCGGATCGCCGTTCAACGCAGAGGATGGGGCGGTTCCCATATCGGTGGTCGCTGACGCATAGCCGCGCCGCAGACCCGCCTCCATTCCCGCATAACCGGCGCTCAGCGAACCCGCATATCCGCCGTTGCCATTGCCATGGAACACGCCCTTCCATTGGCCGCTGGGCAGCCAGATCTCTACGCCGATGTCGGAATCAGGCGAGGATTTCACCGAGGCGACCACCCGGCAGAAGGCAGGAAGATCCGGCTGCTTGCCCATGCCCGGGGCGGTAAACTCGCCGGGGCCAAACCGCTGCGCGCTTTTGATCACAGTGTTTGGGAGCTTGAGGTTGAGCATGTCTTCGCAACTTGCAGCCCGGCCAGGCGATGCGAAGGCCAGCGTGGACACGGCGGCGGCGATCGACAGCAGGCGCCGTAAGAAGCGCGGGTCTTTTCTCATCAGCTACTCTCCTCTTTGACGCAGTCTACTACAACACCCAGGTTCTGCTGACGGTGTTTGCAATCGACCAATGGGCGAGATGTGGGCTTTGACGAGAGCAGCGTCGCCGGCGATCAGCGCGTAGCTGCCGCAGGCAGATAGAGCTCGCGCACTTACTTGGCGTTGCTCTTATCTTGCGTCGCCGGGCGCCTCGAATTGCGCTATCGCCTTCCTGACCTGCTCGGCGTCCTGAGCCTTCGGCGCAAGCTCCAGGTATTTCTTGAAATGTTGCAAACCACCGGCGCGGTCGCCCTTGGCGAGGAGCACCGACCCCAGCAAAAGTTCGGCTCGCGGAATCTCGTGCCTGGCATCGAGTTCGGTCGCACGGCGCGCGCTGATCTCAGCCACATCGAGATGTTTTAGATTGTAATTGGCCACGGCATTGTAGAAATACAGCTCGGGAAATTCGAGAGGCTTCATGGCCACCGCCTGGCCGGCGATGGTGGCCGCATCCTCTGGACGTTTTTCCGCTAGATCGAGCATGGCCAATTGAATATACGGCCTGATGTATTTGGGATCCGCCGCTACCGCTTTCTCCCAGGCCGCGCGCGCCTCTGTGGGTCTCGATTCCTTCTGCAGAACCTCGCCCAAGTGGCTCCAAGCCTGAGCGTAAGCGGGGTCGATTTCCACCGCCTTCTGGAAATTCTTTTCCGCGGCAGGCCATTTTTCATCGTTAAAAGCATTCTCGCCCTTGCCGAATGCCTTCCTGGCCGGCTCGGGCACGTTGAGCGCGCTGGCCGACACAGTCGAGCCTTCGTGCAGACCCGTGTGTTTCAGCACAATGGTGACGCCGTTGCGGAACGTCACCTGAGCCGTTTGATAACCTTTCAGCCGGATCGTGACCGAACACACGTCGGCTGTCGCGGGATCGTACACCCGGGACCGGTAGTTCACCAGGTACTGCACGTTGCCGTCGCCGAAGATATTCACAATCGTGCATTCTGACACCAGCCGTTCCGAAAGGTTGGGAATAATCTGCGGCGAATTGGGAAGCGGCGAGCCGTCCTCGGTGACAACGGTGGCGTGGAAGGTCTGAGCCGAAGCGGCCGCGGCCATTGTTAGAGCCAGGATGCCAACGGCCAGGGCGGGATTTGTTTCCATGATGATTATTCCTACGTGCCATTATACGCACTGGTTTCAAAACTATGCGGATTGCGAGGCTGGGTCCTGCCGTTGCCCTCCGGTTCACGCGCGGCGACCGGGGCTTCCCACCGAGGGTTCCCTTCTTGCGCTTGTATAATATGATTTGCCCGAGAAGAGTTCAGACGCTACGCGCGTTTTCCGGTGTGGGTACCGAAAAACTAGTGTGGTCGCGACGTTGTTCTTGATGAGCCTCGCTCTAGCCGGCCAGATGCCTTATCCTCGCGCGCGGCGCGGGCTGGCTCCGACTGCCGTGCCCGCCACCGCACCCAAGGGAGTGCTGATGGTGTTCCATGGGAAGCTGAAGGTCATCGATAAGAAGAAGATCGTAATTGAAACCGATGAGAGCCAGCAGCTCCTCACGATCCGGCTCACGGGAAAGACGAAATTTCTCAACGCCGGCAAGGAAGTCAAACCAGCCACCATCGATCTCGAGACGCCGTTGACGGTGGATGCGAGCCAGGATAAGGACGCGAGTTTCTTGGCCGCCAATGTGACCGTGGACGCAGCGGACCAGGCGGCTCCAGACAAAACCACTACAGAAAAATCGAGCTCGAAACCGAATTAAGGCTCGCGGCGCGGATCAAAAACTCGCTCAGATCCGCAAATTTAATTGCGCTTCTGAGAGCGCTTGTGCAAGAGCACGCTGTTGCCATACGGACGCTGGTAGCTGACGAAGTAGCGGTCGTCGAACACGGAGAATTTCTGCGCCGGATAGAAGCTGATGGCCGCCATCCAGGTGTCCACGTCGGACTGGTTCAGCCACATCCAACTGTCCGGCGAATCCACCCGATTCTTGTCGATCACGACGACTCGTCCATCGGGTTTGAGGTACTTCGCGGTCGCGTTTAAATAGGCTTGCCGGTGTTCGATCATGTGCAATACGCGATGGAAGAAGGCCACGTCAACGTCTTTCACCGGCAGCTTGGGGTCATCGTATTCGCCCAGCACAGTGCGCAGATTCGTGACGCCCTCTTTCTTCGCGCGCGCTGCGACAAAATCGAGCATCTTCTGGTCGATATCGACGGCGTACAGAATTCCGTTCGGGGCGATTGCTTTTGCCATTGGAACTGAAAACACGCCGCTGCCGGAGCCAATGTCGGCGACGATATCTCCCGGCTTGAGTTTCAGCTTCTCAATAACCTCGTCGATCTTCAGAGTCCGGTCCGGACGGTCCATCGCAGCGATGTACTTGTCGGCCGGCTCTTGCGCCAGTTGAGCCGAAGCCAGCCCGGATCCTAAGATCGACCCGCCCAAGGCGAGAAATGAAATTTGCAGGGTTCTTCGTCTAGTCATTCCAATTCTCCTAAAGTTTCCGCCGCGCGCACTCGCGGACAGGACTTCATGTTACCTCGCGGCGGACTACTTCGGCGCGCCGGGCTGTCTGCAGCATTCATTTGCCGCAGCCGTGTTGGGCCTGCTCGAACAGATCGAAGAGCCGGCCTGCGTGCGCTCCTGCGAGCGTAGCCAAACGGTGAGGCTGCCCTTTTTCAACAGTGTATTGCGCGGTCATGCCCTTGTCGCGAAATTGCGATGCTTGCAACTGCATCAGATCCTGCCATCCCATGGGGTCGAGCTCCCCCACGAACATGTTTATACACATTTTCGAGATGGCCTGGATGTGCGCCGCGGTCGGCTCCCAGAGATATCCCGGAAACGCGGTGATCGAAAGGAAATATTGGGGATTGAGCGAGGCGACGTGAAAGGCCGCGATGCCCCCGTTGGATGGCCCCGCGATATGGAACTTGTTGTCCTCGATTTTGTAGTCGGCCAGAATCTGCTTCAAGAACTGGGGGAAGATACTCTCTCCGCCTTCGAAGAATAGCTGGCCGTTCGGCGCCGCGGGAACAATTACGATGTACCCGCGCCGCTCGGCCTCATCCTTGAAGTTCCTGGCAATGACGCCGTCGACTACGTTCATGGTCTGAGGACCACCGCCGAAGCCGAGAACGCCGGGATAAGCTTTGGCGGCATCGTAATTCTTTGGGAGCACGACCTTGTAGTGCACGGTTGTTCCACCGATGGTGGTGGTTTTTTCGAGAACCTCGGCCATCGCCGGATAGGCGGTTGTGGCGACGCATGCGGCGGCGAGCGACAAGATGATTGCTCGGTATTGCTTCATGGTTTCCTCGCAAAACACATCATTTGTTCGCCGCGGCCAGTTCCGTGACACGGCCAGCGCCGGTATCGCCGACAAACAGGTTTCCGTGCGAATCCATGGCCATGTAAGTGGATTCGGTGAACTGTCCTTCCCCTTTCCCCGGTCCGTTGCCGATCGCGCCGAGCACGTTGCCATCCCAGTCAATCTTGAAGATCTGGCCATCCTGACCGGTCGCCATCCATAGTTGGCGATGCGGATCGACATAGAGTGCGCAAACGAGATTCCTCATCTGGATGGTCCTGATGAACTTTCCATTTCCGTCATAAACAACGATCCGATACTCCTCTCGGTCGCCAATATAAATGTTGCCGTTGTTGGGATTGACAGCCAAGCCATGCACCATGCTGAAATGTCCGGGTCCAGCGCTGTTGCCAAACCATTGTTGGATGAATTTTCCGTTTTTGTCGAGGTGCAGGATGCGTGCCGCGCCGCTCTTGTTAGTTGGGGATCGATCGGTGTCGTTGGGACTTTCATTGGCGTGACCCATGCCAATGTAAATGTCGCCATTCGGACCGAAGGCGACGGCCAGCGGTTGCCAGAGCAGCCTTTGTCCCTTAGCTTCATCCCAGTCGCCGCGTTCGCCTTTCACGCCGATGGTCATGAGCAGCTTGCCTTCGGGGCTTATCTTCATTACCGTGTCGCCATTCTCGTCACAGATCCAGATGTTGTCCTGCGCATCGATGGCCATGCCGTGCGCCTTGTTTTGATGGCCGATCGCTTCCTCGCCGATGGTGCGGACCAGCTTGTGATTCTGGTCGAACTCAAATAACTGCGGTTGGCCGGCGGGATTGCGCTGAAAGGCGAAGAGGTGCTCTTTGGAATTCAGGGCCACCGCCGAGACGCCGCCCTTCAATCCTGGCGGCAGAGCAAAGGGGTAAGCGATTGTGAAACCCAAATCGGGAGTGTGCTGTTCATGAACCATCGCGCTTCGCCCTTTTCCCCAAGCGCAAATGGGCGAGTGATTGCAGGCCTCCGGGGCGTTATTGCTCACGGCGTTCGCTTCTCGCACAACGCTGCCGGCCTCCGATGGGCGCTCTCCATTTGCGACTGTCGTTTGAGAAAATGCCAGCACCATTGTGAAACTCATGCCGGCTGTGATGGTGGCAACTCGACCGAAGATGCGTACGTTCATATCGACCTCCGCTGCGCCGATTCGCAGCAGTTTTGGCAGCCATCATACACCCTGGCGCTTTCCGTTGGAGCTCAATAGCGAGAAAGGCTGCAGCCGGAGTTGCTACTATGGCCGGAATACTTAACGAGGAGAATTGGTGTTGTCCAAGACTTGGTTGCTCGTCTGGTTGAGCCCTCTGGTTTTAGCA
Organism: Terriglobia bacterium; assembly: GCA_963761935.1. Taxonomy (GTDB): domain Bacteria; phylum Acidobacteriota; class Terriglobia; order Bryobacterales; family Bryobacteraceae; genus Palsa-89. Next base: position 3,988 of record CAVXJU010000083.1, on the reverse strand, counting down.
GAAACGCCGAAAGCGGATTTCGCGGGCGATATTAAGCCGATATTTCAGGAACGTTGCTATTCGTGCCACGGTCCGTCGCAGCAAAGTGCCGGCCTGCGTCTCGATCGGCGCAGTTCCGCATTCCAGATTCGCGGGGGCGTCATCATCGGACGCGGGAATGCGACTGGGAGCATGCTCTACTTGAGGATTTCCGGCACTACAGTGGGTACCCGAATGCCTCCGACCGGTGCCCTGCCGGCCGAGCAAATAAATCTCATTCGAGAGTGGATCGACCAGGGCGCGGAGTGGCCCGATGCCCTGGCCGGAGAGAACAAGGTTCCCGACGCGGATCCAAAAGCAGTGCAGATGATGGATGCGCTGCGCCGCGGTGATCATGCGGCCGTTGATCGCCTGATACGTAACAAGGATGCGATCAACCATCCGGGAACCAATGGCGACACGCCGCTGATGTACGCCGCGCTTTATGGAGACGCCGGCTCGGTTCGCCGGCTGCTGGATGCCGGGGCCGATCCAAACCTCGCCAATTATGCCCGCGTGACTCCGTTGATGTGGGCCGTGGACGATCTCACGAAGGTCCGGCTTCTGCTCGATCGCGGAGCCAGTCCCGACGCTGTCTCCGACGAGCGCCGGACACCGCTTCAGATAGCGCTTGATCGCAACGACGCCGGCGCGGCTGTTCTGTTGCTGCTCAGCCGCGGGGCGAAATTGCCGCTCAGTGCTGGTTCGCTGGCCAATGCGGCCCGCAGCGAAAAACTTCTTCGGGCCGTAATCGAGAAGGGCGCCTCGGCGAAAGCGCTGGCGGGAGGTTTGCCGGTTGCCGCGCACAGCGGTTGTGACGCCTGCCTCGATCTGCTGGCCCCCTTGACCGATAAATCCACCTTGCAGGACGCGCTGGACGGAGCCGAGTACGATGTCGCGCCGGCGCGTGTGAAGCGCCTGCTTGAATTGGGTGCGGACCCCAACCTGGTGGAATTCGGAAAGCCCTTGCTGATGTGGTTCGCTACGACCAGCGCAGCGCCGGCCGAAAATGTGCGCCTGCTGGTGGAGCACGGCGCCAATGTGAAGGCAATGTCGGCGGATGGATTAACGGCTCTGGATTATGCGCTGCGGCAGGGCAATACGCCGGTGGCCGCCATGTTGCGCGAATTTGGTGCGCCCCCAGAAGGTCTCTCTGCAGCGCCGAATGTCGAGCGCGAACCCGCCCCTTCTGGCCGCGCGGCGCTGGCTCGCAGCATTCCTATATTGCAGCGAGCGGACGTTACCTTCATGCAAAAATCCGGCTGTGTCTCCTGCCACAACAACAGCCTGACGGAGATGACCATCGCCTCGCTGCGAGAGCGGAAGCTCAGCTTTAATGAGGACGTCGCGCGGGAGCAGCTAAAAGCGGTCGGCGATTATATCGAGGGTAGTCGCGAGCGCTATCTGCAAGGGATCTCCATTGCCGGAGCATCGGATACCACCAGCTATCTGCTCGCTGGATTAGCGGCGCAGTCTTTTCCTGGTGACGCCGCAACGGATGCCATGGCGCGGTACCTTCGGGGCCAGCAAGAGACGGATGGGTCGTGGCCGCTCGATGGCAACCGGCCGCCGATCGAATCGACTCGCATCGAAGTGACGGCTGTTTCGCTGCGCGCCTTGCAAGTGTACGCACTGGCGCCACAGCGGGAACTGTATCGGCAGTCGGTGCGTCGAGCGGCCGCTTGGCTTGCATTGGCAAAGCCTTCGACCAATGAGGATCGCGTGTTCCAGCTTCTGGGACTCACCTGGGCAGGTGAAAAAAGCAACCTGGTACGCAAACTGTCCGACGCGCTTGCCGCCGAACAGCGCCCTGATGGAGGCTGGGCCCAGCTTTCATCGCTCACGAGTGACGCCTACGCCACCGGCCAAGCGATTTTCGCGCTGAAGACGGCTGGGGCCCTTGCGCCGGGTGATCCCGTTTTTCAGCGCGGCGTGAAATTCCTGCTCAACACACAGATGAGCGATGGATCTTGGTACGTCCAAAGCCGCACGGTGGCACTTCAACCGTTCTTCGACAGCGGTTTTCCCTACGAAAACGACCAGTACATCTCGACCGCAGCGACGAATTGGGCCGCCATGGCGCTGGCCTGCACGATGTAGCGCCTGGTTTTTGATCGCCCGAGTTTCGGCGCACGCCGCGAACTTTACTTCGGTTGTGGGACGATCCGCAGATACGGCTTCGGCGACTTCCAGCCGCCCGGGTACTTTTGCTTGGCTTCTTCTTCGGTCACCGCAGGCAGGATGATCACGTCGTCGCCGTGCTTCCAGTTCACCGGCGTGGCGACTTTGTGCTTGGCCGTGAGCTGGATGGAATCGAGTACGCGCAGCACCTCGTCGAAGTTGCGCCCCGTGCTCATGGGGTAGCTGAGCATCAGTTTGATTTTTTTGTCCGGCCCGATGACAAACACCGTGCGCACGGTCGCATTGGTTGCGGCGGTACGGCCCTCCGATGTATCGCCGGCTTCGGCCGGCAGCATGTCGTAGAGCTTGGCGACTTTCAGTTCGGGGTCACCGATCATCGGGTAGTTCACCTCGTGGCCCTGCGTCTCCTCGATGTCGGCTTTCCATTTGCCGTGGCTGCTCCACCGGATCGACGCTCAGCCCGATAATCTTGCAGTTTCGTTTGGCGAATTCCGGTTCGAGGCCGGCCATGTAGCCCAGTTCCGTCGTGCAGACGGGAGTAAAGTCTTTGGGGTGCGAAAAGAGAATCGCCCAACCGTCGCCGATCCATTCGTGGAAGCTGGATGGGACCTTGTGTGGTCTCGGCGGAAAAATTAGGGGCTTCGTCGTTGATTCGCAAGCTCATGATTGATCTCCTGGAAATTTTAGCGCAAGTCAGAAAACGCCCGACCAGTATAGCGTACAGACCTCGCGTGCGATCTCGAAGCATCAGTCCGGTGAATCGCCGGCCGCAGTCAGGCTTGTGAAACAACCGGCAAGTGTGCGGCCTCCCAAGCGGCCAGGCCGCCGGCCATCTCGATCAGATGCGTGATCCCATATTGATGCAGGATGCTGGCGGCGATGGAAGAGCGGTAGCCGCCCGCGCAATGGACGGCGATGCGGCGATCGCGCGGAATCTCGGCGATGCGCTCTTGCAAATGATTGAGCGGAATATTCACGCTGCCGTCAATATGTTTGGCCGCCCACTCGCGCGGATTTCTGATATCCAGCAGCAGCGGCGGGTCCGCGCCGGCTAGCTCCTCCGCCACCATCGGGGCGCTGACGCGCTCGGTCGGCCACACCAAATCCGGCCGGCCGGCCAGCGCTTCCATGCCTCCCTCGCAGATATCCTTTGACGTGATCGAAACCGATACGGCCCAGGCGCAGGGCGGCTTCCTGCTCGCGGCCCGGCTCGGCGATGATCACGATGGGCTTGGCGCGATCGAGCACCGTCCCGGCCCAGGTGGCGTATTGTCCGCCGAGTCCAATGTTGATGCTTCCGGCGAGATGCCCCTTGGCATACTCGGCGGGATCGCGGACGTCCAGAATCTGAGCCCCCGCATCTCCCATCCGCAGGACGTCGACGAGATCGATCGGACGGAGAACCTGTTCGAGATTCTTGTCCAGCGTGGCGCGCTCGCGCGTGTTGAGAATGGCGTCATAAGTGAAGTACGGAGGCGCGTCGGGTTGGTCGGCCGTGACGAGACGAATAAATTCCTCCTTGGACATGGGCTGCAGGGCGTAGTTCAAACGCCGTTGATCGCCCAGCGAGGAAACCGTGTCGGAGGAAAGCTGTTTGCCGCAGAGCGAGCCGGCACCGTGGGCGGGATAGACGAGGGTTTCGTCGGGAAGCGTCAGGAGTTTGTTGTGCAGCGAGTCATAGAGGTGTGCGCCGAGGTCGTTGGCTGTCCACCCGAGCGAAGCGCGCAGGTCGGGGCGGCCGACGTCGCCGATAAACAGCGTGTCGCCGGTCAGGACGGCGTAGGGTTTGGTCGAGTCCTTCTGAAGATCGAAGACCAGGATCGAGATG
>CAVXJU010000082.1:0-75335 GCA_963761935.1 Terriglobia bacterium | reverse complement strand
GGAGAAATAGCACCTCGCGCGTGGGCGTGATCAACAGGCGCGCGCCCGGCTCGGTCCAGCCGGTCAAATAATAGAAATTCGGTTCGGGTGTGGCGCGATAGATCTGGTCGCGCGCTTCAGTGTGCCCGAATAAGACTAGAACGCCCGGGAGTATCTTGCGCAGATTCGCGCGGCGCGCCCGATACTCTTCCGCCGGAAATTTGGCCGCGCCGGCGCATGCAAACAACAATAGAGCGGCCAGCGTTCGTCGCACCATGTCCAAAATGTACCAAGTTCCCACTCGATTTTCCGGCTGGTCCCGCTGCCAGGGCACAAAAAAGCCCGGCGTTCAGGGGAGCGTAACGCCGGGCTGGGGGGAGGGAGTGCTCGAACTAGAAGCTTGGACTCGAAGCGGCCTGTGCGCGCGTCGCCTTCACCTTGGGCGTCGCAAGATAACCGACCACTTCGTTGTTCTTCACCTGGTTCACCACGATCTCGTACGGCTGGTGGTTTCCGGCGACATAGAGCTGCACCGGTTCATTGATGGTCTTATCGCGCTTCTCAACAATCTTGTCGTCCGCGTAGACGGCTAGAGTGAAGCGGTTATGTTTGGGATCTGTCTTCTTAAGGATCAGCCGGATGTCGCCGACTTTTTGTGGGGCCTTGGACTTGGACAAGTCAAACTCGAAATAATCGCGCGAGCCCAGTTCCTTCAGCATCGCCAATTCTTTCCCGTTGGTGGCGATACCGCCGCTCATGACGCCCATGTCGCCCACCATGCGTTTCAAATCCGAGCCATGCTGATCCACCGTGCTCGATACTTGATCCAGCTTGGTGTTGGTATCTTGCAGCTTGGTACTGGCGTCTTCGAGCTTGCTGGACGTATCTTGCTTCAAGTCGGAAAGCTGGCTGGCCACTTGCTGGTTCTCTTGCTCCAGCTCGCGGCGGCGCTCTTCCAGATTTTGGTTCAACAGCGCGCTGCTCCGCTTCACGTCCGCGCGGGCTTGGCGAAGCGCGGCTGAAGTAGCGCCCTCCAGGTCGGCTTTGAGGGCGGCCTGCATGGCGTCAAAACGCTGCTGGTTCAATTGCATTTCCGTGGAAGCCGCATCGGTTAGTTTCCCGATCTGCTTCTCGGTGTTTTCCTGCAAGACGGCCAAGTCACGCGATTGGTGCTCGGCTTTTACGAACTGGTAGACGTTGCCCGCCAGTGCGAGCGCCATTCCCACGGCAAGAATCCACAGCACACGCGGATGCGAGTGAATGCGCGGGGTATCATCCTGCATAGTCGAATTAGTAGCCGACATAGTATCCTCCTTGTTCTTCTCTCATCCGTAACTGGGTCCTAACCCAGCGGCGGACTTGGCGAACGAAAGAGCAAAATACGTGCCAACCGGAATTTGTTTGGGCGTTCGGCAGCGTTTGTTCTCGTGTTGTCAACACGGTATGGCGAAGCGCGCGTGGCTTGGAAAAAGCGTCTCACGAGGCCTGCGAACGTGTAATGATTACCGCCAGACACAGTACTAGCAGGGCTAATTGAAGTTTAGCCGACGTTGTTTGTCTGACGTTTGCGTGGAGTAAGTACCGACTATTACGCGTTAGTCATATTTCAGCGCTCCGCGACTCGAGTGAGCCGGGCCAGCGACCGGGCCAGCGACATGGACACCGCGCCCAACGATATGCCCAGCACGTCAGCGATTTCGCGATACCGCAATCCTTCGGCGCGCAGCCACAAACAGCGCCGATCCTGCTCGGGTAGCGCGCGAACTACCGCGGCTAAATTTGTCAATCTTTGTAAGTCCGCGGCCCGCTGCTCCGGCCCTGGCGTGGGATCGAGGACCGATAACCGCTCCGGAGCGCTTGTGAAATTCCTCGCCTTTTGCGCCCGTTTCAGGCCCAAATTGTGCGCTACGCGAAACATCCAGCCACGCAAATTGTCGCGCGGCCGCCCACGCCGCAGGTGCTCGAAGAGTGCCAGAAAGGCTTCTTGCACGATCTCCTCACCGTCCTGGAACGGCAAGCCCAGCGTTAACAAATAACCGAGCAGCGGCGCGCGCAATTGGTCGAATAGCGCCACCACCTCGGCCTCCAATTGCTCCCGCGCGAGCGCCTGGCCGGAGGAGGCAACCCACGGTAACTCGAAGCTTAAGGCTACTTGTGGCGCGTGTCGGCCATCACTTACTCGTTCTTCGACTGTAGCCTCATAAGCGTCCGTTACGCAATCCGGCCAGCCGCGTTCTTCCACGGCCCATAGACAACCGCTGCACCCGTCCCGCAGAATAGGAGGGTATGCAAGTCGTCAAAGTGATTGGCCGCGAGATCCTGGATTCGCGGGGCAATCCTACCGTAGAGGCCGATGTGCATCTCTCCGATGGCGCCGTTGGACGCGCCGCCGTTCCTTCCGGAGCTTCCACTGGCGAACACGAAGCGGTGGAGCTGCGCGACAACGACCCCAAGCGCTACCTCGGCAAGGGTACGCGCAAGGCGGTTCAGAATATCAATAAGAAGATCGCGCCGGCCGTCATCGGCATGCGCGCCGACGAGCAAGCCGCTATCGACGGCAAACTGATCGAACTGGACGGCACGCCCACCAAAAGCAAGCTGGGCGCAAACGCGATCCTGGCGGTGTCGATGGCCGCCGCTCGCGCCGCCGCACAATCCCAAAAGACGCCGCTCTATCGATATCTGGGTGGCATCGGCGCGAACCTGCTGCCGGTTCCTCAAATGAATATCCTCAACGGAGGCGCGCACGCCGACAACTCGGTCGACCCGCAGGAATTCATGATCGTCCCGCACGGCGCGTCAAAATTTTCCGAAGCCCTTCGCATGGGCTCCGAAGTTTTCCACACATTGAAAGGCGTGCTGAAGAAGCGCGGCTATTCCACCTCCGTCGGCGACGAAGGCGGCTTCGCTCCCAATCTTAAATCCAACGAAGAAGCGCTGGACGTAGTAATGGAAGCCATCACCAAAGCCAGTTACAAGCCAGGCTCGCAAATCAGCCTGGCGCTGGACCCCGCCGCCAGCGAATTTTTCGACCAGGCCAGCGGCAAGTATGTGTTCAAGAAATCCGATAAAAGCCAGCGCACTCCCGATCAAATGGTGAAGTTCTGGGCCAAGTGGGTGGAGCAGTATCCCATCATTTCACTCGAAGACGGCATGGCCGAAGACGACTGGGACGGTTGGAAAACCATGACACAAGCGCTGGGCAAGAAGATCCAGCTGGTGGGCGACGACATATTCGTCACCAACACCGAACGGCTGGCGCGCGGCATCGCGCAAGGCATCGCCAATTCGATTCTCATCAAGGTGAATCAGATCGGCACGCTCACCGAAACGCTGGAAGCCATGGAAATGGCCGTGGCCGCCAATTACACCAACGTCATCTCCCACCGCTCGGGCGAGACCGAAGACCCGTTCATCGCCGATCTCGCCGTCGCCACGCGCGCCGGGCAGATCAAAACCGGCTCGGTCAGCCGCACGGATCGCATCGCGAAATATAACCAGCTCCTGCGCATCGAAGAGGAGCTAGGCGACGCTGCCCGCTTCGCCGGCCGGAAAGCGTTCCACCAATAATGCACGGCCAAAAGAAGCCGCTGGTCCTGACCATCCTGGATGGCTGGGGCTACTCGCCCGTGCGCGAGGGAAACGCTATCGCCGCCGCCCGCAAACCAACCTACGACGCGCTGCTGCGTGAGTACCCCAACACCCTGATCCACACTGCCGGGCCTTACGTCGGTCTTCCCGAAGGCCAAATGGGCAACAGCGAAGTGGGCCATCTGAACATCGGCGCGGGCCGCGTCATTTTCATGGACGTCACCCGCCTGGACCGCCTGATCGCGTCCGGTGATTTTTTCCACAACCCGGTGCTGGTCGATTCCATGCGCCACGCCCACACGCATCGCCTGCACCTGATGGGACTGTGCAGCGACGGCGGCGTCCATTCCCAGCTCACGCATCTCTACGCTCTGCTCAAGCTGGCTAAGCAGCAGGGCGTCGAGCAGGTCTTCGTGCACTGCTTCATGGACGGCCGCGACACACCGCCCGAAAGCGGCGCCGGGTACCTGGAACAATTGCAGAAAGAGCTGCGGCAAATCGGCGTTGGCAAGATTGCCTCCGTATCCGGCCGCTACTACGCCATGGATCGCGACAAACGTTGGGATCGCATCGAGCGCGCGTTTGGCGCCATGGTGCTCGGCAAGGGCGAAAAAGCCACGGATCCGATGGCTGCGGTGAAGCGATCGTACGAGCGCGGCGTCACCGACGAATTCATCGAGCCCATCACCATGGTCGACGATCATAATCATCCCGTGGGCTTGATCCGCGATGACGACGCCTGCATCTTTTTCAATTTCCGCGCCGACCGAGGCCGCGAAATGACCATGGCGCTGACCGATGCCACGCTGGAACAACCGTCGCGCTCGCACGCTCCGAAGAACCTCCACTTCACCACCATGACCGAGTACGACAAGAGCTTTCGAGTTCCCTTCGTACTCCCGCGCGAACATCCCAACAACATCCTGGCGGACGTGATGGCGCAGTTGAATTGGAAAAACCTGCGCGTCGCCGAGACGGAAAAATACGCCCACGTCACTTACTTCTTCAATGGCGGCAACGAACAGCCCTATCCCGGCGAGAGCCGCGAGATGGTTCCGTCGCCCAAGGTGGCAACCTACGACCTAAAACCCGAGATGAACGCGGCTGGGGTTACCGAGGCGGTGGTCAAGGCCATCGACCAGCGCGGTTTCGAGTTGATCGTCATGAATTATGCCAACGCCGACATGGTGGGCCACTCCGGGAAAATGGCTCCGACCGTGCTGGCGGTGGAAGCAGTGGACGCCGGCCTGGGCCAGATATATGCAGCGCTGCGCCGTTCGGGCGGCTCCTGGATTATCACGGCTGACCACGGCAACGCGGAAACCATGATCGATCCGGTCACCAAAGGCCCGCACACGTATCACACCACCAATCCCGTGCCGTTCGTCTTGGTGGATGAAAGCATGCGTCCCTTGCGGACCGGCGGCGCGCTGCAAGATATTTCGCCCACTATTCTGAGCTTCCTGGATGAAAAGCAACCCAAGGAAATGACCGGACGCGATCTGCGCCTGTGAACTTCTAGCGCTGACCCGCTGAATCTGCAACACTCTTATGATGCGTGCCTCTCTCGGTTCCTTTGCGGCTCTATTGTTCCTGCTGAGCGCTCCGGCGCTGGCCCAACGCGCTCGCGATCTTGGCGTTCCTTTCGACGGCACCCCTGGCCCGTTGAACGCCATCACCGACATCGCCGGCATCGAGGTCGGCCACACCACTTTGATTGAAGGCGATTCGGTCCGCACCGGCGTGACGGTGATTTGGCCGCGCGGCCGCGAATCGGACGATCCCACCTTCGGCGGCTGGTTCTCGCTGAACGGCAACGGCGAAATGACCGGCACTACCTGGGTGGAAGAATCCGGGTTCGTCGATAGCCCCATCTTCATCACCAACACGCACAGCGTGGGCACCGTGCGCGACTCCTACATCCGGTGGCAGGCGGATCATCATCGCCGCCCCGGTACGAATTCCGTCGGCGATGGCTTCTGGTCGCTGCCCATTGTCGCCGAGACCTATGACGGTTTTCTGAACGACACCAATGGCCAGCACGTCAAGCCACAGAACGTCTTCGATGCGATCGAACACGCGCGCTCCGGCCCTGTGCCTGAGGGCAACGTCGGCGGCGGCACCGGGATGGTCTGCTTCGGCTTCAAAGGCGGAATCGGGACGTCCTCGCGCGTGGCCGGGAAATACCATGTCGCGGCGCTGGTGCAGTGCAACTGCGGCAGCAAGCGCCAGCTCACCATCGCGGGCGTGCCGGTGGGCCGGGAACTGGACCGTCCGGCGGTCGCCTCCATCCCGAAGCCACTCGAAGATCGCGGCTCGATCATCATCGTCATCGCCACCGATGCGCCGCTGTTACCGAATCAGACCAAACGCCTGGCCCGCCGTGCCTCGCTCGGACTGGCGCGCCTCGGTTCGGTCTCCGGCAACGGCTCCGGCGACATCTTTATCGCCTTTTCTACCGCCAATCCGAACGTGAACAAGCCTTCCGGCGAGCTCGCCTCGCTCAGCATGCTGCCCAACGACGCGATGGGGCCCATCTTCGAAGCTACCGTGCAGGCCACCGAGGAAGCCATCGTCAACGCGATGGTGGGGGCTCGCGACATGACCGGCGTCTCCGGCCACACGGTCACCGCTTTGCCGCATGACGGACTGAGGCAGGCGCTCGAGAAGTACAATCGGCTCGCGCAGCCGGCGACCCGTTAGCGGTTGGCTTGCGTTAGTACACGCCAAAAAACACCCGCAAAACTGCGCCAAATCAACCACCCCACCTTCCCATAACCAGATCCCTCAGCACCCGAGGCTCATCCGCTGGCATGGGACTTGCTTCATTGTGGAATCAGGATGAAGTCAACCCGTCCTCAAGAGATGGCATCTCTGAAGGAGAAAAATCGTGAATAGACAATTGTCGGATGTTTCGGTTGCAGGCCCTGGACAGGCAAAGTTCGCAGGCATCGCTGCCGGGAATGAGAGATTCGCCTTTTTGTACGTGGTGATTGCGGCCGGCGCTACCGCGAGCGCCATGATTTACAGTGGCATCGTAGGTTTGGCGTGGTGGCAGAGCTTACTGGCGGTAATTGGCGCGGTGGTGGTAGGCTGCGCGGTGCTATTCAGCGTTCTGGAAGTGCGCCGGCTGGCTCAAACCCCCAACGAGGCCGCCAAAGCTCTCGAAGAAGCGTCCAATCCTTATTCCGCCAGGACGGTGGTGGTTGACCCGCCAACCGCTGATCCCTACCCGCATCACGAGGATTACGCGCAAAGCTCAGGTTTCGATCAAGGGCAGCTTACGTCCCGAATTGCCGACACCACGCCCTTTATCAACCGATTTGGAACGCGCGGACGTAAAGAGAAGCAAGCTGCGGGCCGATAGCGAGAAGACTCGCTGGCCTCAAGCAATTTCTGCGTGCGTCTGAGAAGCCGGCGACGACTGACTAATCGCAGCCAGCGCCTTTTCGTGTAGAGTCTGGTTCAACTCCAGACCAAGGATGTATTTGGACCCTCGGCGTGTGACGTTTTTCAAGCGCGCCGAACCAGAAAGTTTGAGGTCTTCAACCTTCAGTAAGATCCGCGATTGGGCCGGGATTGCGACCGGAGCTTCGACACGCAGGCCACCCGCGGAAAGATCGATGCATCGGGCTTGAGCATAGCGTGGCTCGCCGGCCTCATCCCAAGCCAGGCGAATGGATCCCGCATAGGTGACCCGGGCGTGCCGGCGGGAATTACCAGTTCGGATGGACATAGACCTCTATTTCTTTATCGGTTAAATCTCGCGATTCTTTAATAAATATTGCTGCCTCTAGCTGCAGCGCTCTAACTTATAAGCTCTTCTGGAGGGGCGCCAGAGCTGAACTGCCCGGCGCTTCAGCGGAGGCCAAATCAGAAACCGTCGCCTCCGCCAGAGCCGCGAGGCCAGTATCTTTCAGCAAACCCACCATCGCGTTGGTCAAATCCGGATCGAATTGTTTTCCACTCCGCTTTTTGAGCTGTACGATGGTGGCATCTAACGGCCACGCCTTTTTATATGCGCGTTCGCTGGTGAGCGCATCCACGGCGTCCGCGAGCGCGACCACCCGCCCTTCGAACGGAATCGAGCCGCCGGAGAGGCCGCTCGGGTAACCGGAGCCATCCCACCACTCGTGATGCGTAAGCGCGATACTTTGCGCCATGTTGAGCAGCGCGTCGCTGCTGCCGGACAAGATTCTTGATCCGATACGCGCGTGGTCCTTCATGATGTCGAACTCGTGCGTGTCCAGGGCCCCCACCTTGCGCAGAATGTGATCCGGAACGGCGATTTTGCCAATATCGTGCAATTGCGCGGCGTGCCGGATCAATTCCACAAATTCAGCACTGGAGCCGCTGGCGGCAGCCAGCGCGGCGGCGAGATTTCCCACCCGGCGCGTATGTTCCGCTGTATCCTGATCCCGATATTCGCCGGCCAGCGCGAGCCGGTCCAGGATCTCCATTCTCGATTCCGCCAACTGGCGGGTGCGTTCCTCAACCTTGCGCTCCAGCTCTTCATTCTGCTCGCGAACCCGTACGTGGAGCAGCCTGGTCTCCAGCAAGTTCTTGACCCGGAGTATCACTTCGGAAAGGTCCAGCGGCTTAGTCAGGAAGTCTTTCGCGCCGGAGGAGAGCGCTTTCTGTTTTGTTTCGCTGGTGACGTCGGCGGTGAGCATCAGGATAGGCAAGTATTCGTTAGGGTCGCTCTCGCCGAACAGCTGTTTCATGACCGCGAAGCCATCGAGATATGGCATCAGCACGTCCAAGAGCACCAGGTCCGGCCGCGCTTCCCGATACAGTTGCATGGCCTGCCGCGAGTCGGTGGTGCTGTACACGTTGGTAAAGCCGGCTTCCTTGAGCAGGCGAGCGAGCAGGTGGACGTTTCGCCATTCGTCGTCGACGATCAGAATCTTCGAGGAAAGCACGGTTTCCAGCATCGTTTACCTGTGCACCACCGGTAGCATGACCGTGTCCACCACCTCGAGCAGCTTAGCGATATCCAACGGCTTGATGAGGTAGTCTTTCGCGCCGGCCTGCATAGTTCGCTCGATTTGCCGCGGCGTTGCATCCGCGCTGACGATTACCACCGGTATCTCTGAAGTTTTGGAGTTGCTCTTCAGCCTCCCCAACACTTCATCGCCGCCCATGTCTGGCAAGTGCATGTCCAGCAGGATGAGATCGGGCTGATGAGTCTCCGCCATCGACAACGCCGAGGCGCCCAGTTTTCCATGCATCAGCTTGATCTCCGGCCGGTGCCCGAGCGTCCGCTCGATCAAGCGAAAATTGGAGGCGTTATCTTCGATGCACAACACCAGCGGGGGTCGCGTGGCTCCCACGTTGCGGCTCAACATGTCAAGATCGCTGCCGCGCTGGCCGGCGTCGCCTTCGGTGCCCGCGAGCGGCAGCTCGATCCAGAACGTGGAGCCACGGCCAACCTCGCTCTCCATTCCAATCCGGCCGGACATGGCCTCCGTAAGCCGCTTGCTCAGCGCCAGGCCGATTCCAGTTCCTTCCACCGCGGTATGCTCCGCGCCTAGCCGCTCAAAGGGATTGAATAGCAGGTCGAACTTATCCTTGGCAATCCCAGCGCCAGTGTCGGCCACATTCAACCGCAAATATGTTTCCTGCTCTTCCGCCGAAATGCGTACCGAACCACTCTCCTGGTTGTACTTGACCGCATTCGACATCAAGTTCAGGAGCACCTGCTTAAGGCGCTGGCGGTCGGCCTTCACTCGCGACCGCCAAGCTGGGCTCGTTTCCAGATACAGCTGAATGTTTCGTTGCGCGGCTTGTGGCTCTATCAAGCTCATGGTTTCGTGAACTATTTCCTCTGCCGCAACCGGCTCGATGGACAATGTCAAACGTCCCGATTCGATGCGCGCGACGTCCAGCACTTCGTTGATGAGTCCCAGAAGATGCCGGCCAGCCCTGAGAATCTGTTGGATGCTGTCTTTATCCTGTTCCGGGAGACGAGCCATGTCCAGCAATTGAGCGAAGCCCAGAATTGCATTCAGCGGGGTCCGCAATTCATGGCTCATGCGCGACAGGAATTCGCTCTTGGCCTGGTTGGCGCGCTCCGCATCCTCTTTGGCATGATTGAGCGCTTGTTCGGTCTTCTGGCGCTCGGTCACGTCGGACAGAATGGCTACCGCACCCCATACGCGGCCCGATGCATTGGTCAGAGGACTGGCACTAACCGACAACCACAAGCCGTCCGGATAACCGGGCCGCTCCAGGCGAATATTTGCATTCTGTACGGCTGTTCCATGCAGTGCCTGAGCCAACGGCAATTCTTCAAAAGCGCCCGGATTACCTCCGTCAAGCCCGAACTGCTTTATCCATTCCGGGGATCTGATACCGCTCAAGTTCGCGCCGAGCATCTCCTCGGCCGAGCGATTCGAGAACAGGCAGGAACCCTCGCAATTCAAGATCATTACTCCGTCGCTCATGCTGTTGAGCACTGAGCCGAGAATGTGCGCATCTCTCAAACGGTTCAGCTCGCCGGGAGCTGGATCGTGCAAATCGATGAAGGCGCCGCAAATGGCATACGGCTTGCCGCCTGCATACAGCGGCACTTTCACTAAGAAGAACGGTTTATGCGGGTCCCCACCGGGTAGCGGCGCCTCAGACTGGCGAGGGCCGCCCCGCTGCCAGGTTTGTACATCGTCTGCCCACAGCGTGTCCGCGACAGCCTTTTCAAACAGATCGTAATCAGTCCGTCCAATAGCCGGGTGGCGCGGCTGCATGAGCGCTTCAAACCGGTCGTTCGTAAGCAGGTAGCGTCCCCCAGCATCCTTCACATAAATTCCGGCCGAGCTGCTGTCCAGGATGGTCCGGAGCTCGGAAAGTTTATCAAGCGCCTGAGCGCGCGCCGGACCACGCTGGGGCGCTAAGCTGGCTGGCGGCGATTGCGGCCGTGCCGATTGCGCCATACCTCGGAACATCGTTCTGGCACAGAACACCGAAGCCGCTAATCCGCCGAATAGCATCAGCGGAACTAAGATGGACAACGTCGCCGGAAGCCAGCCGATTCCCCGGTTCTGATTCAGGGTTCGGGCGAGCTCGTTTTGTTCGGCTTCCTCCAGCTTCGCCAGATTCAAACGTACATTCGCGATCGCCTTTTGCGCTTGGATGAGCCATTCTTGGGAATCGCCGGGAGACGCGCCGGTAGACGCGACGTCCTGAAGGTGATTGATAGCATCCAACAGATCTTGGGTCGCGGCGCTTAATTCCGGAAGCAATTTCTTTTCGTCCGGCCTTTTCAGTGTCAAGGGGATCAGTTGGTTGATCAGACCTGCGCATACGTCCTGTAGCGCCTGATACGGCAGCCGGGCACCCGGCTCGGGCTGCGAAAGGGATGTATTAACCTCATTCTCGGCATCCAGCAGTCCCACCAGCAACGCTTGTGATGTTTTGTGAAGAGCTTGTGCGTGCTCAATCGCCGCCTGATCGTGCGCCCGTGCCCAACGGACCGCCAGGATTACGCTCATCCATCCCTGGATCACAAATCCTAAGCAAACCGCCACAGCCAGGAGGCGGCTCTTGTCGAGCGCCCCCGGGCCGATTTCGGTCCATCGTTTTTGGGCCAGAAGCAGCCGGGCCTTCGTGCTTAGATAGGTGGCGCGAAGCGATTCTGAACGGAGATGAGACCACCACGCTCGCATTCTGCTCTGCAAACCGCCTATAGGGGGCTATCGACGGTTAAACATTACCGCTTTAGCGCGTTTTACATCTTGTATCGTGCACAATCGATAGTAAGGAGTGGAGGTTAAAATGCGTCCCACTCGCCGCAACTGTTTAGAGGCCGCTATCGCGCTTTCTTTGGCTCCAAAGGCTTCAGCCGAGTCTCCACATGCCGCTTCGAACGGACCGGTCGATTCCTCATTCGACCCCTGGATCGAAGTCCATGCCGAAAACCTCCGCCACAACGTGCAGCAGGTCAGCCGCAGAGCCGGCGGACGGCCCATCCTGGCAGTGATCAAGAATAACGGCTATGGCCTAGGAGTTGAAAACGTGGCCCGCGTTTTCGGCCCTTTGCCGGAAGTCGCCGGCTGCGCGGTGGTTAAGCTGGACGAGGCTGTTCGCGTCTCCGAGTCCGGTTTCAAGAAGCCCATCCTATTAATGGGCCCGTTCGATGAGAAAGACCTACCGGATATCGCGTCCAAGAACATTCTGCCCATGGTGTACACGCCCATCGGTGGTGTGCTCGATCGCGCCGCAGCACGCATCCAACGGCCCATGGCGATACATATCTGCGTCGATACCGGACTGGGGCGCGAAGGCGTTCCCCATCGGGAAGCCCCGGCTCTGATTCGCGATCTCGCCTCCAGGAAGAGCGTTCAGATTGCCGGAACGATGATGACCTTCGCCGAAGATAAGGATTTCGATGGCGAGCAGCTGCGCCGTTTTGAAGCGCTGGCGGGGCCGCTCGAAGCCGAGGGCGTGCGCTTAGGCCGGAAGCACGCCGCTTCCAGTTTCGGGCTCTTTCAGCATCCCGATGCATTTCTGGATATGGTGCGCCCCGGCATGGCGCTATTCGGCGTCTATTCCGAGGCCGAGTTTCGCGGACAGGGGATTCTGGATCTGAGGCCGGGGGTCGCTTTGAGGACTCGCGTCATCTACGTCAAGAAGCTCGCCAAGAATGAATCGGCCGGATACGAGCGCGTTTACATCGCCAAGCGCGACACCTGGCTCGCCACGCTGCCGGTGGGGCATGCCGACGGTCTCCCACGCAGCGCCGTCCAGGGCGGAAGGGTGCGCATCGGCCGAGACTTATATCCGATAGTTGCAATCTCGGCCAGCCACATCATTGTCGAAATCGGCGACGAGCCCCGAGTGAAGATCGGCGATGTCGCGACCGTGTTCGATTGGAACGACGGCTCGCGTCCGGACGATTTTGCCGCCGCGTCCAAGGCGTCTGTATACGATCTTCTGATGCATCTCAACCCGCTGCTCCGCCGCCGAACGGTTTAATACAGAGCCGTTTCGGAACATACCATCTTCACGTGCAGCGGATACGCGGAGGGTCCGGGAACGGTAAACTCGAATGGAGGATTGTACAAGTATTTCAATATCAGCGAGCGTGTCAGAATCGTACGGCCCAGGTGGGCGCGCGAATCGATTTCTAACGGTCGGCGCCTTGCTGTTCCGTCTCCGTACTTGGGCCGCGGCTTTGGTGATCGCGGGAGTGGCGGCCGCTGCCTCCAGCGACGCGACGCTTCCGAATGGACGGTTGATCACACCCCAGGGCGCCTGGATCACTGTAGCCCCCTTTCCGTTCGCCCTGGCCGTGCGGCCGGATGGGCAACAAATAGTGCTGCCATGTATTGGTTGGCCCTTTTCACTTAGTGTTGTCGATAATCCCCATTCGGATCGGCCGCGCGTAACCAGCATTCCCGCGGGCAAGAAAAGCGATCCCGGCGTGCAGGTGCATGCAGGCGTGGCTTATTCGCCAGACGGGCGAACGCTCTATGATGCGACGGGCGACACGGGAGCGGTGGATGTTTGGTCCACGGAAACTTGGAAGCGGATTTCGCGTTTTGAACTGAACGGCCCAACTGCGGGCGCCAATTTTTCGGAAAGCTTCGCCGCCAATTTGGCGCTTTCACCCGACGGCCGTTTTCTGTACGCGCTGGATCAGGGCAACTGGCGAGTGGTTGTCATCGATACGGTGGCTGGTCAACGTGTCGCCTCGATCGCGACGGGCGCCGATCCGCTGGCCATGGCGCTGTCGCAAGATGGAAAGCGGCTTTATTTCACTAACTCGGGATTGTTTGAGTACAAGCTGATCCCGGGCGTCAGGAAAGAAGACGCGCTTGCCGCCGGGCTGCGCTTTCCGCCTTTTGCATACCCGTCCAAGGAGGCGCGCGACGGGGTTCGGGTAGGCAAGCATCGTGTTCCCGGGCTCGGGAATGAGAACGATGTTCGTGGCAGCTCGCTCTGGACGGCCGATATCGGCGATCCGGCCAAGCCGGTAGTCACCGCGAAACTGCGCTTGGGAAGCGCCATCCAGGATGAGTCCAACGGTGTGCTGGGCGGCGCGTCGCCATCCGGCGTGATCGCCGATGGCCGGCACGTGTACGTCACGCTGGCGCACCAGGACTCGGTTGCCGTGATTGAGCCGGATGGGCGCGCCGTGCAGAGCGAGATTGCGTTGACCCCGTTTTCGGGCGCGGATTTTCAGGACGAAAAAGGACGGCCGCTGCGCGGTGTCATGCCGATGGGGCTGGCGCAGGATGCCAAACATATTTATGTGACGGAAGCGGGCTTGAACGCGGTGGCCGTGATCGACAAAGATTCCGAGCGCGTGCTGGGGCACGTCAACACCGGCTGGTATCCGGCGGCCGTTGCGCTTTCGCCCGATCAGCGAACGCTCTACGTGGTGAACAACAAAGGCAAGGGGGCCGGTCCCAACGGCGGGAAAGCGTTCCAGTCCAGCGGCTCGGACAGGGTGTACATTGGCGAGCTGGAGTTAGGCAGTGTCTCCGTGTTGCCGCTGCCAATCGACCAATCGACGCTAGCGGAATCCACGTCGGCCGTGGTGCACAATAACGAATCGGCGTTAAGGCCTGGCGCGAAACCGCTGCGGTTGAAACATGTCTTCTTTGTCATTCGCGAGAATCGAACGTTCGATGAGGTTCTTGGAGATCTGCCAAACGTGGATGGCGATCCCACGCTGGCGCGTTTCGGACTACACGGCTGGACCGAGGAGGAACCGAAGTTGCAGAACGTGAGTGTGACGCCCAACGCCCATGTGCTTGCCGAACGGTTTGCCACCAGCGATCGATTCTTCGTCGACAGCGACGTCTCGGCCGATGGGCATCGATGGGCGGTTGGAATGGCGCCCACACCGTGGTTCAACATGGCGTGGACCTCGGGATATGGGGGACGGCGCGACGGCAGTCCGTTCAGTTCCTCACCCGGACGTCGCGCCATGTTCGGCGGAGCCGACGCTCCGATGCCGGAGGACGAACCGGAATACGGGTCGCTGTGGGAACATATCGCGGGAGCGGGTCTGAGCGTGCGGAATTATGGCGAAGGACTGGAAGTGGAAGGCGCGGACGAACGCGAGGGGACTGAACCGGAAGGGCAGCGCCTGCTCTTGAACGCTCCCGTTCCAAAACCGGTGTTCGAATCGAGCGATCGGCGCTATCCGACCTTCAACCTCGGTATTCCAGACCAATTCCGGTATCGGGAATTCGCGAAGGACTTCGATCGGACGGTGGCGAAGGGCAAAGTGGCGGCGCTTACGGTGATCCGGCTACCGAACGACCATACTTCCGATCCGCGCCCCGCCGATGGCTACCCATACCGCGCCTCCTTCGTCGCGGACAACGATTTGGCGTTGGGCAAGATCGTCGACAAAATCTCGCACAGCTCGATCTGGAAGGATAGCGCCATTTTCGTGATTGAGGACGACGCGCAAGATGGCGGCGATCACGTGGATGCGCATCGCAGCCCGGTACTCGTAATTAGTCCCTATGCGCGGCGCGGCTTCGTCTCGCATCGGCACACCAGCATGCCGAGCGTGCAAAAGACGATTTATGAAGCACTGGGGCTGGGGCCGCTCAATTTGGAGGATGCCTTGGCCGCTGACATGAGCGACATGTTCGTGGATCAACCGGAGCTCGCACCGTTCACTTCACAGCCTTCCGATTCGCGGGTCTTCAATCCCGCCCGCGCGCGATTCGCGAAACCGAAGACCAAAGAGGAAGCCCGGCGGCTGCGGGAGGTGGATAATCCGCGCGTGATTCAAGACGAGTTCCGAAAGTGAAGCAAGGCGGACGCGGGCGAGTTATGCGTCCTTCGGCATGATGTGAAATATCTCTACTCCCACCTGAAAACGCCCGTCCACTAACGGCGTGCAGTGCCGAACGATCCCGAATCCCACGCTGGAATCGTTTTCCACCGTTATGATCTCGTCCGGCTCTAACGGCGCAGTCATCTCCAGGCCGACACCCTGCATCGACAGGTCGACCACTGTGGCCGCGAGCGGCGTGTCCCGGCTGGCCCTCTGAATCTGAACTTCCTGAGTTAGCGGATATCTTTCAGTGCCGCGCAGATCGCGCTTATTGATATTCGCGAGTACCACGAAGAGTTCGTATTTTCCCGTCTTCGGCTGGCACGAGACAATTTCCGCGTAACGGGCCACCGCGCCGAATTCGACAGAGATGCTGCCTTTCGCGAGAGGCTGCCTGACGAGAATCGACAACCCACGCGGCTGGATATCGTGAATGATCCCGGCCACTCTGGATCGGGATGTCGTAATCAGGACCCCGAGCCCTCGGCCCAGCGAATTTGTGGCCTCTTGGTTTTCTTCGGGGCTTCCAATAAGAGCGTCCGGCGCTGATGGACATTTGGTGGATTGGCTTGCATCCCGCATCGCCGTACGGTACTGCATGTAAAGACCCACTTCCAGACCTTAGGCTGCCAGTCGCGTTTCATGCCATTGATAGAACTGCACCTTGCCTTGATATGCATGGTTGCGCGCTGCGGTGAATATCGTACGCCTCTCTTAAGTCCGGAGCTCCATACTATTGGACACTTTGGCGCGGGCGTGCGTTATTATGACCCACCGCGAAACGGTGAATTTCTTCTCTCTTAGTCGCGCTGTTATAAACTGGCTGTAAATGAATAAACGGAACCACGTGTCGTTCCCGGCCCTGTTCGTCTTTGCAGCTTTGTTCCTGGCGCCGCGGGCCTGGAGTCAATCGTCGGCTCAGCCTTCCACCAAGAATGGCGAATGGCCGACCTATGCCGGCGATCTGAAAGGAACGCGCTATTCGCCGCTCGATCAGATCAACGCATCGAATTTCAATCAGCTCGAGGTAGCTTGGCGCTTCAAGACAGATCACTTCGGCGCGCGTCCGGAGTTCAAGCTGGAAGGCACGCCGCTAATGGTCAAGGGCGTCATTTATACCACCGCCGGCACGCGGCGCTCCGTGGTCGCGCTGGATGCAAAAACCGGCGAGCTGATCTGGTCACACAGCATGCAGGAAGGCGCTCGCGGAGCCGCAGCGCCGCGCCAGCTTTCAGGCCGCGGCGTAGCCTACTGGACCGACGGCCGTGGTGACGACCGCGTCGTTTACGTCAGCACCGGCTATCGCATGGTGGAGCTGAACGCCCACACCGGGCAGCCGATCCCCTCGTTCGGTACTGCCGGCGTTCTCGATCTCAAGGCCGGCGTAGTTAAGGGCGCAGGACAGCAGATCGATCTCGAGACTGGAGAGATCGGCGTGCATTCCACTCCCATCGTCGTGAAGGATGTGGTGATCGTCGGCTCGGCCATGAAAGAAGGCATGACCATCGTGACGCACAACAACACCAAGGGTCTGGTGCGCGCCTTCGACGTTCGAACCGGCAAGAAACTCTGGCAGTTCAATACCATCCCCAAGCCCGGCGAATTCGGCAACGATACCTGGGAGAACAATTCCTGGGCCGTACAACGGGAACACCGGCGTGTGGACGCAGATCACCGTGGACGAAGATCTGGGCCTGGTCTACCTGCCGGTGGAATCGCCCACCATCGGATTACTACGGCGGTCATCGGCCCGGGAACAATCTGTTCGCCGAAAGCCTGGTGTGCGTCGATCTGAAGACCGGCCAGCGCAAGTGGCATTTCCAGTTCGTGCACCATCCCATCTGGGACATGGACATCTCTTCGGCGCCGATCCTGGCGACGTCAACGTCAACGGCAAGCCGCTCGAAAAGCGGTGGCCGTGCCGAGCAAACAATGTTTCCTGTACGTGTTCGATCGCGTCACCGGGCAAGCCGGTTTGGCCGATCGAAGAGCGTCCGGTGCCGCAATCCGACGTGCCGGGCGAGAAGACCTCGCCCACGCAGCCGTATCCGACCAAGCCGCCCGCCTATTGCCGCAACTACATGCGCATCCCCGACGATCTGATCGACTTCACACCCGAAATGCGCGCGGAGGCCAAGGACAATATCTCGCGCTATAAAGTGGACGGCGTGTTCAATCCGCCGCTGGTCGGCGATCCCAACGGTTTTCTCGCCGCTATCGAGCTGGGCAACGCGGACGGCGGCACCAACTGGCCGGGCGGCGGATATGATCCCGAGACGCACATCGTGTATGCGCAAGCCAACGAGTCCGCTGTTACGCCCATCTCGCTGCGAGAACCGCCGCCGGGATATTCGGACATGCGTTATGTTTTGGGTCGCCAAGATCAGGCTTATCGCTTGGCCGAAGCGGCCGGATCGGGCGACTACCCCGGCGCGCCTCCACCCAAGGATGGCATCGCGATTCCGAATACGGCCAAGCCGGCCGCGTCCAAACCGAGTAATCTTCCGAACGGCAATCTGAGTGTCCAGGGCTTGCCGATCATCAAACCACCCTACGGCGTAATCTCGGCCATCAATCTCGACAAAGGCGAGCTGGCGTGGAAAGTGCCGTACGGCGAAACGCCGGACACGGTGCGCAATCATCCGGCTCTGAAGGGCAGGAACATTGGCAACACCGGCCAGGGTGGCAGCGTGGGCCTGGTGGTTACCAAGACGCTCGTGATCCTGGGCGACAGCCGGCTCACCACCACGCCTCAGCATCCGCGCGGCGCCATGCTGCGCGCCTACGACAAAGCCACCGGCAAAGAAGTGGGCGCGGTGTGGATGCCGGCCCCGCAAAGTGGCTCGCCGATGACTTATATGCTGGACGGCAAACAGTACATCGTGGTGGCCGTTAGCGGCGGACCTTACTCGGGCGAGTACATTGCCTTCTCGCTGCCGCAAGCGGAATAAAACTGCTACTGGTGCTGCGATGCCGGGTCTGGCGTGGCGTCCGGCGGATTGCTGAGGATCGTGTCAGGCGATACCGGGACTGGCGGCGGGGGCGCGGGCGGTAATGCCGGAGCCTTGATCGTAGTCTTACGCGCCTGCTTATCTCCACGCAGCCACACGTAAACCACGGCGTCCGGACTGGGTGGATCGGGAAGTTGCATTTGGATGGACTGCTTCAATCCAGGCCCGCGCATTGGCACCGGAAGCCCGGAAACTTCCTGGCCGCCCAGTTCGTCCCATCCCAACTTCTCGATCAGCTCGAGATTCTGGCCCGTGAGCTGATACTGGCGCGCCCCGTTTTGCGGAGGCGCATCGGCCAGCGAAAACGATTCGATTTGCGGCACGCGAAGGATGTGAGCCAGCGTGAAGGGCTTTGAGCTGCCTTTGGAGTGGTTGTCGATCACTGCTTGCAGCACGCAGCCGGCAGGCAGCCCGGTGGTGTCAAAGGCCACGAACAACTGGTCGGGCGAAAGCTGCTTCAGACTCCAGCCCGAGCCTTGTTCGCCAATCTGGAGGTCCGTGCGCTGCCCCACGCCGTCGGCGCATCCCAGGCGCAAAATGCTCGTTCGCTCGATATTCTTGACATCCAGTAAAGCA
Source organism: Terriglobia bacterium (assembly GCA_963761935.1). Lineage (GTDB taxonomy): Bacteria > Acidobacteriota > Terriglobia > Bryobacterales > Bryobacteraceae > Palsa-89. Next base: position 56,381 of record CAVXJU010000082.1, on the reverse strand, counting down.
TCCAAGGTGTATCCGGAAGGGAACTCGTCGCCGTCGATCGCGATGGCCATCCCCGTGGGCAGCGAAAGCTTGGTGCTCGTAATCACTGGCAAAGGTCCAATTACTTCTAGCGCATTCGGAAATGTAAGCGGCGCGCTGCGGCCGTTGAGGTACGCTTTCACCGGCAGTTCGGTTCCCGGCTGCCGGACGGATTTTAGTTCTACCGTGACGCTTCGTTCGGTCTGATCCGCACCCGGCGATCCGAGATCGAGAACGGCGCCCGGCGCCTCCAACTTGCTCACTTGCTCCAGCCGCTCGCCTTTCAGCACGAAGTGCTGCGCGACCGCGCCCTGATTGACGACGATCGGCAGGTTGTCGATCTTAGGCGGATTCGGGAGCACCTTGAATTCCACCGCATGGCTTTTGCCGTCCTGCTGCGAGATCAGCAGTTTGTATGCGCCCGGATCCAAGTTCGCCGGTGTCGATCTGGACGTCCATGTGGTCCTGGACGCCCTGGCGCAGGCCCTTGGGCAATATAAATCGGACGCTTTCCGGCGTCGCGAATTCGTCGTTCAGTTTCTGCAAGTCGATCTTGGTAGTGAACTCGAAATCGCTGCCTTCGAGCGTCACCGCAACCTTGCCGGATTTCTCGAGCAGCCGGTCCTGCGAGGCTGGATCGAGGCGTGCTTCCTTGAAATCGCTGAGCGGGCGCACATGCACGATTCCGTTGGCCTCGATCTGCGTCCAATCCCAAAATGCGGTCAGCTTGTAATCGCCCGGCGGAAGTTTGACCTTGGTCAGATCGATCTCGAGCGCTTTTTGATTTCCCAATTTCACCACTGGAACTTTGAATTTCTTTTCGCCGCTCACCAGCGTCCATTCGCGCGCGTGATCCAAGTATTTCCAACCTGGCGCCGGAACCTCCACCGGCAAAGCCGTCTTCTGGGTAGCGGGGATGAAATCCGCGTCACCGATATGGATGGGAGGTCCAGCGATGTTCGGGACGCGGCTGGCCCAAATGAAAGCCGCTCGGGTGTGCGGGGGCAGAGGACTCTGCTCGCCGCATATATTGACGCCCGCCGGCGTACCGGGCAGCGGCTGCGCGAAGGAAGCGCGGAACTGTGTGTCGGGGAATGCGATGGCGCGCAGATCGAGCAGCATGGCCGTTCCGCCCGCTGCCAGCCCAATCGGGCTTCCGAAAAACAGCGTGCCCGCCATGGTGGCGAGGCTGGCCGTCTGCCCGGCGGCTTGCGGAGTGGAACTGATCAGGGGATTATAAGCGGCGAGCTGCGGGTTCATGGCTGCGAAAACTGTTGCCGCCTGCGTCGCCACCGGAGCGTTCCGGTCCACTTGCACCGCGAATCCATACTCGGACGCGAAGCCGTTCAAAGCCGCATTCACGCTGGCCGTGGAGCTCTCGCTATTGGACAGCGTCGCCACCAATTGCTCCGCCTGCGCGGTTTTATCCGCATAATCGGCGAGCTGCGCAACCAGAACCTCGTCTTGCGAGAGAAATTTAGCGACCTTCTTTCTGCTCAGCCCGGCCGGACCGTACACCAGCGCCGCCACGGAAATGGTCTCGGTCATTTTCCACGATTGCGGTCTTGTCGGCGGGTTTGGGATCGGTGACGAGAATATCCGATTGATCGGCGCGCCGCTTCGCCGGCACCAGCACCAACGCGATCTCGCCCGGGCGCTTTTCCTTGCCGCGCAGAATGGGCGAATAGAGAACCGTGTCGCCCTCGCCCAGATGATTGATGGTGCGAAAGGGAAGATTCTGGTCTCCCGCTTGCACCCGCAGATCCAGCGCGCCCAACGGGCCACCGGCCGGGCAAGTCACGAAGGGACGTGCTTCCGGCGCGGCCGCGGCTGGATTGGTCTGCTCCGCGCCAGAATCAGGTGTTTTTTGGGCGTGAAGGAGACAACATAGCAGCGGTGCAACCGCCAATACCGGCAACCGCATTCCAGTACCAGTATATCTACCCACCTGACTTGTGATACGCGCCAGGCGCCTGCGGTTTCATCGCGATGGTGAAAGCTTCTTTACATGCCGGTGTACAGGATTTAATCAATGCACGGTCGGGTACTTGATCCCGAGCTGCTCCAGATACGTATCGTACTTCGCCGAATCGTAATAGAAAGCCTTCATCCGATCGCGGTATTGATCCATGATCTTTTTGTTCATCCAGATCGCCGGCTGGTCGTCCGGCCGCAGGAAGCTGTGGTACTTCACGTCCTTGGTCTGCACGTTGTTGAAATAATCCTGTGCGCTCTGAACCAGCTCCGGATGCAGCAGAACATCGAGGATGGTCATGGCCTGCACTTTCGCGCCCGCGATCACGCCCTTGTGCGCGATGGGCGTCGCCATGGAAATTCCATTGGCCCAATTGTGCCCAGGCCCGCCGGGAATATTGGATGGATACATCAGCGTCACCGTCGGCACGTTCCACGAAATGTCGCCGATGTCGTCGGACGGCGCCGCCCGTTGGCCCCACGCCGCCTTCGTCTTCCGATTGCGCCTGCAGCCCGCGGCGCCCGCAGCGGCGAGATCGTGGTCGCCAGCCCGCGCACCGGAACCTTCAGCTCTTTCTGCAGCGCGCGCGCCAGCGTCTCATCGTCGTCGGACCATTGCGGCAGCCCGACCTTCTCCATGTTCTTATGCATGTCCTCGGCCAGCGGCTGGTTGAAGTAGCCCGGCCATGCGGTCCCGAGCAGCCGCTCGGTGTAAGTGGTGTCCGTCATCAGCGTCGCGGCCTTGGCCATGTTGTCGCCGATGCGCCACAGATTCATGATGTGGTCGTAATCCGCCTCGCGAAAATAAAACCAGATGGCCGCGTTCGGCGGCACCACGTTGGGCTGATCGCCGCCATTGGTGAACACGTAATGCACCCGCGTGGCCAGCCTGAGGTGCTCGCGGCGAAATTCATAGCCGATGCTCATTAGCTCGGCCGCGTCTAGAGCCGATTTTCCTCGCCATGGAGCCGCCGCCGCATGCGCGCTGGCGCCGGTGAACATGTACTCCAGCGACACCAGCCCGCTCCCGCCGGTGGGTCCGTAGCCTACGCCGAAATTATTGCCCACGTGGGCGAACAAGCAAACGTCGACATCCTTGAACAATCCCGCGCGAACGTAAAAGGCCTTGGTTCCGAGCAGTTCTTCCGCCACGCCCGGCCAAACCTGCAGCGTGCCTTTCAGGTGCTCGCGCTCCATGACGCGCTTCACCGCCAGCGCCGCCAGAATTTGCAGAGGCACGCCGGAGTTGTGCCCTTCGCCATGTCCCGGCGCGCCTTCGATCATCGGATCGTGATATGCGACACCCGGCTTTTGCGAAGCCTGAGGAATATCGTCGATATCGGAGCCGAGCGAGATCACCGGTTTTCCTTCGCCCCAGGTGGCCACAAATGCGGTCGGAATCCCCGCGTAGCCGCGTTGGACCTTGAAGCCTTCTTTTTCGAGGATGCCCGACAAATACTTCGACGTCTCGAACTCCTGAAAGCCCAGCTCGCCGAAGCTGAATACGGTGTCGACCATCACCTGGGCCTGCTTCTTCATGTGATCGATTTCGCCGGCCAAGTCGGCCTTCATGGCAGCTTCTTTTTCGGGCGTGGCTTTGTTTTGAGCAAATGCGGCGCAAGCCGCCAGCAGTACGACGGTTAGTCGTTTCACGAAAATCTCCTTGCGAACCGTGCCTCGGGCGATGCCGGCTCTAAATGTACGCCGTGAGCGGGTGATAAGTTCTGGACTTGGTTTCGAGCGAGGTAACAATGTAACCGGGATGAATGGGCGTGCGGCGCAGGTAGTCTTCTCCCACCGCGTCGGCAATGGCGCAGAAGATAGTCGACGCACCCGCCGCCACCGCGACTTCACCCACACCTTTGGCCCCCACCGGCGTTTGTGGATCGGCAATGTTCACCGCGTCCCATTGCATGTCGTTCGGAATATCCAGCATGGTGGGCGGCTTGGTGTGATGGAAGCGTTTCGCCACCGCCTGGCCGTAGTGGGGATCGTAAATCAACGCTTGCAATTTGACGTGCCCGAGTCCTTGAATCGCGCCGCCGTGCAATTGTCCACTCAAGGCGCGAGGATGCAGAACCGTGCCTACATCGGCAACCGCCAAATAGTCAATCACGTGAAATTGCCCGGTCTCGATATCAACCTCGACCTCGGCGAATCCCGCGACGAACGACAACGGCACACCTTTCCCACCGAACTCGTCTTTCGCCACGCCGATGAGCCCCTGTCCGGCCAGCGTTTTCACCGAGTCCTTGGTCATCTGGTGCACCTGCTTGGGTGCTTCGTGGCCGTCGTACTTCCCACCCATTTGGATGGCAAGCTTGGCCGCGTCCGCGAACGACATGCCGCCGCCCGGGCTGCCCTTCGGGAAAACACGCGCGTTGCCGACCTGATAATTCTCCGGCTTTCCTCCGAATTTCTTGGCGGCGATCTCCTGCAGCTTGGCCTTCGCGTCCAACGCTGCGGCGTAGTTGGCGCGGCTATGCGCATGCGCGGTCTGGCTGCCATCCTGCGTGGAACTCCACGGCACGCCGACGCTGGTACTGCCCCACACCACCTCCACCTTGTCCCAAGGCATGTCCAATGTTTCGGCTGCCACGCGCGCCGTGTCCATCACAGAATGCGTGCCCAGGTTCCCGATGCCCTGGTGCACATACAGCTTGCCGTCCGGCTTGATCAGCAGCAACCCGTCGTATCCGTTGCTGCCCGAAAAGAATGTCGCTACCGAGACAGAAACTCCGCGCCGCTTGGTGCCGCTGGCTTGCGCGCTGCGCTTCTTGCGCTCTTCCCACTTGAACATCTCGGCGCCGCGGTCCAGAGCTTCCCGAACCTTGGCGCTGGTCACGGTGGCGCGGGGTCCGCCCGGCTTTTCCGGGAAACCCCAGGGCGAATTGTCAGACGGTGCGTTGATCTTCCGGATCTGCACCCGATCGAGGCCCAGCTGCCGCGCCGCCTTGTCGACTAACGGTTCGCAAATAGCCACCGCTTGCAGGCCACCCGGACAGCGCTGCGAGGTGCGCGGCGCCGTATTCGTAGCTATTGACAGCGCTCGCAACCGCACCGCCGCCGGCTGATAAAGCAGCGAAGCGCACATGGCGGCGATCTGCGCATCCCCTTGCTGCGCGTACGGCCCGGCGTCTTCGATGAAAAGCATGTCCATCCCCAGGATCCGGCCGTCCTTGCGGAACGCGATCTTGATCCGGCCCTGGATTCCCGGACGCACCCGTCCGATGAACGATTCCTCTTCGCGCGAAATCCGCATCATCACCGGCCGGTTGACTTTTTTCGACAGCAGCGCCGGAATCGCCATGGTTTGCGCGCCGTTGATCTTCCCGCCGAAGCCGCCGCCGCAATATTCGCTGACGAACACCAGTTGGTCGGACTTGATTCCGCACCAGCGCGCTGCCGCATCCACGGTCTGCGCCAGACTTTGCGTGGAGCCGAACATGTACAGCTTGCCGTTCTGCCAGTAGGCCATCACCGAACGCGGCTCGAGCGGCGCGTGCGAGGTAGACTGCTGGAACACCGTCTCGTCGATTACGTAGTCGGCCGCTTTGAAAGCTGCATCCACGTCGCCGTAGCCCGCTTCCTCCCCCGCTTGCGCGCCCCACGGCAAGCGCCCGGCCGCCACTTCTTCAAAATCCTTGGAGGTCCACTTGATAGTCTTGATTTTCGAATTCTGGTAGTAAACGTTGCCGTCCCGCCGCGCGTTGGGCCCGCCCGGCCGCAAGCTATCCATCGGATCAATCACGAAAGGAAGAGGCTCGAAGTCCACTTCCACCGCTTCGACGGCTTCGGCGGCGGTATGTTCATCCACGGCCGCGATCGCGAAAATCGGCTCGCCCGCATAGACCGGTTCGTTCGTCAGCGCCAGCTCGGGCCGCCCGATCGGAGGCGGGTCCTCCGGTCCTGGTTGGGCCACGGGCACGTCGTCTGCGGTCAGGATCGCCAGCACTCCCGGCATCGCCAAAGCCTTGCGAGCATCCAGGCGGCGAATCCTCGCGTGCGGCACTTGGCTCAGCGCCAGCTTGGCGAAAACCATTCCGTCCGCGCGAAAATCCTCGGCGTATTTCGATTGCCCCCGGACTTTGGCCAACAGGTCGGGCGTCGAATAGTCGTGCCCGATGTACTTGTACTTGTTTTCTTTAGTGGCAGACATGTTAGACGCTCTCCATGTACTCGACGGCCTTCATCATGGAATTCATGATCTTGTTGTAGTCGCAGCAACGGCACAGGTTGCCGGAAATTCCGTGCGCCAGTTGCGCGCGCGTCGGCTTGGGGTTGGTTTTCAGATAACCGACCGTGGCCATGATGAAACCCGACATGCAGAACGCGCACTGGAAGCCCTGTTCATCCACGATGGCCTGCTGCACCGGGTGCAACTTGCCTTCGGGCGCGGACAAACCTTCAATCGTCATGATCTTGGCCTGCCGCACCGTGTGGGTCAGCACCGAACAGGAGTAATGCGGGACATCATTAATTAGAACCGTGCAAGCGCCGCATTCCGCCCGGTCGCAACCCAGCTTGGTGCCCGTGAGCCCCAGCTTGTAGCGCAGCGTCATGGCCAGCGTTTCCTGCTTCAAGACATCCACGCGCCGTACCTGGCCATTGACGTTCAACGACACCAGCCGGTCGGTGGAACCCGCGGCCGAGACCGGCATCGCTGAACGAAACAAGTAGCCGACCGAGGAAGCAGCCGCGCCTCCCGCGATGACACCTTTGATGAACTGCCGCCGGCCGATGCCGCGAGGTGGCGCGGCAGCCACTACATCCTTTTCTTCCATGAATCTGCGCTCCTGGCTAATACTTTAGCAATGCAAGCCAGTCTACGCTGTTGTGTACTTGGAATCAAGCTTACGGCGAGCTCAGTGCAGGGCGTTCCGGGGATTTAATCTACGCCTAACCGGCGCCCACGGTGACGAAGAGAGGCTGACCTCCCCGATTCACCAGCAGTAGCGAGGGACGGCCACTAGCTTTGGCCAGCGCGGGGCCGACCTCGCTGGCCGACCGAATCGGCTGGTGGTTGATTTGAACGATCACGTCGCCCGGCTGCAGTCCTGCATTGGCCGCCGCGCCTGCCGGGTCGATATTGGTGATCACCACGCCGGTTGTGCCCAGCTTGAGTCCAAGCTCGGAATCCATGCCGGCCGTCAGCGGCTCAACGGCGATCCCAAGCTTGCCCGTCAGGCCGGCTGGACCGCCCCGTCCTCTTTGCGGCGTCGTGTTTGCGGATGCTTCCGTCAGTGTTGGCCGCAACTCCATTTGCTTGCCGCCCCGAATTATCGTCAATGTAACCGCGGTGCCGGGCGCTGTGTTGGCTACTTCGTTGCGCAGAGTATTCGGATCTTCGATCTTCTGGCCATTCATCGCCGTTATGACATCCTCCGCCTTGAGGCCGGCTCTGTCGGCCGGACTGCCAGGTTCCACCGAGGTAACCACCACGCCCTGTGTGTTCTGGATGCCCAGACTTTGCGCGAGATCGGACGTCAATAATTGAACCGTCGTGCCCAGGTGGCCGCGCGTCACCTTGCCGGACCGAATCAGTTGATCCATGACGACTTTGGCCATGTTCGAGGGGATGGCGAAGCCGAGCCCGATGCTGCCGCCGGTAGTCGAGATGATCTGCGAATTGATGCCAATCAGTGCGCCGGTGGTGTTGACCAGCGCGCCGCCCGAGTTGCCCTGATTGATGGGCGCGTCGGTTTGCAGGAAATCTTCGAACGAGCCGTTACTGAGCCCGGTGGTACGTCCTTTGGCGCTAATGATTCCGGACGTAACCGTCTCGCCGACTCCCAGCGGGTTGCCGATCGCAAGACAAATGTCGCCGACGCGCACTTTATCGGAGTCGCCCAGCTTCAATACCGGCAGGCCTCCGGCGGAAATCTTCAGAACCGCCAGATCGCTCGGCGCATCCACGCCCACCACTTTCGCTGAATAAGTCTGGCGATTGTTCAGATCTACTTTGATGTTCTGCGCGCCATCGATTACGTGATTGTTAGTTAGTATGTGACCGTCGGCTTTTACGATTACGCCCGATCCCAAGGACCGTTGCTCCTCCGCCCCTCCTTCACCCGGTCCGAATAAACCTCCGCCGAAAAGCTGGCGCAGAAAACCGCCGCCAAAAGGATATTGCGTGGGCATTTGCACTCGCTTCTCGGCGCGCACGGTAACCACCGCGGGCGCCACGGATTCCACCACATTCGCATAAGAAAGCGGCGCATTCGAAAGATTGGCTCGCGGAGCGTTTTGCTGTTCGGCCGGGTAGTAACCGCGACAGCCGGTCATCGCAAGGATCAGCAGTCCAGCAATGGGAACCATGACGATTGTTCGACCGTGATCGTAGGTTGACATACGTTGTAGTTTTGCCATAACGCAAAAAAGCCTAGCTATTTGGTAGACGCCGATCCGCCCGGATTCAAATCAACTGCCGATCACATGGCCGCTCGTAACGGTGATAGTCCCGAGCAAGTTCAGCAAGTGGACGTCATCAGGATAGGGAGAAAATAGTATCTGGACGGTGCAGCTTATGTTAATTAAGTTCTCGATCCTAATGGCGCTGCTCGCCACCGGCGGGTGGGTGGTTGCCTCGCCCGTTGATGCAGCCTCGGCTGTAATCGTGAATTCCGGATCAACCAACACGCCGGGGTTCAAGATCGTTGTGCAGAACAACGGCGCCGCCGAGTATACTCCCATGCCTCGCGCGCACCAGCAGCCGGAAGGCCAGCAAGTCCTAACGCCGATGAAACGCAAGCTGCCGCCGGCTTTAGCTCACCGTCTTTATTCGGATTTGGAGGCGGCGCGTCCATTTTCTGACTTGCCGAGGCCCAGGTGCATGAAGAGCGTGTCGTTTGGCACCAGGCTCACCATCCAATTCCATGGCGATCAAACACCCGATCTGAATTGTGGCGCCGGTCAAAACGCCAAGTTATCCGCGCTAGTTGAGGACGCGAAACAGATCGCCGCGTTGTTCAGTGCGCGTTAAACAGGGGCTGGCTTGGCATGCGCGAAGAGCACCCCGGGCGCCGTTGACCTTGAGCATTTTGCTACTGACCCAGGCGCTGGCCAAAGACCCGTCTCCAGCGCCGCCGGATCTCATCCACTTTCTCCAAGACCAAGCCGGTATGACGGCCGAGGATCTCACGGCTTTCGAATCGGGTCAGACCATCACCCGCGTTCTTCCGCATCACAAGAAAGGCGAGCTGGCAGTAGCGGCTGCCACGCGCATCAACGTCCCGCTCGAATTCTTTGTGAAGGCGTTTCGTCATTTGCCAACCTTGGAGCGAGGGCCGCAGACTCTGATCGTCAGCGAATTCAGCGATCCACCGCGCGAAGCCGACTTACAGTCGCTGGTTTTGGAACCTCAGGACGTCAAGGATCTCCCCCAATGCGCGCCCGGCAACTGTGGAGTGAAGCTCTCGGCCGAAATGATGCAGCAGCTCACAACGGAGACCGCCGCCTCTTCCGCCAACCAGCCGGCGCTGATCAACAGTGTGTTCCGAAAACTGCTTTTCGAATACGTCACCACCTATCTGAGCAAAGGAAACCCGGCCCTGATGACCTACGCGGACAAACTTCCGCCGGTTCGATCCTTAGACGCGTTTCTGGGCCTGCTTCAGGAGTTCGCCTTGCTGCGGCGCGATGCCGCGCCTCTTTATAACTGTCTCGAATCGTATTCCGGACCACCCTGCCCGCAAATCGAGAACCTCTTGTACTGGTCCTACGCGAAGTTCGGGCTGAAGCCGGTTTTGACCGTCAACGACATGCTCACATACAAGACCGTGCGCAATGGCAGACCGTGGGACTTTCTTGCGATCAAACAAATTTACGCCGACCACTACTTTATTGCTTCGCTCGGCGTCGTTATTCTGGTCCCGCAATCCGACACGCCGTCCGAACCCGGATTATGGGTGGTGTATATCAATCGCTCTCAAACCGACGGGCTGTCTGGTTTGTTTGGGCCTCTGAAAAGAGGAGTGGTAGAACACAAGTCCCGCGCGACGGCGCAAAAGGATGTGCTGGAGTTGAAATCTTCGCTGGAAGCACAATACCGCAAGGGCCCGTAGGTCTTGGTTAAACCGGCTGCGCGGAATAAGCTGGGTCCAGCTTGCGCGCACCCGCGTGGACAGCAAAACCCAGGCCCACCGCCAGCGCCAGCATGATCCAAAAATCGATCCCTAGCATCAACACCTCGCGCTGCAAAGGAAGGTAAGGCGAGATGGACAGGACCTCTAAAGCGCACGCCACCAGAAATGCTCGCTTGGCTGCCGCGGGATATTGGCCGGCGGGCGTCGAGTAAACGTACGCACCGGCCAGGATCGCCGGCAGCAGCGAAATCAGGCTGGAATTCATGCAGAACGGCTGTAAGGCGGAGAAAAGCACGAACGCACCGGCGTCCCATAGCCAGCGCTGGGATTCATCCGAGCGCCACATCACGTACACTGCGTACGCATAAATCAAGATGCTTAAAAGCAGGTAGCAGTCCACCATCAGGGCCGGCGGGAGCGACGCGAAGCTGACGTCCGGATAGCCGTCCCGCGGATGCACCGAGCGCGTGAGCAAGCGCAGCAGAACACCGCGCAGGGATTGGCTGGAATACCATACCGATTCGGGCCCGGATGCCAGCGCGACCACGTGCGTGAAAAAATCTTGCAAGAGATACAGGTATCGGCTCCAGCCGAAAAACAACACCGGCGCGGTCCAAAGGACGGCGGTCGCGCCGCCCGCATAATACAGCGCTGAACGCCGGCGGCGCAGCAGCAGCCAAGGAGCGAAGAATAGCGGCCACACTTTGAAACAAATCGCAACCGCCAGCGCCAAACCGCTCCAGCCGGGATGAGTATCGGCGAACAGCAACGCCAAAAGCACCAAGGCGATCAAGTAAGGTTGCACGTTGCCGAACTTGACGGCCAGAACGACATACGGCGCCAGGAAAATGACGCCGAGCACAACGCCCGCGACGGTGAACCTGAGCTTCCACGCGCGGATCGCCAGGTAGGTGGCGATGCTGCAAGCGGCCCACGCTACGAGAATCCACCAGAAGCTCGCGACGCGCAGCGACAGGTGAGTCAGCGGCAAGAAAAAGAGAACCGTAACCGGCGGATACCGGAATTCTTGCGGATATTCCATGCCGCTCAATGGACCGTAGAGCGGCTTGCTTCCGTCCACGAAATTGCGGACGCCGTACCAATACGCCCCGAAATCCGTGTTGTGAGGCAGGAAGATGGCCGACAGCACCGCCAGGATGCCGATTACCCCAACCACGAGAATCGTCTTGATTTTCAAAATCTAAGGGTATTATGAAACGCGAGGTCGCCGCCAGACCAAATCGCAAGAGTCGCACTGTTGGCAGGTTATCCTCCCGCGTTGCGCGCGACTAGAATTATCCCCGCCGCTGCGCTGCGATCCGATTGAGCTGGAGGCGCGCGAGACTGAGCCGGGAACTTGCCGTTCTCCTAGTAAGAGAGCGCCGCGAGTGCCATTACTTGCTCGCGCTCTGTAACAGAACCTCCTCTTTCACAGGCACAGCACTAACTGGCTACGATCACGACTAAGTCACGATTTTCCTAACACCCCACCTCACACGCCGATAAGCGAACTAACCAGAAAACAAAATCGGTGCGACCGGTGTGCGCTTCAGTAACACCACCCGCACGTATACGAAAGGATCTTTCCCAGCATGTTTTCTTCCAAGCTGTCGGCTGTCGTCACTCTCGCGGCAATTTTCTTCCTCATGAAACCGGCGCATGCGGCGCCACAAGTCCTCCAGCATCACGTGCCGCAAGCGATCCATGAATCGCGGCGACTAGGACCCGTGCCCGCTGAGAACCATATGGCCTTGGCCGTCGGCCTGCCATTGCGCAATGAAGGGGAGCTCGATACCTTTCTCGCGCAGCTTTCCGATCCGCGCAGTCCGAACTACCAGCACTATCTAAGTGCCACGGAATTCGCCGAGCGGTTCGGCCCCACCGAAGAAGATTACGGCAAACTGAGCGCGTTCTTTCAGGCCAACGGCTTCGAAATATCGGCCACGCATACCAACCGGCTGATCCTGGATGTCGCGGGACCGGTTTCCGCGGTCGAGCGCACGTTCCACGTTCAAATGGCAATTTGGGAACACCCTACCAGGGGAGAATTCTTCGCGCCGGAAGCCGATCCCTGGATTGATTCCGGCGTGGCAATCCTGGACGTCACGGGTCTGGACAACTTTGTATTGCCGAGGCCGATGGATCTGAAGGCCTCAGCGCTGGACTCCTCGGCTCCGCTCTCGAGCGCAACCGGATCGGGACCGGCGGGTCTGTATATCGGAAAGGATTTTCGTGCGGCCTACGCGCCGTCGGTGACCCAGACCGGTGCGGCCCAAACGGTTGGCCTGTTCGAACTGGATGGCTTCTACACCGCCGACGTCGCTGCGAACTTTGCACAGGCTGGATTGACGCCCGTCAGCGTTCAAACGGTGTTGCTGGATGGTTTCAGCGGCTCACCGGGAAGCGGCAACATCGAAGTGACGCTGGACATCATGATGGCGGCTTATATGGCGCCGGGCGCGAAGGTTATCGTTTACGAAGGGACGAATTGGAATGACGTTCTGAACCGCATGGCGACAGACAACCTTGCCAAGCAGCTCAGCTCGTCCTGGTGCTTCAGCCCGATCAACTCGACCACGGAAAACATTTTTAAGCAGATGATCGCGCAGGGGCAGTCGCTGTTGCAAGCCTCGGGCGATAGCGGCGCCTATTCGGGTCCGATCTACCCGCCGTCCGACGATCCGAACGTGACGGTAGTGGGCGGCACGGCTCTTACAACCTCCGGTCCCGCCGGATCGTGGGTATCGGAGACTACCTGGAGCGGAAGCGGCGGCGGCGTGAGCACCACGTATGCCATCCCCAGCTATCAGCAAGGCGTCAACATGAAGGCGCTCGGCGGGTCAACCACGATGCGCAACATTCCGGATGTCGCCCTGACAGCCGCCATTCAAATGTTCCTGATCGCGAACAATGGCAACGGATACATGATCGGCGGAACCAGCGCGGCCGCACCCTTGTGGGCGGGCTTTATAGCGCTCGCCAATCAGCAAGCCGTCGCGAACGGAAAGTCCCCGGCCGGATTCCTCAATCCAACCCTCTACGCACTGGGTGCAGGCTCCAGCTACTCGTCGACGCTGCACGACATTACTACGGGCAGCAACGGATTCGCGAGCGTGGCCGGATACGATCTGGCCACCGGATGGGGCACGCCGGCCGGCCAGCCACTGATCAATTATCTGACGTCGACCTCGGCGGTTCCGACGTTCTCGCTTTCGGCCACGCCCACCAGCGCGACTCTTTTGGCCGGTTCGAGCACGACCGTGACCATTCAGGTCACACCGCAGAATGGTTTCTCGGGCACTGTCGCGCTAAGCGCAGCGGGATTGCCGAGCGGCGTTACAGCAACATTCGGCGCGATCAACTCGAGTGGTGCGAGCATTTTGACACTCACGGCCGCCTCCACAGCGACTGCCGGAAGCGCCAGCATCACGGTAACTGGAAAATCCGGATCGCTGAGCGCAACCGCGGCCATCGGCTTATCGGTGACACTCGCATCGGAATTTTCTCTGGCGGCGTCTCCCGCGAGCGTCAGCGTCGTCCAAGGAGCAAGCGCCGCAACGACGATCACGGTGACGCTGGCCAAAAGCTTCACCGGCAAAGTCGCACTCGCGGCGTCGGGGCTGCCCACCGGGGTGACTGCTTCGTTCAGTTCAGCCTCTACTTCGACCACCAGCACTCTTACATTCACCGCCGGGGCGACCGCCGCGGTTGCTACGTCCACGGTCACCGTGACTGGGACCGCGACCGGCAGCTCGCCCGACTCCGTGACCGTCACCCTGACCGTAAAGGGCGCACCAGGGTTCACGCTGTCAGCGGCTCCAACAAGCCTGACCATTGCACAGGGAGCGTCCGCAACCAGCGCCGTGATGGTGACGCCGATCAATGGTTTCAATAGTCCGGTGACTTTTTCAATTTCCGGATTGCCCAGCGGCGTGACAGCGGCGTTCACTTCCTCGACCACCTTAGTCACGAACGCAAAACTGAGCGCCAGCGCAACGGCCACGCCCGGCACTGCCACCGCCACCATCACGGCAAGCTCCGGCAGCATCACCGCGACCACCCTGTTGACGGTAACCGTTCCCACGCCGCCTGGATTCCAGCTTTCCACTTCCACTCCGGGCATCACTCTCGTGCAGGGTGGGACCGCCACTGCGTCCATCGGCATCACGCCGCAATCCGGCTTCTCAGGCACAGTGGTATTTACAACGTCGGGCCTTCCCACGGGTGTGACCGCCACGTTCGGCTCAGGCTCAACGAGCGGCATCGTGATGACTCTCACAGCCACCGCTTCGGCCGCGGCCAAGGTAACTTCTTTCAGCGTCGTGGGCACATCCGGTACGGTCAAGGCGACTCTTGCGATAAGCGTCACGATTGCGACGCCGGCCAATTTCTCCGTAGCGCCCTTGCCTGGGAACCTGACCGTGGTTCCAGGCGGCAAGGGAGTGCTGGCTGTTACGGCGACGGCGATCAACGGGCCGCTCGGATCGGTAACGTTCTCGGCCTCCGGGCTTCCCAGCGGAATCACAGCCGCATTCAGTCCGCTAAACGCTTCCGGAGTTTATCTGGCGACATTCTCGGCCACTAGCTCGACAGTCGCGGGCGCGTGGAAGGTGACGATCACCGCTACGTCAGGCAGCTATAGCCATGCGATCGCTTTTTCCTTAGCCGTGGTGGCGGCGTCGGCAGGGACCTCCGTGGTCGATCTGTCGGCGTCCTACAACGTATTCGGGAGCGCCGTTGACTACCTGCCATTCACCGGAAGCGGGCTGGATGCGGGCGGCCGGTCTTATTCCGGCGTCTTGCTGGGAGCGAGCGCGAACGTCGGAGGAGTTGTCTACGCGATCGGACCCATGGGTGTCTCCGACGCGGTCAGCGGCCAGACCATAATGCTTCCGGCCGGGAAGTTCGCCACGCTGAAGCTGCTCGCCACGGGCGTCAATGGCAACCAAACCGCCCAAATCTTTACGGTTATCTACACCGACGGGACCACATCCTCGTTCACGCAAAATCTGAGCGACTGGTGCTTTCCTGCGAATTACCCCGGCGAGACCAACGCCGTGCCGGGCGTATATCGTGACAACAGCACCGGAACCATCGACGTACGTCCGCTCTACTTGTACGGCTACTCGTTCAGCTTGAACAGCGCCAAGACAGTAAAGTCAGTCACGCTGCCGCAGAATCGGAATGTGGTGGTGCTGGCGGCCACGCTGAGCAGTCATTGATTTAGCTCGGCAGGGCGGCGGCACTATTGGGCTTCGGGAGCCGCCGCCCTAGCGAGAGTGTCGCTGTTTTAGCAGGCTGCTAACTGCGATTCGGATCACGCGTGCCGTGCACCATTCGCGAAAATAGCGACTCTGATGGCCTGCGATGCGGTGCTGTGGATTCCTGCGTGTGATATCGAGATTCAGCGATATCTGAGACAACGAATTAATGCAGCACAACGTACACGGAATTCGTGTTCACTGTCGCGAAGCAGGCCGTAACCGAGCACTGAATCCTCGCAGTTCCTGTGCCAGCCAAGCTCTGTGGCAGCAGCAAATTGACTTGATCGAATCCGGGGATTTGTAATTGCGCTCCAAAGTAAGTTGGCTGAACATCCACGCCGCCGACTGTGCAGACCACATTGCTTTGCGTCGACGAGGTTCCAAAACCCGTCCCGTACAAGCTGAGGTAAACCGGATTACCCGTCAGATCGAGCGGCACGCCGCTGCATACCGCCTCAACGCATGAGAATGCCGGTGTTTGAGTTTGGCTGCCATCGGAGGCAATACTGACCGCTGTTGCCGCCGCCAAACCGGACGCATTGAGCGTGTAAAGATCGGGCGCGACTGGTTGGACGGGAACAATCAATCCTTGTTGCACGAAAGGCGATCCGACCTGCTCAATGCTGATGTAGACGAAGGTGTCCAGAGTCGAAACCTCAAAGTTGATCTGCGATGGCGACACGTAGAACAGAGGCGCTAAATGATCCGTGTCGGCCACGGGACTATTCGAGACTTGTGAGCACGCGATCCAATAGATGCACGCGTATGCCACCGAGCGTGGTCGGCGGGTTGGAGGGGTCCTCAGCCGTGGCCGTTTGCGACGCAAGATTGGTACCGAAAGCGATGACGATCGAGGTTGCGCCGCTGGGCCACACGTAGGATGCGGACGACACACCCGTAACAAAAAAGCCATTACCGGGGCTGTCGTTCAGGAGAATAGATACGTCTCCCGAGGGTACGCCACCCACTGGGATAAACACAGTAAACGAATCGGCCAGGTCGAGAGCACCGTCCGCGTTGAAATCGGCGACCACGGCACTAGAATTCGCGCCCACTTGGCAACCGATATCGTTCGGGACACTATTCGGGTAACAGGGCTGTATGCTGACCCCGAAGAATATCGGAAAACGAAACGTGCCATCCCCATTACCGGCAAGAATACTATTTCCAACTACCAGATCGACCTTGCCATCGCGATTAAAGTCGGCGGCCGCCAGTATGGCCCCCACGGCATTTCCACTCGTCACCGCCGCCTGGAATGTTCCATCACCCTTTCCAGGCAGTACGGCAATGTTCACCATAGAGGTTGGCGGCATAGGAACGAAGGTGTTGCCCGTGGTCGCCGGGGAAACCGCAAGATCTAACCTGCCGTCACCGTTGAAATCACCAATCGCAAAACTGCCTGGCACGAATGGACTGCCAACCGGCAGGTTAGCGCCAAATGTTCCATCCCCGTTCCCAAGCGCTACCGAAAGCGGGCCAGCGGGCGAGCCCGGAAGCCACGGCCCGATCACCACGTCGGGCTTTCCATCTCCATTGAAATCCGCGCTCGCGACAACGGTTCCGGACAGCTTCGTTGACAGGCTAAATGTTCCGTCGCCCTTGCCAAGCAGCAACTGCTGCCCAACGATGATATCCGGGTACCCGTCGCGATTGAAATCGCCAACAGTCATCGGCAGCGAGTAGCTTGGGGACTCCGATAATCCCAAGGTGACGGTTCCCGCGTCGAAAGTGCCATCGCCGTGGCCGAGATAGGTAACAATACAACCAGCTCCTCCCGGGAAATCGATAGCCCCTAATACCGCAAGATCGAGTTTGCCGTCTTTATTAAAATCCGCCGAGACGAGCGGCCACTCTGGCATACAGTTCGAGATCAACGATTTGAAACCTACGTCTGCAGCGTTGCGAAATGTCCCATCGCCGTTGCCCAACGACACGGAGATGGTCGAGGACAGTGAAAATTCTCCGAGTCCCCCTGCGACGGCGAGGTCTGGTTTGCCGTCACCGTTAAAATCACCGGCGACCACCGTACCTTGCGGAAAAGTGGTTCGCAGGCCGCTGAATACGGGTTGCAACGGAAATGAGAACGAAATAGTCAGATTTTGTGACTCCTTGGTGCTCAACGCGAGCGCCGCAAAAAGGACAACTCTGCGGTACACAACACCGGGGCCCTGCACGTTTTCCCCCAACGGCGGGAGATTGCCCTTTCTTTCCACAGCCTTCTGCGCCCTGGGCAGCAACATCGTACTCCGAGAGCGGCACTTTCGGCTCTCTATCTCCTATCCCCACTCCGTTGACTCCCCCTAACGCCGGCGGTACGATTAGAGCGTTTAGGCGGAGGGTCCCCGGTTGGTTCACTTCAGACAGCCGTTACGCGTGTATCTAGCGGCGGTCGCGATGCTCGCGATTTGCCAGCCCGTTCGCTCGCAGCTCGTCCAGCTTCGCCACTGGACCGGGCAGGGCGTCGCGCCGGTTTTCGAAGGCTACGATACCAACCCCGACGGTTCCTTTAATATGTGGTTCGGCTACATGAACCGCAATTATGAGGAACAGCCCGATATTCCGGTCGGGCCTGACAACAATTTCCAACCTGGACCAGCCGACCGCGGGCAGCCTACGCACTTCGCCATCCGCCGCCGCAAAGACATTTTCAGCGTCACCGTGCCGAAAAATTTCGGAGAGACCAAGCTCATCTGGACGCTCACCGTGCATGGGCAAACCGCGCAGGTGACCGGAACTTTGAATCCCGTCTGGATCATCGATCGCAAATTCACCACGCGCGGGGCGAACATCGAAAATCCGTATTCGAACACGCCGCCGGTGGTGAGCGTCGAGCCGATGGAAAGAACGATCGCCAAATCAGAGCCGCTCTCGCTCGCCGTCTCCGCCACCGACGACGGCCGTCCGGTGCGCAACGGAAAACCGATCGGAATGACGATGGAGTGGGAGAAATACCGCGGGCCGGGGAACGTGACCTTTCAGCCCGCCAAGGGCAAGCTCGCGGATGGCAAGGGCGCCGCGCTAGCGAATTTCAGCGAGCCGGGCGAGTACATACTGCAGCTCGTCGTGGACGACGGCTCGGGAGAAGTGGCCGGCAATTTCGGGTATCACTGCTGTTGGACCAACGTGAACGTCAAGGTCACCGTAAAAGGAGGAGCGGAAAATGTTAGCTCGCAGCGCTAGTTTGATCGGGATCGCGCCGATCCTGATGTTTGTTGCTCAAGCAGCCGAGACCACCGGAACCAGCAATGCTAACCGGACGGTGACGTTCAGCAAAGACATCGCGCCGATCTTCCAGAAAAGTTGCCAGTCCTGCCATCACGCGGGCACCTCGGCGCCGATGTCGCTCATGACTTACGACGAAACGCGTCCCTGGGCGCGCTCCATTAAAGAACGCGTGGCGCGGCGCGAAATGCCGCCCTGGCATCTGGACAAGACCGTCGGCATTCGCAAATACAAGAACGATATTTCGCTCAGTGACGATGAAATCGCGACGGTCTTGAAATGGGTGGACACCGGCGCGGCGCAGGGCAATCCGGCCGATATGCCGAAGCCCCTCGATTTCACCAAGGAGAACACCTGGTTCATCGGAACGCCCGACCTGCTGGTCACCACCGACGATTTCAAAATGTACGCCAAGGGCTCGGATTGGTGGATCGATCAGTTCGCCGAAGTAACCCTGCCCGAAGACCGCTGGATCAAGGCCATGGAGGTGAAACCCAGCAATCGGCGCATCGTGCATCACGCCGTGGTGTACGCCATCGAGCCGGACGCCCCCGCCGGTACGCCCGAAGCGGGAATTCAGTTGACCGAATACGCGGTGGGCAAGTACGGCGACACGTTCGCCGAAAACAGCGGCCGATTATTGAAGAAAGGAACCAGGCTGCGCTTCGACATGCACTACAACGCTTCGGGCTCCGAGCAGACCAATCACACCACCATCGCGTTCCGGTTTTATCCCAAGGATTTCGTTCCGAAGTATCAGGTCAGATCCTACGCCGTGCGGAACATCCCCAACGACGAGCTGGAAGTGCCGCCGAATACCGTGGTCCGGACCGACGGCTATTTCCGCCTCACCAAGAATGCGCGTATCGATTCGTTCCAGCCGCACATGCACATGCGCGGCAAAGGCATGACGCTGGAGGCGATCAACCTGGATAACACGACCACGATCCTAAGCTCGGTGGATCACTTCGACTTCAACTGGCATATCAACTACGTCTATGACGACGACGTCGCGCCGCTGCTTCCCGCCGGCACCGTGCTGCATATGATCGGCATCCACGACAACACCGCGGCGAATCGGCGCAATCCCGATCCGAACATGTGGGCCGGGTTCGGTGAGCGCAGCGTGGACGACATGGTCCAGGTCTGGATGGACATGGTTTATCTGGACGACGCCGAGTTCAAACGCCTGGTCGATGAGCGAAAAGTGAAGCTCGCAGCGAGAGCGTCATTGCCGCCTGGTATAAGTGCTGCCACGCGGTAAGTCGCGCCTTAGTTAAACGGCACGCTGATCGAAGATTCCGTCTCCGCCACGGCGGTCGTGTAATCCACACCCGTAGCCTGGAACGGCTGATTGTTGCTCTGATTAATCAGGTTGATGCCTCCGCTACCCACCGGCGAGGCCAGTAGCACGTACGACGGAATCGTGAATTGCCCCGCGCTCACCGGAACGAAGCAGATAAACGTGCCGCTCACGCTGACCGTGGTGCTGCCGCCGCCCACCTGCACCCACGTGCCGGGTATTCCTCCCGTCCAGGTGACCGTGAGGTCTTGATTGCGATTCACGGAAGTGATGGACGTCTGATTAGTCCAGACCAGCGGGCTGGGATCGGAAACGGTGACGCTGAACTTCCCAACATCCGTACCACCCGTCCCCTGGAACGTAAACGTCGCGCCCGTGTCCGGGAAAAAGCTGGTGGGAAAGTTGGACGTGTAGGTGAGGACCCCACCCTGAGTGACTGCCGGGAGCGGCTGCATGCCGGTGGGTCCAGTGATCGACACAGTCCCCGCGTTGAGATAGCTGATGGTTCCAGTCAGGTTCACCTGATCCTGAAACACCAGACATCCGCCCTCGGTGACGTAACCGTATCCGTATGTATTGGGCTGGTTCTGGTCGCGGATGAACGTCGCGCTGGCAAATACCGACTGGTTGCCATTCTGGGCGGTATTCAGCACAACCGCGAGAGTTCCGGACGTATAGTTGCTCTGACCCGCGGTCGTGTTCAGCCCATTGCCATCCGTTGCCCGGATCGCATCCTGACAAACGCCGCCGCCTTGGGCAATCGGAATCGTTACGGTATTACTTACGAATGTCCCGACCACGCCGACGATGGGCACGCCGCACCCCGGCACCACGTTCGCCGGTATCGTCACGTCGATCTGCGCCACCCCTGGATACCCGGAGCCACCGGCATAAAGAACCTTCGCCTGGATTCCACCGATGTAAACAATCAGCGGAACATTTACGGAATTGGGCGAGCTGGTGTATTCGACGTCGCTGTCGGCGGTATCCGCGCCCAGGCCCGATCCCCACAGCGTGATGTTCTGGCCCGGCGAAGCGGACGTCGTGTAGCCGAAGATATTGCCGCTGCTGTCGGTGGCTACCACAAGCCCTTCCGATAATCCCGAAAGCGTGTCGAGCCCGAGAGCGCTCTGGACAACCTGGATGGTGAAATTCGCGCTGGTGAGCCCGTTATAGGTCACGGTCAGGATTCCGTTGCCGACCGGCGTTCCTGCCGGCAGCACCGCTGCGATTTGGCTCGCGATCGCGTAGTACATACCAGGATGCGTGGTCACACCGTTCACCGTCACCGAAACGCTCGCGCCGTTCAGAGTGGTCGGAATGCCGGGAGCCGCGCTCGTTTGCAGCACCGCTTTGGCCGTCGGATCCGCCAGCCCGGTTCCATAAATCACGAAGATGGTGCTTGGGGCGATGCCGTAGTTCGGCAGGCCCAAGGCCACGTTGCTGTAGTTGTTCTGAATCTTGGTAACCGTCGGCGCCCCCGCCTGCACGCCACCCGTAGCCCCGTAAGTAAGAAATTGAAACGTGATCGACGAGCCGCTGAGCGCCGTGATCAGAACCTTGGCAAAGTGCTGGCTGTTGTCGTAGACGGCGAAAACCGTGTTGACCGCCAGAGCGGGGCTGACGATGGGATTCTTGCTGTACACACCCCCAGTTCCAGCATAAAAAGCTTGCAGAGTGGCTTGATCGAAAAGGGCATACCCTCCCGGTCCTAAACCAATCCCCGCCATGTAGCCCAGAGCGTTGCCCGCAAACGTGATGCTGTTGCCAGTGAACTCAAAGTCTCTGCCAGTGTTGGTAATCGCGCCGTTCTCCAAATTGAAGTTCTGGCCACTCTGCAGCGTCACGTTCGACTGTGTGAAGTCGGCAAACATTGCCACTGGGCAAATCAAAACGACTGCGGCTACGCTTAGATGACAAAAACGATTAGACATTCCCCTCCACCCCTGCCGGCCCAAAAACGCCGGTCGTCTATAAATGGTTTGGCAGCGGGGTTTCTTTCAGAAAAAGGATGACGTGGGTCGTCTCCTAACACTAATGCGGAACTTCCAGCCGAAAATTGTGTATCCTTATCACTACCGGAATGGAAACGTCCGGGAGTTTAAAGACGCCTTAAGAAGTCCGACGTCCGGTTTCGGCGGCTCGACCGGTCGAGCCCGCAAAGTAGGAGCCTGAAGGTCAGGGAGGAACAAAATGTCTAGTAAAACGAGCGTGCCACTTCTCGTGGCTCTGTCGGTCGCCTCCATCGCGACCCCGCTGTTGGCGCAAGCCACGGGCAGCAAACCATCCACCAAGAACGGCGAATGGCCCTATTACACCGCCGACGAAAAGGGCACCAAGTACTCGCCGCTCTCTCAGATCAACGCGTCCAACTTCAACCAGCTGGAAGTGGCCTGGCGCTTTAAGACCGACAACCTGGGTCCGCGTCCCGAATATAAATTGGAAGGCACGCCGCTGATGGTCAAGGGCGTGCTCTACACGACCGCCGGAACTCGCCGGTCGGTCATCGCGCTGGATCCCAAAACCGGTGAACTGCTGTGGGCGCACAACATGAAGGAAGGACGTCGCGCTGCCATTTCGCCGCGGCAGCTCTCCGGACGCGGCCTCTCTTATTGGACCGACGGCAAGGGCGACGAGCGCATCTTGTACGTGACGCCGGGCTATCGCTTGGTCGAGCTGAATGCGAAAAACGGCGCTGAGATCAACGCGTTCGGCGAACACGGCGTCGTCGATCTGAAAGTTGGCGCTGTCACCGGGTTCGACAAACAGATCGACCTCGAGACCGGCGAGATCGGCTTGCACGCCACGCCGCTCATCGCCAAAGACGTCGTGATCGTCGGCTCATCGTTTAAGGAAGGCACGCAGCCCATCACGCATAACAACACCAAAGGCCTGGTTCGCGCCTACGACATCCACACCGGCAAGAAGCTTTGGCAGTTTAATACGATTCCCAAGCCGGGCGAGTTCGGCTACGACACCTGGCTGAACGATTCCGCCGAAGTCAACGGCAACGCCGGCGTGTGGACGCAGATGACCGTGGATGAGGATCTCGGCCTGGTCTACTTGCCGGTGGAAGATCCGACCTCTGACCAGTACGGCGGGCATCGGCCCGGCAACAACCTGTTCGCCGACAGCCTGGTCTGCGTCGACCTGAAAACGGGCCAGCGCAAGTGGCATTACCAGGTAGTGCATCACCCCATGTGGGATTACGATCTGTCGTCCGCCCCCATCCTGGCCGACATTAACGTCAACGGCAAAGCGATCAAAGCCGTGGCGTTGCCGAGCAAGGAAGGCTTCCTCTATGTTTTCGATCGCGTCACCGGGCAGCCGGTGTGGCCCATCGTCGAGCGGCCGGTGCCAAAAGGCGATGTGCCGGGCGAGTGGTATTCGCCGACCCAGCCCTTCCCAACCAAGCCGCCCGCCTATGCGCGCCAAGCCATCACCATGGATGAATTGATCGACTTCACGCCGGAGTTGCGCGCCAAAGCGGTTGAGATTGTGAAGCGGTACCGCATGGGTCCGATGTTCCTGAATCCTGTGGTGAGCAAAGTCGGCGGGCCTATCGCTGCGTTGACCATTGGCACGCTGGGCGGTGGAACCAACTGGCCGGGCGCGGCCTACGATCCCGAGACCCACACCGTTTATGCGCAAGCAGCTAACGCGGGAGTATCGCCGCTGGGATTGATCGAACCTCCGGCGGGATTTTCCGATATTAGATATCTTGCCGGAGTCGCGGGCCGGCCATTCCGGCTGAACGAAGGTCCGGGCTTTGGCAGCGGGGCGGACGCACCCAAGATCAGCGAGAGCCAGGCGCGCTTGAACGCGATCGTCAAAGCGCAAGGACAATCCCAGGAATCGGCCAATGGTGCTCCTCCGCAAGGTGGCCGCGGCGGCGGTGGGAACGGTCTCAGCGTGGATGGCCTGCCGCTGGTCAAGCCGCCCTACGGGGTGCTGTCGGCGATCAACTTGGATCGCGGCGAGCTGGTATGGCAAGTGCCGCACGGCGACACTCCCGACGTGGTTCGCAATTCTCCCGAGCTCAAAGGGCTCAACATTCCCAAGACCGGCCAGCAGGGCAGCGTGGGATTGCTGGTGACCAAGACGCTGGTCATCCTCGGCGACCCGCAGATCACCACTACGCCCGATCATCCTCGCGGCGCCATGCTGCGCGCTTATGACAAGGCCACTGGACGGCAAGTCGGCGCGGTGTGGATGCCGGCTCCGCAAAGTGGATCGCCCATGACCTACTCCGTGGATGGCAAACAGTACATCGTAATCGCGGTCAGCGGCGGTAATTATTCTGGCGAGTTTCTGGCTTTCAGTCTGCCTTCGGGCGAATAAGCGAGCCGTCTTACACCTTCTGGGCGAGTGCGATATCGCGCTCGCCCTGTTCCACATTGACACTCAGTAGCACAAACAAACCGGCCAGGAAAAATATGATCAGCGACAGGATCGCGATCCGATAGCTCTTGGTAAATTGCAGCGCCAACCCGAAAAACAGCGGGCACAGCCAGCTTGTTCCCTTATCGGTCACTTCGTACAAACTGTAATACTCGGCTTCCTTGAATTTTGGAATCAGCTGCGCGTACAGCGATCGGCTGAGCGCCTGGCTGCCGCCCAGGACCAGCGCGACCACCGCGGCCATGATGAAGAACTGAAGCGTGCTCCTCACTTCCAGATAGATGTAGATCAGCGTTCCAGACCAGATCACCAGACTCACCGCCACGGCGCGCTTGGCGGTGATAATGCGAGCCAGCGCGTTGAAGCCCATGGCGCCGAAGAACGCCACAAATTGCACCATCAGAATCGCCAGCGTCAACTGCGAGATGGGAATTTTCAGTTCGTCGTTGCCGAATTGCGACGCCAGCGCGATCACGGTCTGGATGGCGTCGTTAAACAGCAGAAAGGCGATCACGAATCGCATGGTCTGCGGATAGCGCCGCATCTCGCCGATGGTGTGCGCCAGTTGCCGGGCCACGGTCGCGATGGCGCTCTGTCCCGCAGCCAATACGTGCTCGGGACCCCGATTGTGGACCCGCAGCAGCGGCAGAATGGTGAACAGCGCCCACCACCCACCCGCCGAGCATAGGCTGATTCGGACCGCCATCGAATCGCTGATCCCGATGCGCGCGGCATTCAGATAAAGCAGCAGGTTCAGCGCGAGCAGCGTCCCGCCTCCCACATAACCCATCCCCCAGCCCTTGGACGACACGTTGTCGCGATCTTCGCGCGGAGCAATTTCCGGCAGGAAGGAGTTGTAGATGGTAACTCCAGTGCCAAAGCTCACATTGGCGATTAGGAACAGCAGGCCTCCCAGCAGATATCGATTCCCTTGCAGGAAAAACATCGACATCGTCGCGCCGGCGCCGATGTAAGCAACCACGCCCAGCATCTCTTTCTTGCGCCGCGAATAATCGGCCACCGCGCCCAGCACCGGAAGAAAAAGCACTTGCAGGATGACGGACAAGCTGATCAGATAGCTCCAGTAGCTGCGAGCGTCGACGTCCAGATGCAGTGGATGCACCATGCCGTGCGCGTCGGCGGCGGCCTTGGCCAGCGCCGTCAGGTAAGGCCCCAGAAACAGCGTGATGACGGTGGTGGAAAATGCCGACTGCGCGAAGTCGTACATGTACCACGCGTGTTGCTCGCGGGCGCTGTAGTCGCTCATCGGATTGCCTCAGCGTCAGTCTTGAGCCGCGGCCGCTTCGAGCGGCGCTTCTATAGAATGTCCCGGCGCGGATCGCAGCGCAGTGAAGACATATCGTCCGGAAATCGCGGCGGCAAACAAGGCCACGATGGCCATGATGAACGCCGCGGCATATCCATACGCGCTGGCGACGATCCCAGCCGAGAATGAACTGGTCCCCACAAATAAATCGTAGAACGCGCTGAGGACGCTGACGGCCGATCCGCGCTCGCCCTCGGCGGTATGACGCAGCACCGTGGATGCGACAGAGGCCCACGGGAAGGAAAATCCGAAGCCCAGACATCCAGCCCCGATAATTGCCCCAACAAATCCGGGAGCAGCTGCCAGCACCGCCAGCCCCACCGCCATTCCGGAAAGCCCGAAGTAAAACGTGATCCGGGGATCGATGCGATCCGGCAAGCCACCCAGGAAAAATCGCGAAAGCAGCACGAATCCGGCATAGGTAGAGAATGCGGCCGGACCGGCGTTGCCATGCCGCGCCAAATGCAGGATGAGAAATCCGGTAATAACCGGATAGTGCACGTTCACGAATCCAACCGAAATCCCCGCGGGAATCAGATGCGGTTGCAGCCAGCGCCGCCTGCGTGCGTGAGCCGACGGTTGATAATCCTCGGGCACCCGGCTGAGCAGCGCCGCCGCGGTGAGCGCCGCAATCACCTGGAAGCGCGCCGCGTTGGAGAACGAGCCGAGCAGTTGCCCAATCAGCGGTCCGGCCGCGTAGCCGCCCCAAATCCCGCTGCTCAA
The DNA here is from genome assembly GCA_963761935.1 of Terriglobia bacterium. Lineage (GTDB taxonomy): Bacteria > Acidobacteriota > Terriglobia > Bryobacterales > Bryobacteraceae > Palsa-89. The sequence goes on along the minus strand of CAVXJU010000082.1, from coordinate 30,062 downwards.
ATATCCCAGAGCCCGCGCGCTGCGGTGGACTCCGGCCACTTCGATGGTCCACGCCGCCGCGCCCGTGTACAGGCAGGCTTCTCCAATTCCTTGCAAAGTGCGGCCCAGGTACAGCCCGCTCAAGCCCCACGGGAGCAGGTAGGAAAGCCCGGCCAACGTGCAGCTCGCAAGCCCCGTCAGGAAGGCGTGCTTGCGGCCTTTGCGATCGGCCAGCAGCCCCACGAATGGCCGGCTGCTCAATGCGACCACGGAAAAGGTCCCGATGATGAAGCCGACCGCGCGGTCCGTTCCGCCCAGGTCGTTACGAACGTGCGGGGCTAACGCCGGCAGCACGGTGCCGAAGCCGAGAAAGCCAAGAAAGGTGGAAGCGATCAGACACCAAAAGCGACCGCTAAGCCGTTCGGAGGACCCCATTGCTCATGATCGCATGCCTAAGGCTCCGGGAATACCACTTTGCCTCCCACCATCGTCATCACGACATGCGTCTTGCCGATCTCTTCCGGGCGCGCGCTAAAGATGTCTCGAGAAAGCACCGCCAGGTCGGCTTCTTTACCGGCCTCGAGTGACCCGATCCGGTTTTCCGCGAACTCGGCGTACGCGCCCGCCTTGGTGTAAGCCGCCACGGCCTGCTCCACCGTGATTCTCTGATCCGGCGCATTGTATTCGGCCGGCGTAGGCGTCGGGCCATGCATCGTGACCGGGCGTCGAACCTCGCGCATCAGCGCTTGTTGGATTCCGGCCAGCGGGTCAGGAGGCCAACTACATGGCCAATCGCTGCTGAAGGTCAATACCGCCGTGCTTTTTTCGACGCTCCCGAACTCGTTGGAGCGATCCCCAGCAAAACCGCCGCAACAAAAGGCCGGTTGCATCCCCACGATGGTTGAAAGCTTCGCAAAACGGGGCATGTCGTCCGCCGGGACGTTGAATACATGCTCCATCCGAAGCCGGCGGTCTCGATGCGCCGTTGGTCTTTTCCAGTTCCGCATAAGCATCCAGCACCGCGTGAACCGCGCCCGCCCCGATAGCGTGTGTGACGATCTGATAGCCGCGCTTGTCGAGCTCGATCAGCAGCCTTCTGTACTCGGCCGGCTCATAAAACATCGGCGGCGGATTCCCAACCCCATCCGCGAAGAACTTCACCAGATTCGCCGAAACCCAATCGTCGTGATAAAGCTTGCGAGCCTTATCGAGATCGGCTAGGAACTCCGGAGTCAAGTGATGATTCACCGCCACCTTGCCGAACCCACTGCGCGTCCGAATGGTCAATTCGCCGCGATCTCGCAACGCCGCGAAAGCTTCCAACTCCGGCAGATCGCCCGTCAACTCCACCACGCTGGTAATGCCGAATCGGTTCAGATAATGTTCGGCTCCACGCAGCAGAGCCATGCGCTGTTCGAGCGGCATCGGCGGCAGCGCATTGTTGATCAACTGCATGGAGGACTCGCGAAACACTCCGTTCGGGTGCCCATTCGAATCGCGCACGATGAATCTCTCGAGCGTCGCGTCCGCGACGGGTTTATTGCCGATTCCCGCCAGCGCCAAGGTCTTGCTGTTTACCCACAGCGCGTGCTCGCTGGTGGCGTGAATCACCAGCGGCCGGTCCGGGACGGCCCGATCCAACAGCTCCAGCTTCGCCGCGGAATCGGGAGTAGTAGGGAAACTCGCCCTTCCAAACAATACCTTCTCGTCCGGATGGCTGGCCGCGTAAACCTTGATCGTGTCAACAAAGGCATCTTCATCGTTCGGAGTGATATTGAACTCCGGGGTCGACAGATTGAAGCCATGCAGCGCCATGCCCCCATACATCACGTGCTCGTGTATATCAACGATGCCGGGGATCACGGTTCGTCCCTGCAGATCCACCACCTTGGTCTGGGATTGCCGATAGCGCGAAATTTCAGCATCGCTGCCAACCGCGTCGATGCGGCCGCTGGTGATCGCCAGCGCCTCAGCCCAGGGCGCCTTCGGATTCTCGGTGTAGATGTGGCCGTGCAGCAGGATCGTGTCGCTGGCAAACAAAGACGCGCCAAAAAGGGCCACCACCAAGCTTAGAAGAGTCCTGCCCAGCAGGCTCGACGGTTTCATGTTGAGAATGATACCCCAGCTGGCGCTGATTCGCCGGCTGAAAGCGAAAGCCAACCGAAGATTCCTGAAAGAATCCAGCCGCCTCCTTCATTACCTTTTCAGTTGCCTTGAAATTGGTCAGGCGAAAGCCTTAATCGCAGGAAAACGCAGGTACCATCGAGCCTTGACAGCGGCATGGCAAGCGGACATACTAGGTGCAAATCATTCACATTGTTGGGATGGCGCCCGCGCGCAGATCGCTGCATTACGTGGGCCGCAAATTGTCGGAGGAGGAAATCAGAATGAGATTGCGGTTGTTGGCAACATTTGCCTTGGCGGCCACGGTGCTGGTGGCGCAAACTCAAGCGCCTGCGGCAGCTCCCAAAGCCGCTCCCAAGGCGGCAACGAAAGCTGCGCCGCCCAAGCAACCATCAATGGTGGATTCGGTCATCGCATCCGTGAAGGCCGGGCTGTCGGAAGGCATCATCATCAAGACTCTGCAACGAGACAACAAGCCCGCCAATCTGACTCCGGCCGACCTGGTGAAGTTGAAGAACGCCGGAGTGTCTGAGAACATCATCGGCGTGATGCTGGATCCAACGAGCGCGCCTGCGGCGGCTCCAGCGCCCGCCGCAGTCGCCGCGCCAGTAGCTGCTCCCGCGCCAGTCGCCGCGCCGGTGCCCGCGCCTGAACCGCCTCCCGCTCCGGCCGCGGCGGCTACTCCAGCCGCTCCCGCCGCTATCACGCAAGCTGAGAAGAAACGCGTGATCGTCGATGCGTTCGACTACTCCACCGTGATGACCAGTGTCCAGGCCGTTTTCAAGACCAATCAGGACATCGGCAAAGGCATCCGGGCCATGCTCGTGAAACGCATGGCCGATGCCAACAATGTCGTAATCGTCGAGCGCGCCAAAATGGACAACATAATTAAAGAGCAGGACTTCAATGCCAGTAACCGGGTGAAGAAGGGCTCTGGTGCCCGCGTAGGGAACATCTCCGGCGCCGACGCCATGCTGGCGGGCGACATCGTGATCTTCGGCCGGGACGACAAGAAAACCAACATCGGCGCCGGCGGATTCGCTCGCGGTCCCTTCGCCGGAATCCACATCAAGAAGGAAGAAGACAAGGCCGTCGTCGCCATCGACTACCGCCTGATCGACTCCGAAACCTCCGAAGTCATCGCCACCGGCGAAGCCCGCGGAGAGTCGGCGCGAAAGAGCAGCGGCCTCGGCTGGGATGGGCGGCGTCTGGGGAGGGGCGGAGGAGGCGCGGGCGTCGACATGACCAGCTCCAACTTCGGCGAGACCATCATCGGCGAAGCTACCCAGGACTGCGTCAACAAACTTGCCGACATCCTGAAACAGCAGACCGCCACGATGAAAAAGACCGTGCGCGAGGTGGAAGGCCGCGTGGCCGATGTTTCCGGCAACAGCCTGGTTCTCAACGTGGGCTCCGCCGATGGCGTCAACGTTGGCGAAACCTTCGAGATTTTGCGGATCGTCCGCGAAGTCAAAGATCCGGTGACCAAGGAAACGTTGGACGTCGTGACCGAAAAGTCCGGCGAAATGACCATCACCACCGTTCGCGAGAAAATCGCCACCGGAAACTACACGGGAACCAAGCCCGCCGTCGGCTACATGGCCCGCAAGAAAATGCCGGCAGCCCAATAGCAGAAGGAGCCCGACATGATCCCTAAAACGCTGACCGTACTCTTCGTGTCCAGCGCCATGCTTGCATCGGCGCAAACCAAGAAGGCCCTCTCCATCGAGGACTTCGATTATTCCACCGTCATGACCGCCGTCCAATCAATCTTCGGCACCCAACAGAACATCGGGCAGGGCATCAACGCCATGCTGACTAAGCGCATCGCGCAGGATGGCCGATTCACCGTGGTCGAGCGACGCAAAGTGAATCGAGGTCATCAAGGAGCAGGATTTCGACGCCAGCAACCGCGTGAAAACAGGCTAGCGGCGCGCGCGTCGGCCAGATCAAGCGGCGCCGACCTGACTCTGATGGGCGACATCGTTGTGTTCGGCCGCGATGACCGGCGCAATGGCGGGCGCCGGCGCCGGCGTGCCCGGCGCGGGCGGGCGGCGGGCGGCTACAAGCAGGACCAACAAAGCAGTGGTGGTCCTCGACTACCGCATCGTCGACGCCGAGACCAGCGAAGTGATCGCCAGCGGCGAGGCGCGCGGCGAATCCAAACGCACCAGCGAGGGCGTCGGCGCCGCGATTCTTCGCCGGCGGCGTCGGCGGTGGCGGCGGGTATCAATATGACCAGTTCCAACTTTGCCGAAACCATCATCGGAGAAGCCACCATGGACGCGGTCAATAAGCTGGCGCTGGATGTCCGCAATGCCAGCCTCAACGGCGGGGCCGAAGCGCGCGAGAACGATCTGGACGCGTTGGTGGCCGACGTCAGCGGCGACTACCATCACCATCAATGCCGGCGACGGCCGCCGGTCTCAAGTAGGGCAGACGTTCACCGTGTATCACAAAGGCAAAGTGATCAAGGACCCAGCCACGGCGAAGTGCTGGATGTGCAGACTACGCCGCTCGGCCAGCTCACCATCACCATGGTCCGCGACCGCATCGCGATGGGAACTTACTCGGGAGCTGGCACCCCGGTCGCGGGCGACGTCGTAAGGAAGTAGCGTGAAAACTGCGGCAATAGTGCTCGCACTGTGCTGCGGGTCGATGCAGGCCCAGATGCAGGACGTGCGTCATCGGGAGGGGCTGGTGGCCACACGCGCCATCGGCTATTTCCGTTCCATGGATTCCATCGAGCAGAATCTGCAGACCAGGGGTCTTGAGCTGAATCCGGATTTAGTCAGCCTGCGCAAACGCATCGAAGCGGCATTAGACGCCACCGACCAGGCCATCGACAAGAACGATACGAAAGCCGCGAAAAAAGCGCTGGACCGGGCCGACGCGCTAATCACGCGCTTGGCGCAAAAGCTGGGAGGAAGCTAGAAGATGCGTCTCACTCTCGTGCTGGTTCTCCTCGGATGCGCAGCCGCGCAAACTCCGAATCCTACCAATCCCACTAACTCCAAGCGGCTGGGCGTCGCCGGCAATTCGCTGTGGCGGCAGAATCTGCTAGGAGCCATTGGACAGCCGCCGGGCAATGCGACTATGCGCGACATCCGGCAAATCGAACAATACATGCTCTCGGCCGCGCCTTACTGCACATCGCTCACCCCTGGCGACTACGAAGCGAACCGCGAACTGGCCCGCCAGATGACCGCCTACCTGATGACGGTGAATACCATGGCCACCGATCCTCAGACCCGTTCAGCCGCCTTGCGAGCCTCCCGCGCCGTTGCCGTCTTCCCTTGCGCGTTTCCTCAGGCGCAGCCCAATCCAGGCCGCGGCGCCCTCTGCCGCCGAGACAAGCCGCCGAGCCCCCGTTTTCCCAGAAAGCGCCGGAATTGGAAAGCGTCGCCGCAGCCGACAAAGAAACCGCCGCCGACTTGCGCCAGCGCTACGAAACGGACGCGGCCAAAGCTGCAGCGGCGTGGCACAACGCCGAAACCATGCGCCAGAGCCTGGCCGCCCGAGGCATGTCGCTCAACGCGGATACTGCCGCTGCAGTCGGGCGCCTTCAGCTCTTCTTCGAAGAGGCCGCCACCGCTCTGCGCGATCACAAATGGGATGACGCGCTCTCAAGCCTCCAGGCTGCCGAGGCGACAACCCAAAAGGTAGCCAAAGCAGTCGGCCAGTAAATTCCCGCCTCATACATCCGGTACCCCAGGTCTAGCGCTGGCACATCCCAGATCTGGGACGTACTGGGACAGACGGAAACTGTTCGAAGGGTCCGCCAGACGTCAATATTAAGGGCATGCCGACCCAGGACATAGCAGCGCCGCAAACTCCCCAGCCAGTTCAGCCGAAAGCTCCCCAGCCGGTTCAATGGCTCCAGCTTCTACCCACCGTAGCGCTCGCCATCCTGGTGGTTACCGTAGTCACCTTGGCCACCAGTCTCGACGGCGCAAGCGACTCTGAAAAAGTGGCCGCCAACCCCGCGCCGCTCGCGCAGAGTCCATTGGGACTGAGCGTCGCCTCGAAACCTCAGCAGGTCGAGATTCTCTGGAATCACAACTCCAGCGCGATTCAGGCTGCCGAAAGCGGGACGATACGAATCTCAGATGGCGACGTCGCCGAGGCGGTACCCTTCGAAGCCTCGCAGCTTCAAGATGGGGCGTTGGTCTACCGGCCCCGGACCAATGACGTAAACATCAGAATGGAAGTGGAGGAACGGGACGGACAGCAGATATCGGAGTCGTTGCGCACGGTCGCCACGCCTTAGGTCTCAGCCGCCTATTCGGAACCCGAGGCGCTCTTAGCCCGCTCCTTGGACTTCAACCCCAGCGCGCCCAGCATCAGCTTCCCGAAGATCCCGCGCCTGCGATTGTCCAGAAACAACCACGACAATGCGCCCACCAGCCAGGGTGGCTGGAACTCCGGTTCCACCGCGCGCCGTCTTTCCATAATCCCAGCCAGCGTCTCGCGCGGCCGCTCGCGAAAATCGTCCAGCATCGCGGTCTGGTGCACGCAGGAGATCGTGCAGAATGGTGCGCAGCCTTTCGGACGAGCCGCCTCCCGCCGCAGATCCTCCACCGTGTAGCGATCCAACGGGATTCCCGGCCGCCCGCGCTGCTGCGAGCAATAGTGCACCAGGCCGTCTTCGCAGATGTACAGAAAGCGTCCGCCCGCGCGGCAATGCCAGTCGGTCGCCAGCCCGCGGCTGATGTTGTCCTGAAAGCTGTCGAAATGCGCGAAAGAAAAAAGCGACCCTTTCCGGCGACGGAACTGCTCGTAAGCGGACTGCTGGGAGGAGCCCAGCGGCGTCAATTGGCCGGACTGATCGTGCAGAATCCCAACCGTGCTGTTGAATCCCAGTTCGCGCGCCCTCCCCGACACCGCCAGCGCGTCCTGCGGATCGCGAATAGCCGCACCAAGCACAGAGTTGATGGTGACGCCGAACTCTGCCCCACTCGCCAGCCACTCCAGCTTCCGGTCCAGCACCTGGAGGCTTTTTTTCGATACGTCGTCCGGCCGAACATTGTCGATGCTGATTTGCAGGTAATCGAGACCGGCCTCGTTCAAGCGCCGGATACGCTCCGGGGTCAGGAGCAGCCCGTTGGTGATCAGCGTCGCAATGGCCCCGCGCTCCCGGATGCGCCGGATGATGGCGTCCAGTTCGGGATGCAGCGTAGGTTCGCCCCCGCTCAGCGTCACGATGGTGGCGCCCAGCTCCCCCAGCCGGTCGATTCGCGCCAGCATCGCCTTGAGCGGCACCGGATCGGACACCCGGTCATACTCGTTGCAATACGTGCAGTCCAGATTGCAGCGGCGGATGGGCACGATCTGAACCAGGATGGGATGGGAATCCGACTGCATGGCCCGCGCGAACATGCGGGTCTCGCGAACGGTCCGGACTATTTTCTTGGCATGCTTTCGGATTCGCATCAGCGCCCTTTCTTCTAGTTTGACTGAACCCTCCCCTGCCGCGCGACCGGCGCCTGTCGCCAGAACTTCTGCCAGTAGCGATCAATTAAAGAAAAACTCTTGAAACATATTCGGGTTTTCATACACCTAATATTGCGCGAGTACTTTGACGATTAGGGAGTTGTTATGACCTTTCATGGACAGTCCGTCCTCTCTTGCGTGTGGGGAGTCACCCACGCCGCAGCCCCGGAACCGCCGGCCGCCTCTGCTGAAATCAGCCAGCGCTCAGGTCCGCGCAGTCCGGCCCGCTTCCGAGTGCTGAGCCTGGTGGTGCGAAAGCTCCGCCCCTCGGGCGCCAGCGGCGAAGTCGGTCCATCCAGCCCGCGCTAGGGCAGCCTCTCGTCCCGCCTTCCTTCTCTACAGAAGTCGCCGGAAAAAACCGAATAAACGATAAGAAGGACGTGAGCGCGAGGGCCAACCAGAGTGCCGGACTGTCTTGAAGTTGCGCCTGCATCACCCCCAAGTCACCAGAAATCAGCCGGCCTTTTCGGTGTTTTCGGCAGACGGATTCTTGAAATCTACCAGCGCTTGGCCGAGAGGCGGATGCTCGCGTGTTTGTTCGTCTGTTTGCTGACCCTCGGCGCACGTGCCGCGCTTCTGCCTTGGGTGCACGTCCCCAAACCCGTCTATCAGGACGAGTTTGGCTATCTGCTCGCCGCCGACACCTACGCCTCCGGCCGGCTCGCCAATCCGACCCCTCCGTTTTGGGAACACTTCGAGTCGTTCCACATCATTCTGCACCCAACCTATGCCGCCAAATACCAACCGGTCCAGGGGCTCGTCATGGCCTTTGGTGAGAAATTCTTCGGCCAGCCGTGGGTCGGAGTCTGGCTCAGCGTGGGACTGATGTGCGGGCTCACTTGCTGGATGTTGCAGGGCTGGGTCGCGCCCGGTTGGGCGCTGCTGGGCGCATTGTTGCTCGCGCTGCGCATCGGCATCTTTAGTTATTGGATGAATTCCTACTGGGGCGGTGCGGTGGCGGCCATCGGCGGCGCGCTCATTTTCGGCGCCCTACCTAGAATCGGCCTGCGCCGGCAGTTCCGGCACGCCGCCACGCTCGCGCTCGGCATGGTCATTCTCATCAACTCGCGGCCTTATGATGGCGCCGTTCTAACCGTGCTCGCAGCGCTGTGTCTGGCTTGGTGGCTTCTTCGCAAGAACCGGTTTCCGTTTGTTTTTGCCCTGAAGCGCGTCGTGCTGCCGATCGCCGCGATCCTGATCGTGACCGCCATCTTCATGGCGTGCTTTAATTACCGCGTCACGGGCAATCCCTTTGAACTGCCCTATCAGGAACACGAAAAGCAATACGCCGCCGCGCCCGTCCTGGTCTGGGGCGCCCTGCATCCGGAGAAGACTTATCGCCACGAGGTCATGCGCCGCTACTGGAACGAGTGGGGCATTCCCGTTGTCACACTAGTCAAAAACAACCCGGTTACCTGCTTCGTGGTCCAGATGGTTTGCGTGTACCGCTTCTACTTCGGCATGTGGGGATTGTTGCTTGGGGCGCTTTTTTGGCTCCATCCGCTGAAGACGCCCGAACAGCGCATGGCGCCGCTTCTGCTGGCTGGCTTTCTCCTTTCTCTAGCGCCGCTGACGGGATTCAACCCGCACTATGCGGCCGCGGGCACGGCGCTTCTCTATCTGGTCTTGGTGCAGGGAATCGAGCGCATGGCCTCATGGCGATATGGCGGAAAGCGGATTGGGCTCGCCCTGGCCGTCTTTTTGTTGATTCTGTTTCCATGCGGGTTGGCCGAATACCTGGCCATGCTGGCTCATGACGGTGCCTACGTTCGGCCGGTGGTGCTGGCGCGCGAGCAGGTAGTTAAGACGTTGGACGCAATCCCCAGCGGGCACGTTGTTATGCTGCGCTATTCGCCGACTCATTGCGTGCACCGCGAATGGGTCTACAATCTCGCCGATATTGATCGCGAGCGCATCATCTGGGCGCACGAAATGGGCCCACAGTGGGACCGCCCCTTCGTCGACCATTACCGCAATCGCCACGTCTGGATCCTGGACCCGGACCAGTCCCCGCCCAAGCTAACACCGTACGCCGATACACCGCCCCCGGCATTTCCGAAACAGCCGCCGCAGCCCCAGGGCAGCCTTCTTGAAGTGAATGCCCAAACGTGCCCGGCCGACGTCGCGGCCCCCACCAGGCCTTTGTTCCTGATCGACCCGAGCAATCTGTAACCGGAGGTAAACCCGGCTCAAGCGCCCGGCCAGATGGCGATGCCTACAGTCTGCCAACCCCACCAATCTACGTTAAAACGGCAAAGCGTGTCGAAGATGTGATATGCAGTCCGTACCGCTAAAGATGGTGGCCCAGCGGCTATATCTACTACCGACGATCCGCCCGTCAAAAGAACCAAACGATAGAGGTTGTAGAACGGGAACCCAACCCCTAGCGTCTTTTCGACGCGATAACCCGCTGCCGTCAACAGAGCGCCCAGCTCCTTCGGCCGATAGTGCCGCCGATGTCCGATGTGCTCGTCGAAGGCATTCATCGGCCCACCGGGAACCGTGACCACAAGCCGGCAGCCAGGCGCCATTGCTGCCGCAGCGTGGCTGAGAATCAGATCCGGCCTGTCGACGTGCTCCAGAACCTCCGAACAGATCGCATCGCTGGCCAAGAACGAGCCGACCGCTTCGTTTTGGATGGGTTCGAGCAGATCGCACACCTCAAAACGCGCAGAAGGCATGCGCGACCGTGCCATTCTAACTCCCGAGTCGCTGATATCCACACCAAGAAAATCAACCAATGGGAAACGCGGACAGAATTCAGTTGCGAACTGACCTGTCCCGCAGCCCAATTCGATGAGTCTGCGACCCCTATCGAGGGGCGGAATCGCCAGCAATCGCCGAATCAGGCGTCTTCGAAAGGAGACCGCCGGACTGTAATCGGAAGCCTCAGCGAAATCCGACCAATGCTGATCCCAGTTATCTATGGCGACGGGTGACTTCAGAATCTCTGCCATATTGACCGTCTCCTTACTCCGCCGTATAGTTCCGCGGCCGGACACGCATCAGCACCGCATGCAACACCAGCGTGTTCCCAAAAAGGAGGAAGCCAGCCACGGCCAGCAGAATCCCAAGCACCGCCATGTGCCCATCCGGTTCCAGCGGTCCGGCCAGTGCGTATCCTTCGCGGATGTAGCGGCGCACCAGTGGCACGCCCAACAAAATTCCGCAAGTAACCAGAACACCGCTCAGCGCCGTCATGCGGTCATAGTTGAAAATCCGGCGCCAATTGCGCAGTGTCGCTTTGGAATACCCATATAGCACCTGTGCAATACAGCCCAGGCAGAAGCACTGCAAGCCCACCAGCGAGAGTGTCACGGCCAGCATCATCGAGAACAACGAGAAGGTGATTGACCCGATCCGCACCGGACCGCGCGAGAGCGTGAAGCTTGCAACCCCTCCCAGAACGGCCAGTGCGATCCCCGGCTTCAACAAAAAGAAGTCGGCGCCATGCAAAAACATCGTCTGCAGATTCCGCCAGCCGGATTTCCACGGCTCCATCCAACCGTTTCGCTTCAGATGGCTCAGGCGTCCCTCGCGATCCTTGAGGAACGCTACCGGAACTTCGGCGATCTTAAGCTTCAGGCACACCGACTTCAGCACCATCTCGGAGGCGTACTCCCAGCCTTCCGATTCCAATTCGATCTTTTCCAAAGCCTCGCGCGTTATCCCCCGCATCCCGCAGTGAATGTCTGAAAAGCGCGTCGCATACAGCAGGTTCAAAATGCCCGTTGTTACCGGCGTGCCGAAATACTGGTGCAAGGCGGGCATGGCCTGGGCCTGGATCGAGCCGCGGAACCGCGACCCCATCACGTACTCATAACCCTCCCGAAACTTTTCAATGAAAGGAGCCAGATTGCGGAAATCGTAGGTGCAGTCCGCATCTCCCATCAGCACCCACTTCCCGCGGATGTACGGAATCGCATCGATGTAAGCGCGGCCCAGTCCTCGCTTGGGAACTCGCAGAACTCGCGCTCCCTCCTCGAGAGCGATCTGAGGGGTCTCATCGGTGGAGCTGTCGACAATCAGGATCTCGCCTTCAACACCGGCCTCCCGCAGTCCTTGCTTGCACCAGCGGACAAAATCGGCAATCGTGATGCGTTCATTCATGGCCGGAATCACGATGGAAACGTCGGGTTCGGCCGCATCCGATTCCGGGACCAGCAGTTGTGCGTCGCTTTGTATAAAACGCGTTTCCGCGCTGGCCAGCGGCATGGACAAGTCCTGTCCGTCTATCGACTGGCCACGCACCCGCCAGTAGAGCCGCCTGGGCGGAAAAAGTCACCTAGATCGAAGCACTTGCGCTATGCAGGAAGCAGCGCTCGCTGCCGATTTAAGGACTGAACAGTGCCGCAACACGGTCAATTTAAAAAGTGGCTAGCCTGCCAGATCGACCGCATCGCAGCGCGACCAGTGTTGGTTGCCTGCCTGCTGGCCGCCCTGTCGCTCGGAGGCCGCGCCGTTTTGCTGCACTCGGTGCCGATCCCGAAGCCCGCCATTCAAGATGAATTTAGCTACCTTCTTGCAGGCGATACCTATGCGTCCGGCAGGCTGACCAACCCCAAGCACCCTTTGTGGATCCATTTTGAAGCTGTTCATCTGCTCGTTCAGCCCACCTATCAAAGCAAATATCCTCCGGTGCAAGGCTTGTTGCTGGCGCTTGGACAAGTCACTTTCGGCAACCCTTGGTTCGGCGTCTGGCTCAGCATGGGAGCCATGTGCGCCGCTATTTACTGGGCGCTCGCGGGCTGGCTACCTCCCAGATGGGCGCTGCTTGGTGGCCTTCTCGCTCTCCTTCGAGTGGGCTTTCTCAATTATTGGAGCGAGAGCTATTGGGGAGGCGCAGCGACAGCGGCCGCCGGGGCTTTGGTAATCGGTGCAGTACCCCGTCTGAGAAAGAAACCAGAGGCCAAGATCGTGGTGGTCTTGGGAATCGGACTCGCCATACTCGCCAATAGCAGGCCGTTTGAGGGAGCCATACTCGGCGCCGTCTGCCTGGGAGCGATCCTTCTTAAAGTTCCGATCCGCTGGATTATTCGACCACTAGCCCTTACTCTGATCCCCGTGGCTGTCTGGATGATGTACTACGACTACCGCGTAACCGGCCACGCATTGCGCATGCCGTACGTGGAGCACGAGCTGCAGTACGAGACGTCGTCGCCCTTCGTGTGGCAGCCTGGGGTTCGCCCCGAACCGCACTACAATCATGAGGCACTGCGCGCGACCTACATCGGTTGGGACCAGACCGTGCGGATTGACGAGCACAACCGTCCGGTGCAAGTGAGAGTGGACCGCCTGTTCATGCTGGATCGCTTCTACCTAGGCGCGCCGCTCACGCTCTGCATCGGATTGTTTCTGGTGCGTATCTGGCGGAGGCAGCCCAAGATGCGCCTGGCCATGCTGCTGTTTCTTCTCTTTTTCATCGGTATTGAGATGGAAACGTCTTTGACTCCGCACTACGCCGCACCCGGAACCGCCTTCATCTTCATAATCGCCGCCGCCGCCTTTCGGCGATTGTGGCATTATTCGCCGCGTCTCATGCAAGCCGCTCTCGCGGTCACCGTCATTCTAATTGTCCAGGACGTCGCCCGGCCGCAGAACCGCTGGCTGTACGACAAACAAGCTTTTGTCGCGCGCCGCGATGCCGTTTTGCACAAACTAACCCAAGCGCCGGGCAGGCAGCTGGTATTCGTCGACTACGGCAAAGGCCACGATATAAACCAGGAGTGGGTGTACAATCGTGCCGACATTGATCGTTCGCGTATCGTTTGGGCGCGCGAGATGGGTGCGGCGCGCGACCAGGAATTGATTGATTATTATCCAAACCGGCAGGTTTGGAAGCTGGTGGACCATGGGGACGCAGGCGTTGACCTGTCGGAGCTTCCACCCAGCCAGAGAGCCAAACGATAGTTCTTAAGGCTGCGTTGCGCCTACAGAAAGCCGCCCAACCCTCCGATTCTTCAATAGGAAAGGCCTAATCGGGAGGAACCTTTGGCCATTGGAATACTAGGCGGCGGGCTGGCCGGTATCGGCATCGCTGCGCACCTCAACCAGGACTGCGAAGTTCTAGAAAAAGAAAGCCGCGGCGGCGGCCATTGCCTCTCCGTCCAGGAGCACGGCTTCACCTATGACGCCGGTGGCCCGCACATCATCTTTTCGCGCAACCAGGAAATGGTCGACTACATGGTCGCGCTGCTGGACGGCAACGTTCACCGCGCGCGCCGCAATAATAAGATCTTCTATCAAGGCCGCTACGTAAAGTATCCCTTCGAAAATGGCCTGTATGATCTTGACCCGCAAGATCGTTTTGAATGTCTCTACCATTACATTAAGAACGACTATCCGCCACCCAAGACTAACTTCAAGGAATGGATCTACCATCACTTCGGCAAGGGCCTGGCCGAAAAATACCTGATCCCCTACAACGAGAAGATCTGGAACGTCCCGGCCGAGGAGCTCGGCCTGGAGTGGGTGGAAGGCCGCGTCCCCAAGCCCCCCTTCGAGGACGTCATCAAAGCCGCCGTCGGCGTCGAAACCGAAGGCTACACGCACCAGCTTTATTTCAACTACCCGCTCGCACGGCGGCATCGAAGTCGCTCCGCGCGCGCCCTAGCCGAACGCGTTCCGCAACATCTCGCCGGATTTCAACGGTGGGCCGCATCTGGAAGGAGCGCGGGGAATGGTGCGTCTCGAACGGGCGCAGTCACGCGCCGCAGTATGACGCGGATCGTCTCCACGATTCCGATTCAGGAGCTGGTCGCACGCGGTGCGCGGAACGCCGCCCGAGATCATCGCCGCGGTCGATTCGCTGCGCTACAACTCGCTCATCACAGTCGCGGTCGGCCTCGATTCAGCCCGCCTGCCCGATTACACCGCCATCTACGTTCCCGATCCCAAATTCGCTTCCATCGCCTGTCGTTCCCGGCCGTGTTCAGCCCGCACAACGCGCCTCCGGGCAAATCGATCATCGAAGCCGAAATCACCACCAATCCCGGCGACGGCACGCATGAGATGTCCGATGAAGCGATCCTGGCGGATGTGGTCGGCGAGCCTTGAAAATATGGACCTGGCCCGCCAGCACGCGAGGTCTGCTATGGGCGTGTGCTACGGACCAAGTACGGCTACGTGGTGCAGGACGACAATTATCGCCGTCACCTGAATCTGGCCAAGGATTATTTCGCGCACATCGGCATTGCGCTGTGCGGGCGGGTGGCCGAGTTCGAATACATCAATATGGATGTCTGCATCGAGCGCGCGCGAAAGCTGGCCGAGCGATTCGAATCGAGCCGCTCCGACGCGCCGGATTGCTGTGTGAACGAAGCCAGAGGTTTACATCCACGTATGATCTCAGTCGCGATGATTTCGATGAACGAAGAAAAGGCCGTTGCGCGTGTCATCCAAGACATTCGCGCGGCGCTGGAAAGCCACGAGCACGAAATTGTCCTGGTGGACAGCAGTTCGGATAACACGGCCTGGATTGCCGAACGTCTGGGTGCCCGCGTCATTCGTCAGGTTCCGCCGCAGGGCTACGGCCGGGCCATGGCGCGCGTGTTGAAGGAATGCCGTGGCGATGTCGTGGTCACGCTGGATTGCGACGGCACTTACCCGGCCGACGAAATCCCGCGTTTAGCCGATATGGTTCACGTGGGCGAATGCGATCTGGTGAATGCCTCGCGGCTGGAAAAGAAGCCGCATGCGATGCCCTGGCCCAATTATTTCGCCAATTGGCTGTTCGCCGTCACCGGCCGCATTCTGGTGGGCGTGAAATCCACCGATCTGCATTCCGGGATGCGCGCCTATAGCCGGCAGGTCATTGAGCGCGTGGAAGTTGACCCCAACGGCCCGGCCTCCCCGGTGGAGCTGCTACTGAAGCCGGCGCTGCCAGGCTTCCGGATCCGGGAAATCTTCATCCCTTACGGCGAGCGGATCGGCGATACCACGCTGCGGCGCTGGTCATCGACGATCTGGACCTTCCGCCGTATCCTGCGGCTGACGTTCTCTCGCATGCCGGTAGTGGCCGGCCAGAAGCTAGAAACCCGAAGCTAACGCGCGGGCGCTTTTGGGCCGATAGAAGCGCAGGAGTTCGCGCGCGCTTGACAAGTTTAACGGACCTTCTCCACGCAGTCACGGAACAGAAGAAACAGACCCCTGCTTCCGCAGTCAACACCGGTTTTGCGGCGACGTTCATCGCCGAAACCATCGCCATCCTGCAACAGTTGGATCTGGCCGAAATCGAGCGCATGGCCACGGCCCTGGCGCACGTCCGCGAGGCCGGCGGTCGTCTCTTCATCCTGGGTGTCGGAGGCTCGGCGGGCCACGCCGGTCACGCAGTCAACGATTTTCGCAAGCTGTGCGGTTTCGAGGCCTACGCCCCCACCGACAATGTTTCAGAACTGACCGCGCGCGCCAACGACGAAGGCTGGGAAACCTGTTTCGCCGGCTGGCTCGCGGGCTCCCGCATCAACTCGCGCGACGCCGTCCTGGTGTTTTCGGTCGGAGGCGGCAGTCGCGAAAAGAACGTTTCGGTGAACATCGTGCGCGCCCTTGAAACCGCCGATGCAGTCGGGGCGCACATCTTCGGTATCGTGGGCCGCAATGGTGGCTTCACGCGCGAAGTGGCCGAAGCCTGCGTGGTGGTTCCGCCCATGGCCCCGGAGCGAATCACGCCGCATACCGAAGGACTTTGCGCGGTGGTTTGGCATCTTCTGGTAAGCCATCCGGAATTGCAGCGCGCCGCCACCAAGTGGGAGTCGGTCGCCGCGCCCGTTGCGGAGCCCGTCGTGGAGGCAGTGCAATGAAAGGCCGCCGCTTTTTCATCGCGGGTGGCGCCGGTTTCATCGGCAGTCATTTCACGGACCGGCTGCTGTGTGACCGCAGCGTCGAAGCGGTCACGCTCTTCGACAATTTTTCTTCCGGACGCGAGTGGCATTACGCCCATCACGAGCACGACGCCCGGCTGCGCGTGATCTGCGGCGACGTGAAGGATATGCCCGCGCTCGAGCGCACCATGTCCGGTCACGACGTAGTGATCCACCTGGCTTCGAATCCCGACATCGCGCGTGCCGCCACCGAACCCGACATCGATTTTCGTGAAGGCACATTTCTTACGCAGCAGGTTTTGGAAGCCATGCGGTGCAATGGCGTCCCGCGCCTGCTGTATGCCTCCGGCAGCGGCGTCTACGGCGACCTCGGCAACTACGAAGCCGAAGAAGACTACGGGCCGCTGGTCCCGGTCTCTACTTACGGCGCCAGCAAGCTGGCCGGAGAAGCTCTAATTGCCTCCTACTGCGCCATGTTCGGCATCACGGCCTGCGCCTTCCGCTTCGGCAACGTGGTGGGCGCCCGGCAGACACACGGAGTTGGGTTCGACTTTGTCCGCCGCCTGCATACGCAACCGGACCGGCTGCGCATTCTGGGCGACGGCTCGCAGAGCAAGTCCTACATCCACGTCGAGGATGTGGTGGAGGCGGTTCTCATGGCCCACCAGCTCACGCCGGCGAACTTTCAGGTCTACAACGTCGCTACCGGAGACTACATCACCGTCACCGAGATCGCGCTCCTGGCAATCCAGGTGATGGGCATGACGGAAGAAAAAGTCCGCATCGAATACACCGGCGGCGATCGCGGCTGGAAAGGCGACGTCCCCATCGTGCGCCTGAATACGGACCGTATCCGCAACTTGGGCTGGGTTTGCCGCCGCACCACGCGGCAAGCGCTGTGCCTGGCGCTCGAAGCCATGCTGGCGGACGCGCGCTTAGGAAGGCTCTAATCCAATGCGGCGCGCTGTTTTTCTCGATCGCGATGGCGTCGTCAACCGCGCCCATGTCCGCGAAGGCCGGCCGTATCCTCCGCCTTCACCTTCCGAGCTGCGCCTCTTACCCGGCGTCCGGGAAGCATGCCGGCTGCTGCGCGAAGCGGGCTTCGCCTTGATTCTCGTCACCAACCAACCCGACATCGCCCGCGGCAAGGCCGACCCTCGCGAAGTGGGAGAAATCCACGCGCGCCTCAAGCGGTTCTTGCAACTGGACGACGTGCGCGTTTGCCCGCACGACGATGCGTCCAACTGCAACTGCCGCAAACCCGAACCGGGCATGATACTCGAAGCCGCCCGCGCCGCCAACATCGATCTCTCCTCCAGCTTCATGATCGGGGACCGCTGGCGCGACGTGGAAGCCGGCCATCGCGCCGGCTGTCAAAGCATTTTCGTCGACCATGGCTATCGCGAGCGCCAGCCGGAGGGCCAGTTCCTCCGCGTCCGCTCGCTGCGCGAAGCCGCCAACTGGATTTTACGAACTGTGCAAATGGGAGTACCGCAACATGTCTGACCATATTTCCGCACTACGCGTGAAGATTTTCTCCGACAGCGCCGACCAGGGCGACATCGTCGAACTGGCGCGCCAACCGTGGATCAAGGGTTTCACCACCAACCCCACCCTAATGCGCAAGGCCGGCGTCACCGATTACGAATCGTTCGGCCGCTCGCTCACGCGCCGCATCCCAGACCGGCCGTTCTCCTTCGAGGTCCTCTCCAACGACTTTACCGAGATGGAGCAACAGGCGCTGCGCATCGCCTCCTGGGGCGAGAACGTCTATGTCAAAATTCCCATCACCGATACGTATGGCCAGAGCGCGGCCCCGCTAGTAGAACGCCTGGCGCGCCAAGGCGTCAAGGTGAACGTAACCGCGATCATGACGCTGCAGCAAGTGGACGCCGTCCTGGGAGGACTGAAGGACGGCCCGCCCAGTTGCATCTCCATCTTCGCCGGACGCATCGCCGACGCCGGAGTCGATCCACTGCCTATCCTGCGCGGCGCTTTGGCCCGCATGTACGACCATCCGCAGATCGAGCTAATCTGGGCCAGCCCGCGCGAGCTGTTCAATATCTTGCAAGCCGACGCCATCGGCTGCCACATCATCACGGTCACTCCGGATCTTCTGAAAAAGCTCCCGCTGATCGGCAAGGATCTGACCAAGTACTCGCTCGAAACCGTCAAGATGTTCGTCGACGACGCGCGCGCGGCCGGTTTCGCGTTAGAGCCTTACGATTCACCGCGCTCTCCCGAACTGATCCCGGCCGAATAATCTCCCGAGCCCAAACCGGCTCCTCACGCATCACCAACCTGAGGAGACCTATGGATCTGGGCATGAATAGCTACATTACTCTGGGACGCACCGGGTTGCGCGTCAGCCCGCTTTGTCTCGGCACCATGACGTTTGGAACCGAATGGGGTTGGGGGACCGAGGAAGAAACGTCTCGCGCGATCTTCAACGCCTATGTCGAAGCCGGCGGCAATTTTCGTCGACACCGCCGACGGCTACACGCTAGGCAAAAGCGAAGAGATGCTGGGGAAATTCGTAAGCGAGCGCGGACTGCGCGACCAGCTGGTCATCGCCACCAAATTCACCTTCAACTCCGCCCGGGGAAATCCCAACGCCGGTGGTAACGGCCGCAAAAACATCTATCGCGCGCTGGAGGGATCACTGCGCCGCCTCAAGACCGACTACATCGATCTGTACTGGCTGCACGCCTGGGACACCGTGACGCCGGTCGAAGAAGTTGTCTACACTCTGAACGACCTGGTCCGTCACGGCAAGATTCGCCATTACGGCTTCTCCGACACCCCCGCCTGGTACGTCGCGCGCGCCCAGACCATTGCCGAAAAGGAGGGCAAGGAGCGCATCGCGGCCCTGCAACTGGAATACTCGCTGGCGGAGCGCAACATCGAGCGCGAGCACATCCCGGTGGCGCAGGAGCTCGGCATCGCCGTCTGTCCCTGGAGCCCGCTCGCAGGCGGACTGCTCACCGGCAAATACAAGCGCGACGGCGACAGCGGAACGGGCGACGGGCGTCTCGAAAAAACCAAAGCCAACCCGATCATCAACCGCTTCAACGAGCGCAACTGGCGCGTTGCGGATCTGTTGGTCGAAGTAGCGCGCGGCCTGGGAAAGCCGCCGGCGCAGATCGCTTTGAACTGGGTTGCGGCGCAGCCCGGCGTCACGTCCACCATCATCGGCGCCACCAAGCTGGAGCAGCTCAAGGACAATCTGGCGTCGCTCGATTTCGAGATTCCAGCCGAAGCCCACCAACGCTTGAACGAAGCCACCGCGCTCGAGCCGGTTCATCCCTATGTCTTCTTCCAGCCGCCCATGCGAACCATGATCAATGGCGGTGTGAAGCTCCAGCGCTGGATGCCGGCCCCGGTGTAGCGCCGGCCGGCCGCGCGCGGCAGAACCAAACAAATAGCAGGTATCCTGTAGATTAATGCTATGAAGCCGTCGCGAACAGGTCTGCCTCTCCAGGAACGCGTCGAGGCCCAGGGCCACCTGATCGACTCCCACATCATGGAGCAGATCTTCGACACCGTGGTCGAATACCAGGGGCGCTTCGAAGTGGAGCAGTTTCGCATCGGACGCACCAATAGCGAGCCGTCCTATCTGCGGCTGAAGGTGGACGCCGACGATGCCGAGTCGATGCGCAAGATCCTGTCGCAACTGCTCGGCCTGGGCTGCTCGATGGTCGACACCAGCGATGCCGAGCTCAGCTTCGTCGCGCGCGACCGCTGCGCTCCCGACGATTTTTACTCCACCACCAACCATCGCACCTACATCCGCCACAACCAGGAATGGATCGAGGTCCAGAACCAGCGCATGGACGCTCTGATCGTGGTCGAGGAGGGCCAAGCCTGGTGCCGCCGCTTGCGCGACATCCGCGCGGGCGACCAGGTGGTCACCGGTATGAGAGGCATCCGCGTTGTGCCGGAATCCAAAGAGCGCGACCGCATGGCTTTCGCGTTCATGAGCAACGGCATTTCCTCCGAGCGCCAGGTGGAAACCGCCGTCAAGCAGACCGCGGCCTTGATCGAACAGACGCGCGCGGCCGGTCTCAAAATTGTTGTCGTGGCCGGACCGGTGGTGGTTCACACCGGTGGCGCATCGTCGCTGGCGCGCCTGATTCGCGAAGGATACGTGCAAGCTTTGCTGAGTGGGAACGCGCTCGGAGTCCACGACATCGAGGCCGCGTTGCTTGGAACCTCGCTCGGAATCCGGCAGAGCGATGGACGACAGGAAGAGCACGGGCATCGCAACCACATGCGTGCCATCAACGCCATCTATCAGTGCGGCGGCATCCGGGGCGCGGTGGAAAGCGGACGTTTGCGCAGCGGCGTCATGTACGAATGCGTTCGCTCTGGCATACCCTTCGTGCTGGCCGGCAGCCTGCGCGACGATGGCCCGCTTCCCGACACGATCACCGACATGAACCAGGCCCAAGATGCGTACGCCGAAGTATTGAAGGGCGCCGGACTGGTACTCTGCTTGGGCTCGATGCTGCATTCCATCGCGGTTGGAAACATGCTCCCCAGTTGGGTCAGAATCGTGTGCGTGGACATCAATCCGGCCGTCGCCACCAAGGTCAGCGATCGCGGAACCGGGCAGGCGGTGGGCGTGGTGACGGATGTTGGCTTGTTTCTGGATCTGCTAGCGCGCACGCTGATTCCGGTCGCGGCTTCCGCCCCATGAAGCGCCAGTATACCGAGACGCACGCGCGCGCCGGCGTAGACGCCAAGCTGCCCGCGATCGAGACTTGGGAAAACCAATATCCCGGCTATGAAATCGAAATCGTGATGCCGGAGTTTACCTCGGTTTGCCCCAAGACCGGTCTTCCCGATCACGGCGAGCTGACGCTGCGCTACGTGCCCGACCAGCTTTGCCTGGAGCTGAAATCGCTGAAGATGTACACGCTCGCGTATCGCAACCTCGGCATCTTTCAGGAGAACGTCGTCAATCGTTTTCTCAAAGATGTGGTGAAGGCGTGCCGGCCGGTTTCGGCCACCGTCATCGGCGAGTTCACGCCGCGCGGCGGAGTGTTCACCAGGATCACCGCCAGTTGGAGCAAAGATCGAAACGGGAAACATGGACGAAAAGGGTGAAGAGCTGGCCGCGATGATCGCGGAAATCCGGCAGCGCGTTCGCGCACGCAATCCCAACGGCGCCGCCCCCGGAGACATTCCGTTGCCCGACCTCATGCCGCTGCTGCATGCGCGCGATTCCGCCGACTCGAAAGTGGCCAGTATCGGCACCGTGAATCCGCGCGCTGCGGGATTGGTGAACGCCATCGTCCAGCGAGTGAAGCGGTTAGTGGCGCGCGCGCTCGATTGGCACGTGCGCGAACAAGTGGAGTTCAACCGCGCGCTGATGGCTTGTGTGCAGTCCACGCTCGAAGCGCTCAGCGAATCCAATCGCGCACTGAGCACACTGGCAGGGCGAATCAGCACCGATACGCGCGCACTGCGGGAAGAAGCGCAGCAGCTGAAGGATATCCGCGCGCGTTGGTCTGAGTGGCACGTGCATTGGGAAAAGACGCTGGCCAATACCGAGATCCAGTTTCTTCGCAGCGTGTCTGAACTGCAGGGCGCGTTCCATCATCGCGTCACTCTGATGGATGGTCAGTACCGGGAGCAGATCAAAGCGCAGCACGCCGAGTTCGAAGGAGCGCTGGCGCGCAGTACCGAGGAAGTCCAGAAGCGGCTGTGGGGCAATTTGGAGGAAATTCAGAAGCGCCTGTGGGAAGACCTGGCGAAGTTGCGCGCCGAATGCGACGCTGTGGTGCACGCGGAGCTGCGCGTTTTGCGCCAGAAGATGTCCATCTCGAGGCCGGTTGAGCCAGCGGCCGTGAGTGCGTCGTCTACCGCGGCGCCGCCGCAATCCGAATCCTTCGATTCAATCGACTGGCTGCGATTCGCCGACCGATTCCGCGGTTCGGAAGCGGACATCCAGCAGCGCCAGAAAATCTATGCCGCGCGTTTCCAAGCCAGCGCCGGCGTGCTCGACTTGGGCTGCGGGCGCGGCGAAATGCTGGAGGTTTTGCGCGCTGCCGGTATTCCCGCGCGCGGTGTCGATCTCAATCAGGACTCGATCGCCGTCTGCCGGAGCAAAGGCCTCGAGGCCGAGCAGGCCGATCTGTTCGAGTATTTGAACGCTCTGCCGGATGCATCCCTGGGTGGCTTGATCTGCTGCCAAGTAGTGGAGCATCTTGCGCCCCAGCGCTTGCCCGAATTGGTGCGCCTGGCGCATGCCAAGTTGCGCGGCGGCGCTCTGATCGCCATCGAGACTCCCAATCCGGAGTGCCTGGCAATTTTCGCGACGCATTTCTACATCGATCCGACGCACCGGCATCCCATTCCACCGGCGCTGGCCAGCTTCTATTTGGAAGAGGCGGGATTCGGACGCGTGGAGATCGAGCGGCTGTCGCCCGCCATCGACAGCATGCCATCGCTGGCCGAATTGCCGGATGGGTTTCGCAAGGAATTCTTCGGCGGTTTGGATTACGTCGCTTTCGCAGTCAAGCTAGGCTGACCGATCAATCGGTTGTACAGCTCTTTCTGCCGCGCTATGATCGTATCCCAATCGAAATCGCGTTCCACGGTGCGGCGCGCCTCGCGTTCCAATGGATCGCGCAACGCGCTGTTCTCGAACAACTCGGCAATCGCCCGCGCCATTTCTTCCGGCGCAGCAGTGACGATGACGTCGCGGCCGGGATCGAGATCGAGGCCGTTGATGCCGGCGGGCGTGCTGACAATGGCCTTGCCCATCGCCATCGCTTCCAGGATCTTGATATTGGTTCCGGCGGATGCCACGAGAGGCGCGATGACGATGGTGGCGCGCTGGTAGGCGGGCCGGACGTCGGACACGAAGTCCTCCACTTCGATACCTGGCTGCGTTAGGTCCAACTGCACGCGGTCACGATAGCGGTCCAGGAAGTAGCGATGCCGCGATCCGGCAATGACGTGCAGCACCGGGTGGAGCGTCTGGATTCGCGGCCACACCTCGCGCAGAAAAAAGTCCAGCGCCAGCACATTGGGAAGGTGCGCGAAAGAGCCGATGAAGAGCAACCGCCGCGCTTCGGCGGGATGCGGCGCAGGTCGGAACCGATCGAGATCGACGCCGTTGGGCAGGCAAACTGCGTTTGTTGGCAGGACGCCGTGCGAGACGGCCACTTTGCGGTCGGCCTCCGACATCGTGACCACGCAATCTACCCGCTGCCAGGCGGCGGTTTCAAATGGAATCCAACGCTCCAATTGGTGGCGCAGTTCCCAGTCGCCGCCTTGGGCCAGCAATTGGCGGTACAGATCGAAGGTCACGTCGTGCTCGACCAGGATGGTTTTGGCGGGAGCACAGTCGCTCGAATACTGCGCCATCTGCGTGAACTCTAGCTGCGCGACGGCTGCGTTCCACTTGCGAATCGTTTGTTTCAACGCCGCGTGAAAAGCCGGGGAATCGAATTCTTCGACTACATCCGGCCGCGCGGTGGAAGGAAGCAGGTGCGTACCAGGGCGCTTCACCAGCACGATTTCGCAGCAAATGTCGAGCAATTCCTGAGGAGCTTCGAGACTCTCGCCGGCGAAGGCTATGAGAACCTGATCGAAATCTCGAGCAGCGCGCCGCATCAGGTTGTACATGCGCACGGCGCCGCCGTGGGCCAGCGGAAAAGGCACATACGGGCTGGCCACCAACAGGACTGGCCGCTGGCGAGAGGCGAGGCCGGGCGTGACAACCACCGCGCCGCTGGTGAGCGCGAGGATCTCGTTTTCTGGAATCGCGGGCTTCGCGGAGCGAGTGGTCCAAAACGGCGCGCGCCAAGCCGCGGCCAACGCAGCGGCGGACGCGCGATTTTCCGGCTGCGGCGCTGCCATCAGATTCAAGCGATCAATCGCTTCGCTCCACAAGCGCCGGAACGTCCCTGGATCTGAAACCGCGCGGGCGAGAAAGCGCAGATAGTTCAATTCGAGAATTTGATCCAGGTATTCGGGCGAGAAATAGCGCGAGGTGGTGGCGCGATGGCGGTGCTCCACTCGCGCGCCCGCCACATATACGGACGGCCAGCCTTGCTGCCAGCCTCGAAAGCCGAGATCCAGATCTTCGACATAGGCGGGTTCGTAAGCTTCATCCATGCCGCCCAGCGCCGCGAGCTTGGCCGCATCGTACAGCGAACATCCGCCGCTTCCATACAAGACGTAGCTCAGGTCTTCTCCGGGAACCGGGAGATCGCAGCGCAACGGGAAGTCAGTCCGCTTGCGATCGCTCGGCGACGGCAGCACGGCCTTGCCGGTTTCCTCACGACGCTGGCCCGGAGGAAAAAAGATCTGCGCGGTGGCGCAGAACAGGTCCGGAATCTTGTCGAAAGCCGCGATCAGCGAAGGGAAGAAATCTTCCTCGATGAGCATGTCGTTGTTGAGCAGGCAAACCTGGGAGTAGCGCGCCTGGCGGATTCCGGCATTGATCGCGCGCGCGAAGGAAAGCGGCGCCGCGCTTTGCTCGATTCGAATATCCGGATAATCCTGGCGAAGGAAAGCCTCGGTTCCATCTTCCGAGCCATTGTCGACCACGATGATCTCGCCGGCCATGCTTCCGATTTGGCGGGCCACTTCGGGAAGAAGCCGAGCCAGCAGGTCTTTACCATTGCGCGACGGAATCACCACTGTCACGCCGTGCGGGCGCGAGTTTGCGGAGCTCAATCTGCATGGCCGGGCACAGTCGCTTTACTTGCCGCGACCAATAAACCGGCGGCCCGGTCGAGCAAAACAGTCCAGGGCCGACGGAAGGCTCGGGGATGCGCGAGCCTCCACAGCAAGGTGTACACCGGGCCACCAGGTGAAAATTGCCAGACGAAAAAATTCCGCGTACGCCACAGTACATGCCGCAGAATCGTGCCGGCCGATCTTGGGCGCAGCATGAAATGCCCGAAGTTCTCGTTCATCGCCAGGAAATTCCAGGGCGAGAGCAGAAAGCCGATCAGGCGCATCCGCCAATAGGGCATACGCGGTTCGAGGATCACGGCCGAGAGGCGAATCTGTTTACCGCGAAAGTGCCAGCGGTAGAGCGCCAGGTTTTCAAAGAACCCGCGCGCCACCGGGAAACGAATCCAGCGCTCATGCTCGGGCGGAAACTCCGAAACCACCACCAGCGGAAGCTCGGGAAGAATTTCACGCATGTGCTGGATGGCGCCGGGCAGCACGGCTTCCGAGCAGGAAGCGAACAGGACCTTCACCGTTTCGCGCACGGCCCCGTTCAAATGAGAGCTTGCCGCCGTGCTTGCAGCGCGTGGTTTTGATGATCGCTCCACAGCGCCAGCGCCTGCACCGCGAAGGCCGTCGACACCGGATTCACATACGGCAACCGCTGGCCGATTTTGGAGCCGAATCCAAATCCGCCGGCGATGCGCGGGTCTTCAGACTGGAGTTGAAATGCCGCGGCTTGCCCGGCCTCATAGGCCGCGGCTTCGAGGTCGAGCTTGGCCACGCCCAAATGGTCGCCGAACAGGCGCAAGCGAAGCAGTTGGGCGCAGACGTCGGAGCGGACGAATTGTGGCGCGATCTCGCGCAGGTGACCGGCCATGCGATCCAGTCCGGCGCAAAAAACGCTAGCGCACTCCTCGCGATCCAGCATCGGGAGCAAGCCTTCCAGAAAATACGCGTAAGCGTGCAGGCGGTCCATCACCTTTTCGCAGTTGGGGTCGCCGGGAAGAAAGCCGGGTTCATTGGCGAAAGCCGCGTCCAGCGCACGCCCGTAAGCCCGCAAAAAATCCCTTTCGCCGGTCCATTCGAAAAGGTCGAACCAAGCCATGGCGGACTTCAATTGATAACAGCCGGGCGATGCCGACCAGCGGTGTTGATAGGGCAGCGGAGATTTGCTGGGGAGCTCGAGAATGGGGTGGATCGCCTCGCTTGAACAAAAATCAGCCAGCATCGCGCGGCCGGTGGCCACCGCGGCGTCCCGAAACTCAACTTCCTTGGTGGCGTGCCAGGCTGCCAGCAGACCGCGCGCGATGATCCCGCAGTCGAAGAAATAGGCGAACCCGCCGGACTGGGCGCCATTCACGCCGTGCTCAAAGGGGAAGGTTCCCAGTGCCTGGTCCCACGCGGTGCGGGTGAGGAAGCGCGCGGCGCGCAGGGCTCGATCCAGGTATTCGGAATTGCCGGTACGTTCGTAAAAGAATAGGAGCGCGCTAATCGCGTAACCGGTGATCTCGGTTGAGACTGGCGCGTTCTTGAGGAGATCGGAGCGGTAATAGCGCGCCACGCCTCCGTTCGGCTCTTGAATTCCGGACTGGAGGAACCAGCGGCCGGCAGCGGCGATCAAGCTATCTGTGCGTAGCAACCGAGTCCCCGAGCACGAATAAAACATCTCATTGTAACATTCGGACCGCTGGGAGCCCGTGGGTTTGGGCCTGGGGAGAGGGCGAGACGGCGGGGGTTCAGCCGGCCGCCAGGAACGCCGCCGCAAGTTCCGCGCGCGCGGCTAGCGTCTCGGGATGTTCGGCGCCGAATCGCTCGGTACAGCAATCGACCAGCTCCCGCTGCACGGCGAATGCGTGGGCGTGCTCCCCCTGCTCGATCAAGGGTCTCGCAGCCTGGCCAAGGCTCGCAACCGGACGTCATGGCCGCGCCCCAGGTGTCGTCCCAAATCCCGGACGGCGCGTTCCAAGAGCGTTCGCGCCAGCGCCAGTTCGCCATGAACCCAATACGCCCCGGCTACCTCGGCCAGAAAGCGCAGAGTGTGCGGGTGATAGGGGCCGAAGAAGTTTTCATAGGAGCATAGGGTCGCAGCCAGGCTGGGAAGTTCGGCTCGCTTGACACGATTCAGCGTGGCGGTGTGCATTGCGCAGAGTGTCTAGTGTAGCATACAATGTCTTGTACGAACTACAGAAAGGATCCTCTTATGGCCTCCGTAATGTCCCATCCCGCCGAGCAGCGGGTCCCCATCTCCGCAACCCAGCTTCTGATCAACAATCGCTGGATTCCCAGTGAATCCGGCAGAACCTTCGCAACCATCAACCCCGCCACGGGCGAAGAAATCTGCCAGGTGGCCGAGGCCGACGCCGCCGATGTCGAGACAGCGCCGTGAAGGCGGCTCGCGCCGCATTCGAACGGGGGCCCTGGCGCAAGATGCCGCGCGTCGGAGCGCGGCCGTCTGCTCAATCGCCTGGCCGATCTGATCGAGAGCCAACGCCGACGAACTAGCCGCGCCTGGAATCCCTCGATAACGGCAAGCCGTATCGCGGTGGCCAAGGCCGCCGACCTGCCGCTCACGGTCGCCTGCTACCGCTACTACGCGGGCTGGGCCGACAAGATTCAAGGCAAGACGATTCCCGTCGACGGGCCGTTCTTCTGCTACACGCGGCATGAACCCGTCGGCGTGGTCGGGCAGATTATTCCCTGGAATTTCCCGCATGCTGATGCAGGCCTGGAAACTCGCGCCCGCGCTGGCCGCCGGAAACACCGTAGTGATGAAGCCCGCCGAGCAGACGCCTCTGACGGCGCTGCGCGTGGGCGAGCTGATTGTCGAAGCCGGATTCCCGGAAGGCGTGGTGAACCTGCTGCCCGGCTACGGCCCAACCGCGGGCGCGGCGATCGCCAACCACATGGATGTGGACAAAGTCGCCTTCACCGGCTCCACCGAAGTCGGGCACCTGATCATGGAAGCCGCGGCCAAATCCAATCTGAAGCGCGTCACGCTCGAGCTGGGCGGCAAGAGCCCCAACATCGTCTTCGCCGACGCCGACCTGGACGAGGCCGTCGAAGGCGCGCACTTCGGCCTGTTCTTCAATCAGGGCCAATGCTGCTGCGCCGGTTCGCGGGTTTTTGTCGAAGCAGAAAATCTACGACAAGTTCGTGGAAAAGAGCGGCGCGCGCGCGAAGAGCCGCACGGTCGGCGATCCGTTCGATCCCAAGACCGAGCAAGGCCCGCAGGTGGATGAGGCGCAGTTCGACAAAGTGATGGGCTATATCGAGGCCGGCCAGGAGCGAGGGCGCCAAGCTGGTGTGCGGCGGCAACCGCGTCGGCAGACCGCGGCTACTTCATCGAGCCCACGGTTTTCGCCGACGTTCAGGACGACATGAAGATCGCCCGGGAAGAGATCTTCGGGCCGGTGATGAGCATCATTCCGTTCAAGAATCTCGACGAGGTGGTGGAGCGCGCCAATCGGACCGACTATGGCCTGGCCGCCGCCGTCTGGACGCGCGACATCGAGCAAGGCGCATGCCATCGCCAACAGCGTGCGCGCCGGCACGGTGTGGGTGAACTGCTACGACGTCTTCGACGCCGCAGCTCCGTTCGGCGGATTCAAGCAGTCCGGCATCGGCCGCGAACTGGGCGAATACGGCTTGCAGCAGTACACCGAAGTGAAGACAGTCATCGTCAAACTCTGAGGATGGATCGATGATCAACGTTTTCCGCGCTCAAGACGACCAAGGACGCGAAGCCATCGGGCTGGTGCTTTCCCCGGAATCGATGTTTGTGACCATGGAGGGCGATCCCTATCCCGGGGTCGCCCTGTACGTTCCGCAGGCCAGGGAAGTGGCCTATCGTCTGCTGCTGTTCGCGCAGGAGATCGAGAACGGCCGTCCCATCAGCTTCCATTCATCGGACGCAACGGGAAAGTTCCGCGGAGATCAAAAGTCTTCCTGATCGCGCACCCAAAACAAAACTCGCCGACTGTGTCTTGATTACACGACACTATCGTGATAACATGACAGATTCGAAAAGGAACAGTTTTGTGCGCAAGCTTATCTTGTATGCCCTCACCGGCGCCATGGGCCTGCTATTGGCTCAGCAGGACCAGACCGTACAGTGGAAACAATCGCTGCAAGACTTAGAACACCGCTGGGCGGCGCTGCCCGCCGAGGCCGGAGCGAGCGCCTTGCGTTCGGATGCCGAGGCGCTGCGTTCTGCCCTGGCCGATTTTGCTGCCTCCCATCCTGAAATGAAACTTCAGGTGCCGGAAGCTTTGCCCGCGTCGCCCACCCGTGACGCCATGCGCGAGCAACTGGAGCAGTTGAACGCGGCCTTGAACCAAGTGGTTCAGCACACCCCCGGCACGCCGTTCGATCTGGGTCACGTAGAGGTGAACGTGACGGCCTCTGTCGCGGAACCCTCGCCGGTGACCGTGGGAATCGATCAGACCGAGATATCCAACCTGTATCTGGTAAACGCCGCCAAGGCGCTCGACTATCTTCCCGGAGTTTCCATCCAACATCTTTCGGCCAATCGCAATGAGGCGGGCATCATGGTCCGCGGGTTCAGCACGCGCGGCCAGGTTCCTCTATACATCGATGGCATTCCGATCTCGGTTCCTTATGACGGCTATGTCGATTTCAATCGATATCTGACCAGCGACATCAGCGAAATTCAAGTAGCCCGGGGCTACTCTACGCCGCTGCTGGGGCCGAACGCCGAGGGCGGGTCCATCAACATGGTCACCGAAGAGCCAGTGAAGAAGTTCAACGCCGACGCTCTGATCGGGACCGGCTCGGGCGACACGCTGCTGTCGGCTTTGCGCCTGGGTTCACGCTGGGAGCACTTCTTCGTTCAGGGATCCATCGACTGGCGGCAACTGGATTACATTCCATTGTCAGGCAATTTCCCGGTGTACCAGTACAAGAACCTGCCGAATAGCAATACGAGAAATC
>CAVXJU010000081.1:0-17389 GCA_963761935.1 Terriglobia bacterium | reverse complement strand
TCAGGAAAGCCACGCGCGGATCCAGCACGTTTCTGTGCTCCGGCGAGCTGTCATAGATCTGCGACCCGCGTCCGTTAGCAATGGTGTTGATGAAATGCGGCCTGGTATAAATCCCGTGATTGACAAAAATCGTGTAGGCGCCCGCAATCTCGAGTGGCGTTACCTCGTAAGCGCCCAGCGCCATCGCCGGAGTCGGCTGGATGTCCATATTCAGTCCCGCGCGTCGCGCCAGATCCACCACCGCGCCGTACCCGGCTTCCTCGGCCACTTTCACCGTCGCGACGTTCAACGAGTGCGCCATTGCATCGCGCAACGTCACCGCTCCATAAAACTTGTGTTCGAAATTGCTAGGCTCGTAAGGTTTGCCGTCGAACCAGAAGGTGGTCGCTTCGTCCTGCACCATGCTCGCGGGCGTCAGCACTTGACTACCTCCGGAAAGCGCCGTATTCAACGCCGTCGTGTACACGAAAGGCTTAAATGACGATCCCGGTTGCCGTTTCGCCAGAATTCGATTGAGCTGGCTGGTCCCATAATTTCGCCCGCCAATCGCCGCTCGCACCTCCCCGGTGTAGGGATCCAGTGCGATCAGCGCGCACTGCGGGTCCGGATACTTGGGGTCCCGCTTCTTGCGGTTCTTCATGTGCTGGTCCACTTCCTCCATCCCGATGCGGACCGCTTCGGCCGCATCGCGCTGCAGGTTCATGTCCAGCGTGGTGTACACGCGGTAAGTGTTGGATTGAAAATTGTAATCCGGGAATTTCTCGAGCAACTGGTCGTTCACTAAGTCGACGAAAAACGGCGCTTCCGCCGATTCGCCCCCGCCCTTGGCCAGTGTCATCGGCGCCGCGCTCGCCTGCTGCAGTTCTTCCTCGCTGATGTACTTGTTCTCCCACATCTGCTTGAGTACGATGTTGCGGCGCAGCTTGGCCCGCTCCGGCCAGCGGTACGGATTGATGTAGCTGGGCTGCTGGATCAACCCCGCCAGCGTCGCCGCCTCGGGCAACGTCAACTGCGAGATGTCCTTCCCGAAATAAACTTCCGCCGCCTCCCCGAATCCGCGAATGCCGAAGCTTCCCCGATTCCCTAGCGGCACCTGGTTGGCGTAGTACTCGAAAATCTGCTCCTTGCTGAGTTTCTGCTCCAAGTGCAGGGTAATTAAAACTTCCGGAATCTTGCGCCGCCACGACCGATCGCTGCGATTGAGCAGCAGCATGCCTGCCAGCTGCATGCTGAGCGTCGAAGCGCCTTGCGCGTTCTGCCCCCTCTTCACGTCCACGTATGCCGACTTGATGATGCGAACCGGATCGAATCCCGAATGCTGGAAAAATCGCTTGTCCTCCGCCGAAATTACAGCGTGCACCAGCACCGGCGGAATGTCTTCGTATTTCACCAGCCGCCGCTTCTCGCGATTCTTATCGAAAAGATTCGAGATCAGCTCCGGCTCCAGTGTGTACTCGGTGCGATCCGTATTGTCGGCCAGAGAAATAATCTGCGCCACTTTTCCGGCGTGAAACTTGATCACGCCGTCGTCGCGCTTGAAGTACGAGTCCGGGCCCGGATAGACATCGATCTCGTCCGGCTTCAACGAGAAGTACCCCATGCGGTTGTTCCGCGACTCACTATATCCGCTATGACGCAGTTCGCCGGCGATCTCCAGCGGCCCGGCTACGTCGCCTACCGCCAGCGTTCGCGGCGCTGCAAACAGCATCGACGTATTCGCGTACGGCCCCGCCGCTAATTTAGCTTCGATCCGGTGCGAGTAATACGAGTAATAGTAAGTGAACACTCCCAGCCCCGCCGTGATTACCAGCGCCAGGATAGCGATGAGGACCTTCCCGCCGGGACGCAGGAAAAAACGGACGGCGGAAGCTTTCTTGGGGACCTGAACTTTTACTGCCACGCCACTACCATCTTCTCATGCCTCCCAAGCGCGCGCATTCTCCGTGCCGCGGCACAGTCTCGGCTACCCTTGATTCCCAACCACTAGACGAATTTCAGCGCAGTACGGTTCCAGCTCTAGAGCCTGAGTTCGCGGCGACCACAGCTAACCGCCGCCGTTTCTGCTTCTGATCGCTTCTATAATCGGCAAAATCGCTTCGCCGGGAATTCCGGATCCGGCCACCCGCACATCTGGCTCGAGCGGCGCTTCATACGGATCGCTCACGCCCGTAAAATGCTCCAGCTTGCCCGCTCGCGCCTGCCGGTACATGCCTTTCACGTCCCGCGTTTCGCAAACCTCGAGGGGTGTGTCGACGAACACCTCCAGGAATCGGTCGAAGCCAATCGCTTCTCGCGCTTTCGCCCGCGACTCCCGATACGGACTCACCAGTGCGCACACCGCCGTCGCTCCGCGTTCCACCACCTCACGCGCTGCCGCAGCCACCCGCAGCGCATTCGCATGCCGGTGTTCCCTCGAGAAACCCAGATCCGCCGACAGATTGGTACGCACCGCATCGCCGTCGAAGACCACCACCTCCGTCCCGCGCGCTTGAAGATATTGCGCCAATTCCGCGGCTAAGGTGCTTTTGCCGGCGCAAGGCAAGCCGGTAAACCAAATACATACGCCCGGGTTTATCTTCGGCGGGACGGGGTTACTCAAACTTCACCGATGCTACAACTTTCTCGAACGTTCCTTGAACTCGATCAAACTCATTCTCGGTCGCAACAAACACGATATAAAACAGCCCCTGCGGCCTCGCCACAGTCACTAGCACGTCCACTTCGCGCTCGTCGCGATAGGGGGACTTGGAGTACAGCGTCGACAGCAGCGCGGCCTGACCGGCCACTTGAATCCTGCGCGTTTCTCGCCCCGCGTGCATATCGGTATTGCTCCGCTCCAGCCGCCCGATCAACGCCTCGGTATCGCGCTGAAGTTCAGCCCCGCCGCCCTTCGGGAACGTAGTAATTCACTTCCATCCCGTACCCGATCGAAGACTGCCCGCCGGCCCCAGCCACCACCCCTTCGCGCGGTGCAATGGTCACCGCATCGCGTCGTGCGCCAGGCTTGCACCCGCCAATTGGCGGGATACGCCAGCGAAAACGTCGCTCCCGTGAATGTCCGAAACTCGCCGCTCGGCGCGTTCGGCCCTCTGGCTGCCCCGCCTGTTTCTGGTCTGGAGCGGGCGCCGGTAGACGTCGCACTAATTCATGAATGCGCGAAAACTGCCCAGTCTCATCGGCTACGTAACTTCGCCGTGGCAGCTCGCGAATCTCGTCCGCGATCGCCTCCGCCCGATTGCCCGGATTCGGATGATCCGACAAAAATTGAACCAGACCACCCTGCCGCCCGGTCTTCGCCTCCAGTTGTTCGAAAAAGCGCGCCAGCTCCATCGGGTTGTATCCGGCATCCGCCATGATTTCCGCGCCATTGTAATCGGCTTCCGTTTCATCCGTCCGCGAAAATTTCAGCAGCGCCGAATTGGCCGTGAATCCGATTCCGATCTGCGCCAGTTGTCCCAGCAGGCCGTTGCCCGCCAGCGCGCTCGCCAGTAATGCCGGAAGCGCCACCAGGTTCCGTTTGGATGCCTGATTGGTTGGATGCCGCAGCACGATATGCGACATTTCGTGCGCAATCACTCCCGCCAGCTGCGCTTCGTTCTCCGCCGCCGCAATCGCCGCGGTGTTCACGAAAATCGGACCGCCCGGCAGCGAAAACGCGTTGATGTTCTTATCGGCCAGCACGCGAATCTGGAACGGAAACATCCCGGCGCGCGATCCATCGCTCTCCAGCGACCGCGCGTACCGCGATTGCTCCAGCTTTCGGAGCAGAACATTCAGGTAACGGTCCACTTCCGGATTGCGCACCACCGGCGCCTGACGCGCGATTTCGCCCGCTGCTTCTTTTCCCAAATCGATGTCTTGCTGCGGCGTAAACAGATTGAATCCCGGCCGTAGCTCTCTAGGCTCCGCCGGCGAACTCCCAGCCGCCATCATTCCCAGCAAAATCGCTGTACCGGCCGCCGTCACGCGCATCTGTTCTCTATTCTTTCGCTATTCTTTCGCTGCATCACAACGCTATAATTACGGTATGTTGAAGCCCACGGAAAAAATCTGGCATAACGGCCGCTTTATCGCCTGGGATGACGCCAAGATTCACGTTCTCTCTCACGTCACCAGCTACGGCAGCTCGGTATTTGAAGGCGTACGTTGCTACTCCACGCCCACCGGCCCGGCCATTTTCCGCGTGCGCGAACATCTGCGGCGCCTGCTCGACTCCGCCAAGATCTATCGTATCGAACTCAAGTATTCCATCGACCAGATGGCCGACGCCATGGCCGAACTGGTCCGCGTGAATCGTATGGACTCCTGCTATTTCCGGCCGCTGGTGCTGCGCGGCTACGGCGATGTCGGCGTGCTGCCCACGCAAAATCCCACTGAGGTCTACATCGCCTGCTGGGAATGGGGAAAATATTTGGGCGAAGACGCGCTCGCCAAGGGCGTGGATGTTTGCGTCTCCAGTTGGACCCGCATCGCTCCCAACACCTTGCCCGCGCTCGCCAAGGCCGGCGCGAATTACATGAACTCCCAGCTCATCCGCATGGAAGCTCACCAGAATGGCTACGCCGAAGGCATCGCGCTCGATTCCGCCGGTTACGTCAGCGAAGGTTCCGGCGAAAATATTTTCCTGGTGCGCGACGGCAAGCTGCTCACCCCTCCGCTGGGCGCCTCCGTGCTTCCCGGAATCACGCGCGAGACCATCATTCAACTCGCCGAGACCCTCGGCATTCCAGTCGTTGAAACCCTCATCCCCCGCGAACTGCTCTACATCGCCGACGAGGTTTTCTTCACCGGCACCGCGGCCGAGATTACCCCCATTCGTTCGGTGGATCGCATCGTGGTGGGTAAGGGCGCGCGCGGTCCCGTCGCTGAAAAACTGCAGAAGGCTTTCTTCGACATCGTGGATGGCAAAGCGTCCGACCGTTTCGGCTGGCTCACGCCCGTCGCAAAAAATGAACCCGTGACCGTTTAAGGCCACGGGTTATAAAGGTTCGAGAGAACCCTACTATTGGACGTTGCGGAAGGACGATCCGCAAGTGCGATTCCGACGATCACCTCCCCCGAGATTAACCGCCAGAACCGCACTCGCAGGGGATCATGCATTCTGTTTTAACAGGGCTTCTCGCAAAGCGCCAGATAATTTTCTACTTAGTTGTGCCCTTTTCAACAAATTTCTTCTAGTGCATCGTCTTGCACTTAGCTTCCACAGGCTGTGGGAAACTTGTGTATAAATCGACACCCGAATGAAATGTAGCGGCATCCATATTGCGAATGGCGAACAGATCGAAATTTCATTCGACAATTTGATCCACGGCGTCGATCCTCTGCTCTCGCCAACCCCTTCTTGCGACTACCTTTCCCCTGGCTGGATCGATTTGCAGGTCAATGGCTTCGCCGGCGTCGACTACAATTCGCCGCATGCCGCGCCGGAAGCGATCGGACATTCGATACGCGAAATGTTTCGGACCGGCGTGACGCGTTTTTTCCCCACCGTGATCACCGGCTCGCCGGACGACATCACCGCCGCGCTTCGCAATCTCGCCGCGGCGAAGGAACAAATCCCGGAAGGCGCAGCGATGGAGGCCTTTCATCTGGAGGGCCCCTACATCTCGCCCGAAGATGGACCGCGAGGCGCGCACCCCGCTCACTGGGTCCGCGCCCCCGGACCTCGACGAATTCTGCCGTTTTCAAGACGCCGCCCGCGGCCACATCCGCCTGGTAACGCTTTCGCCGGAATGGCCCGGGGCGCCGCGATTTATCGAGGCCCTCGTCCAACAAGGCGTGGTCGCGAGCATCGGCCACACCAAAGCCAGCGCCGACGAAATCGCCGCTGCGGTCAGCGCGGGCGCGACGCTTTCCACACACCTCGGCAACGCCGCCCACAAGATTCTCCCGCGCTGGAACTATCTATGGGACCAACTGGCCGACGACCGCCTGTCGGCCAGCTTCATCGTGGATGGCTTCCACTTGAGCCAATCGTTTCTGAACGTCGCCCTCCGTGCCAAGGGTCTCGAGCGATCCATCTTGATCACCGACGCCGTAATGCCCGCCGGCTGCGCCCCGGGCCGATATCGACTCGGAGAACTAGACGTCGAACTCCACGCCGACCGCAGCGTGCGTCTCACCGGCGGTACGCGCTTGGCCGGCTCCGCCCTGACTATGAATCGCGCCATCCAAAACGTCATCCAGCAAGCCGGCCTCAGCCTGCGCGACGCTGTCTCGCTCGCTACTCGTAATCCCGCCCGCCTGGGACGCATTTCCTCCCGCCAGCGCGGCCTCATGCCCGGCGAACGCGCGGACCTGGTTCGCTTCCGCTTCGACGACTCCACGCAGCAAATCGAAATTCTCGAAACTTATCTAAGCGGCTCGCGGGTCTTCGGTTAAACCCTACGATCCAGGCCCGGGCGCCGGCGGATCCAGATTCAGCGCGGCGACATACTTCAAATTCCGGTAAAGCTGCTTGTAGTCCAACCCGAACCCGACCACAAACCGGTCCGGAATCTCGAAACACCGGTAATCGATGGGAATCTGCACGATCCTGCGCGGCGTCCGGTCCAGCAGCGTGCAAATCGCCAGCGAGTTCGGCTCCCGCGCCGCCAGGTGCTGCATCAGGTATCGCGTCGTGAATCCAGTGTCGACAATGTCCTCCACCAGGATCACGTCCTCGCCCTCGATGCTGTCGTCCAGATCCTTGGCGATGCGCACCATCCCCGGCGCGCCTCTCTGATTGGCGAAGCTTGAAACCGCCAGAAAATCCACCTTCACCGGTACGCTCAACTCCTGCGCCAGCGCCGTCAGGAAAAACACCGAGCCCTTCAACACCGCAATCAGCTTCACCTCGCGCCCGGCGTATTTGCTCGAAATCTCGCCCGCCACTTCCCGGATTCGCTGATCGATCTGCTCGGCGGTGAACAGAATCCTCTCGATGGCCGGCTCGCTCATTGCCCGCCGCTCATCGTGCCAGCCGCTCCGGCAGCCCGTACTTAATCACCAGATCCTGGACGTCTTTTTGATAGAACACCTGAATATTCACGTGCGGATAAATGGCGCGCAGCAGGCGAATCTTACGGTTCTTCTTGGTCACGTTCGCCTGCTTCATGGTGGTGAGCTCCACGTACATATCGAATTCGGGCAAATAGAAATCCGGCGTGAAAGCCTCTTGCACCTTGCCGTCTTTATCCCACTGCAGCGGAAAGCTGCGCGGCTCGTAATCCCAGGCGATGCGGTAAAAATCCAGCAGGTTAGCGAAAACTTCCTCACTGGGATGCCCAAACTCCTTACGGCGCACCTGCAACCGGTCCGGCGGCACAATCCCATAACGCGCCAGTTTCAAACGCACCTGGAATTGAATCTGCGCCTCGGCCGCCCCCGTCAGCAGCCCGCCTTCCAGCAGCCCTTTGGCTCGCACCGCCGTCTCCAACACCTCCGACATCTGCTCCACCGCCAGCCCCTCGGCGTTCATGACCAGGTCGAAGCCCTCCACCCGGCTCCCCGCTCGGCCAAATCGCTTTTTACGCGTGAGCGCCGTTTCATTCTCCATCTCGCGCAGCCGTTGCTTGGCTTCCGACCGTTCCAGTCTGCCGTCCACCATCGTATTGCCCAGGCGTCTCGACTCCGGCGCCACCACGTGCGCTCGCAGCACTCCCGGAATATTGCGCAACAGCAGC
This sequence comes from Terriglobia bacterium, assembly GCA_963761935.1. GTDB lineage: Bacteria > Acidobacteriota > Terriglobia > Bryobacterales > Bryobacteraceae > Palsa-89. The sequence continues at coordinate 9,725 of CAVXJU010000081.1, read as the reverse complement.
TCCGAACCGATGCTCGAAATCACCAGGTGCTGTTGCGAGCCCAACCTCGCCACAATCGACGTCGCCAAATGCGGCCAAGCTTTGTCCGGAATTCCGTCTTGCGTTCCAAACTCCGACGCAATTGTGTCGCTGAGCTTGGCCTCCGTCACCAGTTCGCATTCCAGCCGCTGCGCCACCATGCGCGCCAGTTCCTCGTGCCGGCATCCCGGTTCACCGGAAACGCTGATGAATGCCATCAAGAGAATCGTAGCGCAGGGCTCGTCTTCCGCCTCATTGAAGTTGCAGATTCAGCCTCATTCTGCCGATGGAAATTAGAGCCGCATTGCACCTATGTAATATGACTTACTACTACCATGGGTGGATAGCACTTGACCGTAGGCCCTCGGCTATTATAAAGTCTTAGAGTTTTACATTGATGAACCGACTAATTCAAGTCTGATGACATCAAGTCACCGCGTTCCGGTCCTGACCTGCGTCCTTGGTTGCTTGCCCGTGCTGCTGCTCACCAGCTGCATGTCCAGCAAGCCCCAATCTTTCAAGTTATCTTTCCTACCCGCGACGCCCCTGCCGATCGACCCGGTAGTGGTCGAGCCGCCCGCCGTGGACCCGAATCTCTTTTCAAAGGAATCGCCCAACCTGGTTGACCGCACGCTGATCACGCCTGTGCGTCCCCCCGAGGTCGATTCCCGCATCGTCAGAGCCCAGGACCATTTCGAATCCGGAAAGAAGCTCTACCAGGCGGGCGACATGGCAGGTGCGCGCCAGGAGTTCGATCGCGCCATCAACCTGCTTCTGGCCGCTCCTGAAAATGTCCCCGATCGCCAACGGCTGGAGCGCAAGCTGGATCAGATGGCCGATCAGATCTACCGTTACGATCTGGATGGCTTGGGCGCCGGCGCCACCCAACAAGCAGTTGTGTACGAGAGCGCCCCCAAAGATACCATCCTGGATCTGACCTTCCCCACCGATCCCAATCTCCGGCCCAAGGTCAAGGAAGAGCTGGAAGCTACGGTTTCGCAGTTGCCGCTCGAAGAAAATGACGCGGTTCTCGGCTATATTCATTATTTCTCCACCGACCGCGGCCACAAGGTCCTGGTAGGCGGCCTGCAGCGCGCCGGACGTTACCGCTCCTTGATCCACCAGATTCTGGACGAGGAAGGCGTTCCTCAGGAGTTGATCTATCTGGCGCAGATCGAATCCGGCTTCCTCCCGCGCGCACGCTCCAACAAGCAGGCCGTGGGGATGTGGCAGTTTGTTCAGTTCCGCGGTCGCGAATACGGGCTTAACCAGACCCCCTTCAGCGACGATCGCCTGGATCCGGAGAGAGCTACTCGCGCCGCCGCCAAACACCTGCACGACCTGTATGCCATGTTCGGAGATTGGTACCTGGCGATGGCGGCCTACAATTGCGGTCCCAACTGCGTGGATCACGCCGTCCAAAGAACCGGCTACGCGGATTATTGGGAACTGGTTAGGCGAAATGCTCTGCCCAAGGAAACCAATAATTACGTCCCGGTGATCCTGGCTTTGACCATCATGGCCAAGAATCCTAAGGACTACAATCTGGAGAATCTGGATCTGGATCTGCCCGTAGAATACGACAGCATTGACCTCGAATCGCCCACCAGCCTGGCCCTGATTGCCGACGCCACCGACCGGCCCATCCCCGAACTCCAGGAACTCAACCCCGCCCTGCTGAAAACCACGGCTCCGGGCGGCTACCAGCTGCGCGTTCCCAAAGGAAGCTCGGATCTGGTTCGCATGGCGCTGGAAGAAGTCCCGGCCGAACATCGTGCCACCTGGCGGCTTCACCGCGTAGGTCCGGACGAAACCCTGGCCGAAATCGCGCATCGCTTCGGGACGCCGGTCGCTTCTATCGCAGCGGCAAATCAGCGCCCCATCGCTCATCTGGAAGCCGGCGACACGCTAGTCATTCCCGTCAGCTATCCCGCCAGCCGGACCAGCCGCGCGAATGCCAGCCGGTCTCCCCACCCCGTTCACAAGATCGTGCCAGCCGGTGTTCAGAAGGCGGCCGCGCGGCCGGCTCACAAGTCCGCGCCCACCTCGCTACACAAGACCGCCGTCGTTACTCCTTACAAGACCGCCAGCCTGGCCTCGAAGCGTTCCACCACGACAAACTGACCGCCTCGATAAACCGACCCTCGCGACGCGCCAAAAAGTGCGCACATCCCCCTTGCCTTCCGAAGAAAACGAGTTATTCTAGGGTGTGGTTAAGCCCTACAGGAGGCATGATTAATGTTTGACAGCTATCGCTTCGCCCCGGATGACGATGTGGACGACTTCGGATATGAAGAAGAAACTTTGGATGTGACGACCGACGTTGGCGAATACGGTCCTGAGGACGAAGACGAGGACGAACTGATAAAACCGGTTCCGGAGCCTGCTCCGGCGGCCGCGACACCACCCCCATCCCCCGCCGAAGCACCGCCGAAGAAGAAACCGGTGGTCAAGGCTCCTAAGCCTGCCGCAGCGAAAGCAGCCCCGGCCAAAGCAGCGCCGGCCAAAGCAGTGCCGGCCAAAGCAGCGAAAAAAGCGCCAAAGAAAGCCGTGAAGAAAGCCGCCGCCAAGGCCCCCGCAAAGAAGGCAGCCAAAGTGGTAAAGAAAGCGGCAGTCAAGAAGGCCGCTCCTAAGAAAGCGAAGAAAGCGCCGGCCAAAGCGAAAAAAGCGTCGGCCAAGAAAGCGCCCGCGAAGAAAGCCAAAAAGGCCCCTCGCAAGAAGTAGCTAGCCCACGGGCAGGTAGCAGCTCGCGCCTGCCTGCCCGGTGGGGTTTTCTGCGTCCCTCTATTCCTTTCGAACCACGGCCCGGCAGCGCTCGAACAACTGCAATAGCGCGTCGGCGTATTCCTCCGGCGTCTTGGAACTCTTTCCCGTGAAGCCGGCCGCGCCGACGCCCTTCCCGTAGCCGGTTGTCACGGCGATGAATTTCATCATCTCCAGGGCGACCTCATCCTTGGTGTGCGGTGTTTCGGCTTTTGGATTCTCTTCAGGCATTTGTCCTCTGATTCCTCCGTTCGGTCAAAACTCCAGTGTAGACCGTACTTAGTGGTAGCGTAACAACTGGAATTCGACGACGGCGGTGCAGGTGATCGGCTGGCGCGGCGCAACGTAAGGGCTAAGCTCGAGGAACGCGCCTACCGGGACAAAACTCGCGACGATCGCAATGCCGGTAGGCTGCTGCGCTAGACCGCCATCCGATACGGCCAACACTGGACCCACCGTAAATCCCGCCGCCGCAGCCAAACTCTGCGCCTGCGCCTGAGCATCGGATATGAGGCTCGCTTGCGAGCAAGGCTGCGATTGCGCGAGCGCCTGCGAGACCTGTGTGCCTTGCACATAGAACGTCACGCCCTGGTTGTTCTGTTGCGAGAGCTGCACCAACGACGCCGTCGTGGTGCTGGCCTGCGAAATCGGCGCCGCCAAAGTGAAATTCCATGCCAATTCGCCATTGCCGTACGAGGACACGCCCGCTAGATTCGCCGCGCTGATCCCCAGCACAGCTACTTGCGCCACAACGTCGTCAATTCCGGCCGTCTCCGGGGCGACTACTTGCACGCTAAAGACGATCTGATCCGGCTGCAGGCTGATTTGTCGATTGGCCGTTATCGTAAGTGTGTCGGTCTGGAGTTGCCCAAACGCTGGCGCGCCGATCATAAACAGAATTACCAGAAGCTTGCGCATGGCTATTGATTCCGAATCAGGCCGAACTTCACCGTTACCGTGCACGGCGCGGCTGCGGGCCCCAGAAGCGAGGAACTAGAGCTCTGTCCCTGGTTGGAAACCGCAGTCGAAACGCTGCTCGACATGGCCTGGATCACATCCAGCGTAAAACCCGCGGCGCTCGCCAGATTTTGAGCCTGCGTACGCGCATTTGCAAGCAGGTCCGAGAGAACGCACGGCTGCGATTGCTGTAGCTGCTGTGAAATCTGGGTGCCTTGTACCGAGAAGCTCATCTGGAGCCCGTTGTTCTGCTTCGCGATCGTCTGCTGGAGGCTAGTTAGCTGCGCGACCGTGTCCTTGATCTTGGCCAGCGGAGCAGCCAACGTGAAAAGCCACGTTTCCGCAGGCAGGGGAAGCCCAGTCCCAATGGAGGTCGACACGCCGGGAATTATCTCCGTAAAATTGGCGATCGTGATCCCGGTCCCCTGGAGCGCCGCCACTATATCGTTCAAGCTCGCGTTTATTCCGGAAGTCACCTGAATAGAGAACACCACCTGATCCGGCTGGAGGTTTGCGGTGTTAGACGCGGTAACCGTCACTGAATTCGTATCCAATTGCCCCATTAATAGGGGCGCAAACAACACAAATCCCGCAGCCAGTCGCATTCGCATAAGGTCAGTATACTGGAGCGGGTTTACGGCAGACGGGCGTGCAGATTCTTGAGCGACAGGCGGGCCTGGTCGGCTACTTCGGTGTCCGGATCGGCCGACAGCTTCTCCAGCGGCGCGACGGAATCGTTGCCGCCGCTCGCGGCCAACACCCGCGCCAGCCCGATCTTTTCATCTTTAGTCGCCATCGGATCTGCCAGCGCCGGATAAAGAGCGCTACGAACCTGCGCATTGCGCGCTAGCTCGATCAAATAAGGCTCCGCCGTTCCGTGAAATGCCGCCGAATTCAGGTTGTTCACCAAATACCGCAGCGGATCGAACTCGCCCATGCTGCGCTTGCCGATCGCCACCAGCGCGAAAGCCAGCGATAAGCGCGGCCCAGTCTTGGTCTCCGCCGAAAACAGCCGCTCCAGATTGGCGTTGTCGGCCGGATCGTTAACCCGAGCCAGACCCTCGGCCGCCGCCTCGCGCAGCCCTTCGTCCTTGTTCTCCAGGTAAGCCGTATACACGCCGTGCAACTGCGGATCCGGCATCTGCGACAGCGCGGTGAGCGCGGCCCGCTTCACTTTCATGTTGCGGTTCCGGTCCAGAATTCCACGCAGATCGTTGATCGCGGCGCGGTTGTCCAGCAACCCGGTGGTTTCTATCGCCGCCACTTGCACCTTCTCGTCCAGATCGTTCAGACGAATAGCCACGCTCGGCCCCGCGCTCCGATCCCGAATCTTCTGCAGCGCCACCAGCGACTCATAGATCACTTCCGAGTCCTTGGAGCGCAGCGCCTCCTCCAGGTCTGGCACCGCCAGCTGGGCGCGCAAGATTCCGGCCGCCCGCGCCGCATTCGCCCGCGCATCCACGCTAGCCCCGCCCCGAGCCACCCGGCCGATCGCCTGCTGCACTTCCGGCCGGACCTCAACGTAGGCGTCCACAACCTGATCGTTGGTGTCGGTAAATTTGCCCTTAATGCTAGTGCCCGCCCGCCGCAGCGAAGCGGTCAAACCCGTCTTGATGTACCCCGGCAAATAGAAATTCACCAGACCATCGACGGCGCGAATCTGGATTTCCGGGTCGTTGTCGGCGCAAAACTTCACCAGCGGATCCAAGCTGCGTTGCGTGCCGATGTCGACTATGGCCTTGACGGCTTCGCGCCGCACATCCACATCCGGGTCCGCCAGATAGGTCTCCAGCTTCGGAATCGCGTCCGAGGAAGCGTTCTTGCCGTACTCGCGAACCGCCTTGGCTCGCTGCTTGGCGTCATCTTGCCCCGCCGGCGCGTGCGCGGCGGTCAGCAGGCCCAATACAACAAAAAGCATGCCCCGTGTCATAGGAGACATAGCGCGTACCTCAACGAACAAATTCGACGCTGACTTTTTTCGAAATCAGTCCGGCTTCGTAACCCATGTCCAACAACTTTTGCGCCGCCTGAGGCACGATGTCCCCGCCGTCCAGCGTGAAGTGGTTCACATACATTCCCACGAACTTTTCGGCCAGCCGCGGCTCCAGGTCGCGAGCGAACTGCATGGCGTAATTTAAAGACTCTTCGCCGTGATCGAGCGCGTACTGAATACTCTCGCGCATCAACCGGCAGCATTCGCTTTTAATGTCCTCCGGCAGCGACCGTAGCAGCGCATTGGCTCCCAGCGGCAGCGGCAGATCATAGGTCGTCTTCCACCATCGTCCCAAATCCACGACGCTTTGGAAACCGCTCTTGCCGTAAGTGAGCTGTCCCTCGTGGATGATTAGTCCCGCGTCCACGGCGTGCTCGGCCACCGCATCCAGAATCTTGTCGAAAGGAATCGGCACTTCCTCGAAGTCCGGCTCGAACAGCCGCAGCGCCAGATAAGCGCTGGTCATCCGGCCTGGAATAGCGATTCGTTTGCCCTTAATCTCCTCCGGCGCCATGGGACGCGTGCTCACCAGGATGGGACCGTAGCCGTCTCCCACGCTCGATCCGCTGGCCATCAAGACATACTTGTCGGACACGTAGGCATAGGCGTGATAGGAGATCGCCGTCAGATCGTAGGCCCCTTCGGTGGCCTTCCGGTTCAAGGTTTCAATGTCCTCTAGCACGTGGCGAAAGCTGACCATCGCGGTGCGGACTTTCTTGGTCGCCAGACCATAGAACATGTAAGCGTCATCCGAGTCGGGACTGTGCGCGCAGACGATTTCCGTTACAGAAGTGCTTGACATAGGAAGCAGACTTTAGAAGAAAAGCAGACTTTCACTATAGCAGAGCCGTTCAAACTGTCCCGGCCGAAAATATTTCGATGCGATGACGGCAGCATCGCTCCGGCGGCGCGAAATGGATCGTCCCACTGCTCGATCGAGCGCGCCCGGCCGCGATTTCGAAGTGTGCCTGATGGCCCGCCTCAGCGGGTTTGAAGCGTTTCCAGTTCCGGCTTGAGCGTGCCCAGCGCAGACTCCAGCTGGCGCAGCCCTTCTTCAACGTCCGATAGTTCGCCGCTGCGCCCCTTTTTTCTCCAGCGCCAGCGCGGCGTCGAAGGCGCCCTTGGCCCCAAACGTGGAGACCGAGCCTTTTAAACTATGCGCGTAGTGCTCCAAGGCGCTCGCGTCCCGAGCTGAAACCGCCGTCCGAAGTTTTTCCAGCATGTCCGGATAGTCGTTGAGAAACAGCTCCGCCACTTCGCACAACAGGCCGCGATCCCCTCCTACCCGGCTCAGTGCAAGGGATTCATCGAGCTGCTGCAACTGGTCTTCTATCACTCCATGGCCATTGGTTTCGGCATTCATACAGGAACCTCCAGGGATAAGGGACTCGATCATGCTCATAAGCTCAGGCACTCGTACCGGCTTGGTGACGTAGGCGTCCATGCCGGCTTCAAAACAGCGCTGGCGGTCCGACTCCGACGCCTGCGCGGTAATTGCAATGATGGGAATACGTTGACCCGAACCGCGTTCCTTGCGGCGGATTTGCACGGTGGCCTGCAGACCATCCATTTCCGGCATTTGGATGTCCATCAGAACCAAATCGAACCGTCTCGCTTCCAGCAAATCCAAAGCCTGCCTTCCGGACGCGGCGATCTCCACCTGATGCCCTTCGCGCTCCAATAAGCGGGCCGCCAGACGCTGGTTCACAATGTTGTCTTCGGCGATCAGAATACGTTGTTTGATCTTGCATGGGACCAGGCGCTGTGGCCCTTTCAGCAGGCCGGGCCGTTGCAGCACTACCGTGAAGTGGAACTTGCTGCCACGCCCCGGCGCGCTTTCGAGCCAAATCCGCCCGCCCATCCGCTCCACCAGGATCGAAGCGATCGAAAGCCCCAGCCCGGCGCCTCCATACGGACGCGTCAAAGTCACGTCGGCCTGCGTGAATGGCCGAAAAATGGCGCTCTGCTTTTCCGCCGGAACGCCAATACCCGTATCGCTGACCGTAAAGTAAAGTTCGACGCTCGATTGCCGTGTCGGCATGGCACACACCTGGACCCCAACCTTGCCCTGCGCGGTGAACTTGATGGCATTCGACACCAGCTTGGTGAGCACGTCGGTCAGACGCTGCGGATCGCCAATCAAGATCCCAGGCGTCGCCGCCTCGAGCGACCATTCCAGCGGCAGATGTTTGGCCGCGGCCCGCTCGGCCAACGGCCCCAGCGTCTGTTGAAGCAAAGTGTCGAGCGAGAATTGCTCCGAGGCCAGCGTCAATTTACCGGCTTCATAGCGGGCATAATCCAGCACATCGCTCGCCAGGTTCAACAACGTGTTAGCCGATTGCTTGGCCAGTTCCAGACACTCGCGTTGCTCGGCCGGCAACTCCTCCGAGCTGGCCAACTCCAGCATCCCCAGGATTCCGTTCAACGGGGTGCGGATCTCGTGGGTCATGTTGGAGAGAAACGCGCTCTTAGCTTGTCTGAGCGCGGCGGTCTCTTCGGCCAGTTCTTGCGCCAGCGTGCCGGTCTCTTCCAGATAGCGGTTCGCGGCCATCAAGTCGCGACTCGTTTCGGCCACCATCTCGCGGGCCCGTGCCAGCTCTTCGGCCCGCGCTTCTCTGTCGCTGACGTCACGAAATGCACTCAGGAATTGCGCCGGTTGACCCGAAACATCGAGCCGCGAAGCGACCACTTCGTAGCAACCCACGCGTCCAGCGCCGGAAGGAAGAGAAAGCATAATGGAGCAGCCGGCGCGCTCCTCGACACCCGCGTAAAAGGCCCTGAGCTTCCGTTCCTGCTCGCGGCCGAACAAACCCGCAATGCTCACACCCTTCAGTTCCGGCGCCGGCTTTCGAACCAGCTGGCCAAAAGCCTCATTGGCGGCTACAATGGCGCCTTCCACGTCGTGCACACACATGGGTTCGAGCGATGCATTCCATATGAGCCGGAAGTGCGCTTCTCTTTGATTCACTTCTGGCGCCGCATGGGCGGTGATATCGATTCCGGTGCTGATCACGAACCGTCCGGCTCCGCCTTCACCGGGTGCGACGGCCTGAGATAAAACGATGCGTCGCACTTCACCGGATTTGGTGATCCAGTCGCTCTCCCCGGTGGACGGGCCTTCAGCCGAGAGAACCGCCCCAAAATGCGCCCGCGCCCGCGCTTGAGCCTCCGGCCGCACGAACACTTCCCATAGCACGCGTCCGTTTAACTCCTGGCTCGAATATCCCGTGATCTGCTCGCAGCCTGGGTTGCTGTGAACGATGCGGCCTTCCGCATCGCACAACGCCATCAGCGCCGCCGAGGCCTCCACAGCGGTCGAGAGCAGGCGCGCGCGCTTACCGCCGGCTGCTTCCTCGATTGTTTGCCGTAGATCGTCCACTGGCGCGACTTGACCTCAGATTGGTTATCGGCTGTTCGGCGGATTATTATGAGTATTCCTATGGATCTCAATGGATGGGAGCAACATGTCTTCGCGGCCCGCTTGGATTGCCGCTATCTCCTTGATGTGCCGAAAGATCTTACGGCCAACCCGGTCCTGATCGTGGCCCTGCACGGGTATAGCTCGAATCCCAGCGACATGCTCCGCCTCACGCGCGCGGCCGTTGGTCCCGACTGCGTGGTTGCGTCCATTCAAGCTCCCTACCAGCATTACGTGGCCCAGCCCGCCCAGGATGGCCGCCCCGTTTCAGGCTACAACTGGGGCATCAGCAAGCATTGGGACTCCACCGTCCGGCTGCATCACGACATGGTCTTAGAGGTCTTAGCCTCGCTCCGAAAGCGCTTCGGCATCTCCCCGCAGCGCTGCGCTCTGGCTGGATTCTCGCAACCGGTGGGCTTAAATTACCGCTTCGCCGCTACTCATCCGGCCGAGATTCGCGGAGTCATTGGCATTTGCGGCGGCGTACCGCGCGACTGGCAGGAGCCCAAGTATAAGCCCGTAACCGCGGCCCTGCTCCACATCTCGCGCGACCAGGATGAGTTCTATCCGGTGGCC
>CAVXJU010000080.1:0-64279 GCA_963761935.1 Terriglobia bacterium | reverse complement strand
CGCCTTCCTGCAGAAAATGCTGGCGCGCGGGACATGTATCGCAGTACGATGCTCGGGTTTCTCAGAAATTACGATCTGATTCTCTGTCCGACCAACGCACTGCCGGCGATCAAGCACGGCGAGTACCTGAAAGGCGACGTACTGCCCGCATTCAGCTACACGATCGCGTTCAACTTGACCGGTTGGCCGGGCTCGGCGGTGCGCTGCGGAACATCGCCAGAGGGTTTGCCGATCGGCGTACAGTCAGTAGCGCGGATGTGGCGGGAAGATGTCGCACTGGCCGTGGCACAGCATCTGGAAACCGCGTTGGGCGGTTATCAACGCCCGTCGCAGGCCCCCTCGGCGTAGCCGGAATGATCGACGCTTCTACCGCTCGCAGCGGAACGTCGTCCAGGATGCGAATCCAGATCGCGCAGCACGTCCTTCTCCCAGGCGTACTCCGGGTGTTCCTTCAGATGGTCGGCGGCCTTGAAATTGATGCCGCAGGAATGGCCCATCGCCGCGGTGAGCGACATTTGCGCGGCCATCGCCGCGTCGGCGACCTTGTTCTGCACCGCGCCAGCCGGTGCCGTACGGCGGCTGCCAGGGCTTGGAGCCGCGCGGGGAAAGATCGATGTGCCCGCACAGCGTGCGCTCGCTCGGGTCGATCTTCCTTCGAAAGTATCGAAGTGGTCGGCCAGGAATCTCTGCGCCGGCGGCGACGTCGATCTTGCCCTTGTTCTCTCCATCAACTGCTCCCAGCGGACGTGGCGCGCGTTGGCGCTGTTGCTGATGTCGTTCGGGTCGAAATCGGTCTCTTCCTCGGATCAGCTTCGGGTTCGATGGGGAAATTCGAGCCCACGAAATAGCCGTCCTTGGTGCGCTGCAGCGTCACGTTCTTCAGACCCAGTTCCAGGCTGGCGATTTCGTTGGTCTTGCGGTCGGCCACCAGCCAGTTGTTGGCGTAGCCGCCGTTGTTGCCGTCCTTCATGATGCGCGCGAAATCGTCGATCGAAGCGGCATACTGCATGGCCTTGCGCGCCCGCACGAACTCCGGAACGCCGTTCGGGATCGAAGCCGTCGAAATCGCTGATGGTGGTCTCGGTGATCATGATGCCGGCGCGAGTTCACGCCGAAATCGTCGCCGCTGTGGATCAGGCCCGGCATCCCGTCCATGAGAATGCGGTAGCCTTGCGCAGGCGCGATGTCGAAGATGATGTTCCAGCGCGAGCCGGTCGTATATCCGGTCCAGTTGTTGTGCGCGATCACCACCTTGCCGTCCGTGGTGTAGCTGCCGGTGGCGACGAACGCGCTGCAATGCTCGGGGACCGGCCGTGCACCGAAGCGGTCCGGTGCGCTTGGTCGTACCAGTTGGCGTAGTAGGGCGAGAGCTCTTGCCAGGCATTCAGCGCGACTACATCCCAGAGATCCAGCGCCACGCCCTTGGCCTTGAGTCCCTCGGCGATGCCCTTCAGCTCCTCGCGATATTGCGGCTTCGATGTGCGGCCACAGCACTTTCTCGGCCGCCGCGCGGAAAAATCCGTAATCCTTTTGCGAATCGTGCGTGAGGCCGAGCACGATCACTTTATCCGCGTCGGCAATCTCAGACGCAAGCAGATAGCCGTGCTGGAATCCGATCTCGGCCGGAGTCCCTTCCAGGTGGACGAAAATCCAACCGTTCTGCTCCGGCCGGCGAAATGCTTTTTTCAGCCGCGTGTCGCCTTGCGACTCGCGGGCCGGCGCCGCGCACAATGCCACCACCACCAAGAGCAGCAACCAACGCAGACGGGTCATGATTCTGAGGATACAACGTTTATCGGTCCGCGGCCGCCAGGTCGATCTCGGGCAGATTCGCGGCGCGCAAGGCGCGATTGAGCTCGGCCAGCTGGCCATTTTTCAACGTCGCCCACGCCCCGAGGTGCTGCGACAAACCGCGGCTTCCTTGCTGGTACAACGTGTACGCCGCCACGGGAGGAGTGCGGTCCGCGCTCTCGGCCACACCCAGGGCGGCACTCAGCTCGGACTCGGCCGCGGCCAGCCCGGAAGGTGCACCGGATGCACCCCGTCCTCCGGATCCGCCTAAGATTTGCGCGGCGCTCGCGTCCACCTCGGAAGCCAGAGCAGCCAGCGCCGCGTTCGCAGAAGATTGGCTCTTAATTTCCGCAGCGCGCCGCCGTAGCGCCGTCAATTGCTCCATCGTCTCGGCAGCTCTCTTCACGTCGCGCCAGGCTTTCAACGCCAGCTCGAACTGTTTGGCGAGATCCGCGGGCGTGGCCGTGGATCGTGGATCGAGCGCCACCGTCACCGGTTGTGTCAACCTGCGTCCCGCCACCGTGAGCCGAACCTGGTACGTGCCCGGCAGGACTTGCGGACCGCGCCCCGGAGGACCTTCTTCGTCTCCTCCCCCGTCCGCTTCAGCCGACGCGGGAGCGTAGCGCAAATCCCAGACAAAGCGATTCATTCCGGCCCGTGTTCCTAAAGACTGCGGAGGAGCAAGCCAATAATCGGCGATGGCCAAACGGCGGCGGGCTTGCACCGGTTTGTCGCTTGATGAAAACCGCCGCACTACCTGATTCTTGCTATCCAGAATTTCCAGCGTGACCTCGCCGGATGCGGCCGATTTCAAATAGTAGTCCAGGATGGCTCCGTCCGGCGGATTCTCAGCCTGCGGCGTCTCCGGCGGAAACGGCGTGCCCATAAAAGGCTCCGCATTCATGCGAATCGCCTTGGCCGGCTTGAACAGCCACGCATCCGAATCGGCCATCTTCGCATTGACCTGCCGCAGCGCCGACACGTCATCGAGAATCCAGAAGGATCGCCCATGCGTCGCGATCACCAGGTCGTCGCCATGGATCACCAGATCGCGCACCGAAACCGTGGGCATGTTCAGCTGTAGCGATTGCCAATGATCGCCATCGTCGAACGAAACATAAACGGCGGTTTCTGTCGCGGCGTAAAGCAGCCCCCGATGCGACGGATCTTCGCGGATCGCGTTCAGGAACGACGCCTCGCCGATTCCGTCCGTAATTGGCGCCCAGGTCTTCCCGAAGTCGCGCGTCCGCCACAGGTACGGTTTCAGATCGTCCAGCCGATGCCGGTCAACCGCCGCATACGCCTCACCCGCGGCGAAATGCGACGCTTCGATGTGCGTGATCTTGCTCCACTCCGATATGCCCTTGGGCGTAACGTCATTCCAGCTCTTGCCGCCGTCGCGCGTCAAATGAATCAAGCCGGTGTCGCTCCCGGCCCAAATCTGGCCAGCCGAGAGCGGCGAGGGCGCGATCGTATAAATCACGCCGTACCCGCGCTGTTTGGCGTTCTCGATGGTCGTCGCGCCCGCCGGCGGTGCGGAACTTTTTGCCGCCGCCCCGGTCAGATCCGGACTGATCGCCTGCCAGGTGAGCCCGCCATCCACGGTCTTCAGCACGTATTGAGCCCCGTAATAAAGCGCATGATCCACCGGAGAAACCACCAGCGGCGCGGTCCATGGAAATCGGTACTTACGTTGCGAAATATCGCCGCCCGTCGCCAGCGGCCACGGCGTGATGTTCTGCCCCTGCCCGGTGCGCTTGTCGAAACGATCCAGGCTGCCGTAGGTATTGCTGACGTAAAAAATATTCGGGTTCGCCGCATCCTGCGCGATGTAGCCGCTCTCGGCGCCTCCCACGGACCAGCGGTCGTATTCCAAAACGTGCCCGTGATCGGTGCGGCTGGCGAGCGCGACGGTTCCGCTGTCCTGCTGCGAGCCATAAACATGATATGGAAACTGATTGTCGGTGATGACGTGATAAATCTGCGCGGTCGGCTGGTTGTACCACGATGACCAGGTCTGCCCGCGATCCCGGCTGATGCTGACGCCCTGATCGGAAGCCTGGATCATGCGTGACGGAGCCGTGGAGTCGATCCACAGGAAATGATAATCGTCGCCGCCGGGCGCGCCTTTCAGCACCGTAAAATTCCGGCCGCCGTCGGTGGAACGATAGATCGCGACATTGGGCAGATAGACCGTGTCCGGATCTTTCGGATCCACAGTGACGCCGCTGAAATACCAGGAGCGGCTGGCGATGCGCGTATCGTTGGACACCTGCGTCCAAGTCCGCCCCGCGTCGTCGGAACGAAACAAGCCAGTAGCCGCGACCGCGTCGATCAGAGCGTAAACACGGCGGCCCTCGGTTCCACGCGCCACTGCCACTCCAGCGCGGTGCCATGGCCCCTCGGGAAGGCCGTTGCCTGTGAGTTGCGTCCAGTGGTCGCCGCCGTCGGTGGATTTATACAGCCCGCCTCCCGCCCCTTCGATGGGACCGTACACGCTCCAGGGCGGCCGCTGCGCTTGCCACAATGTCGCGTAAATCACCTGCGGATTCTCGGGCTCAATCGCCAGGTCCGTCGCGCCGATGTTCGGACCTTTGTAGAGAATCTTTTGCCAACTCCGTCCGCCGTCGGTAGAGCGAAATACGCCGCGCTCTTCGTTGGGACCGTAAGCATGCCCGAGCGCGGCCACATACACAATGTCCGGATTGCTCGGATGCACCACGATGCGGCCGATCTGCCTCGAGTCGGCGAGACCGATGTGCGTCCAAGTCTGGCCTGCGTCGACGGACTTGTAGACTCCATCGCCCGAGGCGAGGTCCGATCGGATGTCCGCTTCGCCAGTGCCGGCATAAATCATTTTCGGATTGGAGGGCGCGATTTCGAGCGTACCGATCGAAGCCGCGCTCTGGCTGTCGAAGATGGGCTTCCAAGTGGCTGCCGCCGTTGGTGCTCTTCCAGATTCCCCCGCCCACCGCGCCGAAATAAAACGTGGCAGGGTCGCCCGCCACACCGCTGGCCGTGATCGCGCGGCCGCCGCGAAACGGTCCGATTGTTCTCCAGCGCAGGCCGTCGAAGAGCGTTGCGGGAACTTGCGCGCGCAGATGGCCCGCCGCCAGCAGCGCCGCAACAATAAAGCCCGGTCCGCTCGCATGTTCAGTTCTTCACAATAGCGCACCTGTAACCTTTTTCGGCCAATCCGGTAATCAAGATTGTGATGCCAACCGAAATCCTGACGCCCAGTCTAAAGATTGCGAGAAAGGTGCTCGGCCATGCTGAATGATGTGAGGTTCGCTCTGCGGACTCTAAGAAAATCGCCGGTCTTCACGGCGGTTGCGATTCTCTCACTCGCGCTCGGCATCGGGGCCAACACCGCGATCTTCAGTCTGGTGGATCAGATTCTGTTGCGGCTGTTGCCGGTCAAGGATCCTACACAACTCGTGTTGCTTGCGATGAAGGGCTTCCACTACGGCAGCAATTGGGGCTACAACGCGATCTCGTATCCGATGTACAAGGATTTCAGCGAGAACAACAAAGCGTTCAGCGGGATGTTCTGCCGTTTCGAGTATCGCGTCAGTCTAAGCTTCGACGGGCACACCGAGCGCACCGCCGCGGAGCTTGGTCTCCGGGAGTTATTTCCCGGCGCTCGGCGTGGGCGCGGCATTGGGCCGCACTTTCACGCCCGATGACGATCGTGTTCCCGGCGGCCATCCCCTGGCAATGTTGAGTTACGAATTCTGGAAAACGCGCTTTGCGGGCGATCCGCACGTGCTCGGCAAGAGCGTGCTCATGAATGGCCGCAGCTACACCATCATCGGAGTGGCCGAGCCCGGTTTCGACGGTGTCGAGCTGGGCTACGCCACGCAGGTTTTCATTCCGATCATGATGGTCGCCCAGATAATTCCCAATACCGATAGCTTGAGTTTTCTGACCAATCGCCGCCAGCGCTGGGTAAATGCTTTCGGCCGGCTCAAGCCCGGCGTCAGCGCTACGCAGGCCAAGGCCGCGCTGCAACCGTTTTTCCACGGCATGCTCGAAATGGAAGTGAAGCAGGAAGCGTTCAACAACGCTTCGGCCGAAGTCCGCCGGCGTTTCCTGCAGAACATCATCGATGTGTTGCCCGGCTCCCAGGGCCGTTCTTATTTGCGGCGCCAGCTAAGCGCGCCGCTGTGGGTCCTGATGGCGTTGACTGCGGGCGTCTTGCTGATCGCGTGCGCCAACGTCGCGAGCCTCCTGATCGCCCGCGCTACATCCCGGCAAAAAGAAATTGCGATCCGGCTGGCGATCGGCGCCGGGCGGCTGCGGATCGTCCGGCAACTGCTGGTCGAGAGTTTGCTGCTTTCCGCGGCCGGAGGCGCCCTAGGTCTGGTCCTGGCGCTCGCCACCAACCGCCTGTTGCTCGCTTTTCTTCCCGCCGATACTACCTCCTTGAAGCTCTCTACCGCACCGGACCTGCGCATTCTTCTATTCACAGCCGCAGTGGCGCTGGTGACCGGCACGATTTTCGGATTCGTGCCCGCGCTGCAATGCACCCGGCCGGACGTGGCCCCGACGCTCAAGGACACCGTGGGCGGGATCGTGGGAGGCGGGCCGGGCGTGCGCTTCCGCAAGGCGCTGGTGGCGGCGCAAGTCACGCTTTCCCTGCTGCTGTTAGTCGGCGCGGGCCTGTTCATTCGCAGCTTGCGCAATCTGCGAGATCTGGGGCCAGGCTTCTCGGCGGAAAATCTGGTGGCGTTTAATCTCGATCCGACGCTCAACGGTTATGACTTCGAACGAGCCAAGGTTTTCTATCAGCAACTGAGCGACTCTATCGCAGCGGTTCCAGGAGTTCGCTCGGTTAGCCTCGCCTCCATGCGCATCCTGGAGGACAACGAGTGGGACAATTGGGTCACCATCGAAGGCTATCATCCGCGCGCCACCGAAACGCCCGATCCCTACATGAACTCGGTCAGCCCGGGTTATTTTGCAACGCTCGGAGTGCCCATCTTGAACGGCCGCGATTTCAGGCCGCAAGACAATCGGTGGCAGCAGCACGGTACGCGCCCCGACGGGCGCGCGCCCTTCGTGGTGATCGTGAACGAAAAATTCGCCAAGCGATTCTTCGGTTCGGTGGACCGGGCGCTCGGCCGACGCGTCGGATTCGGCATCGATCCCAATACCAAGACCGACATGGAGATCGTCGGCATCGTGAAAGACATCAAGTACACCAATCTGCGCGACGAGATTCCCATTCAGATGTTCCAGCCGTATCTGGCCGACAAGTACGTGGGAGGCATGACGGTGTACGTCCGCACTAGCATGGAGCCGAGCCAGTTCTTCTCCGCCGTTCGAGCCAAGGTCCGCGGCATGGATCCGAATCTTCCGCTGTGGGCCATGCGAACGCTCGATGAACAAATTTCAAAATCGCTGTTGATCGAGCGGTTGGTTGCGACTCTGTCCACGGTGTTCGGGTTCCTGGCCACGCTGCTGGCGGTGATCGGATTGTACGGAGTGATGGCCTACACGGTGGCACGTCGCACGCGCGAAATCGGAATCCGCATGGCGCTGGGAGCTTTTGAGAAACACGTGATCTGGATGGTGATGCGGGAGGTCCTGCTGCTAGTCGCGATTGGACTGGCGGCCGGCCTGGCCGCTACGGCCGGGCTAACGCGTCTGGTGCAAACGCAGCTTTTTGGCATCACCCCGCATGATCCCATGACGCTGGCCCTGGCGGCGTTCTCGCTGGCGGCCGTGGCCTCCGCGGCGGGTTACATTCCCGCACTCCGTGCCAGCCGTGTGGACGCCATGCGAGCCTTGCGGTACGAGTAGTGCCGCTCGCGCCAGTGCGTGCGCCACAACTCTCGCTCTACAATAAAGTCGATGCCCACCTTGAATAGCTTCGGCGCCCGGTCCACGCTCGCGGCCGGCGGCGCCAAGTTCCAGATTTACTCCCTCGCGCAACTGGAAAAATCCGGCGCCGCGAAGATCTCGCGCCTGCCCTACTCCATCCGCATTCTGCTCGAAAATCTACTGCGCTGCGAAGACGGCCGGTCGGTGAAGAAATCCGACATCGAATACGTCAGCAAGTGGCAGATCGGCGCACCCGCGCAGGAAATCAACTTCCGCCCGGCGCGCGTGCTATTGCAGGATTTCACCGGCGTCCCCTGCGTGGTGGACTTGGCCGTCATGCGCGACGCTCTGCGCGGCATGGGTGTCGATCCCAAGCGCGCCAATCCGTTGATCCCGGTCGATCTGGTGATCGACCACTCGGTGCAGGTCGACAAATTCGGCTCGAGCGACGCCTTCAGCGTCAACGCGCTGCTCGAGTTCCAGCGCAATCAGGAGCGCTACGCTTTTCTACGCTGGGGGCAAAAAGCGTTTCAGAACTTCCGCGTCGTTCCGCCCGACACCGGCATCGTGCACCAGGTGAACCTCGAATATCTGGCCTCGGTGGTTTTCACCGACCAGCGCGAAGGCCTGGCGTATCCCGACACGCTGATGGGCACCGATTCGCACACCACCATGATCAACGGCCTCGGGGTCGTCGGCTGGGGCGTAGGCGGAATCGAAGCCGAGGCCTGCATGCTGGGCCAGCCCATCTCGATGCTGCTGCCCGAAGTGGTCGGATTCAGGCTGAAAGGCAAGTTGCCCGCAGGCGCCACCGCGACCGATTTAGTCCTCACCGTCACGCAGATGTTGCGCAAGAAAGGCGTAGTGGGAAAATTCGTTGAGTTCTTCGGCCCCGGCGTAGCTGCGCTGCCCTTGGCCGACCGCGCCACCATCGGCAACATGGCCCCCGAGTACGGCGCCACCATCGGCTTCTTCCCCATCGATCATCAGACGCTTGATTATTTGCGGTTGACCAATCGCCCGCCCGAGCAGATCGCGTTGGTGGAAGCCTACGCCAAGGAACAAGGGCTGTTCTTGACCGAAAACTCGCCCGAGCCCGAGTATTCAGACACCCTGGAGCTCGATCTCGGCACAGTTGTCCCCTCGCTGGCCGGACCCAAGCGCCCGCAGGATCGCATCGATCTTCCCGACGTGAAGAAGAACTTTCTCGCGACCCTCAACGCCCCGCCGCGCTCGGCCGAGGTTCGCACCAACGGCTCGAAGTCCACCATCCATGACGGCTCGGTGGTCATCGCAGCCATCACCAGCTGCACCAATACCTCCAACCCCTCGGTGATGGTCGCCGCCGGATTGCTCGCCAAGAAGGCCGTCGAAAAAGGACTGCACACCAAACCGTGGGTTAAATCGAGCCTCGCGCCAGGCTCGAAAGTCGTGACCGATTATCTCAACGACGCCGGCCTCACTCCGTATCTCGAAAAGCTCCAGTTCCACCTGGTCGGCTACGGCTGCACCACCTGCATCGGAAACAGCGGCCCCCTTCCGGAGCCGGTGGCCGAAGCGGTGCAAAAGGAAAAGCTGACCGTGGCCGCGGTGCTGAGCGGCAATCGCAACTTCGAAGGCCGCATCAATTCGCTGGTGCGCGCCAACTATCTCGCCTCCCCGCCCCTGGTGGTCGCCTATGCGCTGGCCGGCCGCGTAGACATCGATCTCGATTCCGAACCCCTGGGCGCCGGCGACAACGGAAAAGATGTTTATCTCAGGGACATCTGGCCCACTCCCGACGAAGTGGCCGCCATCGTGAAGCGTTCCGTGCGCGCCGAAATGTTCCACAAGGAATATTCGGAGGTTTTCCAAGGCGACCAGCGCTGGAACAGCGTCAAGGTTCCGGCCGGCGATCTGTACGAGTGGAGCGACAAGTCCACCTACATCCGCAAAGCGCCGTACTTCGACGACATGGTGGATCCATCCACTTCAGTGCGCGATCTCACCGGCCTGCGCGTGCTGGCGATGCTGGGCGACTCCGTCACCACCGACCACATCTCGCCCGCCGGCTCCATCCCCGCCGACAGCCCGGCCGGAAAATATCTGATCTCGCTGGGCGTCAAGCCGGGGGATTTCAACTCCTACGGCGCGCGCCGAGGCAACCACGAAGTAATGGTGCGCGGCACGCTGGCCAACATCCGGCTGCGCAACATGCTGGCGCCCGGAACCGAAGGCGGCTGGACCACGTACATACCCAGCGGCGAGAAGCTGTTCATTTATGATGCGGCCGTGCGCTACGAGAAAGAAGGCACGCCGCTACTGATCATCGCGGGCAAAGAATACGGCTCCGGCTCCTCGCGCGACTGGGCCGCCAAAGGCACGCTGCTGCTCGGCGTGCGCGCCGTGATCGCCGAAAGCTTCGAGCGCATCCATCGTTCCAACCTGGTCGGCATGGGCGTTCTGCCGGTTCAATTCCTGCCGGGTGAAAATCGCGAATCGCTGGCTCTGACAGGCTTCGAACGTTACTCGATCGAAGGCATTCCCGCGGCCATCTCTTCCGGTACGCGGGCGCGCGTGCGAGCCGTCGCCGACAACGGCTCAGAGAAAAGCTTCGAAGCCATCGTTCGCATCGACACGCCCATGGAAGCCGAATACTATCGCAACGGCGGAATTCTGCCCTACGTGGTGCGCCAGCTGGCGGCGCAGTAGGACCCTATTCCAGAACCCGCACGAACTCGGCCAGGATGCGATATTTCTCTTCGTCCGGGTCGAGATCCCAGGAAGGATAATCGGGATTGAGCGACTCCAGGCGGATGCGCGCGTGCCGCCACTCCTCGGCCGTCTGCTTTTTTTCGCTGCGGTAGCGTTTCACCGTGTAGCGATTGTTACCGCTCACTTCCAGATTCTCCACCAGCACCAACCGGCCCTCGCGCGAGCCCGTCACGCCGCGCCGGAACACGCATAAAGATCCGTCCGGAATGAGAGGCTCCATGGAATGTCCGGCGATCTGCGCAACGAACATTCCTTCTTCCAGGCGCAGACCCTCCGGCGTTTCGATCCAATCCTCTTCGGTGACCTCGCGATTCTCGAGAAACGGCCCGGCCGCGACCTGCAGCGAATAACGCGGCAAATGGGTGCGAAATTCGAGCACTTTGCTCTGGATGTTCCGCCGGTACAGGCGATCCAGGGCGCGCGAAAAATCCTCGATCATGACCGGCTCGCGATCGGTGATGCGCACCGCGCCCGCGAGCGTCGACTCCAGGTATTCGAACAAGCGCCCGGCGCCCATCTCGCGCGCCTTGGCGCTCAAGTCGTCGGCCAGCGCCTCCAGCACTTCCAGATCTTCCTCATCCGCCAGCGTGTCTAGATCGCGGCGAAAGCGCAACAACAGTTCGTCCGAATCCGGATCCTGAAGCAGAACTCCCAGGTTCACCAGCCCCTGGCCGGGCAGCTCCGCCTGCACGATCGAAAACGCACCCCGGCGAGTCTGAATGGCAGCGGCTGGCATCCTATACCTAACTCATCGGCCGACCCACGCACTCCCTGATAGCGAACGGGAACTTAAGGCGCGAACGGATAGTACCCTTTCCGCGCCCGTACTTTCACGTTCCCCAGATTCACCTTCACCTCGATGTTGCGGAATTGCTTCTTGTCATCCACGGTGTCGGGAATATAGCGGATGATGTATTGCGTGGTCACTTCGCCCGCCACCGCTTCCACCGCCTTGTACATCCCTCGGGCGAGCGCGGAGGCGTAACCGCCGGTACCGAAGCGATAGGTGTAATTGCCGTCGTCCGACGGGGTCGACAAATAGCCCGACACGTCGGAATAAACGTTCTCCAACGGATATTCCACGCGCCCGCCCGTCTCCTCGGCCAGCTGAACCAGATTCTTGTCGTCTTCGTTTGCGAATCCGAACGCCACCGTGCTTACGCCGTAAATCGTAACCAGGTTGCGCTGCGCAATCTCCAGCGCCTCGGCTAGCGTTTTCTTGCTCGAGTTATCGTGGCCGTCGCCCACGATCACCAGCACCCGGCGCGGCTCGATCGGTTCGCCCTTCACCAGCTTGCGGCTGGTACACGCCATGTAAATGGCATCGTATAAGGCCGAGCCGCCCGACGGCGCCAGCTTTTCCAGCTTCTGCACCATGGGCTCGGGATCGGTGGTGGTGTTGACCACCAGCTCGGCGTCGTTCGAATAACTGATCAAATAGCCGCTGAACTTGGGATTGTCGCCCGGCACCAGGTTTTGCACCAGCTCAGTGGCCGCGTCCTGATAATTCTTCCAATGCAGGCGGCTGGAATTGCTCACGTCGATCAGGAAGCCAACCACCACCGGCTGGCTGCGCTCGCGCGTGAAGAACTGGATCTGCTGCTCCTTGCCCTCATCGAAGACGTGAAAATCCTTCTGATCCAGATCGCTCACGAAACGGCCTTTGTCGTCGGTGACGGTGACCGGCACAATTACTTCGTTGACCTGCACCTTGATGGGAGGCGGCTGGCTGGATGCGGGAGACGCACCGGATGCGGCGGCCGGCGGAGTCGACGCGTCCGGCGCCGGGCTGGGATTCTGCGCAGCCGGAGTTTGAGCCGCAAGCGGCAAAATGAAAGTAGTAGCCAGGAAAGCCCGCCGATGCATAAGAACCTTGCTCTGATTATAAAGGAATCGGGAGTCGACTAGGCTCTCCCGTGACCGTGGGGTGCTTTTGGAACAGCCCACAAAACGGAGCGCGCGGGCCGCTTGCTTGCAATGAGGACGCCCGCGCACCCTTTGCGCTAGTTATTCACCGCCGCGCGCTCCTCGACGTTGTGGCAGACGCGCTGCAACTCCCGCTCGTCGATGGGCTTGCCGAGGGTCAAGACTTCCCCGCCACGGAAGGATTGCACCACATCCTCGTTGAACCCGTCCGTCAGCAATACTAAGCCTCCCACGTTGCGCTGAACCCGTTCGAAGAATTCTACCCAATTGAGGCCGGGCAGGCGCACCGCGCACAGGACCATATCGAAATGCACGCGCTCCACCATATCCACGCCTTCCTCGGCGCTGGAGGTCGGCACCACGCGGTCGCCCCGCGCGCCCAGCAATTGCACTAACTGGCGCTGCACGCGCGTGTCCGGCTCCACCACCAGAACCGTGAGCTGCCGTCCGGATTCGCTCAGCTCGCCCGAGGCGCCGGGCGCCAGCTCCACCACCGGCAGTTCCACGTCGAAGCGCGCTTGAGTCGGCGAAACGCGCAGCACGCGGAATTCCCCTCCGTGGCTTTGGATGATGCCGCGGCAAACGCTCAGCCCCAGCGCCCCGGATCCGGCCGGATCTCCGTCCACCACGTCCGTGCGGTGCTGCTCCATCGAACGCGTGGGAAACGAAATCTCCACCAGCACTCGTTTGGCCAGCAAGCTGGTAGAGACCAGAATGTTTTTCTCCACCGCTTCAGCCGCCGATTTCTCCGCATCCACCAGCAGATTGAGCAACACTTGCTCGAGCTGGCCGGCCGATCCCAGGACGATAGCGCGTTTGGGCGCCAGTTCTGCCTCAGTCTCCACGCCCTTGGCCTTCCACTCCGGCGCGCGAAACTTGAGCAAGCCCGACAAGATCGCATTCAGGTCCACGCGGCTCACCTCGGCCTGCTCCACCTTGCCGAACGACACCAGACGCGAGATGATCTCGGATGCCCGCCGTGCCTCGTTCCGGATGGCATCCAGATCCTGGTCGGCGCGCTGGCCGTGCCGTGCCTCAATCGCCGACGCCAGCCCGACAATGGATTCCAGCGGCGAGCGCAGCTCGTCGGCCACCCCCGAAATCAACTGGCCCGCCGCGGCCAGTTTTTCGCTGCGAAATAGCTGCTCGCGGATGGAATGCTGCTCTTGCAGGGTCAGCGCGGTGGCGATCTGATTGGCCAGGTGCTGCATGCCCGCCTGTTCGGCTTGGCTGAAATAGTGAAAGTTCTCGGCGTGCCGCACTTCCAGAACCCCCACCAGCTCGCTCTGCGCCAGCATTGGAACCAACAGCACCGAGCGCGGTCCGATGACGCCCTCGTCCTTGCGGAAATGCGGGCTGCGGCGCGTGTCCGGGATGGCCAGCGGGGCGCGCGAGCGGAAGCAAGCCGCCACGGCGGACGCGAGCGCTCCTTTGGGCGCTTCCAGATCGATGGTCTCGGTGGACGCGGCGGTCGAATGCACGCTCTCCAGCAGCTTGGTGGCGCGATTCAGAATGTACAACCCCACCCCCGAGGCGTTCGACAAACTCGGCAGCGTCAGCGTCAGGCGGCGTAGAATCTCGGCCGGCGACGTGGCGCGGATCACCTCTTCGCCCAGACTATTCAGCAGCCGGATCTGGCGCCGCATGGCCGACATGCGGCTCTCGCGAAACCACCAGATCGCCAGCAGCACGCCTCCCGCCATCAGCGAGCCCAGCAGCACGGGCGGCTCGATCAGCCAGCCTCGCTCCAGAATCGCGACCGAGCCGGGGCCCGGAACCAATATCTGAAAATACTGATCGTACGGTGGCAGCGTGCAGTACTGACTGCCGATCCCGGTGACGCGAATGCGGTCGCCTTCCCGGAACCCGCTCAACTGCGGCCCCGAATCCCTCCGCGCCCGTGGCAAAAACACGCTCAGACGCTTTTGTTTCGGCCCGATGATGAGCAGGTCTCCGCCGGTGTTCTGGTCGAGATCGGCCACCGCCGATTCCGTCGTGACCAGAACGCCCAGGTAACGGAAGGACGCTAGTTCATCCGGCCGCGAGGGCCGTGGCTTGGGTGGATCGGTATGGCTCTGGCGCCGGATATCTCGGGGCACCAGAATGGGCCGGCCTCCCCGCCGCACCAGCGTGCCCTGAGCCTCCACCCAGTCGCCCGGCTCTAACCCACGAAAGCGCCACTCCGCGCCCTGCAGCATTAGTCCATACTGGGCTTCGTCTTGGATGGGCAAGTAAAAGGAATCCGTGACCAGGATTGGGCGCGACGAGACCTGCCCGGCCACCACCACTTCCTGACCTTCGTAGGCAGGCACGTAGTCGGGAGCCACGCGTGAGCCGGCCTGCTCCAGACTCAGCCGCGTCTGTGCCGAACCAACCATTGCGAGAGCCGCCCAGCCAATAAAAATCAGCCAGGCAACATGCCTTCGTGCAATAGCTTCAGCGAAAAATCTCATGAAGCGCTTCAATTCGAGTCGTCGGCTCGTGCCGATCTTTCTGGCCAGAAATGGGCTTATCACCTAATAGATCGGCGGAACGGGCCTGAACTCCAATTCCAGGCGCTGGGCCAATGCTCCGATCTCACGGCTGGAAACGGGATGATATCACAGGCGTGGACTCTCCGTCGCGACGGTACATCTCTGCCTGTTACGGTTCGCCTCGGCGCGCCGTTCGTCGGCAAGGCACCGGCCACCAGCGCCGCCCGAATATCGTTGCGTAATCGCCCTCCAGTACGCCATTGATTTCGTAGTTTGCTGCCTCTCAGGACCTACCCAATTTGAAAATTGCTCTGCGTTAGTCTCGCCAATCCTGCGCCCCGTGGTAGATGTGCAGAATTTCGACGGCTTCCGCTTTCACTGAATAAACCACCACGTAAGGAAGCGGCGCTAAGGGCAGTTCTCTTGTGCCGCTGCGGTGTCCGGGTCTGCCACGATATGGCGCGGCTTTAAGCGAACGGATGCTCTCATAGATCGAGCGCACGGTCGTTTCCGCGAAGTGCGGGAAATGTCGTTGCAGATACGTCTTGATGCTCTCCAGATCGTCGGCGGCTGGAACGGTCCAGCGTATCCGCATCATGCCTTGAACATGGCTTCAAGGCGGGCGTCCATTTCTTCCTCCTCGATAAACTCGCCTAGCTCCGCGGCCGCAATCCCTTTTTCGACGGCAGCCAGAAAGCGGGCTTCTTCGTTAAGATAGCGAGCAACAACATTCGCCGCCAGCCGCTCGGGGTCGGTCCCTGACTTGGTGGCCAGCTGCGCAAGCTGCGCTTGCTGCTCCGGCGTGAGGTGGAGTTCCATGCCCTCAAGATACGGGAAAACCGGCTGCGAAGCAACCTTTCGGGAACACTGCCGCCGTTCTCACAACTTAACCTTTGTGCAACATTGCAAAAGGGACCGTTTTTGAGACGGTCACACCCCAAACTGCCGCAAATGATGGTCAAGATGTTTGTACATTAAGATCGCCCACTCCTCCGGCGTCATCTTCCCAAAAAAACTATGAGGATTCTTCGTGCATCCTGCCGCCCGTCATGCCGAGAACGTCGTGCCTATCGGGTGCGTGAGAGAAAGCAGTGGCGGACGACCCGCCGAGACGGCGGGCATATAGGCCATCGATTCCGTTGAAAGTCCTTCAATGGGGAGGCTGGAACCGATTCAGTCAGTGACTTTTTTCAACTGCATCTACCCTTTGTGAGACTGCGTTGAATGTCCCGGGTCGGATAACCATCAGCCGATCCGCCGCCCACCTCGGTACAGAATTTCAACCTCACCACTACCGATCGGCTCGCAATTCGCCTCGCATGTTAGCATGGATGGTTGTCAGGCTCCGGGCTTCGTGCAACGGCCGGCTGTGAACCCCGCCAGGTCCGGAAGGAAGCAACGGTAGCGGTTTAGTCCGTGTGCCGCGGATCACCCGGGGTCTGGCATATTCTCCACCTAACGCCTTCATGTACCAGGTCATTGCCAGGAAATACCGGCCCCAGTCTTTTGGGGAACTGATCGGCCAGGAGCACGTCCGCACTACGCTTGAAAACGCCATCGCGCAGCAGCGCATCGCGCACGGTTACATTTTCTCGGGCCAGCGCGGCACCGGAAAAACCACCGTCGCCCGCATTCTGGCGCGCTGCTTGAACTGCATCCAGGGACCCACCGCCACTCCCTGCGGAGTCTGCTCCAGTTGCCTCGAGATCGCGCAGGGCAACTCCATGGACGTGATCGAGATCGACGCCGCTTCCAACCGCGGCATCAACGAAATGCGCGAGCTGCGCGAGAACGTCCGCTTCCGCCCCGCACGCGACCGCTATAAGGTCTTCATCGTCGACGAAGCGCATCAGATCACCAGCGAAGCCTTCAACGCGCTGCTCAAGACGCTGGAAGAACCGCCCGAGTGGGTGGTCTTTATCCTATGCACTACCGAGTCGCACAAGATTCCCACCACCATCGCGTCGCGCTGCCAGCAATTCAGCTTTCGCTCGGTGGATTTCGAAGAAGTGCTTGAGCGTATGCGGGAGATTTGCGCCAAGGAAGGCATCGAAGCGGACCAGGAAGCCCTCAGCGTGCTGGCTCTGGCCGGTGAAGGCAGCGTGCGCGATTCTTTATCGGCGCTCGATCAAGCCATCGCCTGCTGCGGCACCAAGCTGGATGCCGGGGAGGTGCGCGGCTTGCTCGGCATGTTCTCGCTCGACTCGCTGCATGAGGTGACCAAAGCGCTGGCCGCCCAGGACTCGCGCGCTATGCTCGACCTGGTTCTCGAGCTGGAACGCAACGGGCGCAACTTACAGCATTTCTGCCGCGAGCTGGCACGCTACTTCCGCAATCTCCTGGTAGCTAAAGTAGCCGGCGCCAACACGCGCCTGATCGCCGCGTCGCCCCGCGAGCAAGAGCGGCTGGTTGAGATCGCGGCCGGATTCTCCGAAGAAGACCTGACGCGCTACCTCCAGCTCACCCTCGACATGTTCAAGGAATTGCAATTCTCCTTGCAACCGCGCCTGCATTTGGAAATCGGCCTGCTGCGTTTGGTGCAAGCCGGGAAGCTTTTGCCCATCGAAGAAGCGCTGGCGTCGCTCGGATCTGGCGGCGGCTCCGTGCCCGCGAAACCAGCGGCGAAGAAACCAGTGCCGGAAAAGCCCGCTCCCCGGTCAGGCCCGCCCCCAGCTACAAAGGCTGCGCCCGCGCCGGATCCGCCCGCGTCGGATGCTCCAGCTCCCATGGCCTCAGCTCCCGCGCCCGACGCCTGGCGCGAACGCCTGCACGCCGCTCTGCTCGAACTCGGCATGCAATTCACAGCCGACGCCATCGAGCACTCCACCGTCGCCGAAGCGCGCGGCGAATTGCAGTTCACCACCCCCGACGAATTTCGCCTGGCCATGAACGAAAAGGATATCCTGAAGGCTGTGCAGAAGATCGCCGGAAAGCCCATGCGCATTAAAGTCAAGTTCGGAGGGCTCGAAACCGCGGCGCCGCCCGCGCTCAGCCAGCCCCCTGACGACGCCAACGAACGCGCGCTCGCGCATCCCGAGGTGCGCCGCTTTCAGGAAATCTTCCCCGACGCCCAGGTGCGCGTGGTGCGCAATCTAAAGGAGTAACCCCAGGCCATGAAACTTCCCGGAAACATGCAGGCCATGATGAAGCAGGCCGAGCAGATGCAGAAGAAGATGCAGGAGGAGATCGCCCTGATCCGCGTGGAAGCTACCGCCGGCGGCGGCATGGTCACCGTCAACATGGACGGCAAGAAGAACGTTACGCGCGTCAAGATCGATCCCGAAGTGGCCGGCGACGTGGAAATGCTGCAGGACATGGTGATGGCGGCGTTCAACGAGGCTGCTAAGAAAGTCGACGACGAAACGCAGCAGAAGATGGGCGGCATGCTGGGCGGTCTCGGCCTGCCTCCGGGAATGTTCTGATGCCCCGTGGCCGGTCCTAACCGCGCATGCCCGACTACGCCGAACCGCTCGCGCGCCTGATCCAGGAATTCAAACGTCTCCCCGGCGTCGGGCAAAAATCCGCCCAACGTCTGGCCTTCCATGTTCTGCGTCGCGGGCGCGAAGAAGCCGAAGCGCTCTCCCAGGCCCTGCTCGACGTCAAAGACAAGCTCGGCATCTGCGCGGTCTGCAACAACATCAGCGACGCCGAAGTATGCAATTTCTGCCGCGACCCGCACCGCGACCGCTCGGTGATCTGCGTGGTCGAGGAGCCGCACAACATCCTGCCGATCGAGACCACCCGCCAGTTCAGCGGGCTCTATCACGTGCTGCACGGCGCGATTTCTCCGCTGCGCGGCATCGGTCCGGAGCAGTTGCGGATCTCGAACCTGCTGGAGCGCGTTGCAATCCGGCGAAGTGCGCGAGCTCATCCTGGCCACCAATCCGACCGTCGAAGGCGAAGCCACCGCGGTCTATCTCTCGCGCCTGATGAAGCCGCTGGGCGTCAAAGTGACGCGCATCGCCATGGGCATCCCGGTGGGCAGCGACCTGGAATTCGCCGACGAGGTCACCATGGGCAAGTCGCTCGAGAACCGGCGGGAGATGTGAGCCCGATTACCGTAGTACTTAACCGGTGCCAAACCGCGAATTGTGTCTTGACCTAAGCGAACTGGCGCGAGTAAGCTACTTCATAGCGTCGAAAGAGGAGCAAGTGAACAACAGGAATTCCGTACTACGGTTCGCCATGATCTTCATCGCGGCCAGCACTCCGCTTTTCGCAGGTATCTACACAGTTACGCCCGAACCCAGCCTGGTAGTGCTAACCGCCGTCGGTGTCGGAGCCATCGTCTTGATCGCGCGCAAAAAGCGCGGCCGATAGCTTCCCGTCCGAACTGCATGGAGGAGCAAATGAATAACAGAAATTCAATACTACGAATCGCAATGGCTTTCATCGCGGCCAGTGTTCCGCTTTTCGCAGGCGAACCTGTAGCAGTTACGCCCGAGCCTAGCATGGTGGTGCTAACCGCAGTCGGTGTCGGAGCCATCGTCTTGATCGCGCGCAAAAAGCGCGGCCGATAGCGACCACCCCGCAGCACCGGCGAGGTTGCAACGTGTGATTCGGCGCAAATCTCCGTAGGCCTGCCGGTACCACCCGACATTCCAGCCCTGGCTTTTAGCTTGACCAGGCACGTCAAGGCGAGTAAGCTACCTCTCAAGGTCCAAACACAGATCTTGTGGACTTACTGATTTACCTGGAGGGAACTTGAAGAATCCATCAAACCGCATTATCCGCTTCGCGGTTACTTTCATCGCGACAGCCAGCGCGCTTCTTGCTGGAGGCGGGATCGTTACGGTCACACCCGAACCGAGCATGGTAGCACTGACTGTCGTCGGGGTCGGCGCGATCATCTTGATCGCCAGAAAGAAACGCGGCCGCTAGCACTTCATTAGCGGCTTCTGTACGACGAATGAATCTCGACGCGAAGATATATTGGATAATCTTCAGCGCCGCGCTCGCCGGGGTTGCCCTGTGGGAGGCGGCTTGTCCCTGGAGAACTGTCTCCACACAGCTAGTGCGTCGCTGGCGGAATCATGGTGTTCTTCTGCTGGTTTATGGGGCATTCTTGGCGATCGTTTTCAGGGGAAGCTCGGTTTTCGTCGCGTTGGCAGTTCAGCATAACCGCTTTGGACTGCTCAATATTACGCCGCTGCCGCTCGCGGCTCGCGTGATCCTAGGCATTTTGCTGCTGGACTTATTCCGCTACGTTGAACACCGCGTTTTCCACTCGATTCCCCTGCTGTGGAGAGTGCATCAAGTGCACCACTCCGATGGGGACATCGACCTTTCCACCGGGGTTCGACATCATCCCTTCGAGAATTTGGTTTCGCTAGTCTTCTCGTTCGGAACCATTGCTCTCCTTGCGCCCCCTGCAGCGGCGGTTCTAACACTGCAAGCCATCGGCGTCCTGCATGTCTTTTTTTCGCACGCGAACGCAGACGTCCCTCCTCGATTCGAAAAGCTGCTTCGCCTGTTATTGATCACTCCGGAAATGCATCGCATCCATCACTCCGACGAAATGCGCGACCAGAATGCAAATCTCGGCGAACTCTTCCCCTGGTGGGATCGCCTGTTCGGAACATATCTGGATACTCCTCTGGCCGGCCAGGAACGCGTTCGCATAGGTATGAAGGGTTGCGATGAAACCGAGGCGGCAGGCCTCCTGTTCATGCTCGCGCAACCGTTCCGGTCCGCGCCAGAGCCGCCCGCGATCCCGGAAGGGATTCGGGTAGCAGTTTCAGGCGATTGAGCCTGGCGCTCGGCCGGACTCTGGTGATCCCGGAGCCGCAATGAGCAGGTTGCAGCCCCGGGCGTGAGCAACACCCCAAAGGGTTGCCCATCTAGGAGGATGATAATCCATCGGCGCGCTGGAGGCAAACGCAATCTCGCGCCGCCTGCCGGAGTCCTTTACTGCGGTATCCTTGTCTCACGACGAATCGAGCCGTCGAAAGGAGATCTCCCGTGCGAATCCCAAGCCTCGTCGCAATCGGCGCAACCGCCACCATCGTGATTCTCGTCGCTCAAACTCCCGCGCCCACCCGCGCCCCCCGGCCCACCGAGCCGCCCCATCACCGGGCTTCCGAAGTCGGGTGGAACCTCGCACCTTCCGATCAACAGTATGCGGCCATCGACGGCCAGCATCTGAAGGAGTACGTCGAACAGCTGTGCGCCATCTCGCGCCGCTATCGCGACGCCGGTCACCAATTCTGGGGACGCATCACCGGCACCGAAGCCGACGCCGAAAACGCCAAATGGATGCTGGATAAATTCCGCCAGATCGGACTCAGCGACGTGCACGAGCAGCCGCTCGATCTGCCTCCGCAGTGGATGCCGCAGTCCTGGAGCGTGGTGGCCACGGCCAACGGCAAAACGCTGTCGCTCGACACCGCCCAGCCCACTTATTTAGCGGTGGGCACGCCTTCGCAGGGATTGGATCTGGAGGCCGTGTACGTGGGCCTGGCTAGCGATGCCGATCTCACTTTCTCGCGCGACGTGCGCGGTAAAGCGGTCTTCTTCTATAGCACCGATCTCGCTTCGCGCCACGCGCCCATCTCCGACAACGCCATCAAGCGCATCGGCCAACGCGGCGCGGCCGCAATCTTCGTGATCCTGGGAGTCCAGGGCAACGAGAAAACGCAATTCTATCCGGTGAATAGCCCCGTCCCGACCTTCTCGCTCGGACAAAAGGATGGACTAGCGATGCGCGACTTCATCGCGCAAGCCGGCGCCGGCGAAGCGCACGTCAAGGTCAAGCTGGATGTCCAGCGCGTCCCCAATCTCAAGACCGCGACCATCTGGGGCACGCTGCCCGGCATGACCGATGAAAACGTAATCGTGGTCGCGCATCGCGACGGCTGGTTCGAAGGCGCCAACGATAACGCCGCCGGCGTCGCCACCATGATCGGCATGGCGGAGTTCTGGGCCAAAGTTCCCAAGGAGCAGCGCCGCCGCACCATTATTTTCCTGGGCACCTGCGGCCATCACGACAACGGAGCCGAGAGCGGAGCCTGGTTACTCGCGCATCCCGAAGTATTCGCCAAGACCGCGGTGCTGTTCAACGCCGAGCACACCGGCGGCCTCGACACCGCTCCCACTTCTACGCAGCTTTCCAACGCCCCCGCGGCTTATCGCTGGTACGGCACCGGCCCGCGCCTGGCGGACATCATCGTAAAAGATATGGACGCTTTCGGCGTGCCCAGTTTCCCGCAGTCGGTTCCTTCGCCTCCCGGAGAAATCGGCCGTTACTACCACCTGGCCCCGTCGGTCGAGATCATCAACAGCGGATTCGTGTGGCATTCCGACAAGGAAACGCCCGAGACCATTTCGACTACCGGACTCGCCGCCGTCACCCGCACCTACGCCAAGATCATCGCCGACACCAATTCCCTTGACCTTCAGGAATTGCGATCATCGCTCCGCCGAAATTAGTCGGCGTGAGCCGGCCTCGGCGTCGGACTCACACAGGTGAAGTTCGCCGCCTCGTCCGTGCTACCCGAACCTTTCCAGCGCGCCACCTGCGGATAAGGACAGAGCGGCCGCGTGCGATCCACATTGCCGTTGGTCGAGTGCGACGCGACGATCTTCTCAGGCGCTGTGCCTTGCGCCACCCACTTGTCCAGCGCACCCACGGCGTCGAACGTGTTGGGACCCGGTCCGCCGCCGCAGTGCCCCATCCCCGGCGCCATGAAAAGCCGGAAGAAATCTTTGGTCTTCTCCGGACCGCCCATGGCCTTCTCCACCAGCGTGTAATAGCGGACGCCATCCTCGGGCGGCACCACCGGATCGGCCCAGCCGTGATACATCACCAGCTTCCCTCCGTGCGCCTTGAACGGCCTGAGATTGGTGTCGTTCGCGTTCACGACGGCCATTTTTGAATCGGCGTAAGCCACGTCGCGATCGAAGTCGAACGTGCGCAGATCCCAGTTGGGATCGTTGAAGACCCACAGCCGGAAGAAGTCCGTGCGCGCCGGCTCCTTTTGGCCGACGAAGTAGCCGGACCATCCACCGATCTGCGAACCACCGAAAGCTTCGCTCCCACGCGGCCAACCGGCGAAGATTTGCTCGCCCGTGCGCGGATTGCGTGCGCCACCGTAGATCTTGCGGACCGCGGCCACCTGCGGCGCAGTCAAACACGTGGCATCGTCCGCGCCTTTGCAAAGCAGCGTGCCCGGATCGAAATGGCACAGCCGCGGATCGTCGATGATTCCATCCTTGAGCCCGTCGATCGCATCGCAAGACGCGACCACCGCTTTGTTGATCATCGGAAGTTTGGATGCAGGCAGCGGACTGGCCGGGTCCTTATATAGCGCGAGCCAGGAATACAGGAATCCCACCATCAGGTGAATCCGATTGTTGCCGGGATCGCCCGCCACGATGCCGTCGTAATCGGCCGGGAATCGCTGCGCCTCGCTCAACGCCTGGTGACCGCCGGTGGAGCAGCCGTTGAAGTAGGAATATTGCGCGAAGCGCCCGTAGTAATCGCGCACGATGAGCTTGGAAGTCTCGGTCATGACGTGCACCGCGCGGTAAGCCCAATCGTCGATCTTTTCGCTGTGTCCGACGCCGAATTTCAGATCGCCGCCTTCGTGACCGGTGTCCGAGCCGGCCGTAGCGTAGCCACTGGTTAGCGCGCGCGTCATATCGCGATAGCCGATCGCGCTAGAGAATCCGCCATTGCCGGTGCCTTCGAATTTCCCGTTCCAGGATTCAGCCGGAGGAAGCCAGAGTTCGAAGTGAATCTCGGAATCCTCGACGGGTTTAGAAGTCACCAGCACGCGGCAAAAGGCAGGCAGCGGCTTCTGATCGCCCCGCGCGCCAGGACCAGGCGGAGTGAACCCACCCGCCTCAAGCGCCGCCGCCGAAGTCACGGTTGTATTCGGAATGATTAACGAAGTGAGGCTCTCGCAAGGCCCGGCCATGATCGGCATCGCCTCAAAAACTACAAGCAGAACAGCCCCTAACGTGATCGCTCGAACGGGTCTCATCCGGCGTCTCCTTATGATGACTATACATCGCTGTTGCAAGTCCGGAGAATGGGGGTCGCGCCTGAAAAGCGCGTTGATCGTCCTACCTTGGCAGTCAGCCTCAGTTCGGCGCCGACCCGTTCGCCGGCACCACGCGCACCTTCGGCGCCGGAAATGAGCGAGTCGGGCGGGTCCATGATCACCTGATCCTCAGGCGTGACTCCCGAGACCACCTCAACCTCGTTGCCGTAGTCTTTCCCCAGCACCACCGGCATGAGTTCGGCTTTGTTGCCGTCCCGCACCACGCCCAGGCGCAGCCCTTCCTTGCGAAACAGGATCGCACTCACTGGAACGATCACAGTGCGCACGCTGGCCGGCAGCAACAGGTGCACTTCGGCATAAGCTCCGGGACGCAGCTCGCCGGTGGCGTTATCCAGATCCACTTCCGCCAGCAGCGTGCGAGTGCCGGCGTCCATCGCTTCGGCGGTACGCACCAGTTGGCCGCGGAACCGCCGGCCGGGAAATTCGGACAGCGTCAGGTCGGCCGGAGTGCCCTGCACCGCCGACCGCGCGTAGGCTTGCGGAACATTGACGAACACCCGCAGCTTCTTGATGGCGGCAATGTGAAATAGCTCCTGAGCGGGCCCGCCGTTGCCGGCATTGATGAGCGCGCCGTAATCGGTGTTGCGCGCCGTGATGATCCCATCGAAAGGCGCTCGCACGATCTTGAAATTTTGCAGGTCTTCCAGCCGTCGAAGATTCGCCTGCGCCACCGCCAGATTGCTGCGCGCGGAGGCCACGGCTTTCTCCAACGCCTCTACGCTCGCCACTTGAGCCTGGAACTGCGCCTGGTAGTTGTCGTTCTCCTGCCGCGATACCGCGCCCTTCGCTACCAGATTGCTCCAGCGCTGCGCCGTCACGCGCGCCAGTTCCTCGTTGGCCCGGCCCTGCTGCAGATTCGCCTGCGCTTGCTCCACCGCTGCCTGATTCTGCGCCACCGCACCCTGGGCTTGACTCACCTGCTGATCCAGCTCCGGAGCGTCAATCTCCGCCAGAGGCTGCCCCGCCTTCACGCGCGTTCCCATGTCGGTGTACCACTGTTTCAAATATCCGCTGGCGCGCGCATAAATCGGCGAATCGATGAAAGCTTGGATGCTGCCCGGAAGAACCACCTCGTTAGTGCGCCGAGCCCAGTTTCGGACGCACCACCGACACGCTCGGAACCGCCAGGTCCAGCGTTTCGGTCTTGACCGAGGCAGCCGTGCGGATGCGCGCCCGAATCCCCTGATAGATCAAGCCTCCCAGCACCGCTAGAACCACCACCACCAGCACGATTTTCACGGCGCGAGCGAAACCGGAAGCCGGCCGCTTACGAACAGGCTTCGGATAGGTGGGGGTTTCGATCATACGCTCACTATCTAGCATCGCTGGCGGCACGCCTCTTGTGCAACATGCTAAACACCACCGGCACGAAAAACAGTGTGGCCATGGTGGCGAAAATCAACCCGCCGATCACGGCGCGGCCCAGCGGCGCGTTTTGCTCGCCGCCCTCGCCCATTCCCAGAGCCATCGGAATCATGCCGATGATCATCGCCAGGGCGGTCATCAGTACCGGCCGGAAACGCGTGTAGCCGGCTTCCACGGCGGCCTGTACCGGATCGCCGTCGCGCGCCAGCACGCTCCTTGGCGAAGCTCACTACCAGGATGCTATTGGCCGTGGCCACGCCCACGCTCATGATGGCGCCCATCAAGGCCGGAACGCTCAGCGTGGTGTGCGAAATGAACAGGAACATCACGATCCCCGCCATGGCCGCCGGCAGCGCCGTCAGAATGATGAACGGATCCAGCCAGGATTGGAAATTCACCACGATCAGCAAATACACCAGCACCACCGCCAGTGCCAGGCCCGATAACAGGCCCTGAAAGGAACTGGCCATGGTCTCGATCTGGCCGCGCACCGTGAGCTGCGATCCGCGCGGAAGCTCCTTGCGGTTGGCATCCACGATGCGATTCAGGTCGTTCGCCACCGCGCCCAGATCCCGGTCCTGAACCGAGCCGATATATGTCGATCGCCCGCTGCACGTTGTAGTGCGACACCAGCGCCAGCGTCGTGGTCCGCCTGCGTGGACACCATGTCGCTCATGATTTCCGGCTTTCGCCCGTCCGAGGCGCTGATCGGGAATATTCTCCAGATCGCTCAGCGACGACTCGGCGTACTGCGGCGTCTGAGTCACCACGCTGTAAGTCACGCCGTTGCGCGGATCCAGCCAGAAAGACGGCGTGGTCTGGAAGCTGCCGCTTAAGCGAGACCAGCAGATTGCTGGCGACGTTGAGCTGGCGTGAAGCCGCTCTCGGCAGCCTTGGTGCGATCCACGTCCATCTCGAAACTGCGGTTGGTCGAACAGCTGGTGCACGCGCAGATCCACGGCGCCCGGGATGGTTCTCAGCTGCGTCAGCAGGCGGTCGGCGAAGTCGCGATTGGCTTCCAGATTCGGGCCCACCACTTGCACGTCGATCGGAGCCGGCAACCCGAAGTTCAGAATCTGGCTGACGATATCGGCCGGCAGAAAGTAGAACGCCACGCCGGGAAATTGCTCGCGGAAGAACTCGCCGCAGTTCGCGGATGTAGTCGGTAGTCGGACGATGTCCGGGATTGAGCGATACCATCACGTCGGCGTCCATGGTGCCGATCGGCGCCGGAATTGCTGTAGGTCATGTTGATCGAGCTGTATGGCATCCCGATGTTGTCGATGATGCTGGATAGCTCGGTGGGCGGAATGATGCGCTCGATGGAGGTCTCGATCAGATCGCCCAGCCGCGCGGTTTCCTCGATGCGCGTGCCGGTCTTGGCGCGGAAGTGCAGATTGAACCGGCCCGCATCCACCGCGGGAAAGAAATCCTGCCCCAGCCACGGCAGCAGCAGAAAGGCCGCGGCGCACGAGCCCAGGAACGCAACGGCGAATGTCACACGGTGCCGGATGCAGGCGGCCAGCGTCCGGTGGTAGGCATCGCGAACGGCGTTAAAGCCTCGCTCGAAGGCGCGCTGGAAACGCGCCGGCCAATTCCATGCGGCCGGACGGTTGCTGTGATGCGGCCCCACCTTGAGCAGATACATCGCCAGCGTCGGCACCAAGGTCCGCGACAAGACATACGAAGCCAGCATCGCGAACACCACCGCCTCCGCCAGCGGGATAAACAAATATCGCGCGACGCCGGTCAGGAAAAACATCGGCAGAAACACGATGCAGATGCACAGCGTGGAAACGAACGCCGGAAGCGCGATCTGCGCGGCGCCATCCAGAATGCCTTCGTGCAGGCCCTTGCCTTCGTCGAAATTGCGGTCGATGTTCTCGATGGTCACGGTGGCGTCGTCCACCAGAATCCCGACCGCCAGCGCCAGCCCGCCCAGCGTCATGATGTTGATGGTTTCTCCCAACGCGCTCAGTACGCAGATAGACGTCAGGATCGAGAGCGGAATCGAGATGGCGATGATCAGCGTGCTGCGCCAGGTCCCCAAGAACAGCAGAATCATGATGGCCGTGAGACAGGCCGCGATAATCGCTTCCCGGATTACGCCGCTCACGGCCGCCCGCACGAACAGCGATTGATCCGAGATCGGTTCGATCTTCAGCGCCGGCGGAAGCGTCGCGGCGATCTGCGGCAGCATGGCGCGGACTTGCTTGACGATGTCCAGAGTGGACGCGCTGCCGCACCTTCATGATGGTCAGCAGGACGCTGCGCTGCCCGTTGCGCCGCACTACGTTGGTCTGCGGCGCAAAACCGTCGCGTACCTGCGCCACATCGTGGACGTAGATGGTGGTGTTGCCCACCGCCTTCACCGGCAGGTCGTTCAATTCCTGAATCGTTTCCGGACTGCGCGTTGATGCCTACGTCGTACTCGAATTCGCCGATCTTGGACGTCCCCGAAGGCAGAATCAGATTCTGATTCGCGACGGCGTTCACCACATCGGCCGGCGACAGGCCCTTGGCCTGGAGCAGCTGCGGCTGAATATCGATCATCACCTGGCGCTGTTTGCCGCCATAGGGCCAGGGGATCGCGGCGCCGGACACGGTTACCAGCTGCGTTGCGAATGATGTTGGCGCCGTAATCGAACAACTGCTGCTCGGAAAGCCCCGGACCCGACAGCGCCAGTTGCAAAATAGGAACGCTCGAGGCGCTGTAGATGAGCATAAACGGCGGCGTGGTGCCCGGCGGCATCTGGCGCACCGCCGCTTGGGCGACGGCCGTCATTTGCGCCATCGCGACGTCCACCTTCGCGCCGGGATGAAAGAAAACCTTGGTGATGCTGCGGCCTTCCACCGTTTGCGATTCGATGTGGTCGATGTCGCTGACCGAGGTGGTGAGCGAGCGCTCGATACCCGGACCCGATGCGCTCTTCCATCTCCTCGGCGTTCAGCCCGTTGTAATTCCAAAGCGCCGCGACCACCGGGATGTCGACGTTGGGGAAAATGTCGGTCGGCGTCCGCAGGATCACCAGCGGGCTGACCAACAGGATCAGCAACGCCAGCACGATAAACGTATAGGGGCGCTTTAAGGCGACTTCAACGATCCACACTGCGACTAGCTCCTTGAGCCGGACCAAGCCGGCGGGCCAAGTTCAAATTGTGCCTACTACCACTGTGCCAAATCTGATGAGCGCTTGAGAAGAGAAGATGCCAAGATATGGCGTCAGAAGCCCTGCCGAAGTAAAACGATAGCTCTAAAGGGCTACTGGCACCCACATCGGGTAATGAGGAACCCAGCGGCGCCCTTGCTCCCGACGAAGCCGAGCCGCAATTGTTGTCCATACACAACGTGCGCGATAATGCGAGACGAGAGAGCCATCATGGCTATTGTCGACATCTCGCAAGCCGAAGCTGATGCTTTGATCGCCATGGAGAAGCACCGCGTCGATGAGCGGGAATGGCTCTTTCCCGCCGCCGGAGAACGGATGGCCGTTCCCTTAGCGTCGGCTGATAAACACGAGCAGTTTATGCTGGACGTAACCCGGTCGCAGATCAAGCTGACGAAGGCGACATTTCAAAACCGGGCGCGACAAGCGATTATTCTCATGCGCCTTGATCTTGACGGAGCCCCACACCGGAACCCGGACGGAGCGGAGGTCTCCTGCCCGCATCTGCACGTCTATCGGGAAGGCTTTGCCGACAAATGGGCCTTTCCTGCCCCGCCGGAGCGCTACGCGAACACCCGAGACCTCTTTTTTACGCTCGAGCTTGTTCATGCGCGACGGCAATATAGCCAGCCCGCCGAACATTCAGAGAGGGCTATTTTCCGCATGACGATGATACAGGAGATTGAACAACTTCTCTTCCAGTATCGCGCGTGGCTGAAGGACAAAACCGCTGTCCGGGAGATTAACGGCGCGTGGGTCGAGATTACGACGCCTTACCTCGACCGGCACAATGACGCGCTTCAGATTTACGCAAAACAACAAAACGGCGGATATGTACTGACCGATGACAGTAATACCGTGCACGATCTTGAAGCGTCCGGTTGCAGCCTCAACACGGAGAAACGGCGCGATCTGCTCATGACGACGCTGAATGGCTTTGGCGTGAAACTGAATGCGGATGCCCTCGAAGTGCACGCGACGCCGGACAACTTCCCGCTTCGGAAACACAATCTCATTCAGGCCATGCTTGCGGTCAATGATCTTTTCTATCTCGGCCAAACCGTTTGTTGAGAGTTTGTTTTATGAGGATGTTGTTGCGTGGCTCGACGGAAATGATGTTCGTTACACGCCGCAGGTGAAGTTTACCGGTACCAGTGGGTACGATCACCTCTTCGACTTCGTTATCCCTAAGTCCCGGAAGCAGCCGGAGCGCATCCTCCAAGCCATTAATCGGCCCACGCGAGACACCGCGGAGTCCTTCATTTTGGCTTGGCTCGATACGCGACAGGTACGCCCACCAGAGTCTAAAGCTTATGCGATTTTGAACGACATCGAACAGACGATTTCGGGGGGGGGTACTTGATGCCTTTCGAAATTATCAAATCCAGCCTGTGCCGTTCGGTCAGCGCGTGGACGTGGTCGCCGAATTCGTGGCGTAGATTACACGCAACTACGTGCCCACCCTCAGGGAAGCAACCCCTCCGTTGTATACTCGCCTTATAGCGGTACCCGGCCACGGCAGGAAAACCCTGGCCGGAAGGTAACTCTTGGGCGCAGGTGTTCGCCTATTGTGAATCACTGGGAATAAGTGTAACTTCGACAAGACAGCATGAATATAACCGAGTTATTCATCAAACGCCCGGTCATGACCGCCCTGGTTATGATGGGCATCCTGCTGTTCGGGATCGTCGGTTATCGCGCGCTGCCTGTTAATGACCTGCCGATTATCGACTTTCCTACGTTGCAAGTACAGGCCAGCCTGCCGGGGGCCAGCCCTGAGACCATGGCGGCATCCGTCGCCACACCGCTAGAACGGCAGTTCTCCACCGTTCCGGGGCTGGACTCGATGAGTTCCTCGAGCGTTCGCGGCGGCACCAACATCACACTGCAGTTCGTTCTGGACCGCAACATCGATGCGGCCGGCGAAGACGTCCAGGCTGCCATCGCGGCGGTCTTACGAAGGCTTCCGCCCAACATGCCGGCGCCGCCAACGGTCCGGAAAGTGAACCCCGCGGATTCTCCCATTCTGTTCATGTCGCTCAACTCCAGGGCGCTCTCATTGCAGGTGGTGGACGAGTACGCCGAGACCATGATCGCCCCCCGCATCTCCACCATCAGCGGCGTCGCGCAGGTCAACGTGTTTGGCGCGGCCAAGTATGCGGTGCGTATCCAACTGGATCCCAGCCAGCTGGCCGCTCGCGGCATTGGCATCGACGAGGTCGAGGCCGCCGTCATGCAGCACAACGTCAACATTCCCGCCGGTACCCTGTGGGGCCCCCATCAGGCCTTCACCGTGGAGGCCACCGGCCAACTGATGACCGCACCTGCTTACCGGCCGATGGTCGTGACTTACCGGAATGGATCGCCGGTGCGTCTGGCGGACCTGGGCCAGGTCCTCGATAGCGTACAAGACGACAAGAATTATGCCTGGTTCGGCACCAAGCGCTCCATCATGTTCGCCGTTCAGCGCCAGCCTGGAACCAACACCGTGGAAGTGGTGGATCAGATCAAGGCGCTGTTCCCCGAGTTCCGCAAACTGCTGCCGCCGGCCATCAATCTGGACACGGTGTACGACCGCTCGGAATCGATCCGCGAATCTGTGGACGACGTGAAATTCTCCCTGGAATTGGCGATCGTGCTGGTGGTGCTCGTAATCTTCCTGTTCTTACGGAATTTTTCGGCCACTCTCATCCCCAGCCTGGCACTGCCCTTGTCGGTGGTGGGAACCTTTGCCTTGATGTCGCTGCTCGGCTACACGCTGGACAATCTTTCACTCATGGCGCTGACGCTGGCGGTCGGATTCGTCGTCGACGACGCCATCGTCGTATTGGAGAACATCGTCCGGCACATGGA
The DNA here is from genome assembly GCA_963761935.1 of Terriglobia bacterium. Lineage (GTDB taxonomy): Bacteria > Acidobacteriota > Terriglobia > Bryobacterales > Bryobacteraceae > Palsa-89. The sequence goes on along the minus strand of CAVXJU010000080.1, from coordinate 33,058 downwards.
AATGGGTAAATCGCGCCTGGAGGCCGCGCTGGAAGGCGGCAAAGAGATCGGCTTCACCATCTTATCGATGACTCTCTCGCTGGCAGCCGTCTTCATTCCGGTCCTGTTCATGGGCGGGATTATCGGCCGCCTGTTCCATGAGTTCGCGGTGGTGATCATGGTGGCGATCCTGATCTCGGGCTTCGTTTCGCTCAGCTTGACACCCATGTTGTGCAGCCGCTTCTTGAGGCATTCCAGCCAGCACAATGCCCTGTACCGGGCTTCAGAACGAATGTTCGATGCGTTGCTGGGTGGCTACCGGACAACCCTGCGCGCGGTCATCCGCCATCGTTTCGCCACCCTGATGGTAGCTTTCGGAACGCTGGGAGCGACCATCTGGCTGTACTATCTGCTTCCCAAAGGATTCATCCCCAATCAGGACACCGGCCAGATCACCGGCACCACCGAACTGCCGCAGGAGGCGTCCTTCGCCGAAATGGTGAAATCGCAGGAGGCGGTGGCGAAGATCGTTGCGGCCGACCCTAATTTCAACGGGTTCTTCTCCGCCGTGGGCGCTTCCGGCGGCGGCCCGGGCGGCGCCGGCAACTCCGGACGTTTGCAGATTCGCCTGAAACCGCGCTCGGAGCGTAAGCTCACGCCCGAGCAGATTATGACCGAGCTGCGCCCGAAGTTGAACGCCATTCCGGGTGTACGAACCTACCTTCAGAATCCGCCCATGATTCGCATCGGCGGCCAGCAGACTCGCAGCGTGTACCAATATACCTTGGAGGGTCAGAATCTGGACACGCTGTATCGATCGTCAGCGGACCTCTTGAAGCGCATGGTGGAGATCCCTGGACTGTCCGACGTCAACACCGATCTTCAAATTGCCAGCCCTGAAGTTCTGGTGGACATTGACCGCGACCGAGCGTCGGCGCTAGGCGTGACAGCCGACCAGATCGAAAACGCGCTTTATGACGCCTATGGCTCCAAGCAGGTCTCCGACATCTACACGCCCACCAACGATTATTGGGTCATGATGGAGCTGCTGCCGCGCTACCAACAGGACCCCAATGCCCTGCCCATGGTCTATATCCGCTCGTCCACCGGAAAGTTGGTGCCGCTATCCGCAGTCACGAAGCCTCGTAACACGGTCGGACCTCTCTCGGTGAACCATCTGGGGCAATTGCCGTCCGTGACCTTGTCGTTCGATCTGGTTCCCGGCGCGGCGCTCGGCGACGCTGTCAATCGGATCGAACAGGCGGCGCGCGAAACACTGCCCGCCGATATTCAGACCTCGTTCCAAGGCGTTGCGGCCGCGTTCCAGTCCTCCCTGCAGGGCATGGGGCTGCTGTTGATCACCGCGATCCTGGTGATCTACATGGTGCTCGGCATTCTGTACGAGAGCTTCATTCACCCCATTACCATTCTTTCCGGACTGCCCTCGGCGGGCTTAGGCGCACTGGCCACTTTGCTGCTCTTCCACGACGAGCTGAACCTCTATTCGTTCGTCGGAATCATAATGCTGATCGGCATTGTGAAGAAGAACGCCATCATGATGATCGACTTCGCGGTGGAAACGCAGCGCACTCAGAATATGTTGCCGGAGGATGCCATCTATGAGGCCTGCCTGGTGCGCTTCCGTCCCATCATGATGACTACCATGGCCGCTCTGATGGGCACTCTGCCCATCGCTCTCGGATTGGGGGCGGGCGCCGAGGCACGCCGGCCGCTCGGCCTTTCGGTAGTCGGAGGGTTGGTGGTTTCGCAGACCCTCACCTTATATATCACGCCGGTGATCTATATCTACATGGAGCGCGTCCGCGAGTCCACGGCCAAGATGAAGTGGCGGCGCAAGAAGGCGTTGGCGGCCGTCGCTGAACCCGGGGTTCTCGTTCAGGATTAGCTAACGCGAGCCGGTGACCCAGGTGGCCTGCTTAGCGCCGAGTGATTTTTCGAGCGCGGTTTCGAGCGCCAGCACAGGATTGCCCGATCGCTCAAAGGCTTCCAGCACCTTGGCCGGTTCGCCGTCGCGCGTGCCGCGAACGCGCTCCAGCATGAAATTGGCCTGGTTGTACCATTCCACCGGGCTGTCTTGTTGGAGCGGCGAGTTGCTCATGAAGTCAATGAAGGCTTCCAGCATCTTGTCGCGCTGCGGCCCGGCCGGGATGAGCTCGACCAGCGCGATATAGACGGTGCATTTTTCGTTGTAGTAATCGGCTTCGGATTTTTCGGAACTGGAACTCCAGGCCGCCAGCGCGCTGAGGTAGTCGGTTAAGCGCTGCTGCCACGCGGGCGTCGAGCGATCGGCTTCGGTGAGGACTGTGCCGCCGTCGCCAAAGCGGAGCTTCTTGCCGTCGGCCATCATGCGCTGCGCTTCGGCCGACTGCCAGTAGGCTTCCACCTTGGGCGTCGAGTCAGTCTTGCTGCCTTGGATCGCGTTGTTCCCCTGCGGGGCAACCGCATCGCTCTTGCAGCCTGCGCTGTGTTGGCGAACTGCGGCCACAATGAAGTCCATTCCCGCCGGCGGTTCAGCCAGCAAGGCCGAGAAAGACCGGTCGTCGGACTGGAGATTCGGCAACACCGAGTTGAACGAGGACCAAAGTACCTCGCGCTGTGCGGCGGTGACGCCGGCGCCCTGGATGGTGTGCGCGAGCGGAACAAGCTGCGACGGCGAAGTTACTTGGCCGATGTAGCCCAGCAGGAAATTGACGTGTTCCTCCTTGGCTCGTTCCTGAACGGTGAAGCTGCCGTTGACCACGGCGGTCAAGGCCAGGTAGAAATCCGAGACATCGTAGAACAGCGCGTCGTCGCAGGAGAGCGCGTCGAAGACCGGAGGCGGGATCTCCTGAATCAGTTTACGGGCTTCGGCCGGATCGATGCGCACCATGTCGCGACACCGCTCGGCTTTGGAGCGAGAGCGCGTCCAGCTTCATGCCGTAGGCCTGGCTGAGCGAGCCGGCGCGCGAGTCCAAGGTGGTGCCTGGCAAGTGGCGCTTGCGAACCGGAAACTTGGCCGATACCGCGAGACCGAAGGCTTGCTCCACCAGGTCCCGCTGGGCGTCGCGGCCCACGATCTTGCCGGATTCGACCAGGCGCAGCAGAGCCTCCGCGCCAAATTCGGGCGGCGCGGCGTGGGCCAGATCGACCAGGGATTGAAACGGCTCGGGCAGCTTCGGTGTCTCGGCGCTGGCCAGGACGGCGGCGAGGAAGAGCAGACCGAGTCGCATACTTAGAAGTTTACGATGGAGGCGAAGGACACCGGGTCGAGGCTCGCGCCGCCCACCAGTCCGCCGTCGATTTCGGGCTGCGCCATGAGGCCGCTGCATGTTGTCCGGCTTCACGCTGCCTCCGTAGAGGATGCGGCACGGCTGCCGGCGGCGTCGGCGCCGAAGCGCTGGCGCAGTTGGCTGCGAATGAAGCGATGGGCGTCGGCGGCGATTTCGGGAGTCGCCACCTTGCCGGTGCCGATGGCCCAGACCGGTTCGTAAGCGACGACGATTTTTTCGAATTGTTCGGGCGTGATGGGCGCGAGACCGGCTCGGATCTGAGTCTCGAGTATCTGCTCGGTGTTCTTCGATTCGCGCTGATCCAAAGTTTCGCCCACGCAGTAAACCGGGGTCAGGCCGGCATCGAGGGCGGCGGTGATCTTCTTAGCGGCGGTTTCGTTGGTTTCGCCGAAGTATTGGCGGCGTTCGCTGTGGGCGATCAGAACCCAGCGGCAGCCGGCGGCTTTCAGCATTGGGCGCCGAGATTTCGCCGGTGTAGGCGCCCTCGTTCGCCCAGAACATATTCTGGGCGCCGATCTCAATGCGCGTATCGCGCGCGGCGGTGACGGCCGTTTCGAGATCGATGAAAGGCGGACAAATCACGATCTCGCAGTGCTGGGCGCTGGAAACCAGCGGCCGGAACTTCTCGAAAAACGCAGCGGTCTCGGGCGGCGTTTTGTACATCTTCCAATTGCCTGCCATGATGGGGCGGCGCATAGATGGACGCTCGCGGCCGCCGCTTACGCGATGGCGGCCAGGAAGCTCGCTCCTTGAGAGATTTTGGTACCGAAGTTTTCGGCTACCGTTTGCCCGATGTCGGAAAGCGACCGGCGCAGGCCCAGGTTGATACCTTCCATTTTACGCGGGCGGTAGGCGAGCAAGGGGACGTACTCGCGGCTATGGTCGGTGGAGGGCGTGGTGGGATCGCAGCCGTGGTCGGCGGTGAGGATCACGAGATCGTCGAGCTGGAGCTTGCGCTCGAAGCGACGGCAGCCAGCGTCGAATTCCTCGAGCGCGCGGGCGTAGCCTTCCACGTCGTTGCGATGGCCGTACTGCTGATCGAAATCGACCAGGTTGACGAAGATCAGGCCGCTCTCCAGCTGATCCATCGCCTCCAGCGTTTTGGCCATGCCGTCGGCATTGTTCTTGGTCTTTTCATGTTCGCTGGATGCCGCGGCCGAGGAACACGTCGAAGATTTTGCCGATGCTGAAGACGTCGATCTGGCTAGCTTCCAGCTGGTCGAGCAGCATGCCTTGGGGAGGCGGGACGGCGTAGTCCTGGCGGTTGGGCGTGCGGGTGAAGTTGCCGGGCGGGCCGATGAACGGGCGCGCGATGACGCGTCCGACCTCGTAGGGTCCGCGCAGAATGTCGCGCGCGGTTTCGCAAATCTTGTACAGCTCCCAGAGCGGGATCACTTCTTCGTGCGCGGCCACTTGAAACACGCTGTCGGCGGAAGTGTAGACGATCGGCTTGCCGGTGCGCATGTGTTCCTCGCCGAGTTCCTTGATGATCTCGGTGCCCGACGCCGCGCAATTGCCGAGCGTGCCGCGCCCGATGCGGCGCTCGAACTCCTGCATGATTTCGGGAGGAAAACCGTGCGGATAAAGCGGGAACGGCTTCGCGAGATGGATGCCGACCATTTCCCAATGGCCGGTGGTCGTGTCCTTGCCGGGCGAGGCGAGCGCGCAGCGTCCGAAGGCGCCGCAGGGTACGGGGCGGGGTCAATGTTCGGAAGCGGCTTGATATTGCCCAGGCCGAGGCGGGCCAGGTTGGGCAGGTGCAAGCGCCCGCTGGCGCGCGATGTTGCCGAGCGTATCGCTGCCGCGTCGCCATAAGCGGCGGCATCCGGCATCTCGCCGATGCCGACGCTATCCAGCACGATCCAGATGACGCGCTGGAAGGATGACTCGGTCATTGGGCGATCGCATGGACGGAGGCAGGCGCGGCCGGCTTGCCCAAGGCGTCGTTGATGCGCTCGGTGAGCATGTCGACGAAGCGGTCCGGAAGAAAGCCGATCATGCGGCTGACCACCTCGCCCTTCTTGCCGAAGATGATGGTGGTCGGAATGTTGGAGACCTGCAGCAAGCACTGCAGACCGTCATCGAAATAGATCGCCTGGTCCACTTCTGCGATTCGAGGAATGGCTCGACGAGTTGCGTGGTCTTCGTCGGTGTCGATGGACAGAAACACCACGTCGCGGATTGTCCTTGAAGCGCGTCTTCACTTGTTCGTAGAGCGGATGCTGCGCGCGGCAGGGCCCGCACCAGGTGGCCCAGAAAGTCGAGCACCACCACTTTGCCTTTGAGCGACGAAAGCGGCAGCTTGTCGCCATCCGGACTAGACAAGGTGAACTGCCAGCGGATCCGTGAGCTGATTGTTGGGATCGACTGGCGGAGTGCGGCGCGGCGGTTCGCCAGTTGCTTGGCGGTGCTGGTCGTACGTCTTGCAGGATCAGGTCGCCGAGCCGGTTTCGCGAGCCGTTGCAGCTTGCGGTACAGTTCGCTCAAGTGCGCGCGGTCGTTGGCGCGCGTCCACATCGGCCGAATGCAACGCCTCCGATGGTGAAGGCTTCGGCCAAGTACTCAATGGCCTCACGATCTCTGGCCGGAAGCCGAGAGCCAGCGGGCCGCCTCGCGCGCGCCCTCCACGCTGGGAAAAGTTGGTAACTCGACTCGGCCAACTTGATGGCGTCGTCCTTGTGATCGAGAAGGCCTTGGGCACGAGCCTCGAAGATCAAGACGCTGGCGAGAGCGCGGTCGAACTCGTCCTTTCGCCGGGCGACTTCGCGGCCGCCGCCGGGAACAAACTTGTCGTCCTTATAGGCGGCCCGAGTGACTTCATCGAGATGCCGGGCGTGGACGAGGGCGCGTTCGACATTGGCGTGGTCGCCCGAGCGCAACTGGGCGGCGCTGACGACCTGCAGGTATTGCCGATTGTCGGGATCGCGGGCCAGCACATCCTCGCCATAGAGGAGAATGCGGCGGTCGTCGGTGAGGTCGATGGCGCTCTTCATCAGGGCGCGCTCGATCTCGGCTTTTTGTGGAGAATTTGGATATTGCTGCAGATGATGTTCGAGGGCGTGCGCCATCTCAATGGGGCTGTTGGCGGATTCGCTGATGGCCCGCCGCAGGTCCTGTTGCTCGGCTGGACTGGGAGCAGTCTGCGCAGCCATAGGAAGGGCGGCTAACGCGAACCAGATGGCGAGGCGCGTCATGGTTGGGCTTTCTCCGGTTGGGTCTTGTCGGCTGCCGGGTTGGTTCTACGAATGTCCTCGGCCATTCCGGCGGCGCGTTCGCGCGCGATGTGCAGGAAGCTATCGTTCTTCACGATGCGATCGAGCAACGGCAAGAACTGTTCCGGGGCAACCAGGCGTTTGTGATCCCAGGTGATCTGTAACTGGAGCAGCACGTCGTTGACGCCGAGCTTGTCGAAGTGCACGGTACGGTCGAGATTGACTAAGTGGCCCTCGGTTTCGGTGATGCGCTCGAACCAATCGAGCAAGGCTTGCGCGTCGGCGTCCATGGAGTAATTGAACTTGACGCTCGTGCTTGTCGGCGCCATCTTCAAAGGCGAAGGTTTTGATTCCCATGTTGGCGACCTTTAGACCGGATTCCAAGGGGCGCTGGAAATGATTAAGCTTCTGGGCCAGATCGAAAAGCGTCTGGGTGTCGCTATCGGACAGTTGAATCTTGATGGGGCTGTCGTCGTCCTTGGCTTCCTGATAGGTAGCGGCTCCGCTGCGCTCGACGGTGATAGCGACGTATTCAGGAACGCTGCCTTTGAAGTACTTGGTGTAGACCAGGCGCGGCTCGGCCGATGCGAAGGCCGGCAACAACAGGAGCAGGGCGGCGAGTCTCATCGGGCTGCACCCACTCGAGCGCGATAGGTGACCTGCGTGGCGTGACAGATGGCAACCGCGAGCGCATCGCAGGCGTCTTCGGATTCGATTTCGTTTTCGCAGGCCCAGGAGCGACCGCACCATAAGCTTGCACCTGATGCTTTTCGGCGCGGCCATAGCCCACGACGCTGGTCTTCACTTCGAGCGGAGAATACTCGCCGAGCGCGAGGCCGGCTTCGGCGATCGCGAGCAGAGCCACGCCGCGCACGTGCGCCAGCTTCAGGGCGGTCTTGACGTTCTGCGCATAGAAGACCTCTTCGACCGCGGCGGATTCGGGCGTATGGGCGTCGATCACTTGCGCGGAGACCGCGTGGCGATGACGAGCAGGCGGGCTTCGAGAGGCTGCTTGGAATGGTCGTCGGATGCACGCCGGCGTCGACGATACGGTGCCGCGGCCGTCGCTATCGATGACGCCATAGCCGGTGCGCTCAGTTCCGCAATCGATGCCCAGAACGCGCATGAGGTCTCGTAAGCGATCGCGGTCAGGCCAAGGCCTCCATCTCCTTTCTCGTCGATGTCGAAGTTGGAGTAGACGTTCTGCACGTCGTCGTGCTCTTCGAGCGCTTCGCTCAGGCGCAGCATGGCTGCGGCGTTCTTGCCCTCCAGCTTCATCAGGTTTTTCGGGACCATGCCGATTTCGGCGGAGACGGTTGGGATGCCGGCCTTCGGACGGCCTCGAGAACGGCCTCATGCGCCTCGGGAGCGCGAGATGACTTCCCAGGTGTCGCCGCCGTCGCGCAGGTCCTCGGCGCCGGCGTCGAGGGCGATGGTCATGAGCTGATCTTCGGCGGCCTTGTCCTTGTCGACGACGATCTGGCTTTTGCGCTCGAACATCCAGGAGACGCTGCCCTGCTCGCCCAAGTTGCCGCCGTTCTTGGAGAAGATGTGGCGGATTTCGCTGACGGTGCGGTTGCGATTGTCGGTGGCCACATCGACCAGGACGGCGGCGCCGCCGGGCCCATAGCCTTCGAACATGATTTCGTCGATCTGGCCGCCTTCCAGTTCGCCGGTGCCGCGCATGATGGCGCGCTTGATGTTTTCCTGGGGCATGCTGACGTTTTTGGCCGCGGTGACGGCGGTGCGGAGTCGGGGGTTAGCGTCGGGATCGCCGCCGGATGCGGGCTGCGATCATGATTTCCTTGATAATGCGCGTGAAGATTTTGCCGCGCTTGGCGTCCATGGCGGCCTTCTTGTGCTTGATGGTCGCCCATTTAGAATGTCCTGACATGGTGAAACCTCGGGCTCCGCGAACACTATGGCTACATAGTTGAGAGCCTAATAGATCAGAATATCACGTGGTGCTGGGAGTCTGATCGTGGTTTCAGTACGCGTGCCGGCGGGAGGTTGGCCATTCGGTCGCGGAGCGGCACCCCCAGCTTGCCATCCTGGTATCCTTTGAATTGCGAGGGCGAACCTCATGACCATCGCCGCCAAATACGAGGACGGGGTCTTCAAGCCACTGGAAGAAGTGAAGCTCACGGAAGGCACCCGGGTCGAAGTACACGTCCCCGGCAAGGAGCCGCGCCGCCGCCCCAAGTCCGTGCGCGAGTTTGCCGCGTACGGAATGTGGGCCGACCGCGACGATATTCCCGACGGCGTCACGTATGTGAACCGCTTGCGGGAACCCCGGTTTTGACCGCTCGCGGCTCCCGATGGCATACCTGATCGATTCCGACGTCATGGTAGATTTCACGCGCGGAAACGCCAAGACCGCCGACTACCTGGATGGCCTCAGCGACGATTGGCTGCTCTCGGCGATCACGGCGCTCGAATTGATCGCCGGCGCCCGCAACCAACGCGAAGTGACCGATCTCGACATCCTGATTTCGGCCTTTGAACAGATCCCGCCCAACGAGGAGATCGCGCGCCGGGCGTACGCCCTCATGATGACCTTGACGCGCTCTCACGGCTTGCACGCGCTCGATGCCTTGATCGCCGCCACCGCGATCGAAAACGGCTTAACGCTGGTCTCGAAAAACCGGAAGCATTTCCAGATGATCGACGAACTGAGTCTGGAAGTTCCGAGTTACTGAGCACCTGCTATAGGCTTGCCAAGCCGGTTGACCTCAGCACCTGTACCGAATCCGCGACGCGCATCAGGTGGCTGCCCCATCAATAGATGTTGAGTCTGACGGCAGCCAAGTAGTCCTCGGCTGGGATGGTCCGGCGCGGGGGCGTCTCGCGTTGTGGCGTCTGGGGTTATGGCGTTCGGGCCGGCGGAGTAAGCGTTGGTTGGGGTCGGGCCGGTGGGTTCGTTTGTGCAAATTTCGGCGCTGGGCGTTTTGGACGACTGGCGCGGGCGCTGGAGTTGGATCAGGGTGCGGAGGGCGCGCGAGAGGCGCGTTCCAGGCGGGCTGCGACGCGGTCGAGGAACGGGTAGGAATTGGAGTTGGCGAGGCCGGTGAAGGCGGAGGTGAGGGATTCGATGGGGCTCAGCGGGTGGTCGGAGTTATCCTCGGCGCGTTCCATGTACTCGGCGTAGAGTTGGGTTTCGATTATGGCCACGCGCTGGAGGCGCCACCTGGCGGCGACCATGTCGTGGACCAGATCGAGTTCGGCCGGGCCGTTGGGTTGGAACTGATCGAGGTAAGAGGTGAGGAGCTCGTGGAATTCGTCGGGGTCCTCGGTGGGCAGGACCAGAGTTTGGGAAGTGAGGCCGTGCTTCAGGGCGTTTTGAGCAGAGCGCTGGCGGCCGGCTTCGGTTTTGGGGCCGTTGGATTTTGCGCCGTTGATGCGGGCGGATTCGGATTTGGTTAGGGAAGGCATTGGGGTTGTTCCTCGGTGGACCAGGGTAGCGGTGGGTTGCGGGATTCCAGCACCGAGGCGTCGGGAAACGGTTGTAGCGGAGGGTGATCGAGGTGGAGGAAGTGCGTGAACGACCGGCGGGGACGCCGCAGCGTCGATTCTGGAACTCCTGCGCGCCTGAGCGCTGGCACGCCGGCCCCACAGAGGCATCATTTTAGTGCACGTTGGCTGAGCGCGATTCAGGCCGGTTCGGCGCCGGCCGAACTATCCTCAGATGCCAGGCGCGTCACCTGGTTTTCTTCTCATTTTGGCGTTCGAGAAATGGCACGAACTGCGAGAATGCCGAGGGAGCATGGACGGACAAGCTGGCGGTAAAGCCGGTTGAGAAGTTCGGCTTCTCACCTGCCTGGTGGGCAAGCAAGCTCTGAAGCGATAGAGAGCGAGCCCACAGCGAATTCTCATTGCCCTCCTTGGTTCTGGGATAGTCGGTGAGAAGAAAATACTCCTGCAAAGACTTGAATAGCTCGTCTTGTTCATTCCACCCGAGCGTGCGTTGCACGGTGCGATGAGACATCCAGAATTCCCGTGAAAAAAGATACCGGTCTCTAATCTCATCGAGTTGTCTCATCGCTACTTCGATGAACCTCATAGAAGTGTCTGCCATGCGCGTGAGCAAGACATCTTCGCATCGAGCCTGATCCAGACTGGCTGGAGTTTTGCGCCGCAGCTCCGAGATCAGCATTACCCCTCGCAAGAAATTCCGTTCGGCGCCATGGTGATAACCGGCCTCCACGTTCTCATCTCCAGCGACCAAAGCAGAAAACATAACGCGTATCGTTTCGATGAAGTCAAAAACGAGCCAAGTAACCGTCACACCGATAAATACGTCGGCAAAGTCGTCGGGCGCATGGATCGGATGGAGTCTCACTAAATCGCTAATCGCCGCGAAGTCGCAAGTGACCTCGTCGCGATTCGGCTGGGGTGCGAATGCGAGGTCAAGAGCTGCGAGCGCAGGAGCCACGTCCCAGCCTCGTTGGCTGAGATACAAGGCAGCGAGATCATTCATGAAATCCTGGGGCGCCGGGGAGTCACACGGCTTAGCTGCCACCTCACGCACAAGTTCTCTGGCGAATTCCGGCCACTCATCTATTGCTTCACGCACGACTGCAAAGCCTTCAGCGCTAAAAGCAGCTTCGCAATGTGCCGACTCATGCAAATAACAAAACACTCTTGAAACGTTGGTCAGACGCCATGCAGTGGGAGATCCAGTTAGCAAATTGTTTCGACGCGTTAAATCCTTATATCGATCGCGCTCTGTCGGCTCTGAAAGTGTGCATCGCTCCCAGGCAAGGTATGAGCTGGTTATGAAGTTGCCCTCTTGAAAGGCCAGAAGAGCAGCCAGATCATATGTGGCTTCACGGAAAGCCAGAGTGCGATCCGACTCCTGAGAGATCTCGATGACGGTCAGAAACGCCAGCAAACGCCGAAAGAATTCTTTATCCCAAATGAGATGACGACGACCTTTGCTTACTTGAACAAAAATGCCAGCGCGGGCGGTTCGAACTGGATTGAAGCTCACTTGGCCGCCGAAGCGCGTTAAGAAGTCGGCTGATAACGTCCGATCCAGCAGATCCACCGGCGTAAGGATGGTGGTAGGGCTGGCTGCCCTTACGTATTCTTCGACTTCAGAATCAATCCATCCTGACGCGGACACGAGGATCGCGATCGGTTTATCTACGCTTGATATAGTCCAGGAGATGTTCGGCGCTATCTCCTTTGGCGGCTACAACGCGGCCATCGGGCTCCCGAACGGTAAAGCTTAAGACTTTTTTTTCCAAGTAGCTGAAGTAGCGTCCAATTACAAATGCCACGGCCGGCGTCAGGGTTAGGGCGATCCTAGTGAGATCAATGTTCCCGGCGAGTTGTTCCTCTAGCGCGGACTGAGCCGATGAATCCGCTCGTTTGAGTTCGTCCAAAAAATCGGTCGCACTCCGGTCTACTTCAAGAAAAATGTCCGCCGGCATTGTCCGTACCTCACTGTTGGAACAGAATAGCAGAAGTTTGGGCCGTGAGGCCGTACTTTAGGGCGTTTTGAGAAGAGCGCTTGCGGCCGGCTTCGGTTTTGGGGCCGTGGGATTTTGCGCCGTTGATGCGGGCGGATTCGGATTTGGTCAGGGATGGCATTGGGGTGTTCCTCGGTGGACCAGGGTAGCGGTGGGCTGCGGGATTCCAGCACCGAGGCGTGGGGAAACGGTTGTGGCGGAGGGAGATCGAGGCGGAGGAAGTGCGTGAAATGTCCAGCGGTGGGGCGGAGGGCGATAACGCCCTCCGATATGCCAGCGGCGCGCCGCGGCCCGTTTAATTATGGCGCGCTTCTTCCTTCAGGGACTGCCGGTAACGCATGAGTAAGGCGGCGCGATTATGCCGCAGATCCTTTCCACTCGGCGCGACGGGATATGGCTTATCGCCCATCAGACCTTTCCAGAGGAGGCGATTGAAAGCGACGGGATCGACGCGATCTTCCGACGTGAAATCCATGCCTGCGGTGGCCCGCGCCCAATAGTTCGCATCGTGCGACAGCTTTGGCACAACTAGTCCGGTGGGCTGCGGGGGCAGCGGGAGCGACACACCAGGGGCATACAGAAGGGCTGAAGGAGCGGCGGTAAAGTTCCAAGCGCTGGGCATGGTATTGAAGATATCGGCCATGGGGTGGGCCAAGGCATCGTTGAGATTCATCGGCGGCAGGCCCAAGACCTCTTCCATGGTGCGCACGAAATCGATAGTATTATACGGCGTCGAGATCACGACGCCCTGCTTCACGAAGGCTCCCACGACCAAGGCCACGCTGCGGTGCGAGTCGACATGGTCGCCGCCGTCCTGCGCATCGTCCTCCAGGACGAAGATCAGGGTGTTGTTCGCATACTGGCTATTGGCTATCTTCTGCACCAGCAAGCCGACCGCATAATCGTTATCGGCCACTTGCAGCTCCGGAATGTTGACGCCATCGATGGCCGTTTTGAAACTGCCGGTGTGATCATGCATAAAACGAACCAGGGTCAGGGCGGGCATTCCCGTACTGCGCGGGGTGGTTTCGCCATGCGGAGCGCGCGGCGGTTCGACGGGCGCAGAGTCCGGCTTGCGCGGCTCCAGCGGGCGGCTAGCAGGCACGAGGTAGTTGTTATCGAACTCGCGGGCCCACTCCGTGTAGCGGTAATAATCCGGGAAGTTGTTGTCGAATCCGCGGAAATAGGGATCGGTGAGCGGTGCCAGCGCGACATTGGTGGGATAAGACACTACGATACCGTCGGCCGCCGGGTTTTCGACCAGGGGAATCGTATTGGTGGTGGTGTTATAGAGCGTTTCGTCCACGAAAAAGCCGTAGTTCCGCACCGTAAGATTGGCGCGCAGTGCGGCGTCCCACAGAAAGCCGGTGTTTATTTCGTTGTTGGGTCCATCGGGCGCGGCCACATCGGTCTGGCCGGGCAGCAGATCCGGATCGTTGGGCGTAAAAGGATCGGCGTACACTCGCTCGGCGAGTGTCGGAAAGGCCACGTTCACGTTGCGATTCACACCCTCGGAGTCCAAGCTAAGTCCGCGCGACAAGCCGACGGCGGAGGAATAAAACACCGGATACTGGCGCTCGATCACGTCCGGCGCGCGCGCGCCAGTGCTCCAGGGCCAGCCGTCGTTGCTCACTTCGGCGGTCACCATAAAATTGTCGAGCGTGACAAAGTTCAACGCCAGGTTATGCGCATTCGGTGTGACGGCCTGACCGAACTCGGCCAGATCGGGATCCCCATTGCCGACTTCCAGGTCGCCCAGAATCTGGTCGTACGCGCGGTTCTCCTTGAGAATGAAGATGACATGCTGCACACCGGCGCGCACCGCCGCCATGACGGCCGCGTCGCTGGGGCTCTCGGTGCTGGAGAAGCGGTTGTTCACGGCTACCTGCGCGGTAAGCGTGGTCAGTTGCGCGGCGCTGGGGCGTGGAAATGTCTGGAAACCGGCCTTCGTTAATTGGGGATTATATTGGTTCGCCAGAAGGCAATTTGGCAATGTGGGCGCGCCGGCGCTGTAGCAGAAGCCGGGATTGGCGCCGGTCGGCGATTTTCCATTGACCGTATAAACCCATGATCCATCGGTGCTGAAGCTCACCGAGTTGGGATACCAACCGGTAGGAATCAATCCCACCACCTGGTCGCCGCTATTGGTTCCAGTGAGCGCCACCACCGCGATGCAGTTCAGATTGCCGTTGGTCACGTAAAGTTGCTTCTCGTCCGGCGACAGCGTGGCGCTATCGGAGTTTGCGCCGGTATATTTCGCCAGGGCGGTGGGCAACACGCCGGGTGGAGCGATGACCGGAATCGTCTCGATGATGGCGTTGCTGGCCGTAGCGATCACATCTACGGTATCCGTTCTGTCTTCGACGACATAGAGCAGCGTCTGCGCCGCGTTCAAGGTCATCTTGTTGGGTTGGCCTTTCACTGAGATGCGGGCCGTAACCGCAGGCGTTCCGCTGAGGCTCACGACAACGATTTCGCGGTCGCGAATGCTGGATATGTAGGCTGTGGCACTGGCGGCGCTTCCCTTCACCCTCACCCAAAACGGATATTCACCACCTGGCACGCCGGCTTGGGCGGAGTTGCTTTTGCCGGGGCGTAGATCGAGCTCCGTGCCGATCGACCAAAGGCCGTAGCCGCCGCTGAATACGGTTATCGAATCGTTGTAGTAATTGGCCACCACCAGCGTCTTGCCATCGTTGGAAATGGCCAGACCGGCCGCGCAAGGCTTCACGCCGACCTGCGCGTTTACAGGGCCGGGGCCCCCTGCGGGCGCGTTCAGGCCATTGCCGGCGGCATGCCCCATGCTGAGCGCCGGGCTGGTGGGCTGTTCCTCGGCCCATATTCCATTGGTACCGAGCGTAACGGTGTGGATGTTATCGTCCGAGCCACCCGCCACGTAAAAATGCGTGCCGGATGGATCGAAGACGATGCCGCTGTAGGTGTTGGGGATCTGCACGACCTGCTTCTTCACCGGCTGGATGGCCGAGATGTCGTAGATGAACACGAACTGGCTGGTGACGGGCGATAAAAGTGTGCCATTAACGAAGACCACGTTCAATCCGCTGCACAGAACCAGCAGCGTCTTGCCATCGGGACTGACTACGGTGGTCACGGCTTGTTCGGCCAGCCAGGCCGGGTTGGCAGTCAGATCCGGGTTCATCGGATCGAAACGGGAGCCGGGGGGCGCCAGCGGCGTGATCTGCTGGCCCATATTGGGCAGGTCCTGAGAGTCCGGGTTGGCCGTGCCTTGCGCATAGGCGAAGGCGCTCGACAGGCAAAACACCATCGTTAAACCCGCCGCCGCGCGCGGCAGCCGGTGCTGCAGTTGGTTGGTCATTTACTGGAAAATCCTTCTTCGCGTAGTGCCGGATGGCAGTAAATGTTCTCTCGATTATTCCTTCTTGAGTTTGGACTGGTTGACCGGCGCGTCCTTCAAAGTTGCCTGTACGGCATGCGTGAGACTTCGACGGTCTGCCCTGCCGGAGTGGCGAGACGGCTTTCGCTGCCAGACATCTGGCATTGGGGCCTCTAATTCTTCAGGCCCATGCGGCGAAGAAGGCTCTGGAAACGGGGATCAGGACGCAGCCTATCAAGCGAAAAGTCAGATCTTAGGTAGCGAGGAAGGTCCAAAGACTTCTCCGAATATGCTTTTTCCAGAAACTGGAAAGCCTTGTCGTCTTGGCCGAGGGCGGCGTATATCGTGGCCATCGTGTATGGGGAGGTAGAAGTCGCTTTCGATTGGCGCTCTAGATCACGAAGGATCTTCTCCGCTTCGGCTTTCTTGCCTAGGGCTGAATAAGCGTGTGCCAGCGCGACAACGGGACGCTCGGAACCAGCTGACATATCGATCGCCTTCAGGTACTCAGAGATGGCTTCCTGAAGCTTGCCTGTACCTTCGTAACCGACGCCCAGAGCGTAGTGTTGAAACCAACCGTTGGGATCCAAAAGCAGCGCTCGTCTGCTGGATTGAATCAAGTTGGGGTAATCCCGGAGCAGATAGTAGGCTGTGGATTCGGCATGCGCCGCGCTAAAACTATAATCCAGTTGGTCAATCTTTGCGATCTCGGCCAGCGCTTCAGTCCTGCGGCCGGTAAGAGCGAGAAAAATGGCGCGATCTTCGTGCGTACAACTGTAGCTCGGCGCAAGGGCGATGCCGCGATTGAACGCTTGGCCGGCTGCATCCCAATCCCAGTCAAAGTCCGAACTCAGCAGGCCGAGCGTGTCGTAGGCTTCGCCGATGCTGTCGTCCAGAGCCAGCGCTTTGGCTAGCTGCTCCTTGGCAGGCCGGTAAGCCTCATCTTTTTTCAACGCTCCCGCAAAAGCCAGGAAGACGTAGGTATCGGCGACTCCCACGTAAGGAAGAGCGAATTTTGGATCCTTTTGGATGGCCTCTTCAAAGTAACGTTGAGCTTTCTTGAGTGAATCAGGCTTGGTGAACTCATTGACAAAGTACAGGCGTCCTCTGAGATAGGCATCGTATGCCGCCGGGTTCACCGCCTCGGCCCGGCGAAGCTTAGCTTGCTGAGTTGGAGTAACTTGTGCGCGGACCTGCTGCGCGATCGAGTTCGCCACCTCACCTTGCAGCTTCAGGACATCTCCGAGATCGCGGTCATATGTCTCTGCCCAGATGTGCCGGTCGGTGGATCCCTGCAGGAGCTGGGCGGTGACTCGCACTCGGGTACCCGAGCGGATAATGGATCCCTCCACTATGGCGTCGACGTTCAATTCGCGCGCAATTTCGGGCAGGCCCTTCCTTTGCCCTTTGTACCGCATGACGGAAGTTCGTGAGATGACGCGCAGGGAGCCGATTTTAGCGAGGTCGGTAACCAACTGCTCCGTCATGCCATCGGCGAAGAACTCCTGGGAGGGATCGCCGGATAAATTATCGAGTGGCAAAACAGCGATGGAGCGTATGGGGGGAACGGCCGATTTCGATTGGACGTAACTCCAGATTGTCCAGGCAACGAGTCCTAGCGCGAGGAGAGCGCAAGCAATAAGGACAAGACGCTTCTCCCGGTGTGAAGAGGGGGCGACGGCCGGCGCTGG
Source organism: Terriglobia bacterium (assembly GCA_963761935.1). Taxonomy (GTDB): domain Bacteria; phylum Acidobacteriota; class Terriglobia; order Bryobacterales; family Bryobacteraceae; genus Palsa-89. Next base: position 16,057 of record CAVXJU010000080.1, on the reverse strand, counting down.
AGTAGCCTGGCCGGCGGTGTCTGGGGCCGACTGAAAATCGTTGGTCGGACCGATGTACCGGTATCCGCGGCGAGGCACCGTTTCGATGTAACGCGGCGCCTCGGAAGAATCGCCAAGCATTTCCCGAATCCGGGCAACGGCGTTGTGCAGGCTGTGGTCAAAGTCGACGAATGTGTCAGCCGCCCAGAGCCGGGACTGAAGTTGTTCGCGAGTTACAAGATCGCCCGGGCGCTCCAACAGGATTTCTAGCACCTGAAGGGGCTGACCGCGAAGGCGCAGCTTCACACCATGCTTACGCAGTTCACCGGCGCGGACGTCTAACTCAAAAGCATCGAACCGCAGCTTGTCCGCAACTCGTGTTTGGGTGGCCAAAGAGCGGTCTCCGTGAGATCTAGAGGCTAGCACACTTGGAGGTTATGGAAAGAACGTTTTCCATCCACAGTGGAACCGCATTGTATTCAGCCGCTTAGTGGTGGAGGAAACTTTGGGGAGGGATGGAGGGCGCCGGGATTGCACGCCGGGAAGGAACTGAAGAAAGTGGAATGGTTGCGGGGACGCATTGCTCGGCGGTAAGCCGCGGGCGAGTAATTCCCGCAGGGAATACTAAGGAGAATCCAAACATGAAAAAGCTATTGAATCTCGCGATTTTTTCGGCCGGCGTCCTGGGGCTCGCTTCTTTTGCGCTGGGTCAGCAGACAACGCAGCCGCAGGACAAGCTGGTCGAGGCTGTTCGCAATGCGACGATGCAGTATGTGGATAACGTCAGCGCAGCCACTGCCGCTGGATACAGTCCTGTGCTGGGCTGCGTAAGCGGCTCCGACCATGGAGCCATGGGCATCCACTACGTCAATACCAGTCTGCTGAACGGGCCGATTGACCCCACGCAACCGCAAGCTCTGATCTATGAGCCGACGGCGAACGGTCAATACAAGCTAGTGGGGGTGGAGTTCATTATACTCGTGAGCGCTCTTACGCCCAACGCCGCTCCGCAGGTGGATGGTCACCTGATGCAGTACATCGACGCTCCGAACCGTTACGGCCTGCCGCCGTTCTTCGAACTGCACGTGTGGGCATGGCGGGAAAATCCACAGGGCGCGTTCGTGGACTGGAACGACCATGTGACGTGCGCTCACCAGTAGTCAGGGAGATAGCGGTAACAACCAGTACGCATGCATCGTAAGCGCAGCCGCGCGGGACGTTAAGGAAGCTAGACGTCGCGCGGCCGCGTTGACCGGATGGAAAGGGCTCGCGTCAGCGCTGGCCGATGCTCGAATGCTCCGCGGCGGCGATGGTTGCGTCCGCTTCGGGTCGCAAGATATATCCAGCTTTGAGATTCTTCCCGGTGACGTCTTTGACCGCGGCGACATAAGCGGCGTGGGTTGGGTAAAGGCTGCTTATAGTCGCGGCATCGAAGTCCTGGTGCGTACCGTAGAGGCGGCAAAAGCCTGCACCCGAGTTCTGTCCGGTATTGACGCCGGTCGGGACCGCGATTTCGGCGAGGCGGATGCCACCGGCCAGTGAGTTGCCGTTCTTGTCGCGGGCTATGACGGCGGGCGGACCCACTGAGGTCACCTCGATCGGCGGCGCCGACGGGGGCGGGGTACCGTCTTTCACCCAGGCTTGCAGGTGATCGAAGGCGGCATCCATGACTTGATAGAACGGAACATGGCTGTAGGGCGGCTGCTCGCAGGGATTTCCGCCGCGCGCAGCGGGAGCTGGCGCGGCATTCGGATTTCTTCCACGCCCGCCTAGTCCCGGCGTAAAGCCTGGCGCTATCGGATTGCCGTCGCGCCGTCCGAGCGCGCCGGAGCTGGCCGTAAACTGTGTATCGACGTGCGAGTCGCCCGCGACCTCCCAAGAGCGGAAGTTGTTCGTATCGGGCTGCCGGTTGGCGGCCTGATTGTTAATGACGTCGGTTTCCGAGAGCAGCTTCCAGACCTTGATGTTCAGGTCCGTGCGAATCTTACCGCCGCCGCCGTGCACGACAACGGCGTCAAACACGGGCGCGAGGGGATGCACGGAGTTCAGGTAAATGGCCAGGCGTGCGGCCGATTGCGAATGTCCGGTAGCGAAGATTCGCTGGGGCCTCAATCCACCCAGCAAATCGACGGCGCCCGGTTTGCGCACGGCACGCGCGACATCGGAGAAAATGTCGTAGGAGAGCGCATCGTTGGTGATGGTTCCGTCCGCGGTGACGTCCAGCGATCCATAACGATCCTTGTTCCAAACCTTCAGCGCTTCTACGCCTATGCGCTGCGGGGTGACGCCGATGTAGGCGATGCCTGAGCGGATGAAATAATCGTGCGCTTGATACCAATCGATGTCCAGGTCGTGGCCGGCGGTGACATTGTTCCATTCGACGACGACCGTGCCATTGAACTTCGCGGCGCTGGCGGGTCTGCGCACAACGACGCGAGTTTTGTATTTGTGATCGGCGTCGATAACCGAGCCGGTAGCGCCGTTCGGGGTGTTGTAGCGGGCGGCGGTACCGGAAATGAAAAACTCCTGTTCGACGTAGCCGCGTGCCTTGAGATCTTCGAGAGCCGCAAAAAACGGATATTGATGCGACGGGTCGCCCACGGGGGCAGTGGCAACGATCGGGCCGGTGATGGTGGGGCTTTCGGCCATTGCGTCGAACGCGAACACAACGCCGAGAGCTGCGAGAGGAATCAAAACGCCTTTCCGCATTCCGCCATCGTATAACAAACGGGGCGCGGATTGGCGTAGCGGAGATATTATTGATCCGCGTAAAGCTTGACCAGGCGGTAAAGGAACGTGCGGCCATCATAGACGGACTTTACACGGATGCGCTCGTTCAGGCCGTGGATGTTGCCTCCATCGGGGTCCTGGAAGAAGCCGTCGATCCCATAGGTTGGGATACCGGCGGGGTTCATGAACTGGGCGTCCGTTGCGCCGGGCTCGAGGACGGGGACCACCGGGACGCCGGGCCACATCTCGTCCGGCAACTTTCTCGATCGGCTTCAGGATTCGCGGCGTCAGTGGAGTTGGTGGCTGCTACAGGTCCACGGACCTCGGGAACGCTGACCTTCACGGCGGGATCGGCGGCTAGGTTGACCAGTTGGGCCAGAATAACATCGCGCGACACGCCGGGAAAGATGCGGCAGTTGATGTTCGCGGTGGCCCTTTGGGGCAAGGCATTTGTGGCGTGGCCGGCGGAGAGCATGGTCGCGACGCAGGTGGTGCGAAGCATGGCGTGCCAATTCTTGTTCCGGTCGAGCACGGCGACCGATGCGGCGTCATTCGGATTTGCGACCACGGCCGCCATAGCCGCGGCAGCCTCGCCCTTGACGATTTTCGACATGCTGGTGAAATAGGCGCGGTTGGCGTCGTCCAATTGAACGGGGAATTCGTAGTGACTGATGCGGTCGACAGCGCGGACCAGGTGATAGATGGCGTTGTCCGGCACGGGGCGTGAGCTATGGCCGCCGGGATTGGTTACCTCCAGCACAAAGTTCTGAGATGTCTTTTCGGCGGCCAGAATGTCGAGTGCGATCGCGATGGCCCTGGGCGTCCAGTTCACCGGCCGCGCCTTCGGTTAGGGCGAACTCGGCATCAATCGCCTGGCGCTCGTGCGTGGCCAGCCAGCCGGCCCCGTTCAATGCGCTGTTGGTCTCTTCCCCGCAGGTCAACGCCAGTTTGATGGAGCGCTTCGGCTTATAACCTTCTTCCCGGAAACGGATCAGATTGTCGATCCAAACCGCGTCCTGGGCCTTCATGTCGTTCGTGCCACGGCCGTAGAAATATCCGTTCTCCTCGATCAAGATGAAGGGGTCGCGAGTCCAGTCCTCGCGCTTGGCCTCGACTACATCGACATGGCCGAGCAGCAGGATGGCCTTGGCCGCGGAGTCTGAGCCGTGGAGCACAGCCAGAAGGCCGCCTTCCTTGGGATGGCCGTCGGGGACGAAGATGCGCAGATCCTGGTCGGGATAGCCGGCGGCCTTCAGGCGATCGGACATGCGTCGGGCGGCCAGGGTGCAGTCGCCGGCTGACAGAGTGGTGTTGGTTTCAACCAGTTCCTTGTATATCTCGCGAAACCGTTGCAGGCCTGGGTCGGCGGACTGCGCGTAAATTGGGCCTGCGCCGATTAGCACGGCGATGGCAGCCACCGCCGCGAGATAATTGATGCCCTTCATCCTGCCTCCCCGAACGCTGGTGCTTGCGTAAGCATAGAGGTTAGCACTAGCGGTCGCGGGCGTCGGCGGACGGGTGTTACTTAGCTGTGAGTCCGTCGCGCCAGGCGATCACTTCGAGTTCGCCCCGGACTGCGTCCATGACCGGGATCACGGGGTGCACCTGGAACACAAACGAAGGGAGCATGGAGCAAAACTTGTGAATGGTTAGTGGATCGTCGCATTCCACCAACATGTGCCCGCCCCACTCGCCCACACGAATCACGAAAAACTCGATCTTGAAATTGCCTGGCGCCTTCCACTGGCCAAACACCTCGAGAATTCGCTTCTGGGCGTTCTCATACTCCTTCGGCGAACCCTGCGGGCGTTCGAACCAGCTGATTATATATTTCATGTTCTTCTCCTCTTGGTAAGTGGTCTGACCGATTACAGCGCTTTACTCTACTTTCTCTGCGATAGGGTTCGGCGCATGGAGAAGCGGCTTGTTAAGCGACTTAATCAGTGTACTCGGTCAAGGAGCGTTACCCGACGACGCCTCTGCACGCCGGGGCCTTTTTGGTCGAAGGGCGCTGTGTCACTATGGATTTCGAAAGCTGGAAGTGGAGCAACGATGCGAGCGGAATTGCTGCGATTCAACGGCGCTCGGGAGCGGGATCCAGCCATCGATGCATGGATGAAAGAGCATGCCGGCGAATTGGGAGGCATGGCGTGCCAGTGGTTTGAGGCGATGCGAAAATGCGGGGACGAGGTTCGGGAGCTTTTACATGACGGCTGTCCGGTGGCATGTTTGGGAGATGCGCCCTTCGGTTACGTCAACGTATTCAGGTCGCATGTGAACGTGGGTTTCTTTCACGGAGCGGCGCTGGCGGATCCGGCCGGCTTGCTCGAAGGCGCCGGAAAGTTCATGCGTCATGTGAAACTGAGACCGGGAACGGCGGTGAACGCGCGAGCGTTAAACAGGCTCATCGATGCGGCGTACTCGGATATAAAGGCGCGCGTCGAAGACGGGTAGGACAATGCTTTAGGATCCGTGATGCACGCTGAATTCGTTGTCGCGATCCTTGTGGACAACTTGCAGCAAGAGCACCTGCGACCGGACCAGGCGAAAAAGGACGACGTACTCGCCAACGGAAACGCTGCGGCACCCGGCGCCCAATTCGTCGCGGCGGCGGCCGGAGCTGGGATAGTCGGCCAGCAAGCGAAAGTGGCGGACCAGGCGGTCCACATAGGCGTCGGCTGAATCCTCGCCGTCGGCGGCGATCTCCGACCAGATTTCCAGGATGCCCTGCCGCGCCAGCCTAGTCAGGCGATAGCGATTCATAGAGACAACACAGAGGCACGCATCTGGCGCGCTTCCTGCTTGAGCTCTTCGGCCAAAAGCGGAAGGGTATCGTCAGTGTAGTCGGTATAGTATCCGGATTTGAGATCCAGCTCAGCGCGGCCGACGTCGGTAGTCAAGTCGATCCGCTGGCGCTCGCGGTCCTCCCAGTGGGCCATCGCGTCCCGCACCGCTTCTTCGGAAGAGCGATAACGCCCCAGCTCGATAGCGCGCTGGATTAAGGCTTCCTGACCGGGTGTGAGCTTGACTTCCATTGCTCCAGACTAAAAGCCGCTATCGAATCCTGTCAAGCAATCGCATTGTGGTTAACGGTTACGGCGGCGTCATCAGGTGTAACGCGGCGGCCTCGATCAGCGGCATTTAAGCGTGGGCTTGAAAGGCGCTGCCTTGGTCGAGATCGGCAATTAGCCCGGTCTGCTGAGTGGGGCGCCATCCCAGCCGTTCCTGCGTTAGCTCGCTTGAAGCCGGAATGTCGAAGCCCACGAAGAGCCCGAGCCAGCCAAAGTGGACGGCGGCCTGCTCGGGCGATATAGAGACGACCGGCACCTTCAGGCCGCGGCCGATTGCTTCGGCGATGTCTCGCATCGACACGCCCTCTTCGGCGACCGCGTGATAGCGTGCTCCCGTGGATCCCTTCTCAAGCGCCAGCGTGTAGAGATGCGCGGCATCCAGCAGGTGGACGGCGGGCCAGCGATTGCGCCCGTCGCCGACATAGGCCGAGACACCTTTCTCGCGAGCGACTGCGATCGCGTAGCTGACCAGGCCTTGCTTGAATCGATCGTGGACCTGCGGGAGGCGGACCACCGACACGCGTACGCCCTGTGACGCGAACCAAGCGGCCGCTTCTTCCGACGCGCTGCGGGGGATGCGGGAGGCGGGAGCGGGCGGATCGTCTTCGGTGGCCAGGCGGCCCGGCGTGAGGACCATCCCGGTCCCGGAGGTGACGACCAGAGGGCGGCCGGAGTCAACCAGCACGGAGCCGAGAGCCTCGATGGCGCGCCGGTCGGTCTCACAGTTGGCCGCGTACTTCGAGAAGTCGTGATTGAAGGCGGTGTGAATGACGCCGTCCGAGGCGGCCGCACCGCTGCGCAGGCTTTCCAGGTCCTCGATATCGCCGCGATGCACCTGGACGCCGGCGGCCTGAAGAGACTTGGCGCCCGCATCCGAGCGAGCGAGGCCGAGTACTTGATGGCCGGAGTTGATGAGATCCGGGATGAGGGCGGAGCCGATAAAGCCTGTGGCACCGGTGAGAAAGACACGCATGACGATTTCTCCTTCCCTTCGTTTTGATGACCTGGGGCGCAAGCGCGGTTCCGTTATTATCAAGAGCGCGGGAAACGATCTGCCTAATTTGTCTTGGGCACAAATAAAACGGTGCTGGTGCAGCTTTTTGCTTGGATGCGAAGAGTGACCGGCGGTGCTAACGGTTTGGATCGCTCGGTGTCGCGCGGATAGGCGAACAGCTTGTACTCGCCCTCGGCCAAGCCGTCGAAAACAAATCTGCCGTTTGCGTCCGGGGTGGTGGCAAACGAGTTGTGACCCGATTGCAATTCGACGCGGATGCCGGACACCGGGGAATCGATGCGGCCGGTGTAGTGGAACCGGTCTGGACTGAGCTTCCTGACGTCGGAAGTGGCAAATCCCTCGAGACGCGCCGATTGAGCGCCGCCATTTTGATAGAAGTACAGATACGCGAGGTCTTCGCCCGAGTCGGATACGCGTGCTGTACGAGTACACGCACTGGTCTCGAGGCGAGTGTCCTGTTCATTCTCGATCGCGTACACCAGGTATGTTTCGCCTGTGCGAAAATCGAAGCCGCAGTCGTCAGTATCGGTCCATATCACGACCGTATCGCCGTCCTTAAGGTCGTTGTTGGGATCTTTCGGCGTGGGAGTGGCCTGGCCGGTTTTGTTTTTATTCTGGTCGTCATCGTCGTTGGGCTGGTCGGCAGGCCGGCGGAAAATGGTTCTAATTCTCAGCGTGGCGCTGTTCTCTTGGAACACGTAAGCGAAACCCTTTTGCCCGCCGCGCTTTTGAGGGTCGTTTTCAGGATTTCCGACGGGCCCGCGCTTCTGGGCCTTGTAATCAGGGTCGCCCGAATACGGCTTGTTGCCCGCCGGCGAGCGATTCAAGCGGCGATCATCGACCGCCTGAACGCTGAAGGGAAGAAACGGCCGCCCCGCGCGACTGATCGCAGTCGCCGAACTGGCGGCCGAGACCCCTAACGCTTTGTTTATTTCTTCGAGTTCGGAATAGCTTATTTTCATGACTTGTTTCCTTTGACGTAAGATTGGAACTAAAATGCAGGCGGCACACGTGCAGTTCATCGTGGTGCCGGCGTGATATGACACATCTCACGCCCGCCTGGCGCGACGGGCGGCCGGGGCGGCTTCCGCCGCTGCACGTTCGGCTTCGGCGATCTTCTTTCGCTTGGAAACGCGCGCCGCCGGAAATCGTCTGAGCACACGCGATCGAAAATCACGCCGGCGCGAATCTGATCGCGTGTGTAGTTAGCCATGTCGGTAATCCACGCGCGCGGTACTACGTCCAGAATCCGCGATTCCGGCGGGAGCACGTTGATCGCGCCTTCAATTTCCCAGCGATTCCAACAGGCCTGGTGCACGACGTCAGCCAGCCGCTTGATTTGATCGCTGACGGTCTTGGGCCTGGGTACTGGAGACCACGTCGCGCAAAGCCTGCGCATACTGCGGCAGGATAATCTCGTAGACGCGGGAAAGGTATCCGGTCTCGACCGCTTCCTTAATCCGTGCCTCTATTTCCGGGCGTCGAGTCGCAACGATTTGCTCGCGCTGCTCTACCTTTACGTGGCCAAGCTCTGCGCGTTTCGATGTAGTTTAGATTTTTTCTGATCCTGGGGATCGGGTCGCGTTCGGTGGATTGCAAAATTGACATTCATCCCTCCTTAAAAATTCCCTTAGGCACGGCGCGACAACTGGCCTCGATCGCAGCCGCCAGTTCGCGCGCCAATTGCAGATTGTTGGTTCTCAGCGCCGCGATCATCCGCGCGGCAAGCTCAGGGGCGTCGGCAAGTGGCGATTGACTGGTGTGCTTCATAGGTTAATTCACAGCTTGTGCAGTACCATGAAAAACGGGACTCGGCGGGAAAATCTCGTTACCCCAGGCGACCCAGCCTGCGCGGCGCTGGCGCGCGAATAGTCGAGGCGCGCGCCGATTGGGTACATGCGCTCGATGATTTCGTACTGCATATCCGGCTTCGCGCTATGCAGCCCCGGACGCCACGGCTCGCCCTTAAAACCGACGATGGACGACTTCCTTCAAGTGGCGTCAAGCTGCCGCGAATCGCCAACAGCAGTAACTCGTGTTGCCCGCGGACGTAACTGCCCAAGCCGATTCGCGGCTTTACCCACACGATTCCGCCCTTGTAGGTGAAACCCCAGGCCTCAATCAGATCGAACGCCATCGGCAAGTTCGGTTGTGTCGCCCAGAGAAAGAGCGCCGCGTCGTTCGTCAGATGCTCTGTCAAGCTTCAGGCTGTCGCGGAGCTGTATCAGTGAATCCAAGCTCATCAAGGTAAAAGTATCTCGTGCGCTCCCCCTTCTCCTGCCGGGAGGCGTACTCCCAAGGCGGATCCGCGAGCAGCACGGCGAACCTGCCCCAGTCCTCGCCCGGCGCGGGCGTGCCGAGAGTCTGCAGGCGACCGTATTTCTCCAGCCGTCCAGCGTCGCGAAGGGCGTGCCGAACACGGCCGCCGCTGGGGGTAGACTCGGTGAATACCTGGCGGATCGCCTCCGGCCGCGCGGCAAGCTCAATCACGTCCTCGCGGGAAACCACGATCTGCTCGTCGAGTATCGACGTCTTGGCCTGTGGTCCAGCGACCTCGGCGATCTGGTCGACGGCGCGCGCGAAGTCCGCGGCATTGCGCACCGTGCGCTCGCCTATGCCTTTTTCTGCGGCGATCTGCTCGCTCAACCTTGGGCAACTCTTGCCCGAAGTTAAGTCGCTGCGCGCGCCCTGTCGTTTGCGCGCCTCATAGAGCTTGCCGATGTGGTATGCGTAGGCGCTGTCGGTCCAGTTGCGCCGGCCGGCCTGATGACTGGCTATCCAGAGGAGCACGGCATCGCGCGAATCAAATTCGATCTCGCGCACGTCATACGGCAAAGATAACCGCGTACAAAGATCGAACCGATGATGCCCATCTACTAGTACGAGGCCGCCCTCCATGCGCCAGACGATAAGCGGGTCGAGCGCGCGACCATCGCGAACTAGATTCGCCTCAAGCTGCGCACGCTCTTCGGGGCGTAGCGCGCCCGCGAATTCTGCAAATTCGGGATCGATTCTTAGCTCCACGATCAGCCTCCCTCTAAAGTCTGACTCGACGCAGATTGGGCCAGCGCACGGGCCTCGCCCCAGATCGCGCCGTACAGCCGCTCGCGCAATTCGGCCGGCGTGCCGCCCGTTAGCCGCGGGTGCGTTTCCGCAAGCTTGAACTCGAGACGCAGCTCACGAAGCGCACGAGCCCGGGTGAGCATCAGCTGCGCAATATCTTCGATCGACAAGCGGCGCCCTTCGCGCTCAGCGGCCATAACGTGATTAGCCGCAACGCCACGTAGATGTTCCCGTAGATCGAGGGAGTCCACTGCTGTTTCGTCGAAGCACGACGCGCAATGGTATCCCGTCCGGCCGTGGGCATGCCGTGCGTAGTGGTAGTTTGCTGCTTTGATCTGTCCCGGATCCATCTACTTGCCTTTTTTGTTCGGCACCCGCTTGAATTCCGTCTCGCCGCCGTTGGCGTGGACGATAATGCAGGTGTAGGCAAAAACCGGCTGGACGCGATCGCCTGGAACGAGTGCCGCACGCAGCGCCTCGAGGCACTCGGGTTCCCATTTCCAATAAGCGCCGTGCGCATCGTTAAATGCGACCAGCCGGGCAATTTCTTCATCTGGATTCGTCTGCTTCATTTCAACGTGCGATCGCATTGTGTCCTCCATCGTATGTCGTACCCCGTCAGCGTACCCGCGACGGTACGCTTGTTCTGTGGTCTCGGGCGCCGCGCCCGATATGATCTCGATCGCTTTCGCCCGCTGCTCTTTGAGGGCCTTCTTCTCATCCGGCAACAACGGCCGGCTTGCTATTATCTTTTCGCCGTCGATTATGAGTTCGACGTTGCGGCCCCGGATGCTCGCGATTACCTGCTCTAAGTCATCCATTAGTCCTTCCTCCGAAGGTGCTATTCGTTGTAGTCGTAGCCGCGACGTGCCTGGCGGTCGCGCTCGCTGTTCTCTCCGTCCAAGGCGACATAGCGCGCTGTCGTCGCAGCGTTGCGCGCGCCATCACCTTCGGATGCTCGGGCTGCGGCGATGCGGGCCGCGGTGAAATAGTCACTCCCTGCGGCGCGCTGTTTGGCTAACTCGACCTCGAAATCTGCGGCGTATTTAAGATCGCCGTCGCCTCGCAAAGCCGCGAGCCCCGCCTTAACGTCAAACTTCTCAAACAAGTGCCTGCTCCTTCCCTACGATTCGCCACGCTTCGCGGCGCCGCTTGCCTTTGATTTCAACCGACGTCTCGACCGGCACCAGCCACCCGTGATTCTCGAGGCCGCGCACCACATCGCGAGCGGTTTTGAGATCGCGGACCGGGTTGGGACCGAACTGATACAAATCGGGAAGTGATATGCAGGGATCGTCCCATTGCTTTTGAAGCCAAGCCAGCACGAGCCTGGCGAGTAGTAGCTCGGCATCGATCTTACTAATGGGATATCCGCAACCCCTCTTTTAGGTAGAACTGCGCGAGCTCTATGCCGTTAGCCATCGCCTCCTCGTCCACTTCACTAGCCTGAAGATCGGCGAACAGCGTCACGACCGCGGCCAGTCGGGCAGCGTGCTCCGCTATCTTGTTGGCGAGCGGCCGCGTTCCCTCAAGAGGTCCACCAGGCGCGAGTTGGCTTTCGATTTTGTCGTGAAAGGATATCCACAGTCGCTTAGCGCCCGACGATAACTTCAGCACCCGCGGATTCAGTGTGTTGCGCTCGCCGTCAGCGAGCGGCAACTGGACATCCAATATCTGGCGCACCCGCCGCTTGTACTTGCCGAGATTTTCAATCTGCTCAGCCGTCGGCTCGCGCCACATCCGGGTTCCGGCCAAAGACGTCGGTCGGTTCGCTAAAAAACGCGAGAGTATTCCTTGATCATCCAGAAGCGGATCGCCAAACAACCCAGAGGCAACCATCGGTTGCATCTGCAGGTACATCGACACCCGCCGCCCCAAAAGCAGGGAAGAGCCGTCCGCTCCTCTGACGCGAGAGATCGGAACGCCGTCCCACAAATTCGATAAGCCCGCACAAGTCTTGAGACGGTTGTCCGTGCTCATGGCGAAGCCACCTATGAATTGCCCACCCTCGCTGGAAAATACCCCGCTAGTCCCGCGCCCCTCACTCAACAACTTGACTAGCCCCTCGTAGGTCGGCTCGCTGCAAGTCATCATCGGCTTCAGCGGCGGCTCTGGCTCATCGCCAAGCTCGGCGAGCCGGGTGCGCTTATCGTCACCCGACTTTAGAATCTGCGCTCTCTCCTTCTCCCAGATGGCCCTTTCAATTAGGTGTGCCTTGAACTCGTCTTTATATTCAGCGAGTAGCTGTTTTTCAAAATCAGCCACCGGCTCCATGGCGTAGCGATCGCATGTCGTTTTCCGGTCGCCGCTATCAGCAATGATCGCCAGGGAAAGCGACGTCGGCCGACGTTGACCATGCGGAAGTTCAATGTCGGCATGCGCCTGCACGACGAGCGCTGCCGTGCCAAGTACACTCTGTCCGCCAATCGCAGCCGGGGCCTGCGCCAACCCACAGATCGCGGCGGCCGCCGGGCCGAGCACGGGACCTAATGCGTCGATCGGGAATTCCTCGGCGTCCGGGATCTCTTGCGTCAGCGGCCGCGGCTCTTCATCTGGCGTCTCATCTTCGCCGGCGCCCTCGTTCTGGTATTTGAAGGCGGCCTCAACCTTCGATTGGACGTGGCGATCGGTGAGCGGCGGTTTGCACCGCTCCGCGTTCGCCTTGTGCACCTTGGCGAGTACTTCGTCGAACGACAGCTCGGCCCACCTCAGCTTGCACGCCAGCTTGAAAATCGTGTCGTCGCGCCGACCTTCGGGAATCTCCGCACCGTCGTTTGCCTTACCGCCAGCGCCGTTGCCGTTGGTGCCCTTTCCGCCTTGGCCCTTCCTGATGCAGTCCGAAAGCCACGGCGGCATCTTCGGCGGCCGAACATCTTTCAACGTGGCCGATGCCTCGAATAGGTACTCGCCGTGAGCGTTGGCCGAGCCGGCGCCGATGACCAGGCCGCCCGTCGTACGAACGTCGAGGCCTCGATCAAACCTAACTTTGTTGTTCAGACCGGGCTCGTGCTGAAAATAGCGATGCTCGCCTCCGCTGCCAGTGATAACTATCGGGCACTCTGGCAGCGCGCCATGCTCGCGTTCCAGTTCGTGCAGCCGATCGCGGCCGGCGTCGCCGTCAACGTCCAGCACCGTAAGGTTCGACTCCGCGCCGCACGCGACGCCGATGTTGGCGTCGGGTTTCTGGCGCCACCATTTTTGGATCACGCTCTTGTCGGTGGTGGCGTCGTTCTGCCAGCCCGTGAAAAGCGGATGTTTGCCAACGTTGTCGCAGTCGGCCTTTCCGCAGCTGCACGCCCCGTCACGCACTGAGTGACATGGAAAAACGCGCCGGCCGTGCTTGGCATAGCCGAGCGCGTAATCCAGCTTGCTAGGCGCGGCGCGGCTAGAGGACATGCGCGCGGACGACCAGCCCGGAATCGGCTTCTTCGCGTCGGGTCGCGCCTCGATCGCCGCGATCACATCCGCCGCTCGGAACCGGACGTACCGGCCGACTTTGATATGTGGAATCCGGTTTCGGCGCTGCTCGCCGCGGATCCAGGACTCATTTAAGTTCAGGCGGTGAGCGAGCGCGGTCGCGGTGAGCAGGTCAGGCTCGGGCGATGGTCTGGGCCGATCGCTAACCTCGAGCATCAGGCGTGAGCATAGTTGCGCCTGTGCCGCAGCGAGCGCAGCCAGCGCAGCGGGCACGCGATCAATCGGGACGGTTACGAACTCGCGGAGATCGAACTCGGAATGTGAGTCGGGCACTTCATTTGTGCCTCACTTCACGGGGGGCGATCGCCTGCGTACCCACACCGCTAGATAATATTCGGTCGGGCGATCAATGAGTGCTCATTAATTTACGCTATCTCGGGTGTTCAGTGCAAGTACTTCGCACGACTACTCGTGACGGTTTTTTTGAGTGAGAAACTTTAGCAACTTTAGCAACTTTAGCAGCCGGGGTTTAGCAGATTTAGCAGTTCGCGTACAGATTCTTTAGACTTCAATCTATCTATCTATCTATCTATGTAAATATGAGGGTGTCCACCCGCTAAAGTTGCTAAACCTGCTAAAGTCTGCGGTTGCTAAACTTGCTAAAGTTCGTTTCGCTTCATTTATTTCGTGTGTCCGGGTGTGACACGGTTTCGTCCCTATCCGGCGTCTATAGCCGTACCCGACTAACCGTTTGGTTAGTGACGGGGTGTGACGGGGTTTCGTATTATCGGGCGTCCGCGCGCGCGCGAGACGGTAGATAAAGCAGATCTCCGTCATACCCCGTCATTCCATCCTTCGCGCGTGCTGGTCAGGCAAAATCGTCACTTTCGGCACGACTTGCTTTGGCGGCCACACTTTCGCGGACCGGCTACGTCAACCTAACGTGTGCGGCCTGAAAAACCTCAATAGTTATGCGGTTTATTCGGCGTCAGTGACCAGTCGGTGCCCACTATGACGCGGCAATTCGCGGGTGTTGGATACGCGCACAGCCAGCCGCGCGGTCGCGGTCGGATGCGCGGCCGTTTGGCGCCTTGTCCCAGGATCGGGGTGACTGAGACGCCTAGCGTCCTGTCGGTGATGCGGACAGGCTGGTTGCGACGATCCGACCGTAGTCGGTGAGTTTGAAACCCAGCGCGCCGCCGCCTTGGCGGCATAGTTGCGGGTAGTAGCACTTAAGCAGTCCGCGATTCTTCAGCGCCGCAGCGCTCGCGACAGGGATGCGCGTTCGCTGGCGTTTGGCCGGTGATCGGGCCACGCGTCCGGGTTAATGAAATCCATATGGCTGCGGCGCATGGCCTTGGCGCTCGGGGTGAGTGCCTGCGCGAGTATCCGCCGCTGTAGCTTCGAGAGTCCTTTCATAAACGGTTAATATACCACGCCCGGGGCATATTGTTAACCGTTGCTGGCGGGCGCTTCAGCTTGCGCGCGCTCGCGCCGGCAGTCCGCCAAGGAAGCTCGCCGCGTACTGTGCCGCCGCGCCGCTGTCGGTATCCAGCAGCCAATGGCTATAAGTTTTTAGCGTGATCATCGGCGAGCTATGCCCCATCAGGTGCGCGACCTGCGTGAGCGGACAACCGCGCGCAAGCAGCGCGGACGCATAGCTGTGGCGCAAAGTTTTTACGTTCGCGCGTCTTAGACCGGCTCGACGACACGCGGGAAAGACACCGCGGCTAAGACCCGCGATGGGCGTAGTGGCAACCCCATCTCGTTGAAAACCAGGTCGTCTTTGCTCGGCGGACACGCGAGTTTCCAGACCTTCAATAGAGCGATCAGCTCGGGCGCCAGCGGGAGCGTGCGTGTTCCGCTTCGCGTTTTGGTTCCGAAGAACCGTGGCTTGAAAGTGCCCTTCTCGTCGTCGCGTACCCAAGCCAGGCTGCGTTTGACGTACAGCTTACCGGCATCGAGCTCGAGGTCGCTCCATGCGATCGCGTTGATCTCTTCGCTGCGCATCCCGGTTGCGGCAGCGACCGCGATGTAGCTTTTCCACAAGCCTGGCTCGGCGTGCTCGAGCAGGCGCGCGATTTCGTCGCTACTCAGGACCTCATTGGGCCGCAACGCTCCGGTCTCGGCCTCGGCGTTGTTGATTTCGGTGACGGCTTTGCGCGGTTCAAAGCGACGGCCGCGGGATTGCTGGTCGTGTAGCCCTTGCGCATCGCGACCTTGAAGATGGCGGCGAGACTGCCCATGATGCGGGCGATGGATCTGGGCGCGAGCACTTTGGCGGCGAGCAGGTCGTCGCGCAGTTTTTCGATCGCGGGGACGTTGATCGTATCCAGCCTTCGCTGATTAAGTGGGGCGAGATGTTTCAGGACGTTGGTGGCCTTGAGTTTCGTAGCGGGATGGCGGTCGGCTTTTTCGGCGAGCCAGGCCTCGGCGACGACGGCGAAGAGCGGGATCGCGGCCGGCGGGATGTATTCGTTGCGCGAGACCTTGATTTGAGTTTCGGCGCGGTAGCGTTCGGCCTCTTTGCGGGTCGGGAAGTTGATGCGCTTGTGTGGGCCGGTCGTTCCGAGTGGGCGATAGTTGAGGCGCCAGGGGCAATCGCAGGAGCGCTCGTCGCAACCGGGTCTATGGTGTTTTCGGATGGACATTTTGACTCACCTCGTTTCAGCGCATGTTGGACTACCTCAGATTATCAAAAGTGGGCACTATTTGGCCACTGCAACCGAGTTATTTCGGATAAACGATTGAATTTATTGCACAATTTAAAGTTTAGGCTACG
>CAVXJU010000079.1:0-89612 GCA_963761935.1 Terriglobia bacterium | reverse complement strand
AAAGCTTTTGCTATTCATCCGCAAGACCTTCCTGGCCCTCCCCAAGTGGACTGAATGGATGCAGCCCGCCGCCGGTGGATTGCTGGTGGGCCTCATGGGATGGTTCGTTCCGGAAGTCCTGGGCGTCGGCTATGGCCATGTCAGTGAGGCTTTAAACGGGCAAATGGCGCTCCAACTGATGGGGCTGCTGGTTGCGCTCAAGTTGGTTGCCACCGCGGCCTGTTACGGCACCGGAAATGCCGGCGGAATTTTCGGCCCCAGCCTTTTCATCGGCGCCATGATGGGCGGCGCTGTCGGAACCGTCGCACACCAACTGCTGCCCGATTACACCGGCGGCGTCGGCGCCTACGCGCTGGTCGGGATGGGCGCGGCCTTTGCGGGAATCGTCCGCGTCCCGCTGACCTCCGTGATCATGATCTTCGAGATGACGCGCGATTACTCCATCATCGTGCCGCTCATGATCTCCAATCTCATCAGCTACTACATTTCCTACCGGCTGCAACGGGAGCCGATTTATGACGCGTTGCAGCATCAGGACGGCCTGCACTTGCCCGGCGGAGCCCGGAGCCGGCCGGAGGTGATGGTGGTTCGTGACGCAGCTACCGCCCCCCCGCATCTGTTTTCAAAAGACGATCTCTTCCAGAGCGCTTTGGCGAGGCTGAATGCGGAACGGAATGCCTGGCCCGTAACGGATGGACAACGGCTTCTCGGGATGGCTACGTTATCCCAAGTTGAGGCGGAAGTAGAAGCCGGGCACGGCTTCGCGCGGCTGCAGGAAATCCCGGCGGCGCACATTCCAGACCAGTTGGTCACATCGCATAATTTTCCCCACGTCCATATGGATCATCCCCTGGACGTGGCCCTCAAGCGCATGGCCGAGAGCAAGTCTAACGTGCTCCCGGTGGTGAGCCGTTCCGACGTTCGCGACCTGCAGGGCGTGGTCACGCTGAAAGACATTCTGGGAGCCTATGGCATCGGCGCTGAACAACGCCACCCCAGCGGGCCGGCGCGAGAGCAAATCGGCCCGCCGCGCCGTCTTCTGCCCAGTGTCATCGCCGTCGCCATCGCGCTGCTGATATTAATCGGATTCTTGAATTACTACTACCGCTCAGCGCGCGGCACCCGAGCCGAAAGCTATTACAAGACCGCCCTGGCTCTGGCGCAGCAGGATCGCGATCCCGAGGCAGTCGAGCAGCTCCGCAACGCGCTGTCCGTATCGCCTGGGAACACCCGTTACCGCTTGGCCCTGGGTCTCGAACTGGTGAAGATGAGCCGCGGCGCCGAGGGCTCCGTCTACTTGCGGGAGGTGCTCCGCAACGACCCCACCAATCCCGAGGCTAATCTCGGCTTGGCGCGAATCGCGGCCGCCGACAACCTCACCCCCAACGCCATCATTTATTACCATCGCGCGATTGACGCCACCTGGCCCGCCGGCCAGGAACAACAGCGCGTTCAAGCGCGTTTCGAATTAGCCGACTATTTGGCCAAACAAGGAATGAAAACGCAGGCCATCGCCGAATTGCTGGCCACTCTCGAGCAGACTCGCGACAGCACCACCAAAAAGCGCATCGCTCGCTTGCTCCTGCAATATGGCGCCCTGCGGCAGGCAGCCGACCTGTTTCGCGACATAGCCCAGTCCAACGCCCGAGACGCCGAAGCTTGGTCCGGGCTCGGAACCGCCGAGCTGGCCCTGGACGATTACGGGGCGGCGCGCACCGCATTCCGCAACGCTCAACGCGTGGACCCCTCCGATGAAGCCTCGCGCAAGGAGTTGGATATTAGTGAGCGCGTACTGGCGCTCGATCCGGACGCGCGCGGCATTCGCTCCTCCGAGCGCTATCGCCGCAGCCAGACCATATTGCAGGGGGCTCTCCAGATGATGGATCAATGCGCCGCCGGCGGCACGGATACCCAGCTGGCCGACCGCGCCCACAAAGCGCTGGCCGCGCATCCCAGGGCGGCACAATTGGACGACGCGACCGAGGAGAACCTCAACGTCGCGACGGAATTGTGGAAAGAGCGCCACCAGTCCTGTCCATCCTACACACCTTCCGATGAAGCCCTGGAGCGCGTGCTGGCAGGCCTGGCAAGCGGCTAAGAGTCTTGGCAACAGCCGGTCCCGATATGTCCGAACAGATCGGCTGGGCAGCGTCAGACCTTATGGAGAATAACCCGGTCGTCTTCGTTCTCGAAAGATGCCAGTTTGTCCGGCAAGCGGGAAACGATAGTGCCTGTCCGCATTCCGATCAGGCATCCAACGCCTCCGCTAGCTTCATCTGCCGGCCATCGATGTAGTTTCCGAACGCCCAGGCAATCATCCGTGGCACCCATGCTTCTGAGCTTGGGCATTATAAAGCGGGTGTATTGCTGGGATAGGCTAGCGCAGCCCGAAATCTTTCCCGTCGGTCAGGCTGAATGAAAGTTCAATGAAGGCTTGCTGGTGCGGATTCATCTGCGAATCCATTCTCGCATCGCCTTGACGGGATCGCTGGAGGGAGTTCCTGAACCAAGTGGGAAAATCCGGGCGGGAAATGGTGAGCGTGGCCACAACGCCCACCCCAAACCTCACGCGTCGGTCAACTTCAAGCGGGCAACCGCCGTGGCCGCGCCCGCACCGCCGCCATTCCAGGACCGCCGGCTAATTCGCCTGTGTAATGTGTGCCCGGCGGTTCTTCTGCCAGCAGTCTTCGTCGTGTTCAGTGCATACCGGCTTATCCTTGCCGAAGCTGATCACCGTCAACTGCTCGCCCGGGACGCCCATGCTGGCCAGAAAGTCCTTGGCCTGTTTGGCGCGCGCGTCTCCCAGCGCTATGTTGTATTCTTCCGATCCACGCTCGTCGCAATAACCTTCCACCTTCAGCTTGAACTCCGGATACTGCCGGATGATGTCGCCCAGCGTCTGCGCGTCGGTTTTCAATGCAGTTTGCGCATCCGGCCGGATGGTGTGTTTGTCATAATCGAAATAGGCATCCTGAATACGGTTCAACAGGTCTTGGATGCGGGCTCGAGTGGCTGCGTCCGGCATGCGGGACGGATTGTTCGAAGCACTCTGGTAAGGATTCGACGACTGCCGCGATGCAGACGTGTTCGAACGGGTTTGTGGCGTCGTAGTGGCTACCGGCGCCGGGGTTTGCGGCGGCTTTGCAGCCACATTCTTCTTGCATGCCACGAACGGAATGCACAGGGCAGTCAAAGCCGCGCAGGCCAAAAATCTTGATGTCATTCAGAAACCTCCAATGGGTAACGCTCTTACAGAATAGCGGGGCCCGATTTAGAGGAGAATCCCGTCGGTACTGTATTTCCGGGGTCGGGAAATTACCTTATACACCCTTACTACAGGCCTGGCTTATACATCCTTTTACATTCTTATACAGGAAGGACGCGATACCGGCGAGCTACGAAGGGATCTATCTTAAGAATTGGACATCTGTCCGGACGGTGAAGTGTCTTAAGAGGCGCCGGGCGGGTTCATAAAGAGGAATGATGCGCCAGCGGCCCGGACTGATTCTCGTGCTGGGATTTGGCGGCTTGCTGCTTCTCATGGCGGCCGCCGAGATCGCCTCGCTCCTTTTGCTCAATACTCTGCGGCAGAATGACGCTCAACTCCAGGCGCGCTTCCTGGCTCGAAACCGCACTCTGGAACAGATCCGATCTAATATCTATCTTTCCGGAACCTATGTAAGAGACTCCCTGCTGGCCCCCGAGGCAACCGGCGCGCGCGCCCAACTCACCGCCCTGGACACCCTGCGCAAAGACATCGGCACCGCGCTCGAAAGTTACTCTCAATCGGTCGAGCCGGACGAGGTCGCGCCCTTCCAGGCGCTGCGCTCCGAGATAGAAGCTTATTGGAAGGTTCTGGATCGCACCTTTGCCTGGACCACCGACGAGCGCAACAAATTTCGCGATGCCTTCTTCTACCAGGAGCTGGTTCCCAGGCGTACCTCTATGCTCCAGATCGCCGATCGCATCGAGGCGCTGAATGAGGACGCGCTCAAGCGCGGCGACGAGAAACTGGGGGCTGTTTTCGCGCGCCTGCAGCTCGGGCTGATGGCCATGATCGCCCTGACACTGCTCGGCGGCGCCGGATTAGCGGGCCTCACCATCTTCCATATCCTGCGCCTGGAGGGCGAAGTGCAGCGCCGTCTGGAAGAAAGCGTGCATGCGCAATCCAGCCTTCAGGACCTTTCCGCCAAGCTGGTCCGCGCCCAGGAAGAGGAGCGCCGCAAGCTTTCGCGCGAGCTGCACGACGAAGTCGGCCAATCTTTTTCTGCCGTCCTGATGGAAGCCGAGAACCTGCTCGATCTCGAACCGGCCGCGCAAGTTCGCATGCATCTGGAAGCCATCCGCACCGTGGCCGAAAAAGGCATGAACGAAATTCGCAACATGGCCCTGCTGCTGCGGCCCTCCATGCTCGATGACTTCGGCCTGGTGCCTGCGCTCGACTGGCAGGCTCGGGAGACCGCCAAGCGTACCGGCATGCGCGTACAGGTGTCCAGCGAAGTTGCCGACGAGCTGCCCGAGGAGCATAAAACCTGCATCTACCGCGTGGTTCAGGAAGCTCTAAACAACTGCGCCCGCCACGCTCAGGCCAGCGCGGTGCAGGTTGAAGTTCGCAGCGAATCAAATCACATTATGCTCAGCGTCCAGGACGACGGCAGCGGCTTCGATACCGTGCGCGTTCGTGGAATGGGACTGCTGGGCATGGAGGAGCGGGTTCGGCATTTGGGCGGAACCTTCGGGATCGATTCCAGCCCGGGACGCGGAACGCTGCTCCAGGTCAGCCTGCCGCTCACGGCCTTGAACGGAAATGGAAAAAATGGAAAACGTTCGCATATTGCTGGCTGACGACCATAATATCCTGCGCGACGGCATGCGCCTGCTGCTCGAACGACAGCCCGGCTTCGCCGTGGTGGGAGAGGCCGGCGATGGCCGCGAAATCGTCGAAATGGCTCGCGAACATCACCCCGACGTGATCGTGATGGACATCGCCATGCCCAACATGAACGGCATCGAGGCCACCCGGCGCATCGTCGAAAAAAACCCCGAAACCGGCATCGTGATTCTCAGCATGCACTACGACGAAAGCTACGTGCTGCGGTCGCTCAAGGCCGGCGCGCGCGCCTACCTGCTCAAGGATGCGCTCAAGGCCGAGCTGATTGCCGCCATCCGCGCGGTCTCCGAAGGCCGCTCTTTCTTCAGTCCCAAGGTCAGCCGCATTCTCCAGGAAGATTACGTCGAAGCCCTGGGCCGCAAGAACGCCGACGATAGCTACGAGCTCCTGACGGATAGGGAACGCGAAATTCTGCAGCTGGTAGCCGAAGGCAAGACCAACAAGGAAATCGCCACCATCCTCAACGTCAGCCTCTACACCGTGGACACGCATCGCACGCACATCCTGCAAAAGCTCAACCTGCATAGCGTGCCGGAGCTGATCCTGTACGCGGTCCGCAAGGGAATCATTTCGTAAAATCGGTTCTAGAACCACCCCGCGTTACCATCAAGTTCATGCGACGTCCAAACCGCGCGGGAAGAGGACCCAAGAGGAGGGTTCGAAGACAGAGCGAGTACCGTCGACTTATGAAGCAGCTAAACCACGTTCGGCCCGGGGGCAAATTTACCCGTGAGGAACTCAACGAGCGTTGAGGCTGTCTCCGTTATTCATACCGCAGCGCCTCGGTCGGATTCAATTGCGACGCTCGATTCGCGGGCAACATCCCGAACACCACCCCCACACACAATGAGACCGCGAACGCCACCACAATCGACCAGGGCGAAATCGGCACTCGCAGGTCATAATCGAAGAAGTTCTGCGAAAAGATGCTCGCGCTCAGCGGAACGGCAATCCCCAGCAGGATCCCGATCAGCCCGCCTCCCAGGCTGATCACTACCGACTCGGTCAGGAATTGCTCCAGCACCGCGCGCCGCGACGCCCCCACCGCCATCCGCAACCCGATCTCGCGCGTCCGCTCGGTCACCGTCACCAGCATGATGTTCATGATCCCGATCCCGGAAATGATCAGCGCGATGGCCGATACCATGATCAGCACAATGGTCAACACCAGCGCGATCCGCTGCGCCGCTTCGAGCAGCCCCGCCAGGTTCTGCACGTCATAGCGCGCCCCCGCCCGGTGGCGGCTCTCGATGATCTGTTTGATCGACGCCGTCAAAGCGGGCACGTCAAAAGCGCGCCGCGCCTGAACGTACAGTGGATCGATACGCTCCACCCGCGCAAATAACTTGATCACCGGCAGCGGCATCAAGACCGTCTCGTCGGTGATTTCCGACATCCCGAAAGTGCTGGTTTTTTCCTTAAAAACTCCGATTACGATGAACTGCAATCCATACAACTTGAGCTTCTGCCCCACCGCCGCCTGCGGTCCGCCGTACAGCCGCACCGCCAGCTTTTGGGTCAGCAGCACCACATGTTGCCGCTGCCGCACATCGCTCTCATCCAGAAATCGGCCTGCCAGCAGTTCCATGTTGCGCACCACCGCGTACTGCTCGTCGGACCCGATCACCGAGACATCCTGCTCCTTGCCGTTGATCAGCAGGCGTCCGTAGTTGGTCATCACTCCGGTTGCGGCCACGATACGGTTGCCTAGTTGGTCGCGCACCGCTTGCACGTCGGCCAGCTTGATAAAATCCGCATCCACCTGCGTGGAGTTGTTGGTTCCGGCAGAATATTGCGCGTAGATCAGGTTCGAGCCAACCCCGCGAATCTGGTCCAGAATGTAGTCGCGGCTGGTGATCGAGATGGTGACCACCAGAATCACCGAAGCGTTGCCGATTACCAACCCCAGCGCCGTCAGAAAAGTGCGGAATTTATTAGCTTGCAGGGCCTGCAAGCTGAACCGGAGCGCTTCGCCAAAATACATTTCAGTTGGAATGCACGCCGCTTGCGCATGCGCTGATTTCAGTATCGCGCAGGCCGCCGCCCGAGCGCCCGATGCTATACCCCGGAGACCTGTTTGAGCAGCTTCTCGGCCTGCTCGCGCGGCGGATCGTCCGGCGTAAGATCGCTCTGCAGATATTTGTGCAGCAGCTCCTTGGCTTTATCCAGGTTCCGCTTTTGCTCGATGTAAATCCGCGCGCGCGCGAAACTCACCACCGGGTTGTTGGGCGCCAGGCGCTCGGCATGATCGAAAGTCGCTTCGCTTTCTTGGATGCGCCCATGTTTGGCCAAGTATCTGGCTAAGTCGATCGCCCGCCCGGCCTGGCGCGGAGCCAGCTCCATGGCCCGCCGCAACTGCTGCTCCGCCGTCTCGAACTGATTGCGCTTGTCGGCCAATTGCGCTTCCGCAAAATGTCCCTCGGCCTCGTTGTGCGCCGCGATGCGCTTGGCCACTTGCTCGGCCTTGTCGTATCCTCCGCCTAGGAAACCCGGGGCCTCCAAATAGTAATCGAACAAATCGTTCAGCGCTTCCCCGTTGTTGGGGTCGAGCGCAACCGCTTTCTCAAAATATTGCCGCGCCTTGGAAGCATACATGGGAGCCATCAGCGGATTCGACGTCTCGGCCCGGCGTCCGAACGCGCGGCCCAGCCAATGCGCGTATTCCGAATTCTTGGGATCCTGTGCCAGGGCCTTCTCGAAAGCCTCGCTAGCTTTCCGAAACTCAGCCAGCATGAAGTAATCCCGGCCTTCCAGACAGTAAACCTGCCCATCGGGCGCCGGAGCTGCTTTCAGCACTGCCAGCGATTCGCGGTAGTTCGTTTTCTGATAAAGTTCTTGGGCTCGCTCCAGGCTGGACTGCCCGAACAATCCCGCGGCTGCCAGAAGAATTAAGCTCAATCCCCGCATCAATCCGCCCCCGAACCTTTTTCGCCTTACGTTATTGTAACCTAGTCCTTTGTAATCTGCGCTTGTACCCCTATGGATGCTTCTCGACCCGGTTCGGGTACAAGCACACGATTTTCGTGGCCCGCTTGCGTGGCAAGTTGCGGCCACGCGTAGTATGCTGAGAGTTGAAGACCCAAAACCCCTGGGGAGGATTTTTGTCATGCTAGCCAAGTCGCGCTGGTTACTTTTGTTAGGATTTTTCGGCTTGCTTTATACAGGCCCGGCCTGGGCGCAGATCACGGCCGTCGAGGGCCAGGTGACTGGCGCCGACGGAAAACCTGTCCAAAATGCCCAGATTCTCATCACGCGCGAGGATATGAAGGGCACCTACAAAGGCGCCAAGACCGACAAGAAGGGCCACTACATCTACAACGGCCTTCCGAAGGGAAAATACACCATCAGCGTGCTGATGAATGGCCAGGAGAAAGCCAAGCAGGAGCACGTCCCGACCGCTTTGGGCGATCCTACTCCGGTCAACTTCGACCTGAAGGCGGGGGGTGCTGAAGCGGCCGCTGCCGGCGCCGAGGAGAACGCCGACCGCAGCATGAGCAAGGAAGAGCGCGAGGCCCAGGAAAAACGCGGCAAGGCCAATGCCGAAGCCATCGCCAAGAACAAAGCGCTCAACGATTCTTTCAATGCGGGCAAAGAAGCGCTCACCGCTAAGAATTGGGACGCCGCCATCGATGCCTTCCAAAAGGGTACCCAGATCGATCCTAACCAGCACGTCATCTGGGCCAACCTGGCGGACGCGTATATCGGTCAGGCCTCCGCCAAAACTGGCGCCGACCAGCAGGCTTCTCTCGACAAAGGTCTGGACGCGTACCAAAAGGCCATCGCTCTCAAAGCCGACGATCCCGCCTATCACAACAACTATGCCCTCGCCCTGGCCCGCTCCAAGAAATTCGACGAGGCGCAGGCTGAGCTGAATAAAGCCGCGGCGCTCGATCCGCCCAACGCCGGAAAATATTATTACAACCTGGGCGCACTGCTGGTGAACAGCGGCCAGACCGCCGCCTCTGAAGCGGCCTTCAAGAAAGCCATCGAGGCCAATCCCGACTATGCCGACGCGCAGTTCCAATACGCGACCGCGCTTTCCGCCAGGTTGACCACCGGTGCGGACGGCAAAGTCACGGCGCCTCCAGGATTGCAGGATGCCCTCGAGAAATACCTCGCGCTGGCCCCCACCGGCCAATACGCCGATGCCGCCAAAGGCATGCTCCAAATGATCGGCGCCAAGATCCAGACCAATTACACCAATCCGAACGCCAAGCCGGCCAAGAAGAAGTAATCGCGTCGTCTAGTTACCGGACCGGTGCTCGCGCCTCCAGCGTGTGCGCTTCGTCGATCAACTTTTGGGCGTCCTCTGTCTTGCCCTCGGCATTAAGTTGCCTGGCGCGTAGCAGCAGTGCCCTAGCCAGTGCTTGCTTCGGTAACGGATCGCCGGGAGCGGCTTGCATTACCGCTCGATAATCCGCGATCGCTTCCTCCAGCCTTCCGCTCCTCACTAGCGCATTGCCACGATTCAATCGAGCGCCGGAATAACCGGGACGTATTTCGAGCGCGCGCTGGTATTGCTCCAGGGCTTCGGCCGACCGTCCCGTCCCCGCCAGCGCCAGCCCCAGCATGTTGTGCGCATCCGCTCGATCTGGCCGCACCCGCACCGCCGTTCGCAGCGCCGACACCGCGCCCGCCGCATTCAGCCGCGACAGCATCACCACCCCGAGATTGAAATTGGCCTCGAAATCCAGCGGATCGCGCTCCAGCCGATGTTCCATCACCGCCTGCTCCAATTCCCGCCGCCGGTCTCCCGCGCCGCGCGGCAACAGCTCCAGCCACAGGTGCGCCATCTCGTCAGTGGATTGATCGCCCGCGCTCACACGCTTGGGAGGTTGATTCGGATTCCGCACGTTCGCCGCCGAATTGTCGTACTGATAATGCATCGAAATCAGCGTGCCCTTGGGCAGCAAGACCGGCTCGCGATAATAATAAACCGCCTGCCAGTTGGGGTCCCAATCCGGAATCAGGATGAGCCACTTCCGTCCGCCGTCGGGTTGCGTGGCGTAAGCCTCCAGCCGCTTTCCCAAATAATGCGCGTGCGGATAGATGGCCAGGAGATCCACGTCCATCGGCAGCCGGAATTGATCGGAAACTGTAAAACGGGCCGCACCGGCCGGGATGTCCAGAGCCTGGTCGTTTTCTAATTCCACCAGCAGCGGAAACTTGGTCTGCGGCTTGTCGGTGAAGTACAGCCCCACCGAAGGACGCAGCTCTTCGGCCTTGCCCGACGGATGCACGTGCGTGTTCAGCACCAGTCGATTGCCCGGGTCCAACCGCCAGGCGAACCCGTCCGGCTCCACGTGCGGCGCGCTGCCCGGCTTCCAGAAAAGAAAATTGCCGTCGGGCGTGAACGGGCTGCGGAACAAAGTCAGATCCATTCCCGGAAACCCGCCGCCCTTGCCCAGCACCGAACCCAGGCGGTCGACCAAAAGGTTGGCGTGATGCACCAGGTTGCGCTGGCCCGGACGAATCTCGACGGCGCGCACGTAGCGCGTAGCCGTAACAGCGGGATTGAACACGAAGTTCCAGTAAACATCGGGCCCGGATGCGGGCGCGTGAAACGGCGCTTGCGCTTCCAACACCAAATCGGGAGGCCCAAGCTGCCAGCCCTCGGTGAACGCCGGAAGCGGGGGTGTTTCGCCCGGCGCGCCCTCTGGAGCGCCCTGGCTCACCCAAGTCGAGATCGCCCGGATCTGGTCATCGCTGAGCCTCCGCCCGCCCTGAAAATCCCCGTAACCGTGCTCGGGAAGCCAAGGCGGCATGTAGCGGCTGCGCGTGACCTTGACGATATCGCGCGCGTGCTTTTTCACATCCTGGTAACTGAGCAGCGGGAACGGCGCCGCCTCCCCAGCCCGATGGCACGGCGCGCAATTCGCATAAACGATGGGAGCGATGTCGCGGGCGAACGTCAGTTCCTGCGCCCGCACAGGAGCCATCCACAGCCCCCCAGCTGCACACGCCGTCGCTTGCCAAATGGAAATTCGAGCTGGCCACCGCATAGCGCGCTAATCTTCATCATTCCATTTTTCACGCTGTGAGATCATCAAAAAGTGCGAATCGCCGGGATTGTCTGTGTCGCTCTCTCGATACCAGCGCTGATCGCGCAAGTTCCCGACTGGTGCCGCGCGCTTCCGCGTCCGCAATACAAAAATCTCCAGCGCGTCCCGGTTACCGGCGGCTGGTTCGAAGTTTACCGAGTAGAACCGGGCGTTCTTGCCATCTACGAGCCACATCAATCCGAGGAGACCATCGGCTATCTGATCCTTGGCCAAAAGCAGGCTCTGCTATCCGACACCGGCATGGGCATCGGCGACCTGAAGGCGCTAACCGCCCAGCTGACGAAGTTGCCCATCGTCGTCCTCAACTCCCATACCCACGTCGATCACGTGGGCAACAATTGGCAGTTCGACACGATTCTAAGCATGGATACCGATTTCTCACGCGCCAACGCCCGCGGTTCGCGCGACGCTGCACAAGCCGAAATCGCACCGGGCGAGATCTGCGGCGACCTGCCCAAAGATTTTGACAGGAAGAGCTACGCCACTCGTCCCTGGAAGATCGCAGCCTACAAACACGATGGCGATCGCATCGACCTGGGTGGCCGCACGATCGAGATCATCGCCACGCCCGGCCACACGCCCGACGCCATCTGTCTTCTCGATCGCCGCGCCGGCCTGCTCTTCACCGGCGATACTTACTATCCCGGCCCCATTTACCTCTTTAGTCCCGAAACCAATCTCGACGCGTATGGCGCTTCCATCAAGCGTCTCGCTGCCCTCGCGCCGCAAGTCAGGATCGTCCTCGGCGCTCACAACGCTCCGCTCGCCCCGCCGTCGGTCCTGCCCCGCCTGGCATCTGCCTTCGAAGCGGTGCGTTCCGGCAAGATTGCACTGGCTCCGGCATCGGCAGGCAAAGTCTTGTACAAGGTGGATGACATCTCTTTTCTGCTCTCTTCCACCGCACCGGTGACCATCCACAAATAAATTTGACCGCCGCACGCACAACGATTTAGCTGACTCCCCGTAATAACGCCATCGCTCGGAGGCGTAGGCTTGCTCTGATGCCATGCAGTCACAACTCTCTCCGACGCCCGGCACGAATCCAAAATGACAAAACGAACCCAAGCACCGTCGACCGCGACGCGATCGGTCTCCACGCCCCCGTTTGAAAATTTGCACAAACGAACCCAAGCCCAACCCGGCCGGATCGGACCAACTCCCAGATTTCCGCTATCCTAGCCATCAGTGAACAGGCGAAACGTGGTCGTCTTCGGCAGCCGGGGCCAGCTCGGCGTGGAGTTGGTGCGCGAGTTGACCGAGCGCGGTTACGCCGTCTCCGGTTTCGACCGCTCCAGCGTGGACATCGGCGACCCGGCTCAGATCGAACAGACGCTGGTACGAGCCGACCCGGCGCTGGTCTTGAACGCCGCCGCCTACAATCAGGTGGACGTGGCCGAAAACGAACCGCGTGCCCGCGTTCATCGCCAACGGGCTCGCGGTCCGCAATCTGGCCATGGCCTGCCGGCAACTGGACGCGCGCTTTGTGCATTTTTCCACCGATTACGTCTTCGACGGCACCGCCGGCCGCGCCTACACCGAGCAGGATGAGCCGCATCCGCTGGGCGCCTACGCGGTTTCGAAACTGGCCGGCGAACTCTACGCACGCGCCTATCTCGACCGTCCGCTGGTGATTCGCACCTGCGGCGTCTTCGGACCCGGCGGCCTCAAAACCGCCCGCGGCAACTTTATCGAAACCATGCTCCGCCAGGCCGCCGCCAAGCGTCCCATCCGCGTGGTGCAGGATCACGTCGCCTCACCCACCTACTCGCCGCTGCTAGCCGCGCGCACCGCCGATCTTCTGGAAGGCGGCCAGCATGGCCTGTTTCACATCGGCGGCGGAACGGCCATTTCTTGGTTCGATTTCGCAGCCATGATCTTTCGCGTGGCCGGCCTCAAGCCGGAGTTGCAGCCCACCAACGAAAAGGAATACCGCACCGCCGCCCGCCGTCCAAAATATTCGGTGCTGTCAAATGCCAAGATGGAAAGCTGCGGCGTCGCGCCCATGCCTCCGCTAGAGAAAGCAGTCGAAATGTACATGCAGGCCCGCGGAACCTATTTCGACAAGAAGTAAGGATAGAAGCGATGCCGTTCCTGAGTTGCGCCCGCCTGGCAGTCATACTCACCATCGCCAGCCTGGCCGCTGCTCAAGTTCACCGCACTCGCTACGTCCCGTCCAGCGACGAAATCCGGGCGATTCTCGACCAGCGCATCCACGGCCAACACCAAAGCGTCGGCATCGTAGTCGGTGTGATCGATCGCGACGGCCAGCGCGTGGTCGGCTATGGAAACCTGGACCGCGCCGATCCCCGGCCGCTCAACGGTGACACCATATTCGAGATCGGCTCTCTGACGAAAGTATTCACTGCGCTGCTGCTCACCGAAATGGCGCAGCACGGCGAAATTGCGCTCACCGATCCAGTGTCGAAATACTTGCCCGTGCACAGCTCCATCACTCTTCTGGAGCTGGCGACCAATACCTCCGGCCTGCCACGCACTCCCGCGAATCTTGTCCCGAAGGATCGCGCGAATCCGTTCGCCGGCTACACGCGCCAGATGCTCCTCGCCGCTCTGCCGGCCAGCGTCAGCCCGCATTGGGAATACTCGAATTTGGGCTATGGGCTGCTCGGCCAGGCGCTGGCGCCGGATTACGAGCGCACGATAATCTCTCGCATCGCCATTCCGCTCGGCATGAACAGCACGCACATCGCGCTCGCTTCAGAAGAGAGGTCGCGTTTGGCCGCCGGACATGACGGCCATCTCGCACCCGTTTCACCCTCAGACTTCGGCGCGCTGGCCCCTGCAGGCGGATTGCGTTCCAGCGCCAATGATCTGCTGAAATTCCTCAGCGCGTTTCTGGGCTACACGAGAACACCATTAGCTCCGGCCATGGCCGCGATGCTGGACGTTCTCAGACCAACCACGCAGCCGGGCTTAGTGAACGCGCTCGGCTGGCAAATCTCCACGCCCGATGCGTTGGAAATTGTATGGAAAGACGGGACCACCTCGGGCTTCACCAGCTTTCTCGGATGCAACCCGCGCGCAGGTGTCGGGGTGGTGGTGCTCTCTAACGCATCCACCAGCCGCGGTGTGAACGACATCGGCATGCACATATTAGATGCCGTATCTCCGCTGTTCCGCATGGAAGCCAAATCCGGCGGGGAGGACACACGCGAGCCTGCTCACGGCCAAAAATAAAAAATCCCCGGCCGGTGTGAACCGAGTCCGGGGCTTTTGTTTTGCTTGCGCGGGACGCTAAACTACTCGCCGCCTCGCCGAGTGATCTTCTGATAGACCTTGCGAGCGCCGTAGCCGACAGCCCCCACCACGGTGAGTAAGGCCACGCCACCGAACCCCTGGAGCTCCGGCACTTCTGTGAATCCAAGCCCGTTGAAGTACTTATCGTCGACTCCAAACGAATTGTAGGTCTTGGCGTAGCTTGCGCCTGCTCCAAGTAGCACTGTGCAGAGCGCGATAATGATCGGGCTTATTCTTCGTCTCATAACTTCCTCCTCCGTCAATGTGCGCGCAGCCGACCTATTCGCGGCCGCGCCGAGTGATCTTCTGATAGATCTTCCGTGCGCCGTACCCAACCGATGCTACAACCGTCAGCAGGGCGACCCCTCCAAAGCCCTGGAGTTCCGGTACTTCAGTGATTCCAAGCGCGTTGAAGCTTGTTTTGTCTGTAAAACCAAGCGCATTGAAGCTCTTCTGGGCATACGTTGCGCCTGCTCCAAGTATCAAGGTGCAGAGCGCAATAACGACCGGGCTGAATCGCCGTCTCATGTCTCCCCCAAACCAAGCGCGCTCGAAGAAAGTGCGAATCCTCCGGGTCGCGTTTCTGAATTTGACAGACTATTTTATACTGAGACAGAACTAAGTACAATGCTCAAATCAAAGACGGTACTACTAGTATTTATGGTATTTGGCTGCTCTCGCGGGGCCATTTAGCCTGGGTGGGGACGGCGCGCTTGAGTTCTCAATTGGTCCGCTCAGATTCGGCTCCGCGAGGCCACGTTTTACGGGTGGGCAGGGCGCTCGCGATGCGTGGGCCGATCTTGATGCTGATCCTGCTGCTCGCGAGTCATTGGATGTGTGCGGCTCAGTCGCAGCCTGCCGCGCATACCCAGTCGCCGGACCACGCCGCGCAGGCCATCGCTTACTCCCAAGTCCTGTACAAACTGTACTTCATTCGTGTCGGGTGCACGATCGCCATTCTGCTCTTGTTCCTGCGCCTTCAAGTTGCGCCCCGATTGCGCAATTGGGCTGAAAGGGTGGCGCGTGATCGCTTCCTGCAAGCGCTGCTATTCGTGCCCGTGCTTATCCTGATTTTCGATGCGCTGTCGTTGCCCGTCGATGTGGCGGGCCATTTGGTACAGCGCCACTTCGGACAGTCGATTCAAAGCTGGGGTTCATGGCTCGGGGACGTGACTAAAAGCGATCTGTTGGTCGCGGCCGGCGGAGCATTCGTGGCCTGGCTGGTGTATGCGATTATCCGGCGCAGTCCCCGGCATTGGTGGTTTTTCGGCTGGCTGGCGGTGCTGCCAGTGATCGTATTCTCCTCCTTCGTGAGCCCGCTGCTGATTGATCCGTTGTTTGACCACTACACCCCGCTTGCAGATTCTCGACCCGACCTGGTGAAGCAGATCGAGCTCGTGATCGCACACTCCGGCCAGCACATCCCGGAGAACCGAATTTTCCTGATCGACGCCAGCCGAAAGGGCAAGGGCATGAACGCGCTGGTGACCGGCATGGGCAGCTCCGCGCGTGTGGTGGTGTGGGACACGGCCGCGGAGCGCCTGACGCCGCCAGAAATTCTGGCCATTGTGGGCCACGAGCTGGGGCACTACGTGTTGGGGCACATTATCCAGGACCTGCTATTTTCCATGGCTTTGCTGCTGCTCGTTTTTTGGGTGGGCTTCCATGCGACGCGCTGGGCGGTGCGGCGTTTCGGCCAGGCGTGGGGGCTGCGCGGTGTGGAGGATTGGGCTTCATTACCGGTGTTGCTATTGCTGGGGTTCGTTCTTATGTTCGCAAGCATGCCTGCTCAAAATGCCTTTGAACGGCATCTGGAGCACGTAGCCGATCAGTACGGACTGGAAGTGGTGCATGGCATCGTCCCGAATTCTTCGGAGGTGACCGTGGACGCGCTCAAGGTTCTGGCTGAGGCCGATCTGACAGAGCCGTCGCCCTCCTCCTTCGTGAAAATCTGGTTTTATAACCATCCCACCATGGACGAACGAATCCGGTTCGCTTATGATTACAATCCGTGGGTCTCGGGCCGGTCTCCTGAATTTGTAAAGTGAAAAAATGAGCGGCATCGTTGGCATTCTGCAGCTGGATCAAAGCCCAGTGGAACGCCGCACGCTGCAGGCTTTGACGGACTCCCTCGCTTTTCGCGGTCCGGATGCCCGGCAAATCTGGGTGGATGGACCGGTTGGATTCGGCCATACACTTCTGAAGACAACAGCCGAGTCTGAAACCGAGCACCAGCCGTTCAGTCTGGACGGAGCAACCTGGATCGTTGCCGACGCCCGTTTGGATGCGCGCCCGGACTTGATCGCGAAGCTGGAATCGCGGCACGGTCTCGGCGACGCGCCCGATGTCGAACTCCTTTTGCGCGCCTACCTGGCCTGGGGAGAGCAGTGCGTCGATCATTTTCTGGGCGACTTCGCTTTCGCGATCTGGGATGCTCCGCGAAAAATTCTGTTTTGCGCTCGCGATCACCTCGGAGTCAAGCCCTTCTATTACGCCCAACAGGGTTCGCTGTTGATCTTCAGCAACACGCTGGAATGTTTGCGTCAACATCCGGCCGTGTCCAACGGGTTGAACGATTTGGCCATCGCGGACTTCCTGCTCTTGCAGCGTAACCAGGACCCTGCTACTACGGTGTTCGCCGACATCCACCGTTTGCCGCCGGCGCACACGGCCACCTGGTCCCGCGCCGGGAAACAATCGAAGCGCTACTGGACCATGCCGGTTGACCCGCCCCTGTTGCTTCGCCAGTCCGAAGATTATTGCGATCGCTTCAGGGAAATACTGCGATTGTGTGTAAGCGATCGCCTCCGAACAAAGGACACTGGAATTTTTATGAGCGGGGGGCTCGACTCAACCAGCATGGCAGCGGGTGCCGCCGGCGTCCTCGGAGAGCGCTCTCCCGGAAGTTTGAGCCTGTGCGCCTTGACAAAGGACGACCTCGCGGACCCAGCCGAAAAGGAGTGCGCGGGATTGGCCGCCAAGGCGCTCGCCCTGCCGATCCATTTCTTCCCCTGGGGTGAACCCGGCATCGATCGCAATTGGCAGCTTACGCCTTTGCCCGTGCCGGAACCGTCGCTGCATCCCTGGGAATTGACCGCTACTCGCAACTTTTTCCGGCACGCCTCTACGCTGAGCCGCGTCTTTCTCTACGGGGAAGGCCCCGACCACAGCCTGCTATTCGAATGGCGAAATTACGTTTCGTACCTGGTGGCGCAGGGCCGATATGGGCGCGTTTTGCGCGACCTCTATATGACCGTCATGCATGCGAAGCGGAGCGCTTCCTCGAAAGCGTCGGTGATTCGATCGGCGCAAATCGGGCCATCCATGCAGCTGCTCCCGGATGTGTACCCGGAATGGATGAACCCAGCGCTCGAATCACAATACGATTTGCGGCATCGATGGAAGGCTAAGTGGCTAGAACCGCCGGCCGCGCAGTCGCTCCATCCCATACGGCCAGTTGCGTACGCGGCTTTTGAGGATCCAGTCTGGCAGTGGATGTTTGATGGCCTCGACGCGGCCTGGACTGGGACTCCAGTTGAAGTGAGACACCCATACCTGGATCTGCGTATGCTACGTTTTTTGCTCGCCGTCCCTCCTTTGCCCTGGTGCGAGCAGAAGTATCTGTTGCGTCGTGCGATGCGTGGCGTTCTACCCAAGGCGGTGGTGGGCCGCGCCAAGGAGGGGGTGACGTGGGCCACGCTGATCGAGCGCGTCGTCAGTTCGAACTCGCCTCCGCTTGATCCGGTACCTCAGCTCAGCGACTATGTGGATGTCCGCCGCTTTCCAACGGACGTCCCTCAGGACCAGTGGCTGCTGGGTTGCGCGCTCCGAGTCCGGTCGCTGAACAATTGGCTCCAGTACGTGCAAGATAAACCAAGGTTGCAACAGATCTGACGGAATCGTACTTCGCGCTTTTGCTGTCTGGCCGCTGATATCGGCAATTATATATTTGCCTAGTACACCAGTCGATGATAGCCTCGGAGGTGCGGATTGAGTCCGGCACCACTGGAGCTTATTTTGGCACTGAAGGTATTCTACGACGGCAGCGGGAAACTGCACGATCCAGGATGCCGGTTTGTAAACCTCGGAAGCCTGATCGGTGAAGAGACCTGTTGGGCCGATCTGAGGCGACGTTGGCTTGAAGTTCTTGAAAAGCATTCCGCACCATTTTCAAAAACTGGCAGGAGATATTTTCATGCTAGCGAGGCGTTCCAACACCATGATGGCTATGACGGGTGGAACAGCGACAAGACATTCAGGCTTGTCCTTGAGTTGATTAGGGTACTTGGTGAGACCGGCCGTACCGACCCTCTTGCGATATCCTGTTCCGTCAGCATTGCAGACTATAGAAAGGTTAAATCGTTAATTCCGTCTCTCAGGTCCCCTGAGGCAATCTGTTTGGACATCTGTTTTGGATTGGCAATTCGGCATCCTCATCGTGACGTTGGAATCGAAGTTGAGTTCGACAGAACCGAAGGATTCTATCCTATCCTCAGGACAGCATTCAAACAAAATCACCGGGGACGCGGTATATGGTGGGCTGCTTATGTTTCAAAAATTACTGAAGTCAGAGACATGCGGGAATCTCCAGAAATTCAAGCTGCTGACTTGTTGGCTTATCTTGCCAATCGTTACCGCACACACGGTTCAGGAGATCCGTGCGGAGCCTTGTTCTTCCGACTGTTTCTCGAAAAAAAACATTACCACACATTCATTGATGAAACTGCCTTGCTGGCTCTGTTTGAACCAGACGGGAAGATGCGAAACGGAGTGGAACTTCCGGCGCCACAGATAAAGGCTCCCTTCGTAAGGCCGTGAGACATGTCATGATCAAAGAGAATCGAAGGAATGAAAACAGATAGGCCGACGCAGTGTGTCGAAGGTCCGGACGCTTTCAAACGTTTCGACGAAGGCGTGAGGCAGATTCTATCTGTTCCGCACCCGACAATTGTGCGCCGCGAGCGTGCTTACAAAAAAGGATTGTGCCGCGAATCCAAATCGAAGGGGATCAAGGCCAAAGCTCAAGCCTTCCCCTTAGAGCCGCGATTTACTCGCCACGACTCAGGTGATGGGTTCCGGTTTCTCCCACCTTGCCGGTGAGTTCTGCATAGCTCAGGCGCTTGCCGATGTATCGGAACAGGTGGACCTAATATTCGATGAAGTAAATTTTCGTCCTGCATAATGTCTCCACTGGTTTCACTGGATAGGAACATAAATGCGCGCATTCACTCTATGTTGTGTATTTGCATCCCTGCTCCGGGTCCGCGGTGACGACAACTTCGGTATCATGGCCAGCGTGGAGTTGGAGCCGGGCACAGTGGTTTGGTCCATAAGTCAGCCTGACGTGACGAGA
Organism: Terriglobia bacterium; assembly: GCA_963761935.1. Taxonomy (GTDB): domain Bacteria; phylum Acidobacteriota; class Terriglobia; order Bryobacterales; family Bryobacteraceae; genus Palsa-89. The sequence continues at coordinate 70,051 of CAVXJU010000079.1, read as the reverse complement.
CGCGACACGCCTTATCCCGATATTTCGTTCAAGCAGCTCGACGAAATGACCGTGCTCGCCGGCATTCGCAAAAATTCTTGAAACGCCACACGTATGCAGTCACCCTCGGTGAACTGGGTTTTGTTTTCCTGGAGGATCTGGGTCCAGAAGAACTTGAGTTGGCGCGAGACCTCACCGGGCGCAATTTCAAAATAAGACAAAACCATATCACTGAAGGTGCATCCTTCGCACCGAAGAATAGTTGGTGACAGCTTTAGTCGCAGTCAAGTTTTGACAGTTGCGCTAATCTGAGAGCGGCGCGTCAATGGAAGCACTCTCGTTCTGGAAAGCGGTCGCTATGGACAAGTCTGACTTGCTGGAACGAGTGCTCGATCTTCTTCACGCGCACGCCATCAACTTCTGCGTGATCGGCGGGCAAGCTGTCAACGCTTATGTCGAGCCGCTCGTCAGTCTAGATCTCGATCTCGCCGTGGCCGTCGAGCAAATCGGCGAAGTGCGGAAGTTCATGCAAGAAAGCTTCACGGTCGAAGAGTTCGCGCATAGCCTCAACGTCTCGTCTCCCGGTTCGAATCTGCGCATCCAGATTCAGACCAATGCTCGCTATGGTGATTTCGTGGAGCGCGCCTCGGCTCGCGATGTTCTGGGTCTCTCGCTGCCAGTGGCGTCGATTGAGGACGTGCTCGAAGGAAAGATCTGGGCCGCTTCCCATCCGGATGGACGCGCTACCAAACGGCGCAAGGATCTGCTGGACATAGCTAGAATTCTGGAAGCGAACCCTCAGTTGAAGAGCCGCGTTCCGGACACGATCCTCCGGGAAATCGCCTGAGCGGCGGTAGCGCGACCTAACGCGATTCTTCCGCCGTTAACCCGAACCAGCGGTCCAGGCGGTTGCGACTCTCTCGCGACGGCGGCTTCGGCTCGACCAGAGGCTGGGGGTTCATCTTGCGCTGATAATGCTCCAGCAATGCCGATTCGTCGTAACCGATGGCAGCGGCGTACTGGCGCAGATAACTGGTGGTGAAGATGCCACCCGGTAGCTGGCCGTAATCGCCGGCTTCGATCGCTCGCAAGAAACGCAGGCTGATCTTCGTGCTGGCGGCAATTGCATCCAGCGAAACACCGGCCAGTTTACGAAAATGGTCAAGGCCAAGCGCGGGGGCGCAGTTCGGAGGCGGAAGGGGCGCGGGCTTAGGCTGCATAAGGAAAACCTGATTTATGAAGTGTCTATGATAGCGCAATTGTCTCCACATGCAATGGAAAAAATTGAGCCTGCCGCGAAACCGTAAACTAACGTCGAACTTGCACTGGTGATTGGGGTTAAGAGCGGGCTTGGCGGGTCCCCCTAGCCGTGGACTCAAGATGCCGGCCAGAGCCCAGGGGAAGTACAACTACTTCCTCCCACGGCCAGAAAAGCAACAAAACAACCTACAAACAACCGTTTTTTTGCCTGCCCCGCGCATTTTCCGAGAACGAAATCAAGCCGGCATCCCGTATTATGGAAAGAGGTTCCACACACCAGTTCCAGTCGGGAGGCTGTTCATGCGCTTGCTTTGTTTGTCCGTCTTTTCGGTTGCCCTCGCGTCGGCGGCTACCACGCCCACATTCTATAAAGATGTGTTGCCAGTCTTACAGAAAAATTGCCAGACGTGCCATCGGCCTGGCGAAGCTGCGCCGATGTCGCTTTTGACCTACGACCAGGCTCGTCCCTGGGCGAAGTCCATCAAACAAGCTGTAGTAACCAAGAAGATGCCGCCATGGTTCGCCGACGAGCACTTCGGGAAATTCTCCAACGACCGCAGCATGGACCAGGCCGACATCGAGACCTTGGTGAGTTGGGTTGACGCAGGCGCCCCGGCCGGCGAGATTGCGGACGCACCGAAGCCGATCGATTGGATAGAAGGCTGGCGCATCGGCAAGCCCGACGTGGTGCTTAGCATGACGAAGCCGTTCAGCGTACCGGCGTCGGGGACGATCGACTACCAGTACATCGTTGTTCCCACCGGGTTCACCGAAGACAAATATGTCCAGATGGCGGAAGCGCGGCCCGGCAACCCGGCGCTGGTGCACCACATCCTGACCTTCATTCGGGAACCTGGCAATCCTTGGCTCAGAAACCTGCAGCCGGGAATTCCGTTCGACGCGCGCGAGGCTGAGCAGCAGGCCAGGGAAAATGCGGAAAAAAATCCACGGGCGCAGGGCCAAGGCCGCGGGCAACAGGCCATCTCGTTTGGCGACAACGTAGCCGGCTACGCGCCTGGAACCATGCCTGACATTATGAAACCCGGAGAGGCCAAGTTGATCCCGGCCGGTTCGGACATCATTTTCCAGGTTCACTATACCGCCAACGGTACCCCGGGCACGGACGTATCAAAGCTCGGACTGGTATTCGCCAAGGGGCCGGTTACGAAGCGCGTCCTGTCGCTAGCCGTCACCACGGCGAATTTCGCAATTCCTCCCGGCGATTCCAACTACGAGGTGAAAGCCAGGATGACATTGCAGGAAGATGCCACGCTAGTCAACCTGCTGCCGCATATGCATTTCCGAGGTAAGGACTTCACCTACAAGGTTACCTATCCGAGCGGTGAGTCCGAGACGCTGCTGGAAGTGCCGCACTATGATTTCAACTGGCAGCTCACTTATGAACTAGCGCAGCCCAAGGTTCTGCCCAAGGGCACGGTGATCGACTGCGTCGCCCACTACGACAATTCGCCCAACAACCGCTTCAATCCCGATCCGACCAAGGAAGTTCACTACGGCGAGCAGACTTGGGAAGAGATGATGTTCGGTTTCTTCGATGTCTCGGTTCCGATGAACGTGAGCGCCATGGATCTGATGATGCCGAAGAAGGCGCCGGCGCAAGCTACCAGCGGAGGCTTCTAAGAGCCGCCCAGCGGTGGAGCTGTTTTAGTTTTGAACGGACAATCGCGCTGGTGGCCCAATGGTCGCCAGCGCGATTTTCATTTTACGTTTTTTTGGAGGAGAAGTTATGAAGCAGCTAGCACGATTCGCGATTCTTTTCTCGGCCGCCGCGGCGGTGATCGCGGCCGCACCTTCCGAGGTCACGTTCCACAAGGACGTCGAACCCATCCTGCAGAAACACTGCCAGGAGTGCCACCGGCCGGGCGAGATTGCGCCGTTCTCGCTGCTGTCTTACAAAGAAGCGCGCCCGTGGGCCAAGGCCATCCGCGGCGACGTTCTCACTAAGAAGATGCCGCCCTGGTTCGCCGACCCGAAATATGGCCATTTCGTGAATGACCGCTCGTTGAGTCACGAGGAACTCGCCACGCTGGTGGCCTGGGTGGATACTGGCGCAAAAGAGGGCGATATGCGAGACGCTCCCAAGGCGCTGGCCTTCGTGGAGGGTTGGAATATTCCGAAACCCGATGTCGTGCTGGAGATGTCGGAGCCGTTTCATCTGCCCGCCAAGGGCGACGTGCCTTACCAGTACGTCGTGCTGCCCACCAGGTTCACCGAAGACAAGTGGGTCCAGATGGCCGAAGCGCGGCCCAGCGACCGCATGGTGGTCCACCACGTTGTCATTTTCATCCGCGATCCGCAATCCAAATGGCTGCGCGAAGCCAAGACTGGCGTGCCGTTTGTTCCCAGCGGCGGCAATTTTCAGAACATCTCCGGGGGCGGCAACGATATCCTCATGATCTACACCCCCGGCAAGGTGCCCGAGATCTGGCGGCCCGGTTTAGGTAAGATGATTAAAGCGGGCTCCGACCTGGTGTTGCAGATCCACTACACCACCGATGGGAAGGAGACCGAGGACCATACCCAGGTGGGTTTGGTGTTCGCCAAGGAAAAACCGGCGGAGCGTGCATTGACCATCGGTGGATATAATCTCGGCTTCAAGATCCCTCCGGGCGATCCGAATTACAAAATAGAAGCCAAGACCACGTTTCCGAACGGAGCCACGATTCTGAACCTTTTCCCGCATATGCATTTGCGCGGGAAGTCGTTCGAATACACGGCGATCTATCCGGACGGGCGGTCGGAAGTTTTGCTGCGAGTCCCGAATTACGACTTCTTTTGGCAGCTGGACTATCAACTCACCAAGCCGCTGGCCATTCCGCCCGGGACACAGATCGTGTGCACGGCATGGTACGACAATTCGCCGAATAATCCGAAGAATCCGGACCCGACGGCCACGGTGCGATTCGGCGAGCAAAGCTGGGAAGAGATGATGATCGGCTTCTACGACGTCGTCATTCCGGCCGATATGAGCGTGCAGGAATTCTTCACGCCGAGAAAAACTGGGGGCGCAACTAGCGGTAACTAATGAAAACAGATTTTGCAAGATTTGCTGTAATTTTCGCCTTGGCTACGGGCGGCGCGAGCGTCGCGCTGGCGCACGATCCGATTACCACGCAGCTCATTTGGAATCGGGAAATTTCGCGCATCGTATATAACCGCTGCGCGTCGTGCCATCACGATGGCGGCCAGGCGTTCTCCCTGATGGATTATCAGGCGGCTCGGCCTTGGGCCAAGGCTATCAAGGAGGAAGTGCTGGAGCGCCGCATGCCTCCCTTTGCCGCCGTGAAAGGTTTCGGACCGGTGAAGGAAGAGAACGCGCTCACGCAAGAGGAGATGCATCTGATCGCGGATTGGGTAGAGGGAGGGTCTCCGGAAGGCGACGATCCAAAGCTGCTGCCCAAGCCGCCCGTGTTCAATACTCCGGCTGCGGCTCCGAACGTGGCCGCCAAGACCGCGGGTTCAGGCGCTCTCGACAAATCCGCGCCGCAGTTGGTCGCCGATGGTTCGCTGACGATCAAAGATCCGGTGACGGTAATCGGCGCGCGCCCCGGCACGATGGCGGAGGGAGCTTCGATTCAGGCCGTGATCCAGGAGCCGGACGGCAGCGTCCAGCCGCTGATCTGGATCTACGATTACAAGCCCAAGTTCGACCGCGCGTATTATTTCGAGAAGCCGATCCTGCTGCCGGCCGGCGCGAAGATCGATGTTTACCCGGCCAAGGGCGGCACGCTCGCGCTGCTGGTAAAGAAGTAGACGTCCAGCGTTCCGTTTGGATTTGACGAAAGCTAGCAAGCTGAAACCCTGGGCGAACAAGAGCATGTTAAGTGAGTTGACTCGTGAGGACCAGAAGCGTCGGGCCGAGGAATGCCTGGACGCGTCGCTTTTAGAAGGCCTCGATTCAGGCAAGCCAATTCGTGCGAACGCCGAGTTTTGGAGCGGTCTGAGGGGCGAAGGACGGACCAAGCTGAAGGCGCTCGCTCTCAGGAAAAAAGGTAAATGACCCTGGCGGTCACCCAGCGGCCTTGCGGTCGACCTTCGCCGCGTGCCTGTCGGCGATTTTCGCACGAAGAAAGCTGAGTGCCGCTCATCTTCGGAATTTGCGGCGTAAGCCGCGGATCACGCGCTCGCTGAACGAGCCGAAGGGTTGATCGGTGGTGAGGTAGGTCCAGACCGCGCCGCGCTCGGCTGGATCGGTTCCATCGCCCGCTTGTGCTTCCTCTATGCGGCGGGCAATCTCGACGGGCATTTCCGCTTCCAGCTCCGAGAACCACTGGTGGATTTTCTGAGCGAACTCGTAATGCGCGTCCCGGCGGTCGAGTGTTAAGAACGGCGCGCCTCCCAAGCCTAAGTCAATCCACGGTAAGCCGGTGCGGAGTTCGGACACGCGCGCCAAATAATCGGACCATAGATCGTCGATAGTGCGCAGGCTGATCAGCCGATCGAGCTCAGAAGCGGACGGCTCGGTCTCGTCCAGGATTTTCTGGCGGTGCTCGTGGATGTGGTGGCGCTGCCCCTCGATCGGCAGCTCGTACTTTTGGAGAAAAATCCGAGCGTCCAGATTGTGCCCTTCCACCAACCGCTGCACGGTATCGGGATCTTTGCCCAAGTCGGGGTTCAGATCGGAGTATTTCCGCATCAGGTCGTCTTCAAGCGAGACGAAGAAGCGCGAAGAGCCGGGATCGCCCTGCCGGCCGGCGCGGCCCCGAAGCTGGTTGTCGATGCGGCGGCTTTCGTGTTTCTGCGTCCCGATGACGTGCAGGCCGCCCAGTTCCGCGACACCCGCGCCCAGGCGAATATCCGTGCCGCGTCCGGCCATGTTGGTGGAAATAGTGACGGCATCGCGCGCGCCCGCTTGCGCGATGATGGCCGCCTCGCGCTCGTCCTGCCGTGCGTTCAGAACCTGGTGCGGGATTCCGGAGAGCACGCGGCTCAGCCGCTCCGATTCTTCGACGCTTCCGCTGCCTACCAGAACCGGCCGGCCGGAAGCGTGCACGCGTCGAATCTCATCCAGAACCGCCCGTTCCTTGTCGTGTCGGCTTCGGAAGACTTCGTCGGGGTGGTCGACGCGGATCACCGGGCGATTGGTTGGAATCACCTCCACCGGCATGCCATAGATCTTTTCGAACTCGAGCGCCTGGCTGGCGGCGGTGCCGGTCATGCCGCAGACCTGCGGATACAGCGCGACCAAGTGTTGCAGCGTGACGGAGCCGAGAATCCGGCCTTGCCGCTTGGCGGCGACGCGCTCCTTGATCTCGATGGCGGTGTGCAGCCCGGCGGGCCAGCGCCGGTCAAGCGCGATGCGGCCCTTGAACTCGTCCACCATCTCGATCGCGCCGTTCTTGACGATATAATCGACGTCGCGGCGCAGTAGGACGTGAGCATGGAGCGAATCCTGCACGGCGGTAAGCAGCGAGAGATTGCGTTCCTCGTACAGGTTGCCGCAGCCGAAAGCGTTCTCCACCACCAGAATTCCCAGGTCCGTCAGCGCGACATTGTGCGCGCCCGCATCCACGGTGCAATGGATGGGAACGCGGAAGTTTCGGACTAACTGATCGGCTGCGTACGGCAGAGCGCTCTCATCTTCGTCGTCGCCACCCGCAATGACCAGCGGGATGCGCGCTTCGTCGATGAGGATGGAATCGGCCTCATCGACCACGGCGGCGGCGAACGGACGCTGGACCTGTTCGTCCAAATGCAGCGCCAGACGGTCGCGCAGAAAATCGAAGCCGATTTCGTTGGGCGTGGCATACGTGACGTCGCAAGCATAGGCGGCGCGGCGCTCCACGGCGGTCATGCCCTGCTGCAGATAGCCGACCGAGAGGCCGAGAAAGCGGTAGATTTCTCCCATCCATTGAGCGTCGCGGCGAGCGAGATAATCGTTGGCGGTCATGACGTGGACGCCTTTCGCTTGGCGCGCGTACCAGGCCACGGCGGGGACGGCTGCGAGCGTCTTACCTTCGCCGGTTTGCATTTCGGCGACGCTGCCGCGCGTTAATGCGAGCGCCCCGCGCAGTTGGACGTCGAACATGTCCTGGCCCAGCAAGCGCGAAGCGATAACGGCGGTGGCTGCCAGCAGCGGGAGCAGCTCATTGGTCTGGGCGGCCACGCGCAGTTCGTCATCGCTCAGACGGGAAAATTCGGCGCGCAGCGCGTTGATCTGCTGAATATGCGCGTGGTCGCGGCGCGACGGCGCGAGAATCGACTCCAGGAATCTGCTCACAAATCCTCAGGCCGGCTACCAGCCAGATTCTGAGTTTCACCTACCGGCAGTATGGCACATCAATGCGAGCATCGATTGCTAACCTGAAGTAGATGCCTTTCGATTGCCTACGCGTGGTGTCTTTCGAGAGCCGGCGCGCGAACGAGATCGCGGAGCTGATCCGGCGGCAGGGTGGCGATCCGTTTGTCGCGCCCTCCATGCGGGAGACGCCCATCGAAAATAATCCGGAAGCGTTCGCATTCGCCGACCGCCTGTTTCGCGGCGAGTTGGACATGATGATTTTTCTCACCGGTGTGGGGACGCGGGCGCTCGACAAGGCGCTGGCGTCGCGCTTCGCTCCACAGGCTTTCGCCGAGGCGCTGCGGAAAATCACGATTGTCGCGCGCGGGCCCAAGCCTGCCGCCGCACTGCGCGAGATGCAGGTGCCCGTTACCGTCAACGTGCCGGAACCGAATACCTGGCGCGAATTGCTGGCGGCCATTGAAGGGCGGGGCGAGCGGCGCATTGCGGTCCAGGAGTATGGTAAGTCGAACCCGGAACTGGTGAACGCGCTGCGCGGCCGCGGCGCCGAGGTGACGCCGGTTCGCGTGTATCAATGGGATCTTCCAGAAGACCCCGGGCCGTTGCACGAGGCCGTCCGTCGTATCGTCGCGGGAGAGGTAGACGTAGCCATCTTCACGACCTCGATTCAGATCAACCACCTTTTCCGGATCGCGGCCGAGGCTGGCCTGGAACAGCCGCTGCGCGTCGCGCTTGGGCGGATGGCGATCGCGTCGATCGGGCCGACCACTACGGAGGCGTTGGGGGAATTCGGTTTGAAGGCCGACATCACGCCCACGCATCCGAAGATGGGTTTCCTCATCAAAGAAACAGCCGAACAGGCGGCTACTATCCTGGACCGCAAGCGAGCCACACATGCCGAAAAATGACCTGATGCAGCAGTTCGGCAAGTACTACAGCGTGGCCTTCCTGGTCCCGGCCGCGGTGCTGATCGGCTTCGTCATCGGCTATTTTCTCGACAAGCTGTTCGGAACCGGCTTCTTGAAAATCATCTTCCTGTTTCTCGGCCTTGCCTCCGGCATGATCGAGCTGATTCGCGAGCTGACTAAAGACGATGGCAGCAACTGATCCCGAGTTTTACACGCGAGCGTTGCGCCGCGTAGGCGTAATAATCCTGGCGCTAGGGACCATCGGGGCGGGCGCGCTCACCACGCTCAAAGGATTCCGGATGGGCCTGGCGTTCCTGATCGGCGCGCTGCTTTCTTACGCCAGTTTCTGGGGTTGGCAGCACGCGGTGCTGGCTCTTTCGCCGGGCGCGCAGCAGAAAAAATCCTGGCGTTTCATCTTCCGCATCGTACTGCTGGCAGGCGCCGCAATTGCTATAATCAAGCTTCTAGGACTTAGCGTCGCGGCAGCGGTTACGGGTCTGCTGGTCTCCGCCGCGGCGGTCATCCTCGAAATCATTTACGAACTCATCTATGCAAGAGCATGAACTAGATCTCTGGCCGACCAAGCTGTTCAACGATTTTCTAGCAGCTCCGGCGAACGCCGTGCTCAATGCCATTGGAAAGCCGGCTGCCGATCCCGCGCATCCGTGGCCGAACTGGCTCGCCATGGAAGTCCTGGTGGTACTGATCATCATGGTGCTGTTCGCCTATCTGAAGTCGCGGTTGTCGGCCACCAGACCAGGCAAGCTGCAGCTCACCTTCGAGGCGATTTACCAGTTCGTGGCGGGCCAGGCGCATGACGCGGTCGAGCATAGCTACAACCAATATGTTCCTTTCTTCGGAACGCTTTTTATCTTCATTCTGTTCATGAATCTGATCGGCATTATTCCGGGCTTCGAATCGCCCACCATGACTCCTGCGGTGCCTTGCGGCTTGGCGGTGGCCGTGTTCCTGTATTACAACGCCACGGGATTTCGGGAGCACGGTGTGGGCCGCTATCTGGCGCACTTCGCCGGACCCATGCCGTGGCTTGCTCCGCTCATGGTGCCGATCGAATTCATTAGCCATTTAGCCCGGCCCCTTTCGCTCACCATCCGTCTCTTCGCCAACATGTTCGCGGGCGAGAAGGTCATGTTGACATTCTTGTCGCTCACTTACTTAGTGATTCCGGCTGTCTTTATGGGCCTGCACGTTTTCGTATCATTCCTGCAGGCGTTTATTTTTATGCTGCTCGCCATGATCTACGTCGGGGGAGCAGTGGCGCACGAGCATTAATACCGGCATTATCGTTTCGAGCGTGAGCCCGCCGTCCCCCCGGGCGGATTGGGAACCACCTCCTCGGAACAATTTCTAAACTGAAGGAGAAACACATGACACGTAAAATGATTTTTCTGCTGACGGCTCTGTTGCTGCTGGCCTGCCCGATCTTCGCGCAGACCCCCGCCGGCGGCGGAAGCACCAATTGGAATCTGCCCGCGGCCTATATCGCCATGGGCATCGCTTCCGGGCTCTGCGGTCTGGGACAAGGAAGAGCCACAGCTTCGGCGGCTGAAGCCATGGCACGTAACCCGGGCGCGCAGGCGGCCATCCGCTTTGCTCTCATCTTGGGATTGGTACTGATCGAATCCCTGGCGCTGTATACGCTCGTCATCACGTTCGTCGCGAAAGGTTAGTTTTACAGGGGGCGGTTGCGGCCGCCCTCATCCCTCCGCATGAAACTGCACGGAATCTTCCCTCCCATAGCGACGCCTTTTAATCACGAAGGCGATATCTGGAAAGTAAAGGTCCAATACAACATCGAGAAATGGAATCTCACCGGCTTGGCGGGCTATGTGGTGGGCGGATCAACCGGCGAGACCGTCATGCTCACTGCGGAGGAAAAAATCCAGCTCTGGGAATGGGTGGCGCAATACGCGTCGCCCGAGAAACTGCTGATCGCGGGCACCGGCGTGGAGAGCGTGCGCGAGACCGTGGCGCTTTCAAACCGCGCGGCCGAAATCGGCTACAAAGCCGCGCTGGTGCTCACGCCGCATTACTACAAAAATCTGCTCAACAATGCCGCCGCACAGATGCTGTACTTTCGCGCGGTAGCCGACCAGGTGAAAATCCCGGTGATCCTTTACAACCTGCCGCAATCCACGGGCCTCGACCTTCCAGCCAGCGCGGTAGCCGAGCTTTCGCAGCACCCCAACATCATCGGGATCAAGGAAAGCTCCGGGAATCTGGAAAAGATAATGCAGATGATTCGGGAGGCCAAGAAGGGGTTCCAGGTGCTGACCGGGTCGGCCCCGACCCTGGCGCCATCGCTGGCGGTAGGATGCGTGGGCGGGGTACTGGCGTTCGCCAATGCGGCGCCCTACGCGACGATTTCCATCTGGGAAGCGCACCGCACGCGCGAGCCGGAAGCGGCGCTCGATTGGCAGAATCGTATCGGACGCGCGGCTATGTTAGTAACCTCGAAGTACGGGATCCCGGGCTTGAAATACGCCATGGATCTGGCTGGATATTATGGCGGACCGCCGCGCCTGCCCCTGGTTTGCCCGACGCCCGCGGCGAAGAAGGAAATTGAAGAGGCCTTTGAGGACCTGCGCGGCTGACGATAGATCGGCAGTTGAACTGGTGTTTCAACGGGATAGCAGGATGCCGCCACACGCGTCATAATAGTAGAATCATGACTTCTCCCTCCCTGAAGTTAACCCGCCGAAGTATGCTGCTCGCTTTAGGTTTGGCTCCGCTGGGCGCCCAGCAATTGCCCTCCGAAGGGGCAGCTCCGGGAGCCACGTCAGCCACGCCACCTGCGGTTAGTGGGCCACTGGATTGGTATTGTCCAATGGATCGCGATGTCCGCTTGGACAAGCCGGGAAAATGCCCGCGCTGCGGAATGACGCTCAAGTTCGGAGTCCAGGAAGAGATCGAGTATCCGCTAGACATTACGTTCAGGCCGCCTGTTTTCCGCGCCGGGGAGAAGGTGCAGATCCACTTCCGTATGTCCGATCCGGTCACCGGCAAAACGGTGAACCACTACGAGGTTGTCCACGAGAAGTTGTTCCACATGTTTCTGGTGAGCCAGGACCTGCAGTATTTCGTCCACGATCACCCGGTACTTCAACCGGACGGCACATTCGATTACATGGAGACTTTCCCCAAGCCCGGCATGTATCGCATCCTGGCCGATTTTTATCCCAGCGGCGGCACACCGCAACTGGTGCCCAAGACGGTGGTGGTTCCCGGCGCTCCCGGTCAGGAAGTGTCTCTTGTATTGGCCAACCCGAAGCCGGAACTGGGCGTGAGCCACTGCTCAAACCTGGATGTCGAGCTGACCATGGATCCGCCCACGCCCATCGTGGGACTGAAGACGCTGCTATTTTTCAAACTGAGTCCCGCGGACGGCTTGGAAAAGTACATCGGCGCGTGGGCGCACATGTTGGCAGTCAGCGACGACTTGATCGACCTGATCCACGACCATCCCTTCATCGCCGACGGCGGGCCGCAAATGCAGTTCAACATCATTTTCCCGCGCGCGCGCACTTACAAGATCTGGGTGCAGTTCCAGCGCAAGGGCGTGGTGAATACTTCTTCGTTCACCGTGCCGGTGTCGGAGTTGAAGTAGCTTTTACGATCTCGTCCACCATGCGGCGGGTGTTGTCGCGAACGGTTTGAACAAAGGCCGGGCTCGAGATGCCGGGATCGCCGTATGCGTAGGTGATGCCGCGCGACGAGCTGACTACCGCGCCCAAACCATTCTCGTGGAAACAAACGGCTGCGCTTTTAGCGCTGCCTCCCTGCGCACCGTAACCTGGCACCAGAATGATGGCGTGCGGCATGAGTGAGCGAAGTCTGCGCCCCTCTTCGGGGAACGTCGCGCCCACCACGGCTCCAATTGAGCTGTAGCCCGATTCGCCGATCAAGTCTTTGCCGAGATCCTCGATGATGGCCGCGATGGATTCGTACAGCGGACGGCCCGAGCTTTCGAGCGGTTGATCTTGAAAGTCCTGCGAACCTGGGTTGGAAGTCTTGAGAACTACGAACAGCCCCTTGGCATGCTGCGCGCAGGCCTTCACAAACGGCTCCAGGCTGTCGCGGCCGAGATACGGCGTCACGGTCATGCTGTCGGAGTAGAATGCCGAATCGCTCAGGAACGCGGTGGCGTAAGCTTCGGCGGTGGACGAAATGTCGTTGCGCTTGCCGTCGGCGATGACCAGCAGTCCTCGCTCGCGCGCGGCGTTCCCGGTATTCTCGTAAGCTTCCAAACCGCCCAAGCCATATTGTTCATAGAATGCTAGCTGCGGCTTTACGGCGGGAACTAAGTCCGCGACGGCGTCCAGAACCAGTTCGTGAAAATCGGAAATGATGGAGCAGGCGCTGGTGCGCGAAAGAGAGCCGCGGCCGGATTTGATGAAATCCGGCATAAGATCGATGCGCGGATCGAGCCCCACCACGCACGGACTGGCTTTCTTGCGTACGGCATCGACCAGGCGGTCGGCGAATGTGTGCATGAGCCAGTCCTATTGTGGCACGCAGGCGCGACGCGCCCGGGTATAATAGCCGTCGAGGGGGAACGAAGATGAAAAGACTAAATAGGATGCTGCTGTGCGCGGGCGTGGTCGCGGGATTAGCCGGAGCGGCGAGCGCCGCCGACGTTAGCGGCATTCTGATGGACAAGCTCTGCTCCACGACGGCGCTGAAGGGCGGGCAAGATGTCGCGGTGAAACACGCGCGTACCTGCAACCTGACGCCGAACTGCACCAAGAGCGGCTGGGGCGTCTACACGGCGGATGGCAAGTACATCGCTCTGGATAGCGCGGGCAATGCCATGGCGCTGAAGGCGCTGAAATCGTCTACTAAAAAAGACGACATGAAAGTAACCGTCACCGGCGACGTGCAGGGCGACACGATCAAGGTCACGGATCTGAAGCTGGCCGAATAAAGGCGATTCGCATTATGCTGGCGGCATGAAGCTTCGCGCCGTAGTGCTGGACTGGGCTGGCACCATCGTCGATTTCGGCAGCCGCGCCCCGGTGGCGGCGCTCGAATGCGTCTTTGCGGCGGCCGGCGTTCCCGTGACGGTCGCGGAAGTTCGGGAATCGATGGGCCTGGCGAAAAAATCGCACATTCGGTCTATTCTCGAAATTCCCAGAGTACGCGAGGCGTGGGCGGTGAGGCATGGCGCGCCTCGGGGCGAGACGGCCGTGGAACAGCTCTACGCCGAATTCATCCCCAGCCAGATTCGGGTTCTTGAGAATCACTCGCAATTAATTCCCGGCCTTGCGGACGCGGTTGCCAGGATGCGCGCGCGCGGGCTCAAGATCGGAACCACCACCGGCTACAACCGCGCCATGCTCGACTTTTTGCTGGAGCGGGCTGCGGCGCAGGGCTTCGTTCCGGATTCTGCCGTGTGCCCCGACGATGTTCCCGCGGGCCGACCGCTACCGTGGATGTGCTATCTGACCGCGCTGCGCCTGGAGGCCTACCCGCTAGCCGCGTTCGTCAAAATCGGAGATACGACGGCTGATATCGAAGAAGGCCGTAATGCAGGCATGTGGACTGTCGGGGTGACGCGCACCGGCAACGAAATCGGCATCACGGAAGAGGAATGGTCGCGACTGTCGGATGCGGATCGCGAAAGGCTGTTGAACAATGCGCGGCGGCGGCTGGAGCAAGCCGGGGCGCACTACACGGCGCCGAGTGTGGCGGAGTGCGATCCGATTCTCGATTCGATTGAGGCGCGTCTCGAGAGTGGTGAGCGGCCCTGACGGCGCGCCGGTCTATCCGACCTTGATGTACTCTTCGTTTCGGCCGGATTTGGTCCAAGCCTCGGCTACTTCCCGTCCGGTGGCGAACCAGACATTCGGGAACTTCAGAACGAAATTGATAAATTCGCGTAACAGAGCCAAGCGCGACGGGCGGCCTGTCACCTGCGGATGGCAGACCAGATTGAATAGCCCGCCCCAACGGTAAATTTCCTTGAACTCGTCCTGCCAAATTTCCAGCACGTGTGAGTTGGTCATGATGGCTCGCGGATTTTTCAAGGAAAACAGCATGTACACGGCATCGTCTATACTCCAATGCCACGGCAGTTCCATGGGACCTTCGGAACCGTTCGCGAGCCGCAGCCGATACGGATTAACGTCATCTTGCAGCGAGCTGTCGTAAAGGAACTTGTATTCCGCGAGCAGTTCCACCATGCTTTCGCTGGTCTCGCCGGCCGGCGAACGATAGCCGCTGGGCCGGATGCCGGCTGTCTTCTTCAGCGCATCGAGACCCTTTTCCAGCGCTTCACGTTCGCGATCCGGGAAACCGGGTTCGATCCATTCATGCAAATATCCATGGTGGCCGATCTCGTGATTGTCCTTGAGCACGGCTTCGATGCGATCCACGTATTTTTCCGCCGTCCAGCCGGGCACGAAGAACGTGGCCTTCAAACCGAAGTCGCGCAGCAGTTCCAGAATCTTCGGCACTCCGACCTTCGCGCCGTAGGTGCCCTGCGACATCGTCCCTGGACGTTTCCAGTTGGATGGGTCGCGCGAGATCCACAAAGTCTCGGCGTCGAAGTCGAACGTGAGCATCACTGCGCACTGCGCTCCGTTGGGCCATGGACTGGAGTTCGGCATGTCTTCCTCTCGATTGGTCTTGCTCAGGCGGCTTGCGTATTCTTCGCGCCGGCAACTAGCGGCACCTGTTGGTATTTTGACTGGCAGGGTTGGCCATCTGTCACGTATACCGTGCGCTCATTCAGATCGATCGCAACACTGGCGACGGATATGACGCGCTTCGCTTCGGGCAACGTGGTGTCGGGATGGCGGCAGATGGAGGCGGGAGCGCTGAAGTGGTCGGACAAAGCCGCATGGATGGTTTCAATCGCAATCTCGCCCGAATCGCGGCGGAGCAGGCGTTCGAAGCGGTGGGCTCGATACAGGGAGTGGGGTGCGATGCGCTCGAACTCGGAAGCGATGCGCGTCTCGCGCACCAGATGATTGGCATGCGTGACCAACCCGCCGTTGGGATAAAGGTAGGAGCAGTAGTCGGGCGTCGCCTCGATGTCGATGATCTCTCCGTCGGCATGACCGAGCAGAAAATTCGTGGAACAGCAGCGATTGGTCTGCACGATGGGGAGCAGAGCCTTGTCGAAAGTCCAGGCATCCAGGATTTCCTTGCAACGGACGTGGAACGGTTTGCGGAACCCGTTGGCGCCGTCGCGCGCGGTCACCAGTCCGTTGACGCATAGGCCGATGCCGGCTTCATTGACGCCCATTTTGCATCCGACCATGCCGGCTTCGGTAAAGCCGACGAAATCGGGTTTGGCCTTCGCCGATTCGGCCGAGCGCTTGACGCGCATCATGAAAACGCGTCCGCGCACGCGCTCCAGCCAGTCCCAATTCTGGCCGATCACGGTGTGGCCGCTAGCGGTCATTTCGGGAAGCAGGCCGAACGATGTGCAACCTTCTTGCTCCACCACGGCCGGGGTGTTCACCGACTGAGCTTCGGCGCCGAACACGCAATAGGCCAGCTCGTAGCGCGCGTTCAGCATGGCGATTTCGGTCAGCGATAGCCCGGCGCCGGCCGCTATGCCGAGCATTTCTTCAGAATATTCAGGATTATCGCGAGCGATGAACTCCGCCCAAGCGTCGCTCTGTTCGAGGACCACGGGAGGCTTAGCGCCGCCGGCCTGGAAGCGATCGACGTAGGTGTGGTAGTTTTCGCGGATTTGATCGCGCATCGTGCGCCCATGGATGCGTCCGCGTTCGCGCGGGTCCGAATCCAGGTCAAGGACTACTAGGTCGGCCATCGCCCCAGTTTACCCGAGTTTGCACAATTTGCGCAGGCCGAGGCGGCACGTAATCTGTCAACGGATCCGTTTGTAATATTGCATCATTGCTACAATGTTCGAAAACTCATTGTACGGCGTCGCCTGATTCAGAATGTTAGGAAGGAGCTTCATGAAACAGCGGATTGAAATGAACCGGCGTGCTTTACTTGCATCATCGCTTGCCAGTGGTTTGTTCGCGGCACACCCAGCGTCGGCTGCCACAATCTCTCCGGTCATCGGGACCCCCGTCGCCGATACGACCTCGGGAAAAGTTCGAGGCATCGCTCGCGAAGGTGTCCAGATCTTTCGGAGCATTCCTTATGGAGCCAACACCAGCGGGCAGAATCGCTTCATGCCTCCCCGAAAACCTCAAAGTTGGAGTGGAGTACGGGACGCCTACCAAAACGGGCACAGCGCGATGCAGATTCCGATTCCCGCCAGCCCGATCGGCGCAGGCCTGCGCGCGAATCCTTTGCTGGGGGGAGGACTGCCTGGTTCTAAATGTGTTCACCCCGGGCCTTAGCGATGGGAAAAAGCGTCCCGTTATGTTCTGGATTCACGGCGGCGGATACAACTACAGCTCAGGCACGACGCTATGCGCGGATGGAACGAATCTCGCCCGCACGGGTGACGTGGTGGTGGTTTGCGTCAATCATCGCCTGAACCTCTTCGGTTATCTCTTCTTGGGGAATGCAGACAAGAAATACGCGACTTCCGGGAACAATGGACAACTGGACCTCGTCGCCGCGCTCGAATGGGTGCGGGACAACGCCGTTCATTTCGGAGGCGATCCGGGAAATGTCACCATCTTCGGTCAGTCCGGAGGCGGCGGTAAGGTTACCACGCTCATGGCGATGCCGGCGGCGAAGGGCTTATTCCATCGGGCCATCATTGAAAGCGGCTCAACTCTAAAAGAGTTAACCGCCGAGGAGGCCCAGCGGAACACAGACAAGTTTCTCGCTGCTCTCGGGATGAAGCTAAACCAGGCAGAAGAGCTCCAGACACTCCCCACCGATAAATTACTCGCCGCCATGAAAGGGGTTCGCCTGGGTCCAGTAGTGGATGGTGTTGCGCTCCCTCTTTCTGGTTCGTACACATACGGCGCGTGCGGAACGATCCCATAAGAGAAAGCGAGAGGGATGATGAGGAGAACTCTATGCTGATTCTGATTATGATGCTGCTGATCGGGTTGTTCGCTGGGGTTTGGGGATTTCTGATGTGCTTTCTCCCAGCCCGGTGGGACAAACTTACTGAGGCAATGAGCTTCGCTGGCCGCTGGACCGAACCTAGTCCTAAGCGCCTGCATCCCCTTCTACGATTCGGTAATCGGATGGCCGGTCTCGTGATTCTTGCTGTAGGTTGCTGGTTCGCCTATATGGCGTCTTCGGAGATTTATCTCGTGCTCACGGGGCAAGCAACGACCCACGCTTTGCGGCCAACGAGCGGCACGCTTCCCGACACTCCGACAACAGGAACCGCCGCGCTTTCTATTTTCATGGTCGTGGCAGGCATACTGATGGCGGCGTTTCCGGGAAAGGCGGTGGTAGTCTTTGAACGGGTCTGGCCCGCGGGGCGAACAGTGACGCAATCGGCTGCGACGAAGGTAAGGCTGGTTATTAGAGTCTGCGGTCTGTTCTTTGCCTTTCTTGCAACCATGTCCTTGATCCGCTGAGCGCCAACCGAATACTCGCGTCGGAATGCCGAAGCCGTGCTGTCGAACACCCAGTCGATCAACCTCGACGCGGCCTACACGTACGATAGTGACTGAAGTTCCCTGTCGTCCATTTCACGTCGGATACGGCTTACAGGCAATCGGATCAGCATCGGTAAACGATAGGCGCGCCATCCCTTCGAGCCCACGGCTCCTGAGATTTCAGCCGATGTGCCGATGATGGTGGGCACCACAGATACGGAAGGCACCTACGACGTCCCCGATCTGGTGACAATCAGCGAGCAGGAAATGCATGCGAATTTGCGAAAGCGGCTCGGTCCGGACTCGGAAAAAGTGATTGCGCTATTCCGGAAAACGCGCCCGCATGCGACGCCGGGCGAATTATACTTCACGATTTTTGCCTGCCCGGTCAAGGCACACGTGCAAGCGGAGCGTAAAGCCGCTCTGGGGAAGGGATCTGCGTATTTGTATATGATGAACTGGCGAAGCCCGGTAAAGGATGGGTTGTTCCTGTCGCCGCACTGTCTTGAACTTCCCTTTGTGTTCCAAAACGTCTGGCACATGCCTGAGATGGTTGGAACCGGCGCGGAGGTCCAGCCCTTGGCAGACAAGATCAGCGGCGCTTGGGTTGCCTTCGCACGGAGTGGAAATCCAGATCATCCCGGCATTCCACACTGGCCCGCGTTTGGCGCAAGTCGGCAACCGACCATGGTCATCAATAACGAGTGGAAGGTTGTGAACGATCTGAATCGCGAAGAGCGGGATTACATCGCAGCGAATTACCCTGAGCTGCCGCCATGGTAGCCGGCCCATTGTGGCGACAGGTCGACAGGCGCCTACTTCGGGCGTACCAGCTTCAGGCTGTTGAGCTGGTTTGCATTTTGAATGGCCGCGCCACCGGCCGGCAGACCGTTCGCTTGAAGAATATAGGCGACCAGGCCAATGGTGTCGCTCTCCGCTAACGAGCCTGGACTATCGGGAGGCATGGTGCTGATGATGCGGCCATACAAGCTGCGCGTGGTTTGCTGGTCCCATTGCGACCAGAAGGAGCTTCCGGTCAGGGCGGGAGCATGCTCTCCGCCCGCCAGATTCTCGCCGTGGCAGCTCGCGCACTTTTCGCGAAAGACGGTCTGCCCGCGCTGGGCCTGAGCCAGATTGAAAGTCGCCGGGGAGGCGATCGCGCCGGATGGGGCCGGGAGCGTGGAAGTGACTTCGCTCTCGCTGGAAACACCCAAAGCGAGCCAGCCTGCGCCGTAGCCTTTGCCTCCGATCGGCACGATGATGAGCTGTTTGCCGTCGGCCATATAGGTCATCGGGCCGCCGGTGGTGCCGACCGGCAGGTCAATTTGCGAAATTAACTGGCCAGTGGCTTTGTCGTAGGCGCGGAACTTAGCAGGGCCGGCGATGCCCGCACGGCCATAGAGCGCGTTGCTCGCGTCACCCAGGAACAGAAGCGTTTTGGTGACCAGCGCGACCGGCCGGCCGAGGTTTCCCAGTGGCGGCAGATTCAGATCTTTCAGCAGCGGATTGTTGCGCGGACCATCGCCGTTGGGGACCATCCAGAGTTTCGTACCTTTATTCAAGTCGAGAGCGGTGATGCGGCCGTAGGGTGGCTTCATCAACGGAAGCCCGTCGATTTTCAAACCGCCGGTTTCATTGGTATCGCTCTCTTCCTCCTCGCCAGGCAGCAGCTCGCGACGCGGCGCGGGGGCGGACACGTGCCGGTCGCTCATCAGCGCCGAATGGAATCCAGTACGCCATGGTGGCTTTGGGATCGGTTGTTTTCTTCAAGCCGTAAGCGGTGGGCTGAGTCATCGAAACTGCGTAATAGATGCCGGTCTGGGGATCGAATGCTCCTGTATTCCAATTACCGGCGCCCCATGCGCTCGGCATCGCCAGCGTGCCCTTCTTGTCGGCGGTCATCAAGGATGGCGGCGTGAACAGAGGACCAAGCACGTAGTGGCTGGCGAACTCCAGCGCTTTCTGGTGCAGCTCGGGCGTGAAATCGATCAGATCGTCGACGGTGAAACCTTGCCGGTCGAACGCAGGCGGCTTCGTGGGGAAGGGCTGGGTGGGCCAGGTTTCCTCGCCGGGCGTGGTGGACTGCGGCACGGGGCGCTCCTCGATGGGCCACACCGGTTTGCCGGTGACGCGATCGAACACATACAGGAAGCCGGTCTTGTTGGATGCGATCACGGCCTTGATGCGGCGGCCGGCGACGGTGATGTCGCCCAAAACCGGCGGCGTAGCGGAATCGTAATCCCAAAGATCGTGGTGCACCATCTGGAAATACCAAACCAGTTTTCCGGTCTTGGCGTTCAGGCAAAGTAGGGAATCGGAATAGAGATTCTTGCCGGGACGATGGCCGCCGTAGTAGGAAACCGTTGGCGCGCTGAGCGGGACGTAGACGTAGCCGAGCTGCTCGTCGGCGGTCAGTGAAGCCCAAGCGGCCATGTTGCCCATGTACTCGGCTGAACCTTTGCCCCAGGTTTCGTAGCCGGGCTCGCCCTTATGCGGGAGCACGTGGAAGGTCCAGAGCAGCTTGCCAGTGTGGATGTCGTAGCCGCGGATATTCTCCGGGCTGGAATGCGATTCGAATCCATCGTCGCCGTAGCCTTCGCCGGTTTTGCCGCCGCCGTTGCCGCCCACGACGATTACGTCGTTGACGACGAAGGGGCCCGGGTAGCCGAAGTATCCGGCTTGATCGGGAGCATGGCGGTCCAGCCAGACGCGGCCGTTCTCGCCAAAGTCGCGGATGGGTTTGCCGGTTTTGGCATCGATGGCGTAAAGGTAGTCGCGGCGGATGGAGATAAGACGCTCGTCGGATTGTTTGCGCCAATAAGCCACGCCGCGCGTGCTTTGCCCGGCCGCTTCCTGGAGTGTCGGCTCCACCGGCTGCTGCACCCATTTGGTTCGGCCGGTAGCGGCGTCGAAAGCTTCCACCAGGCCGACGCCGTCCGGCGCGTAGAGCACTCCATCGATGATGACGGGAGTGCCGCGGAAATAATTCGATGAGGTGAGGTCGGGAAATTTATCCGCGATTTGGGGATCCAGAGCCGACCGCCGCCAGACCACGTGGAGATTCTTGACGTTCTCGCGATTGATCTGGTCGAGTGGAGAATATCTGGTGAATCCTTTATCGCCGCCGTAGGTGCTCCAGCCGCCTCCCGTAGTCGGCTGAGCGTAGACAGCGGCGGTAGCGATCGCTAGGGTTATCAAGGCCCATCGAAAAATCATCTGACCTCCTTCAGTGCACTGAAATATCAGGATACGAACTTTAGCGGCCCCGGATCGCAACACCCGATCTCTGGTACGGCTAAACTGATTACCAATGTCTCTGCTGAGAGGTTGTTCATAGGGTGCGCGCCGGAATAGAGGTTGGTGGAACATTCACGGATCTGGTGGCATTCGACGGCGGCCGGGTTCAAATCGGCAAGGTTCCGAGCACGCCTGCATCGCCGGACGCGGGTGCGTTCTCGGCGCTGGTGGCTGCGGGGATTGCACCGGAATCGATCACCGATTTGGTGCATGGGTCGACGGTGGCGACCAATGCGATCCTGGAGCGCAAAGGAGCGCGGCTTGCCTTTGTCACGACGAAGGGCTTCCGCGACATCCTGTTTCTGCAGCGGCACGATCGGCGTAACATTTACGATCTGCGCTATGCCAAGCCGAGGCCGCCGGTTGATCGTGGAGATTGCTTTGAAGTGGACGAGCGGGTCTCTGCGTCCGGGCAGGTGGTGCGGAGCTTGGACGAGGGGGAGATCGAGTGCAATCTGATTCCGGCGCTCGCTGGCGGCCGGTACCAGGCGGTGGCGATCTGTCTGTTGTCGGCCTACGCGTCTGCCGTGCACGAGCAGCTTTTGAAGCAGCTCATTGCGACAGCGTTGCCCGCACTGCGCATAGCCTGTTCGCATGAGATCACGCGTGAATTTCGGGAGTTCGAGCGCGCTTCGACCACCGTGTTATCGGCTTACGTTCAGCCCGTGATCGATGGATATCTCGATCGATTCGAAGCCACGCTGGCGCAAGCCGGATTCCGGGGACGCTTCAGCGTGATGCAATCGAACGGTGGCCGCTTGCCGGCGGTGGCGATGCGGCGGAATTCGATCACCGCGTTATTCAGTGGCCCGGCTGCGGGCGTGGTGGGCGCGATCCGTCAGGCTGGGCGATCGGGCTACAAGAATCTGATCACTTTCGATATGGGCGGGACGTCTACCGACGTCAGCCTGGTGACGGATGGAAAGCCTGCGCTGGCGCCCGAGACTGAGGTGGATGGATTGCCGATTCGGACACCAGTGCTGGATATCATATCGATCGGCGCGGGCGGCGGGAGCCTGATCTGGATGGACGAGGGTGGGATGCTGCGGGTTGGACCGCGCAGCGCGGGCGCGGAGCCGGGGCCGGCTTGCTATGGGCGCGGAGGCGTGAATCCGACCGTGACGGACGCTCATCTGGTGCGCGGAACCATCCGCGCCGACGCTTTTCTGGGCGGCGCTATGCCGCTTTATGCCGATCGCGCCTACGCGGCGTTCACTCAGATCGCGCACAGACTTGGAACCGATGTGGTGGGCGCGGCCAACGCTGCCATTCGGCTGACGGTGGCCAACATTGTTCGCGCGATTCAACTGGTTTCCACCGAGCGCGGCAAAGATCCACGTGCTTATTCCCTGCTCCCGTTTGGAGGAGCTGGACCGCTAGTGGCGTGTGAGATCGCCGAGGAACTGGGTATCCCTGAAATCATCGTGCCGCCGAATCCCGGCGTTGTATCGGCGCTCGGGTTGCTGTCGGCGGATTTCCTGAAAGTTGCTGGAACGACCTGCCGGACTAATTTGGACGATGGCGCGCCATCCCTCATAAGGCAGGAATTCGCCCGTTTTCAAGCCAACGCGGAATCCGAGTTTCGAGAACTGGGCTTGGATGGGGAGCTGGATTTCTCTCTGATCGCCGACATGCGTTTCGCCGGGCAGGCTTTCGAGATTCCGGTTGAAATCGATCCCGCCGCGCTTCCCAGGCTGCGTCCGTCGGATCTGGCGGAACGGTTCACGGAAGCGCACCGGCGCATGTATTTTCATGGCGGCGAAGCAGGCAGGCGGGTGGAACTAGTGTGTTTGCGGCTGGGTGTCCGGCGGCGGCTGGATGCGTTGCCTGATTTCCGCGAGCGTGCTGGGGCTTTGCAGCATTCGGAAATCGCGGAAGTGAGAAGCGCCGCGGGAGTGATTCGGGCGCGTCTGGTGGACGCTGCCGCATTGAAATCTGAAGAGCACGTCGAGGGTCCGGCGTTGATCGAAGGATATAGTTCAACCACCTGCGTTCCGAAGGGCTGGATTGCGAAGCGGGATGCTCACGACAATACGATTATGAGGAGGAATCCGGCTTGAAGCTCGATCCGGTGGACTACGCGATTGTCAGCCAGGCATTGATCGCAGCGGCGCGCGAAATGGGCGTCAAGCTGGTTCGATCGGCTTATTCGACCGTTCTGCGGGAGGCGCGCGATGGGTCGGCGGCACTTCTGGACGCGCAAGGCAACACCGTGGCGCAGGCCGAATTGATTCCGATGCAACTCGGCACGATTGGGCACATCTTTCAGGCGTGCGCGCGGTTGTATCCGGTGGAGACGTTGCGCGAAGGCGATTTCTTCGCGATCAACGATCCGTATTCCGGTGGCCAGCATTTGCAGGATGTTTTCTTTTTCCATCCTATTTTTTTGGACGGACGAGTCATTGGTTTTTCGGCTTCGGTGGCGCATCATCTGGACCTAGGCGGAGGCAGCGCGGGCCTGAATCCGTTGGCGGGCGACGTGTACGCCGAAGGGTTGATCATCCCTCCGCTGAAACTCAACATGCAACGGGACTGGCAGGGCGGGTGGTTCGAGCGGATGCTGCGCGCTAATGTCCGAGTGCCGCACCAAACCATGGGCGACTTTGACGCTCAGATGGCCGCGAACGCGATGGGCGCGGTGCGGATTTTAGAGCTCGTCGATCGGTATGGCTTGGACGTGGTCACGGCTACGATGGCGGCGCTGCAGGACTATTCAGAGGCGCGGATGCGGGCCGCGATCGCTCAGGTTCCTGACGGCGTGTACGTCGGCGAGGATGCCGTGGATGATGACGGCGACAGCGACACGCCGCTCGTGGTCCGCTCCACGGTCACGGTGAAAGGGGATTCGATCGCGATCGATTTTGCTGGGACGGCGCCGCAGGTGCGCAAGAATCTGAATGCTCCTTTTGCTTCCACCGTGTCGGCCGCGCTCTCCTGTATCAAGGCTGCGCTGACCAGTCCTGATATTCCTTTCAACGCCGGCTCGGCGCGGCCCATCAGCGTCACCGCGCCCAAGGGTTCGTTGCTGAATCCGTATCATCCCGCGCCGGTCCGGGCTCGCATGGAAGCTTGCAATCGCGCCTGGAATGCCACCATGAAGGCGTTGGCGCAGGCCGTTCCGCAAAAGGTGGTGGCGTGCGGCTTCGATACGACCACGGCGCTGGTGCTCTCGAAGTTGCAGAACCAGGGATGGTCGGTGTGCCTGGAAATTTGCGGAGGCGGTTGGGGTGCGGCCGCCGACAAGGACGGCTGCGATGGCGTGGATACTCCGCTTTCGAATTGTTCCAACACGCCGGTGGAGGCGCTGGATCAGGACTTCGGATTTTTCCGAGTGGTGGAATACGCGCTGCGTCAGGATAGCTGCGGCGTGGGCGAAATGCGCGGCGGGTTGGGATTCGTGCGCAGCTACGAAATCCTGGAAGACGGCGTTCAAGTTGCACTTTATAGCGACAGGTTTCGGCGGGCGCCGGACGGTCTGTTCGGCGGCGGTGCGGGAACAACCGGATTCTGCCGGATCAAGCGCGGGGATGAGACCATCGAGCTTCGTTCGAAAGACACTTTTGCTCTGAGAAAGGGCGATGTGCTCACGATGGGTTTGGGAGGCGGTGGCGCGTACGGCGATCCGTCGGCCCGGCCCGAGGAGCGAATCCGGGAAGACGTCGCGCAGGGTTACATCTCGAAACCATTCGCTTGCCGATGGCGCACGGTCCAAACCGTGGAGACTGCCGTATGACGCGCCGGTCGGCTCTGGAAATCGCGCTGGTGTCTCTTGGTGCGCGCTGGGGCCGGTGCGCCGGTAAGACCTACATCGTCGGTTCCACAGCGACTGGGGTTCCGTTCAGCTTTATTGATCTGAAAACGAACACGCTGACTGGCGCGATGATCGACATCGTGAAGGCGGTTGCGGCGGACGCGGGACTTCAGATCGACGTGCGCGTGACCGCATTCGCTGCCTTAATTCCCTCGCTGACGTCGAGGAAGATCGACATCATTTCGGCCGCGATGCTCAGGACAGCCGCGCGCGAAAAAGTGGTCGATTTCAGCGAACCGGTTTATTCGTATGGCGCGGGGCTGGTGGTGCCTGTGAAGGACACGAGAAACTATCAGCGCATCGAAGATCTCAAAGGTCAAACGGTCGGCGTGCAAGTGGGCACGCGCTTTTTTGAGCAACTGCAGGCAGCCGGCGCCAAACAGGTGAAGACCTACGATAATCTCATGGACATGCTGCGCGATCTTAGCGCGGACCGCATCGGTGCGGCTTATGGCGATGAGCCTATCTTGGCTTACGAACTCGGGCAGCTAAAAGTGCAGAAGGCGCGCTTGGTGAAATCGTTCAAACCGCCGTCGATCGAAGATGTTTGTTTGGTGGTGCGCAAGAATGAGACCGAACTTCTCGGGCGTCTCAACACGGCGGTGAAGCGGATCAAGGCCACGAAAATCAAGGCGATCATCGATCGTTGGGGTCTCAGTTGATCGATGGGCACCTTCCTGGCGGATGCAAGGGATTTTCTTCCGTTGCTGCTCGACGGATTGCGCGTAACCATCGCCATTACGGTCTGCGCGCTGATAGTCAGCGTTCTGCTGGGGTTCATTTGGGCGCTTATGGCGCGATCCCGCTTCGCATTGGTTCGCGGAGCCAGCCGGACATTGATCAATACGGTGCGCGGAATCCCGATCATCGTTCAACTGTTTTACATTTACTTCGTTCTTCCAGACCTGGGCATTCGGCTGGATGCATTCGTCGCGGGTGTGGTGGGACTTGGGCTGGCGTATTCGGTGTATCAGGCCGAAAACTTCCGAGCCGGTTTCGCATCGGTGGACCGCTCGCTGATCGAGGCGGCGCAATCGCTCGGCATGCCCCAGCCCGTGATCATGCGGCGGCTGATCTTGCCGCTGGCGACTCGCGTTATCCTGCCGCCCTTCGGAAACACGTCCATCATGTTGCTGAAGGACTCGTCCATCGCTTCGACCATCACGGTGGCGGAACTTACGCGGGCCGGCCAATTATTGGCGGTTTCGACGTTCAAGAATATGACGGTTTATACGCTGGTTGCGTTGTTGTATCTGGCGATGAGTTTGCCTTTGACGTTCCTAACGCGATGGCTCGAACGGAGATTTGCGGCGCGATGATCCAGATAACGGATGTGCGGAAGAACTTCGGTCAACATGAAGTGCTGCGCGGCATCACATTTTCGACTGAGAAGGGAGAAGTGGTCTGTCTGATCGGGCCTTCGGGCTCGGGCAAATCGACCGTGCTGCGATGCATTAATGGCCTGGAAAAACCGGATAGCGGGTCGGTGATCGTGGATGGCGTCGCGGTGGGGGAGGGAACACTGCGCCAGGTACGCAGCAGAGTAGCCATGGTGTTTCAGAAGTTCAATCTCTTTCCGCATCGCACGGCGATCGAGAACATCATGGAGGGGCCGATCTATGTGCGGAACGTCGCACGTGCTGAAGCGCGCGATCAGGCGCTGGAGCTGCTAGAAAAGGTAGGGCTGCGCGATAAGGCGAATGCTTATCCATCCGAGCTTTCGGGCGGTCAACAGCAGCGCATCGGGATCGCCCGCGCGTTGGCCATGCGCCCGGTCGCGATCCTGTTTGACGAGCCCACCTCGGCGCTCGATCCGGAACTGGTGGGTGAGGTGCTGCGTGTCATGCGGTCGCTGGCTGACGAAGGAATGACCATGCTCGTGGTGACGCACGAAATGGCCTTCGCACGCGAGGTGGCTGATCGGGTATTTTTCATGGACGGCGGCGTGATTGTCGAGAGTGGCGCGGCGCGCGAGGTGCTCACCAATCCAAAAGCCGACCGTACGCGCAATTTCTTGCAGCGCGTCATTCATCCGATATGACGGATTACAGCACATACAGTTTTTGGCTTGAAACGGCCGGGGAACCGTTAACGCCGCGGCCAGCGCTGGAGCGGTCGACGGAAGTGGATGTAGCTATTCTGGGCGGCGGGTACTCCGGGCTCTGGACCGCGTATTATCTTCTGCGGCAGAACCCGGGGCTGAACGTCGCGGTGGTGGAAAAAGAGATCGCGGGCTTCGGGGCGTCGGGGCGCAACGGAGGGTGGTGTTCGCCGAAATTTCCGGTGACGGCGGCGATGCTGGAACGGCGCTACGGGCGCGAATCGGCGCGAGCACTGCTGCTGGCGATGTTCGAGTCGGTGGACGAAGTGGGCCGCGTATGCTCCGAAGACCAGATCGACGCACATTACCACAAAGGTGGTTACTTGAGCCTGGCTCGCGGCGCGCATCAACTGCCGGCGATTCAATCCACGTACGCCGATTATGGGCGGCTGGGGCTGGCCGATCGGCACCGGCTCTTGAGCGAGGAGGAAGCGCGCGAGCGAATCAACGTAACGAATCTGAAAGGCGCGATGTACACCGGAGATTGCGCCAGCATCCATCCCGGCCGGCTGGTGCGTGGCTTGGCGCGCGCCGTGGAGCGGCGCGGCGGAGTGATCTACGAACAAACGGAAGTAATCAGTTTTGAAGGCGGCGCAACGCCGAGACTTCTGACCCGCGCAGGCGAGGTGCGCGCGCGCAAAGCGATCGTTCTGGCCGGAGAAGCTTATCTCACACGGCTCGCGCAATTTCGTCGCGGCCTGATGCCGGTATACTCGCTAATCGTTTTGACAGAGCCGCTGACCGATGCCCAGTGGTCGCAAATCGGCTGGCGAAATCGCGAGAGCGTCGCGTCCAATCGCTTGACGGTCGACTATCTGACGAAAACCGCCGACGGGCGGATCCTGTTTGGAAGCAGGGGCGCGCCATATTGCTTTGGATCGAAGATCACCGACGGCCTGGATCGGCACGAGGCCACGCATGCTCGTGCGCGCCGCGCGGTGGTGGAATGGTTTCCGGCGCTCGACGGGATCAAGTTCACGCATGCCTGGGGTGGGCCCCTGGGGATGCCGCGGGATTGGATGCCGGCAGCTACATTTGATCCAGCCACGCGGATCGCGATGGCATGCGGCTATACGGGCCAGGGCGTGTCGACCACGAACCTGGCCGGAAGGGTCCTGGCGAGTCTGATCATGGAGGAACGCACCGAGCTTGAGACGTTGCCGCTGGCGCAACGCCGTTCGCCAAAATGGGAAATTGAGCCGTTTCGCTGGCTGGGCGTGCGCTATACGCAGAACGCTTTCGCTCGCATCGACGACGCCGATGAACATGGCCGCTCGCGCCCGCTTGATGCATCGATTGCGGAACGTCTCGGCCAGCATTGAACCGACGTCAACCTAGTCTTGTTCGCCGAGAGTTTGGACGTACGTTTTGCCGTACGGATAGAAGAGTTCCTTGCGGCCCTGCTCCCACGCTGCTCTGAGGGCGGGGGTGGTGATGTCCCAGTCCGGGCGGCATTTCTTGGTGACGACGCGCAGATCCTGGCGGAGATCTTCCACAGTGGGCCGGCCGAAAAACCAGTAGCCGTTATAGATCTTATAAACGACCAGACCGGGCTCGAGGACAATCACGTGGGGGATCATCGGATTGTGCACAGGATCGGTGTACTCGGCGATGTCCAGATCTTTTTGGACGATGCGGCCCGCGTCGGAGAGGAAAGGCCAGTGAGCGCCGACACCAGTGCGATATTCATTGGTCTCCGTGATGTTGTCGGTGCTGATGGTGACCAGACGGCAATAGGCAACCTCGAGTTCGCGATGCAGTTGGACAAGTCCTTCCGCTTGCCGGCGGTCCTTGGGACAGAAACTTCCGCGGCTGAGGACGAGGACCATAGGATGCGGTCCTTGCAATTCGGAGAGCTTGCGGCGTTTCGCGGTGTGATCAGAAAGTTCGTAGTCGGGGAAGATCGCCCCTGGAACGATATCAGATCGCATAGGTCGGTTCAGGCGCGCTCCTGGTAGGTGCCTTCGGAAGTGCTGACGCGGACTTTCTCGCCTTCGTTGATGAAGGGCGGAACTTGGACCACCAGGCCGGTCTCGAGTTTGGCGGCTTTGGTGACGTTGGACACGCTCGCGCCTTTGAGGCCAGGCTCGGTTTCCACTACTTTCAGATCGACGGTGGGCGGCAGCTCGACGCTGATCGCTTTACCTTCATAGAACTCGACGTTGACCTTGAGCTGCGGAATCAGGTACTCGACACCGTCTCCCAGGATCTCCTTGGTGAGATGCATCTGCTCGTAGTTCTCGGTGTTCATGAAATAGTAGTATTCACCGTCGTCGTACAGGTACTCCATCTCGATCTCTTCGAGCGCGGCCCGTTCAACCTTGTCTTCCGAGGAAAAGCGATGCTCGGTCATCGCGCCGCTGCTGAGTTTGCGCATCTTGGCCTGGACGAATCCGCGCAGATTGCCGGGAGTGCGATGCTCGGTCTTGAAGATGGAGTACAGTTCGTTGTTGAACTTGATCACCATGCCGGGGCGTAGTTGTGTGGCAGAAATCATTTCTTGTTAAGCCTTCCGTTGGGCTCCGGTTGGGCAAGGAGCCGGGAGTTGGTGTGAACCTTATTTTAGCAAGGCTGCCGGGCGGCCCGCTTTGCTAAGGTGATCATGTAAAGGTGCCAGCGGTGAATCAATTCATGCAGAGAGCCATCGAGCTCTCGCTGGAAAACGTGCATACTGGCGGGGGCGGCCCTTTTGCGGCACTGGTCGTGAAGGATGAAATCGTTCTCGCGACCGGGGTTAATCAGGTAACCAGCGCGCTCGATCCCACCGCGCACGCCGAGATTGTCGCCATCCGCGGCGCGTGCCAGGCCATTCGCGATTTCGAGCTCAAAGGCTGCGAGCTGTACACTACCTGCGAGCCGTGTCCGATGTGCATGAGCGCGATTTATTGGGCACATCTCGGCAAAGTGTACTACGCCTGCACGCGCGCCGACGCCGCCAAAGCTGGCTTCGACGACTCGCTCATTTACGACGAGCTTGCATTGCCGTTGGAGTCGCGCAAGATTCCGATGGCGCCCATAATGCGTGAGCAGGCGCTGGCGGCCTTTGAGGAGTGGGAGCGGTCCCAAACCAAGATACAGTATTAGTTCTTGTGCGCGTCCAACTGAAGCGCGATTGGCTGAGAGCATGGCTGCCGGCCGGCTCAATGATGCTGGTGTCCGTGCTGAGCTATGTGGATCGCAACACGCTGGCTCTGCTTGCACCCACCATTCTGAAAGACACGCGCATGTCGGTAACGTCCTACGGTTGGGTGGTCTCGGCGTATTCGGTGCTCTTCACGATTGGCAATCCGCTGTGGGGAAAAATTATCGACCGCTGGGGTTTGCGGCGCGGGATGGGCGCGGCGGTTTCCTTGTGGACGCTGGCATCGGCCGCGCACGCCTGGGCCGGCGGATTCGGTAGTTTCGCGGCGGCGCGCGCGGCGCTGGGGTTCGGAGAAGGCGCGGCGAGCCCTGGCGGCTTGCGAACCGTGGTCCAAACGCTAGCGCCCTCCAGCCGGTCGCGCGGGATGGCTCTGACTTTCAGCGGCGGATCGGCCGGCGCGATTCTCACGCCATTCCTGATGACGCCGGTGGCCGAAGCTTGGGGTTGGCGCGCTGCGTTCTGGTTCACCGGATTGTTGGGCGCACTGTGGGTCGTGTGGTGGCTGGTTCTCAGTAAGCGGCCGGACGTGCGTAAGATCGAAGCGCCTCAAGAGCAAGTGCCAGATGAGGGCCGGCCGCGTCTCAGCGATCGGCGTTTCTGGGCCTACTTGCTGGCGTATTCATTGGGCGCGCTGCCACTCGGGTTCGTGGTGTATTCGGCGGCGATCTATTTGAGCCGCGTGCTCGGTTTGTCGCAGCGGGCCATCGGCGCGGTGTTGTGGGTCCCACCGCTTGGTTCCGAGATCGGAGTATTTTTCTGGGGCTGGCTGGCGGATCGCATGACACGCGGCGGCACGTCACGGCTCCAGGTGGTGCGCCGGCTGCTGCCGGTTGGGATGCTTCTGAGCTTGCCGCTGGCAGCCACGGGGTGGACGCGGTCGTTTCCGCTCGTGATGACCCATTTGTTTCTTGCGATGTTCGTCGCTGCAGCGTTCCAGATCCTGCCGCTGATTTATGGCACCGAAGTTTTCTCGCGAGCCTACGCGGGGTATCTCGGCGGTGTTGCGTCCGGCTCATACGGCGCGGGACTCGCGGTGCTAATGCCGCTGTTCGGTCGATTATTCGATTTGCACCAATACAACCTGGCGTTCGGACTGGCTGCACTTTGTCCGGTGCTCGGCTATTCTTGCTGGAGGACGATCATCCGGCAGTAACCGCCGCGCGCCTCACCAGTTTGCCTTCGATATAGCCCGATGGCTCGTCGACCGGCATGAAAATCTCATTCGGATTGTCCAGCCCAAACGGCGCGAGATCTACCAAAAGGGCGTGCTTATTAGGCATGCTGAGCCGAATCTCGGCGACGTCAGGGAACTGCTTCAGGATCTCCTGGCCGATGGCATGCAGTGTGTGCTGCACCGACAAGCTCTGGTGCGAGGCGAAGGTGTCGACGATGGCCTGCCGTATGGCGCCCCATAGCGCGTTGTAATCGAGGGCGCGCGGCTCATATCGCCAGAGGGCTCGTACGGCGGTGGCGAAGATACGGTCCTTGGTCTCCTGGAGCGTAGTGTAGGGATCTTTGATGTAGCCTTCAAACGCCGAGCCGGAGCTTTTGAGGATGATAAGATCCTCGATTCCGGCTTCGACCGTGCCGCCGCTGCGCGTGCCAGTGACAACGGCCATGCGCTTCTCGCCCTGGCGCGTGAATGCGGCAGCGGCGACGCGAGTCCACAAATGTTCCGCCATCTCGACGAGCACTTCCTCGAGCTGCGGATTGTGCTGGAGAAAATGGTCGATCAGCCGCCGCGCGAAATCTTCGATGGCGACGATGTCATGCTGCCGCGCAAGCGCATAGACGGTGTTCTTAATGCTATCGGTGGGAAGAATCTTGCTGTTGTCGCCCGATTCATAGCAGCTTGCAAAATCGCCGCGAAAAAGAATCTGAAACGTGATCTCTTTGAGGTCGTGGTGGTCTTCCCGGCGTGCGAGCTTGATCAGCCGCACATGCGATTTGCCATAGGTGTTGGCCGCGAGAACGGCTTCAGGTGCCGCGATAGGTTGTGTATCCATAGGGACTCAGTAAGAGAGGAACGTGATAGTGGACCGAGGGATTGTGCACCAGGAACTCGACGGTCACCTGAGGAAAAAAATGCGGCTCGGCTCCAAAGTAGTCGTCAACGAAAAAAATCAGTTTGTAAAGGCCAGCCTCGAGCGATTCTCCGTTTTCGAGAAACTGCACGACGCGTCCGTTGCTGTCTGTCACGCCTTGCCCCGCTTGGGTCCACATTGCACCGGAGACGGCACGCTCCAGCGTTACGCGAATGCCACGGGCCGGCTGGCCGCGCGAGGTGTCGAGTACATGGGTACTGATTCCGGTCATAACGGCAGAAGCTTCTTCAAACGCAGCAGAGTAATTTTGTTTTGTTCTTCCGCGGCCACGCGTATTTCTTCTTCGCGCGAGTTGCCGATGCGGGATTGCAGATTCGTGAGCATTTCCTCCGCGGTTTTTCCCGAAGCGCACACGATAAAAATGAATCCGAATTTCGCCAGATATTCCTGGTTGGCCTGTTCTAGTGCGAGTGCGGTCGCTGCCTGGGCGCGATTCATTCCGGACTGTTCTTGCGCGGACCACGCGGCAGGTCCCGGCCCGGGCCTTTGCTCTCCAATGCGCGGATGCGTTCGGAAGGCCTCCAGCCAGTCGGTTGCATCAAGATTCCACCAGATTTCCGTGGCGGCCTGGAGCAAGCGATCGAAATTGGTGAACGGGCGCCGGCGCGACATCGCGCGGGCCCATGCCCTGGAGCCGCAACATTTGAGAAATTCTTCTTCGGCGCGATAGCGGGGCAGACGGTTCAGCTCGGCCAGCATCATGAGCGCACACTCTCGAGAAATTCCTGGAGCAGATTGGTCGCGACGAAGCGGCGGTAGTCGTCGGTGGAACGAATGTCGCTGATGGGAGCGATTTCCGCGGCCAGTTTAAGCTTCGCTTCTTCGACTAAAGCTCGGTCGAGATGCCGGCCCTCCAGCACTTTCTCAGTTTCAAGACAGCGCAGGGGGACAGGCGCGACGCTTGCCAGCGCGATTCGGATGCGCTCGATCTTCCCAGCATCCACCTTCGCGAGGCCTGCTAGAGCGACTTTTGAAATGGCTTGAGCGCGGCGCGTTCCGACCTTGCGCAGATATTGGATGCAGCCCGAAGTCGTACGGGGCAGGCGGATATGCGCGATCATTTCGTCGGGCGGCATAATGCTGGTCTTATATCCGGTATGAAAGCTCGCGTACGGAACCCAGCGCTGCCCGCGGGAAGACATCAGCTCCAGCTCGGCGTCGTAAACAAGCAGCGCCGGCGGCGAATCGGCGGCAGGCGAAGCGTTGGCGATGTTTCCGGCAAGTGTCCCACGGTTCTGCGTCGCCACGGCGCCGGTCCAGCTCGCGGCGCGGACCAGGAGCGGAAACTCACGGCGAATGATTTCGTGCTGCTGAATCTCGGTGTAGGTGGCCAGCGCGCCGATGGTGACGTATGACGGATCCGCCGTTATTCCGCACAATTCGGTAATGCCATGTAAACTGACCAGCCGGCGATACGGCAGCTTGCCGCCTTCGAACAAAACCATGAGATCCGTTCCGCCCGCGATCGGCCGGCGTTGGTCGCCGATGAGCGCAAGCGCGTCGCGCAAGTTGGTGGGAGCAACTAGATCGTATTCGGGAACGTAGGCTCTCATAACCGGCTTGCCTGGCGGGCCGCGTCGAAGATTTTCTGATAGCCGGTGCAGCGGCAAAGATTGCCCGCCAAGCCCTCGCGGATTTCGTCATCGGTTGGATGCGGATTGCGTTCCAGCAACTGAAGCGATGCGAGAATCATTCCTGGCGTGCATATGCCGCACTGGGTTGCGCCGGCTGAAGCGAACGCATCTTGCAAAGCATGCAGTTTTCCATTTTCAGCCAAGCCCTCGATGGTGAGTACGTCGGCGCCGGCCACTTGCAGAACCGGTACCAGACAGCTATTGACGAGCTGGCCATTGACGAGCACCGAACAGGCGCCGCATTCTCCTTCGCCGCAGCCCTCCTTCGTGCCGGTGAGACCGCACTCGAGGCGCAGCACATCGAGCAATCGTTCCATTGGAAAGGCGTCGACTTCCCGGGGTGCTCCATTGACGCGAAATTCGATTCTGACTTTAGGCAACGCTCGCCTCTTTGAAAAGCATTTCGGGCATGAGCGGAATCTCGTTCACTTCCACGCCGAGGGCGTTTTCGATTGCGTTCAAAACCGCGGGCGCCGGCCCGTCAATGGGCAATTCGCCGATGCCTTTCGCGCCCAGCGGCCCATATTCGTAAGGTGTTTCTTCAAAGAAAACGCGAATGCGCGGCACGTCCACTGAGGTGGGCATGATGTAGTTGGTCATCTGGCCGTTGGTCATGCGGCCGTCTTGCCACACAACATTCTCGAAAACAGCGTATCCGATGCCCTGCGCTACGCCGCCTTCGATCTGTCCGGCCGCGAGAATGGGATGGATAACGCGGCCGACTTCCTGCAGCGCAACGAAATCGTTCACGCTGATCTCGAAGGTGGATGTGTCCACGGCCACTTCGGCAACGTATACCGCCCACGCGAACGCGCCATACGCGTCGCCACGGTAGGTGTCATCATCCCAATAAATCCCCGACGGGGCTTGATATTGGCTGAACGATTTGAGCTGCCCGAATTGCGCGATGTAGCGCGCGCAGGCATTCGCGAAATCGTCGCGGGAGTAACTTGGGCCGAGCAGGCCGGACTTGATAAGCGTCTGCTTCAACCCCGCAGCGGCCGATTCCACTAGTTTGCCCACCACCATGCAGGTTCGTGAGGCCACCGTCGGACCGCTGTTGGGGACGGCCCCGGTGTCTGGCTGCACGATGTCTACGTCGTCGTAATCGATGGCGAGCGTTTCGGCTGCGATTTGCGAAAGGATGGTGTTGGTGCCCTGTCCGATCTCGGTGCTCGAGACCAGGATTCGTACGCGGCCCGTACTAGTCGCCTCCACGGCGGCGACCGATTGCAGGTAACGCTCGCCGGAGCCAGTGAACCCCGCGCCGTGCATAAAGCTCGCGAATCCGATTCCCTTTTTTATTCGCGAAATGCGGTTGTGTTCGGCGAACGCTTTCAACTTAGCGTGGTAACTGGAGAGATCGAGCGCTCGCTCGAGCAAACCTTCCAGATTCACATTCTCTCGAATTTCCTGGCCGGTGGCGGTGGTCTCGCCGCGATGGAGGAAGTTGCGGCGGCGAAGCTCTTCGGGCGCGAGGCCGGCTGCGCGCGACACTTTATTCAGATGACGTTCCAGCGCGAAAATGCTCTGCGGCGCACCGAATCCGCGGAATGCTCCATGCGGCGGAGCATTGGTGGCGACCGCGCGGCTCCGGATCCGCACGTTGGGGCAGGCATACGGGCCCGCGGCGTGAATCGTTCCGCGCGAGAGAACAACGGACGAAAGCGTCGCGTAGGCGCCGCCGTCGAGCATGAACTCGATGTCCAGCGCCAGTAGCTTGCCCTCGCGCGAGACCGCCGATTTGATGCGAGTGCGCGAAGGGTGGCGCTTGGTGGTAGCGGCCATGTCCTCGGCGCGATCGTAGACCAGCTTCACGGGACGGCCCGATTTCCAGGACAGCAGTGCGGCGTGGCCAGCGATCATGGAAGGATATTCTTCTTTGCCGCCGAAGCCGCCTCCGGTCTCCATTTGAATCACGCGAATTTTGTCAGGCGGAAGTGGAAACGCCTTGAGCAGAGCTTTGTGGACGTAGTACGGGCACTGCATCGAGCCCCAGATAGTGACGCCATCCTCCGGATTCGCGATGGCGATGACGCCGTTGGTTTCGATGTAGAGCTGTTCTTGCGCGCCGGTGCGGTATTCGCCTTCCACGACGTGGGCGGCGTCGCGCCAGGCTGCATCCACATTACCCTTTTCCACTAAAAAGCTTTTGAAAATGTTGTCTTCGCCCCAGATGACTTTCTTCTTTTCAAGCGAATCTTCGAGCGTGAAGAGCGCGGGGAGCGCTTCGATGTCGAGCTTTACAGCGGCGCGTGCCTTCTCGACCAGATACTTATCGGAATGCGCCAGCAAAACCACTGGTTCCTCGGCGTGATTAACGTATTCGGCCGCGAGATAGGGTTGATCGTCGACAATCAATGCGACCGAGTTTTCGCCGGGAATGTCGCGGGCAGTGACGATGACAAATTCGTCCCAAGGCAAGCCAGGCGGGAATTCAATGCCGCGGATCCGTCCGCGAGGAACCGGGCTGCGTACCGTCGCGCCATGCAGCATGCCTGGAAACGAGAGGTCGTCGATATACTTGGAGGCACCGGTGACTTTGTCGCGCCCTTCTTTTCGCAATACAGGCTTGCCGACAAACTCGAACATCTATGCCTCTACTCTACAATGTTGCCGAAAACGCGCAAGCGGCTGATGCCGCCGTCGGGAAAGATGTTTAAGCGTAGGTGTGTGGCGGGGGTGCTCGATTTCAACTCGCTCTCGAAGAGACGCGTCGAATCGGGTTCAAGCTTCGATTCGGCGAGTATCTGATTCCAGTGCGTTCTGCCTGTGATCAGATCTTCGGTCAACGCGTCCGGCGCATCGCAGACGTCGATGGAACAGCGATCGGGATAGTTGCCCTTGTAGTGTTCCGTTTCGACTGAAATGCGCTGGATCATGGCGCGCACGCCGAGCTGTACGATGATCCAGTCATAGCCAGGCCCGCGTCGCCGCCGCGTTTCCCAACCTCCGCCCATGTTTAGCGGCCGGCCGGGCAAAATGAGATTCTGCTGCTGGCCAAAGAACTGATCGCTGGATGCGATGACGCGTCCACCGTTGACGACGCAGGCGAGATCGGGCGGATCGGCCGAAGCCTTAAGTTTCGCGAGATCTGGTATCACTTCGCCATACACGCGAAGGCGAGCTACGCCGCCGTCGGGGAAGATGTTCAGGCGAACGTGAGTTGCGCGGCCGGTGTGAGAGACGTCGAAGACGTTGTGTTTGCCGCCCTCCAAACGCATCTTGCCGAGGGCCGGGGTCCAATCGATCGTTTTGGCATCCGAGGCGCTGGACGCGTCGAGCGAACAATGCGATGGGAAATTGCCGAGAAAGTGCGCCGTGTCGACGTCTATGGCCCGGATGACGCCGGCGAGTCCCAGCCGAATGATGCACCAGTCGTGGCCTGGCGTGCGCTTGCGGCGCGATTCCCAGCCGTCCATCCATTTACCGCGATCGGTGAACTTCTCCGGCAGGAACACCGGCTCGGAAGCTTTCACGAGATTTTCCGCGGCCGCAAAAAACTCGTCGTTCGCACCGAGCGCGACGCCGCCAACCACCTCCGAAGCGAGATCGATCAGGCCCGGAAACATTGGACGCCTTTCGGAGGATGGGCAAACACGCCGTGATCGAAAATCTTTTCTCCCCGCAGCAGCGTCATTTCGACAACGCCGCGCAATTCCTCTCCATGGTACGGTGACACAGGATGACGGTGCTCAAGGCAAGCCGCATCCACGCGCCGGCGGGCATCCGGATCGAAGACGACGAGATCGGCGTCTTTTCCGATTTCGATGCTGCCTTTACGATGACCGAGACCGGCGAGCTTGGACGGCTGTTCGCTCATCCAGCGCGCGAGTGAAGTGATGGCGATGTTTCGTCTGTGTGCCTCAGTCCAGATCACGGGCAGCGCAAACTGGAGCGCCGCGATGCCGCCCCAGGCCTCTAAGAAGCTGCCGTCGCCGCGCGTTTTCATTTCCGGCGGGCAGGGAGAATGGTCGGTTGCGATCAGATCGATATCTCCGCCGGCGAGCGCTTGCCAGAGCCGCTCACGGTTGGCGCGCGACCGGATGGGTGGAGCGCACTTGTGCCGCGTGGAACCGTCGGCGATCTCTTCGGCGCAGAAGTGCAGATAGTGCGGACAAGTCTCGACCGTGATGGGCAGCCCTTCTGCACGGGCGGAGCGGAGGTCGGCCAGGGCCTCGCCCGAAGACAGGTGGACGATGTGTACCCGGCAGCCGTGGTTGCGGCTCAGTTCGATCAGCAAGCGAATCGCATCGATCTCGGCTTGATCCGGGCGCGAGGCGAGATAAGTCGCATAACGCTTCCAGTCGCAGCGGTCGGCCTGGAGCCTCGCCGTGGCCGCTTCGATCGGGCCGGGAAGTTCGGCGTGAGCTAGCAACACGAGGCCAGCCTCTGCGATGTGGGGCATGGCGGCTTCGAGCTGCGCGCGATTCACCATGGTGAATCCGTCGATGCCCGGAGGAACGAGAAAGCATTTATAGCCGAGCACGCCCGCGCCGGCCAGGGGCTGAATGTCATCCGGATTGTCTTCCACCACGCCGCCCCAGAAGCCGTAGTCGACCATGCATTGGGCGCGCGCGGAGTTTTCTTTCAGGCGCAAGTTTTCAACCGTTGTGGTTGCAGGCAGGCTGTTCAGCGGCATGTCGATCAAGGTGGTGTAACCACCCGCGGCGGCAGCGCGCGTGGCTGTACGGAAGCCTTCCCACTCAGTGCGGCCGGGCTCGTTGACATGAACGTGGGAATCGACCAGGCCCGGCAAAACGAATTTGTCGCCGGCATCGATGAGTTCGGTGCCAGCGGCGTCGCGATCGAACGATCCTACGGCTGCGATCCGGCCGTCGCGAATTTCGAGCGTGGCAGCTTCAACGCTGCTCGGAAAAACAATGCGCCGTGAGCGGACTAGAACCACCGCGTCATCAGGACCTTTTGTTCGGTGTAGAACATGACGGCGTCCTTTCCATGCGCGTGCAGATCGCCGAAGAAAGAATTTTTCCAGCCCGCGAACGGGAAGAAGGCCATGGGCGCAGCCACGCCGACGTTGATTCCTATCATCCCGACTTCCACTCGCGCCGAATATTCGCGCGCGGCTTTTCCGCTGGACGTGAAAATCGAAGTCGCGTTACCGAAGCGGGATTGATTCACCAGCGCGATCGCGTCATCCAGGCTATTCACGCGAATCACCGACAGCACCGGTCCGAAAATCTCTTCGCGAGCGATGGTCATGTCGGGCCGCACGTTGTCGAAGATGGTGGGTCCGACGAAGAACCCGTCTTTTCCGCCGCCGACTGCGCCCCGTCCGTCGCACAGCGGCTTAGCGCCTTCCGCCACGCCTTTTTCGATATAGCCTTCGACGCGCGCTTTGTGTTCCTTGGTGACCACCGGCCCCATGTCCACGCCAGTTTCAGCGCCGTCGCCCAGCTTCATGGCACTTACTTTTTTGGTTAGCAGTGCGAGCAGCGGATCGGCCACTTCGCCCACGGGCACCAGCACGCTTCCCGCCAGACAGCGCTCGCCCGCGGCGCCGAACGCGGACCCGATGATGGCGTCCACGGACTTTTCCAGATCCGCGTCGGGCATCACCACTAGATGGTTTTTCGCGCCGCCCAGCGCCTGCACGCGCTTACCTTCGGCGGCGGCGGTGGTGTAAATATATTTCGCCACCGGCGTCGAACCGACGAATGACACCGCGCGCACCAGCGGATGATGCAGCAGCGCATCCACGGCGGTCTTGTCGCCATGCAGCAAATTGAAAACTCCGGCCGGCAGTCCCGCTTCGTGCAGCAGCGTGGCGGCCATGGTGGGCGTCAACGGAACTTTTTCTGACGGCTTCAGGATGAACGTGTTTCCGGCGGCGATGGCGAACGGCCACATCCACATCGGCACCATGGCCGGAAAATTGAATGGTGAGATGCCGGCGCACACGCCAATGGGCTGACGAATGGTGTGGCTGTCGATCCCCAAGGCTATGTCGTTCAACGAATCGCCCATCATGAGCGTGGGCATGCCGCACGCCACCTCGACCATCTGGATCGAGCGGCGCACTTCGGCCCGCGCGTCATCGATGGTCTTGCCGTTTTCCGCGGTGAGCGCGGCCGCCAGATCGTTGGCGTGCATTTCGAGCAGCGCTTTGTATCGATACAAGGGCTGCACGCGATCGACCACTGGAACTTCGCGCCACTTGAGGTAAGCCGCGTGGGCCAGTTCCACGGTGCGGTCGACATCCGCCGCAGAAGCGTACGCCACTTGCGCGATCTCAGCGCCCGTGGCGGGGTTCGTGATGGGCATCACGGGCCGTCCTTCCGCGCTGGTGAATTTTCCGTTGACGTAAAACGAAATGGTCTGCAAAGCCGATTCGGTTCCTATCATGTCCCCTCTCCTGCGTATGCCGCGGCGCGCGCCGGTGCACGCTGCATCAGCGCGACGTAGGCGGTGCCTGCTACCAAGAATCCCACAAACCAGGCGTAATCGTACAGCCATCGCAGCGCGGGCACAACCAAGCCGAGCAGTGCCACGGCGATTCCGAACACCAGCGCTCCAATCGCGCGATAGTTGACGCCGCTCGAATACTCATACGCACCGTTGCGCCGATAAAGGTCGGCGACGTTCAATTCACGGCGTCGGACTAGAAAATAGTCGGCAATCATGACGCCCGCGATCGGCCCCAATAGCGCTGAATAGCCGACCAGCCATCCAAAGATGTAGGCGCTGTAGTCGCCCAGCAGCTTCCACGGCATCATCAGAACGCCGACCACGCCAGTGATAAATCCGCCCGTGCGAAAAG
Source organism: Terriglobia bacterium (assembly GCA_963761935.1). Lineage (GTDB taxonomy): Bacteria > Acidobacteriota > Terriglobia > Bryobacterales > Bryobacteraceae > Palsa-89. Next base: position 29,253 of record CAVXJU010000079.1, on the reverse strand, counting down.
AAATAAGGCGCGGGTTGAGATTCGAAAAATCATTGGAAGGCGAGACGACGTTGGCTGCAACGTTCGTATTCAGCGTCGCGATAAGGAGGGCGACCAGCGCGATGGAGGCGACCACGGGTTGGTGGAAGCGTCCAAGCAGCGCCACCGGATCCCAGATGGCTTCGCCGAACAGCACCACGGAAGCGGAGGTCACCGCGACGCCAATGAATGAGTACAACGTCATCGCCGTGGGCAGACCGAGCGCCTGGCCGAGCATTTGATCGCGCTGCGATTTCGCATAGCGCGTGAAGTCGGGAATGTTCAGCGCGACGGTGGCCCAGAATCCGACCATGCCGGTGAGCGATGGAATGAAGAAGTGCATGAATTCGGCCGAGGTTTTGAATTTGCTGGGCGCGCTCAGCACCGGGCCGAAGCCGCCGGCTTGGCGCGTGATCCACCACAGCAGCAGTAGCCCGATTCCAAGCATAAACGGCGCGGCGACACCTTCCAGAAACTTGATAGTCTCGATGCCGCGATAAATGACGTAGATATTGAGCGCCCAGAAGGCGAAGAAGCAGATCCAAATGCCGCCCGCGAGCTGGCGTGATGCGGGCCAGAGAATCTGGAGCATGGAGTAGATGGCTTGGCCGCCGATCCAGGTTTGGATTCCGAACCATCCGCAAGCTACCAGCGCGCGCAAAACGGCCGGGACATTCGCGCCCTTCACCCCGAACGATGCGCGCACAAATACGGGAAACGGGATGCCGTAACGCGCGCCCGCATGCGCATTGAGAAGCATCGGGATGAGCACGATCAAATTGCCGAGTAGAATGGTGAGAATTGCTTCCAGCCAGCTCATGCCGCCCGCGATCAAACCGGACGCGAGCATGTAGGTGGGGATGCAGACGCTCATGGCGACCCACAGGGAGGCGTAGTTGTAGAGGCCCCAGGTGCGGCGTTCGAGTGGGATGGGCGCGAGGTCCTGGTTAAACAGCGATGCGTCGTGGGCGGGCACTCTTTCAGGATGATGACACAAAAGCTAGCCGACAATCTTCCTAATATGTTGTGGATGTGCGCCGAAGGATGGCGCTGATTGAGACAACCCTGGGAGTTCTCTCGACCGAGAAGAAGATGCGATAAGATCCGACACGACGGCGCCAGCGATGTTGTTCGCCTTCCAGCTTGACGACGTCACCGGAGAAAGGATTCTGTGCCAGTTCCAACAGAGTGGCGGCGAATCGCTTGATCCTTAGCGGGAAATCTTGCGAGACTTTGTCTCGCCGCGTCGGCGACGACGACTGTCCAGTTCATCGAGTAAACATGCGAGATTTACATACCTGCCGGTAGCAATGTCAGCCTCGCCCCGGTGAATGGCCGCCAACTCCGCTTTGCTGGGTTTGTACAGGGCCTGCTTGACGGCTGTGATGGTGATCGTGCCGGGCGATGTATCGAATTTCAATCGGTCGCCGGCCTTAATTCCGGCCCTTCGCTGCACGCTGGGCGGGATAGTTAGCTGAGCTTTGGCGGTAGACCGCATGTCTACTTCTATTCTACTGCCGCGATTTTGTCACCAATTTGGTAAACGGTAGCGACGACGGTTGTGCCACTTCTTCACGGCATCGGCCCGTTGTAATGACCGGAGGAATACAAGATCCAAACGATCAAGAGCCACGCTGGGTAGCTAAAGGCGAACGGCGCCAGCATTACCGAATAAACAATGACGAGTACCTTGTGCTTCGCGCGTTTACGAGCCTTTAAGCAGAGCCACAAGGATGCACATCCCAGCAGCAGCGGAAGGTAACCAAATCCCACTTGGGCTGGAAGGGATCGGATTGGGAGCAGAATGAAGAAGAACGACAGGCTCGCCAACACGGTAGCCGTTACCAACAAGAAGAAAGGAGCCGTCAATTGCGACCGGCGATTGATACACATCTGGGGATCCCATTCTGGAGGGGCGACTCGATCACAGGGCCTCCCACTCCTCTTTAGTGACCCCGGCCTGTCGCAGCAGTCCGACGCTTACGTCAGATCGATGTGGATTCGGCAGTACCAACTTCAGCTTCCCTTTCAACATGAACTCGTGCTTGCCCCCCGATTTGGGCCCGGTGAAGCCAAGCCGGCGCAAGTAGTTGATCAGGCCATTTCGTTTGATGGGGCCGATGCTCGGCATCTGATTACCTCATTAAGTCGACACCTTCCAAGCCAAGTTTCGTTCTTCGAATGCTCGCAGTCTACGACACGGTTTTTGACGTGTCAAAAAAAAGTTTTGTTGGTTATTGTTTACAACAATGGCGCCCTACCAGAACTGATGCTCGCCATTGGTGCTGGCAATATCAGGCGACTTGGCTATATTTCAGCTCAATGCCGTCCACGATGGGAAGGTCGTGGTTCAGGGACACACCCAATAGGATCCAGTCTTCGAGAGAGTCTTGAAGCTCCTCTCGACATGCTTCGAGAGTCGCCTCGTTGGCCCATACGCCTTCGAAACCCGGGATGGAACCGAAGAAGGTCTTGTCATCCCGAAGTTCGTATGTCGCGTGCTTCATCGCGGCCTGGATGTACTTGGTCAACATTTGGTCTGTTCTTATTTTATGCCCACGCTCCGCCGCGGGCTGCGCGCTTTAGGTATTGGCCGCGGCCGGGCTTGGCCAGGAACTTGCCGTTATCCACGATCACTTCGCCGCGCGACATCACCATCCGTGCGTTGCCCTTTACGCGGAAGCCTTCGAACATCGAGTAATCGACGCGCATGTGATGCGTCTTGGCGCTAATTGTGTGCTCCGCATTGGGATCCCACAGCACGATGTCCGCGTCACTGCCCGCGGCCAGCACGCCCTTGCGCGGGTACATGCCGAAGATGCGGGCGGGCGTTGTGGAGACCAGCTCGACAAAACGATTGAGCGATAGCTTGCCCTGATTCACGCCGTGATGATAGATCAACTGCAGCCGGTTTTCGATGCCGGGACCGCCGTTCGGAATCTTGGTGAAGTCGTCTTTGCCGAGAACTTTCTGGTCTTCGAAGCAGAACGGGCAATGGTCCGTGGAAACCACTTGTAGGTGATCGTGTTTCAAGCCGTCCCAGAGCTTTGGTAGGTTCGCCTTCTCGCGCAGCGGCGGGGTGAAAACGTATTTCGCGCCGTCGAAATTGGGGCGTTCCAGTTCTTCGATCGACAGCAGCAGGTATTGTGGACAGGTTTCGGCGAAGGCCGGCAGCCCGCGGTCGCGCGCTTCGCGAACCTCGTTCAACGCAGCTTCGGATGACAGATGGACGATATATACCGGTGCGCCCGCCATTTCGGCCATCGCGATGGCGCGATGCACTGCCTCTGCCTCGGCCGTGATGGGACGCGTGAGGGCGTGGTAGATCGGCGCGGTCTTTCCTTCCGCCAGCGCGCGCTGCACGATCACGTCGATCACACCGCCATTTTCGGCATGCATGCAAATCAGCGCGCCGTTTTTGGCCGTTTGCGAGAGAGCGCGGAAAATGGTCGCGTCGTCCACCATGAGCACGTTCGGATACGCCATGAAAAGCTTGAAGCTGGCCACGCCCTCGCGTACCATGTCGTCCATATCTTCGAGGCCCGCGCCGGCCAGATCGGTGACGATCATATGCAGGCCGTAATCGATCGAGGCGCGCCCCTCGGCCTTCTTCCACCAGGTGTCGAGCGCATCTCGCATGCGCGTGCCGCGGGCCTGGATCGCGAAATCTACCAGCGTGGTGGTCCCGCCGAATGCAGCGGCGCGAGTTCCGGTCTCGAAGTCATCGCTCGAGGTGGTGCCGCCAAAAGGCATGTCAAGATGCGTATGCGCGTCGATGCCGCCGGGTAGAAGCAGAAAACCCGAGGCGTCGATCACGCGATCCGTCGCACCGGCTTCGATGCCGGGGTGGATATCTTTGATTTTTTCGCCTTCTACCAGGATGTCGGCCGCGACCGTTGACTCGGCGTTCACCACCGTGCCGTTGCGAATTAGAATGCTCATCCGCGCTGCTCTCCTTCGGAAAGCGCCGCCATGCGCTGCTCCCACGATTCTACGGGCTTCCCTGTGTCGATTTGTTTCCATCGTGATGCAGCCGTCCACTGGGCAAACCAGCGCGCAGAGATTGCAACCTACGCATTCTTCTTCGTCGACCCGAGGAATGCGCGCGAGCGGAGTCGGGTACGGTCCGGCGCCGCTACCGTTGGCACCATCGAGCTTAGGAATCGGTGTCATCGCGATTCGACGCCGGCTCTCCGCTTCGACCTGCGCGGGCGTGCGGTGGCCATTCACCGCCCGTCCAGATTCGCGGTCGAGATGAATGCATTGGTGCGCTCCATCCCAGCAGGCTGTGTAGCACAATTCGCAGCCGATGCATTTCTCGGGATGGATGCGCGCGACGATCTTATAGTTCAGATCGAGATGCTTCCACTCCACGACGCGAGGAAGGCTCAGGCCGCGAAAATCGTCCAGCGTCCGGAAGCCTTTCGCATCCATCCAATTGCTCAAGCCGTCGATCATGTCCTCGACGATGCGGAAACCGTAATGCATGGCCGCGGTGCAAACTTGCAGGGTTCCGGCGCCGACCAAAATAAACTCTGCCGCATCCTGCCAGCTGGAAATCCCGCCGATCCCCGAAATGGGCAGGCGCGAAGCTTCGTCGGAAGCTACCTGCTGCACCATGTGCAGAGCGATGGGCTTGACCGCTGGACCGCAATAACCGCCGTGCGAGGATTTTCCGCCGACGTCTGGACGGGGAGTGAGCGTGTCGAGATCGATTCCGGTAATCGAATTGATGGTGTTGATGGCCGAGAGCCCGTCCGCGCCGCCGCGCTTGGCCGCGCGCGCCACCATGCGAATGTCGGAAATATTGGGCGTTAGCTTCACCAGCACCGGCGTGCGCGCCACTTCTTTCACCCAGCCGGTGATCAGCTCGGTATATTCGGGAACTTGTCCGACGGCGCTACCCATGCCGCGCTCGCTCATGCCGTGAGGACAGCCGAAGTTCAGCTCCAGGCCGTCGGCGCCCGCGTCCTCGGCTTGGCGCACGATCTTGTGCCAGGCCTCGCGCGTCGACTCCACCATTAGCGACGCGATCACTGCATGCCGCGGATAGCGTTTCTTGACTTCGGCAATTTCGCGCAGGTTAAGGTCCAGCGGGCGATCTGTGATGAGCTCGATATTGTTCAAGCCCATCATGCGCTGCCGATTCCAATCCACCGAGGAGTACCTCGAAGAGACGTTTACGATGGGCTCGCCCAGCGTCTTCCACACGGCGCCGCCCCAGCCGGCATCGAAGGCGCGCATCACTTGATCGGCGCAGTTGGCCGGTGGTCCGGACGCGAGCCAAAACGGATTGGGGCAGCGAATACGGCCGGCAAACACCGTGGCGAGGTCAGCCATGCTGCGCCTCCAGCCAACTTGCGATTCCAATCCCCGCACGTTTTCCCTCCGCGACGGCGTCTACCACTTCGCGCCCGCCATTTACACAATCGCCGCCCGCGTAATAGCGTGGATTGCTGGTGCGGCCGGTCTCCGGGTCGACAACCACATTGCCTTCGCGCAGTTCGACTCCGCGGCAGCGGCTGAGAAAATCCACAAAGCGCGACTGCCCGGTGGCCAGGATCAGCATATCGCAAGGGAGCAAGAAATTCGATCCGGCAACCGGCGTTGGCCCGCGCCGGCCCGAGGCATCGGGAGCACCTAGGTCAATTCGGACGCAATCGATCGCGCCCACGCGGCGAGAATTGGAGGAATCAGCGTGAATCGCCACCGGCTGGGTTTGGAAGAGAAATCGCACACCTTCCAGCTTTGAATTTTCGAATTCGAAGCCAAACGCAGGCATCTCGCGTTCGCTGCGGCGATAGATCAGGCTGACTTCTTCCGCGCCCAGACGCTTAGCGGCGTTCGCGGCATCAATCGCGGTGTTGCCTCCGCCGATGACGGCTACGCGGCCCCCCATCGGGATGGTCTGCGCCGTTTTGTAATCGGCGATGAAGCGCAGTGCGTCCAGCACGCCTTCTAAATTACTTCCCGCAAGCCCGAGCGGTTGCGGGGCGGCCAGCCCGACCGCGAGAAAGATCGCGGCGTAATCGCGCTCTAAAGCTTCGATTGTCGACATCGGCGCCCACCGTCACGCCGAAACAAAACTCCACGCCCATGGATTTCACCAATTCCACTTCGCGCAGGCTATCGGCGGGACGCAGCTTGTATTCGGCTACGCCGTACGTGTTGAGCCCGCCGGCGAGAGGACGGCTCTCGAAGACGGTCACGCCGTAGCCATGCTTTCTCAGCTCGGCGGCGCAGGCCAACGACGCCGGCCCCGCCCCGATGCAGGCGATTCGCTCTTGCTTCGCGGCCGCTGCGCGAAAGCGAGGCAGCGCGCCGTTACTGTAGAAATAGTCCATGGCGTGGCGCTGGAGGCGACCGATCTCGATGGGCTGCCGGTTGTAGCGCTGCAGCACGCAGGCGCCTTCGCAAAGCACGTCTACTGGACACACGCGCGCGCAGCTCGCCCCCAGAATATTCGCCTCGAGAATGGTTTGAGCCGAGCCGCGCAGATTCGCGCTGGCGATTTTTTTGATGAAGCGCGGAACGTCGATATGCGTCGGGCACGCAGCCGTGCAGGGTGCGTCGAAACAGTACAAGCAGCGATTCGCCTCCGCCAGCGCCGCTTGCGGATCGAGCGGCGGATGAATTTCGGCGAACCGGCGCGCGATTTCGTCGCTGGTGTACATCACAGAATAGGCGGGACGAACAACCCGGGGACCAAATGTTTAGGGCTTTATTATCCCGCTTCAGCGATAGGCGAAGCAAATAGCGCGCGGCGTTAGGGTCCTGGAGCGTTGTAGCCCGACTTAAGCAAAATTGCCCGGCCCTCGCCGTGGAGGAGGAAATCGACGAACTTGCGAGCCGATTCCAGATTTTTCGAACTGGCAACGATTCCGAGTTCTTGATTGATTGGCTGATGCAGATTCTCAGCTATTGGAATCACTTTCCCGGGCTCGTGCAGCAGCAACGAATAGGCCGTGAACACAGCGTCGGCGTTGTGCGACGTCCCGTACTGCCGGGCGGCATTGATGTTCTCAGCGTAGACAATCTTCGCCTGAATACGCGTCCATAGGCCAACGTGTTGGAGCGCCTCGACCGTTGCTTGTCCATACGGCGCCAGCTCCGGTTTGGCGATCGCGATGAAACGCACGGCCGGATTGTCGAGATTTTCGATCCGATTGACCACCGCTTTGGCGCCGGGCGGAATCCAGAGCGCGAGGATGCCTCGGGCGTAGACGGCACGGCTGCCGGCCAGCAGCAGGCCTTTTCGATCCAGTTCTTCAACATGCGTCGCATCCGCGGCGGTGATTACGTCGAACGGCGCCGAATTCTCGATCTGCTGCGTCAGTTGGGCGGTGGATGCGAAACTGAAAACCGGATGAATCCTGGTGGCGGTTTCGAATCGGGAGCCAATCACCTGGAACACGTCCGTGAGGTTGGCGGCGGCAGCGATTGTGACCTCAGGCGCCGGTTGGACACCAGATCCGGCCTGATTCTTGCAGGCTGATAAAAGAAGGCACGAGACAGCCAGCGTGACCAGCCCGGGAGCGGCTCGATGTGCCATGCTGACTTAGAAGATAGCAAGTCTGCCGGCTGGTTGTCTTGTTAGAATGACAATGTTAAGGCCGCGAGAATAGGCGCCGAGAAAAGCATGGAAACACGCACGCAACTCAAAGAGATTCGCGAACAGCGCGGGGTCTCGGCGGCCCGGCCTGGCCAAACTCGCCGGCACCAGCCGTCAGACCATCTACGCAATCGAAGCCGGCGACTATGTTCCAAACACCGCGCTGGCGCTGCAACTAGCCAAGATCCTCGAGGTCAAGGTAGAAGATTTGTTCCGCTTGGAAGGCGAGACAGCCGAGCCCTCCGCTCCTGTATCGGTGGATTTGATCGGCGGCGGCCCCGCGCACAAAGGGCAGCCGGTGCGGCTGTGCCGGGTTGGCAAGCACATGGTCGGAGTGTCGGCGATTCCGCAGCCCGCTATGCTGCCGATGGCGGATGGCGTGATCGTGGACAGCTCCAAGCGAACGAACCAGGCCGCGGTGCACGTTTTCCAGGAGGATCTGGATAATGAAAAGCGCCTGCTGATAGCCGGATGCGACCCGGGCATTTCGCTGCTGGTGCAGCACCTGGCTCGATTTGAAGATGTCGATACAGTAGTAGCGTCCTCCTCCAGCCAGCAAGCCCTGGAATGGCTGCGCCAGGGCAAGGTTCATGTGGCCGGCTCCCATCTGCGGGACCTGCCGAGCGGCGAATACAACTTGCCGGTGGTCCGGCGGATGTTCGGGAAGGGCGAGGCGAAGGTGGTCACGTTCGCGATCTGGGAACAGGGCTTGGTGATGCAACCCGGCAATCCTAAGTCGATTCGTGGTGCCGGGGACCTGGCTCGGAAAAATGTTTCAATCATCAATCGTGAAAAGGGCGCGGGTAGCCGCGATCTGCTGGATCAAAAGCTGCGCGAGGCTGGTGTTTCTTCAGATCGCGTGAAGGGATATGAGCGCGTGGCCTACGGCCATTTACCGGCGGCGCTGGCGGTGAGCATGCGCGAGGCAGACTGCTGTATTGCGACGCGATCCGCCGCGCGCGCGTTTGGCCTGAGCTTCGTTCCGCTCGCGACCGAACGCTATGACCTGGTGCTGCGTCGACAGCACGCTCGCTTGCCCGCGATCCAGGCGCTCTTGGATACGCTCAATCGCGCTGCAATCCGCCGCAAATTGGAAATGCTGGCAGGCTATGACACCAGCCACACCGGCGAAGTTCTGCTGACTTGATCCGCTCCTACCACAACAGCTTCAATCCGAACTGAATCTGGCGGCTGGTGGTGGCCGTGCTCGTGATCACCCCGGCCGTCGGCGAAACGCCCGAAGGCGTGAAAACGACCTGGTTGGGCGTGTTGAAATTGGCGATGGTTCAAGAAATTAAAGAACTCGGCGCGAAACTGAAGGTTCAGCCTTTCGCGAATGCGCGTGTCCTTCATAAACGACAAATCCCAGGTAGCCAGATCCCGGCCCGATCAAGCGTGTCGCGGCCCAAGTTCCCATAAAATCCGCTGCGCTCGGAGGCGCCAGGAAAGCCGCCGGATTGAACCACTCGATTCGGGCTGCCCAATTATCACCGGTCCGGTGAAGGCCGGGTTCACGAACGGCCGGACCGGATTGCGCGTGTCGCCGTTGTTCGAGGGGTTGTAGCTGAACTGCGGCGTGAATGGAAATCCGCCTTGCAGCGTGACGATGGAGTTAATCGTCCAGCCGCCGATCAACGCGTTTCCGATACCGCTGGCGCGCTCGCGTAGCGCTGGCCATGACCGAACGGCAGCGCGTAGCTGGCGCTGATCACGGCGACATTGCGCACGTCGAAATTCGCCAGTCCGCGGTCGGCGCGCAGATCGAACGGATTCGAAGCCAGCGCCGGCTCGTTGCCCGAAGTCGTGGCGTTCAACGAATCTCCGTCGTCGATCGTCTTCGACCAGGTGTAGACCCCGCGCAGGAACAAACCGCCAGCTGAAGCGGTGATTCACGTCCACCTGCAGCGCATTGTATGAGCTGTCGGCTTCCGAGAAATAGGTCCAGGTATTGGCGAGCGCGGGATTGGGCTTGGTCGCGGTCGGAACGTAGTAAGTCCCGGCGGGAACCGGCGTGCCCGCGATGCCGGCGCGGGAAGTTGCTCGGATAAGTCGCCGGACACGGCGCCGCGGGACAAATCACGGGAAACGGCTCGTTGGCGTCGATTCCCAGAATCTCGTGATAACCGTGCGATCCGACGTAGCCGACGGTCAACGCGGTATTGGCGGTCAGTTCCTGTTGCAATCCGGAACGACCAGGAAATCAGTGTGGGCGTCTGCAAGTCTGGCTGGACTCCGCCGGGCACCAGCTTCGCGGTCGACGGGAACCGGCGCAGTCGCGTAAGCGGAAATGACGACACCGGCACGTTGGGAAGACTGTAAGTCGGATTGAACGGCGCATTCTGATCGGTGCGATAGCCCAGCGCATCCTGAAGATCGTTATACATGCCGAACCCGGCGCGAACCACGGTCTTGTTGTGTTCCGAACGGGCTCCACGCCAGCCCGGCTCGCGGTTGGGGCAGAAATTTCGCATTGTTCACCGTGAATACTGAGTTGCCGATAGTCGGCTGGCGTCGAAATAATGCCGCCCGGGTAAGTGTAGTTAGAGGCCCGGCCTTCGACTTCATTCCAGCCCGTGCTGAATTCGTCGCGGAATCCCAGCGATAGCGTAAGGTTGCGGGTCAGACGGATCACGTCCTCGACATACCAGGCGCCATACCAGGACCGCCAGCCCAGCGGAGTTGGCGTGGGATCGTATAAGAGCGTGGCCGCGGTTCCCTGCAGGAGGGTTTGCAGACTGGTGAAGGTGGCCTGCCCATATTGACTCAGCGCCAGTTCTTCGTTGGACCGCAAGCCGCTGGAACCAGACCCCGACATTGAGTTGATGCCGGCCCTTGATGTAGGAGACGCGATCCTCGTAAGTGAAAAGATTTCGAGCGACGTGCAAATTGCTTCCGTTGTTGCTTCCCGCTAGACCCACCTGGGCCGCGGGATTCGAGGCCGCGCTTCCTCCCACAACCGCCGCGCCTATCGGCAAGCCCGTCAGGAACCCGGGCAGGTTCGCCGCCGGAGTGCCCGGCGTCGGCTCGCCGGTGAAGTAATAACCGGCGCGCGAATACCCGAACCGAGCCGTGTTCAGCAGAGTGCTCGAAAAGACGTGGGTTTCTTCGAGGCTGGCCACCTGCTCGCGCAGGCTGTCGACGTCGGTGCTGTAGGCGTTGGTGCTGGTGGGGGTAAAGTCCGCGCTGTCGTCGATGGTGTAAACCGCGTTGAGCTGGTCGTGCGGTGAGAACACTTGATCCAGGCGCACGGTGCCGAAGTCGTCGCGAATGGTCTGCAAAGGATTGTTGAGAGCCTCCGAGATCCCGCCGAAATCGGCCGCTCCGGCAGTAGGCGACGGCCACAGGTTAATCAACGGAGACACTCCGACGAATGCCAGCCCCGACTGCGGGCAAGGATTGGGAGCCGGAGTCGACGATCTTGCACGGAAGATACCCACTGCGGGCGTTGTTGTCGGGAACCAGATCCACGCCGGTTTGGTGCAGATGCTGCAGCAGACCTTCGAAATTGCCAAAGACGAAGGTCTTGTTCTTGCGGATCGGTCCTCCCAGGGCCGTGCCAAACTGGTTGCGCTGGAAGCCCGGTACCGAGCTGGGATCGAAGAAATTACGTGCGTCGAGATCGCTGTTTCGCAGGAACTCGTACAGCGATCCATGGAATCCGTTGCTGCCCGACTGCGTGACGATGAGAACCTGGCCGCCCGGATGTTTGCCATATTCGGCCCCGTAGGAATCGCGCAGCAAGTTGAACTCGCGCACCGCGTCCACCCCGATCAATTCCTGGCTGACGCCGCCCGGCTGCATGTTGTTCTCGGCGGCGCCCGTGAATTCGATGCCGTTCAGAAGGTACAGGTTCTGCTGCGGCCGGTTTCCGGAGACGGAGAAATTGTTGCCTGAAGTGGAATTGGACACGCCCACTCCGCCGGTTTTTTCCCAGGTGAAGTTCACCACGCCAGGATTCAAGGTGAGCAGTTCGTCAAAACTGCGCCCATTGAGCGGAAGATCCTTTACCTGTTGTTCCGCCACCACGCCCGATATATTCGTGGTGGAGATGTCCACCAAGGCTGCGTCCGCGTGTACCATGACTTGTTGGCTTAGCTCGCCCACGGCTAGGGTTAGGTTGACGGTGGCATCTTGCCCCACTGCCAGGTTAATGCCCTGCCGGACTCCTGCCTGGAAACCCTGTTTTTCCGCGCGGATCTCGTACTGCCCGGCTGCGAGCGAAGGCACCTGGTAGTGTCCCGAGCTGTCCGTTACCACGTTGCGGCCGGCGCCCGTATCTACACTCTTGACGTCCACGCGCACATCCGACACCAAGGCGCCGGACTGGTCGGTTATCGTTCCCGAGATGGAACTCGACATCTGGCACAAAGCGGGAAATCCACATAGAAGACCCAATAGAAGCTGAATACGCATTTGTACAGTATACACGACATGGTCGTGTAGGGGAGTCGGCTACCCGAGGAGGGTGTAGCTCGCTGCTAGATAACCCAGTGCAGCGCGAGATTCACCGCGATCATCAAGACCGCCATGGCGGGCAATATCAGCAGCGCCTTCTTCAGACGCTTCGGTTCGCCTCCCGCGATGGAGCCGATGATGCGCGAGCTGACGGCCAGGCCGATCCAGCCGGAAGTGATCACGATGCCCATGGCGGTCCCGGTCATGCGCGGGAAAACATCGCCCACGATGGCTAGTGTGGTCGGAAATACCGGCGCCATGCTGACGCCCGCCAGAAACACGAGCAGCCAGGCGATTTTCGGATCGCGCGTTTGGAGCATCAGGTAGGTGGTGATCGCCATGAGCACGGATGCAGCCAGCGTCACGGTGAGCGCCGAGACCGAGATAAGCACGGGCGCGACGCCTACACGTCCGGCCAGCAAACCCAGCGCGAAGCCGAGCGAAAGGACGTTCAGCGCGCGCGACTCGGGGATGCCCTGGGCGATCAAATGCCGCACCAGCCAGTTCCAAACGCTGACTTCGGAGGCCACGTAAAAAAATAAAAACAAAGCCAGCAGCCAGAGGGCTGGGCGTCCCACCACATCGCCGATCTCCGAGAAGACGAAGCTCTGCGCGCCGGTGGGCTGCGGCATGGGCGTGGCGATGTTGACCAGAAGCGTAGCGCCGGCCAGCGCCGCCACCAAGTAGCACAACCGCACCGAATTTCGAGCCAGCAGGTTGGCCGAAATGAACGGAGTCGCCAGACCGCCCAGGCCAAAGAACACGTTCAGCAGGTTCAGAGCGGTGCCGCGGCGATCGGGCGTTACGTCGCTCCCCAAAGCGTTGGCCGCCGTGACGATGATGCCGCCGCCCAAACCCAGCAGAAGCAGGTGGGTGGCAATGGCGCCGAAGCCGTTCGATCGCGGCAAGAGAACCAAAGCCAGGGTGATCACCGCCAAGCCCAGAACCAGGCCGGCCTTCTTGCCTTCGTTATCGATGAGCGGACCAACCGAGACCGACGCAACGATGAGCCCCAGCGCCTGACACAACGCAATGGTCCCGTTCTGGCGCGGCGTGAGAGAAAATCGCGTGGAGAGATCGGGCAGGATGGTGCCAAGCATGGCGGCGATCATGCCATACACGAAGATGGCGAGAATCGCCGCCAGGATCAGCATTCAGATACGCGTGCGACCCTCAGCGCTGCGCCAAAGTTTCGCCGAAGTGGTGCCACTGCCCGTCGGCAGCGGCATCAGTTCCCTGGACAGACACCGGCTTGGTGACTGTAGGTGGCGGGCTAGAAGCCGGAGGCAAAACCGCAGGGGGCGCATTGGAAGATGGCGTCCCGTAGCGAGCAGGCGGCGCATAGCCAGCGGGCGGTCCCGAGCGGGCTGGCTCCTGGTAGCTGGTAGGAGGCGCGTAATTAGCGGGCGGGCCATTCGCTGCAGGAGGCTGACCGCCGTAAGAAGTCCAAGGTCCGCCGTAGTAGTAGGGAGCGGGCGGATATGGGTAAGCCGGATAAGACGGGTACGCGTACGGATACCCATAATACGGATAGCCGCCGTAGCCACCCCAATCGTAACCAGGCCAGAAACCAAAACCGAAGCCCCAGCCGGGCCAGAAGCCGCCGCCATAGCCCCAACCACCATAACCGTAACCACCGCCATAACCGTAGCCGCCGCGGAAGCCGCCGTAGCCTCCGCCACGGAAGCCGCCGCCATTAAATCCGCCACGAAAACCACCGCCAGAGAAACCTCGGCTCATACCGCCGCCCCCCCGGAAACCGCCGCCACCTGAGCCTCGTCCTCCGAAGCCGCCATGGCCACCACCGCCATGTCCTTGCGCCGAGCAGGTCGCAGCAAAAACAACTGCCAAGAATGCGATAGACAGTTTGCGCATAGACACTCCTCGGACACAAGGATAGCGCAACTAGAGAGAAGTGGCGGTCAGGTTAGGATGTGGCCGTTTTATGCGAAGCGGCGGCTACTCATCGCTCGCTGGGATGGTCGCCCGATAGGATGGTCTGCATGATGACCTCATTTCCCTCATGGCAGGCGAATTCATGTAACTCCTCATCGGTGCGCAGCAGCCGGATCATCGCGGTCCACGGCTTGACCCACGTGTCCGGATCGTCGAACGTTGTCTCATACCGCAGCTCATCCGGCGACACCAGCGTGAGGCGTTCGATCAAATGAAAATTCTTCGAAACCCCGAACGAATCCAGCTCCGCTTTGAAATTCGTCGTATCCACCACCAGCGTATCGCCCTCCCAATGCGCGCGCGAATCTCCGGACCAGCTGCGAACATCCGTGGGGAGATGCGCGTGCCCATCGGTGGAAAAGATGCGCGTGTCGTGGATTGACTCGGTGAAGAAAAGCATCTGATCGTGGGCTTGGACAATCTGGTAATAACCATACATTCCCGCTGCGTAGACTCCATTCACGCGCGGCACGCCAAAGGTAATGCAGCGATCGCCAGGCGCCACTTCGCTGGGTCCGGAAGGATGGCTCGTCCCGGATCGAGCGCGGCCATAAGCAGCCCGGCGCCGCTGTCCGGCTTCCGTATACGCGGGCAGCCTTCCGTCGGGAGGGTCGGTGATGAGCGAGGTCCGGTTATCGATGACCAATTCCAGGACGCGCTCGGCGCTGTCGGTCGCGCCTCCGCTCTTATACTCGTTCTGATTTCGCAAGGCCGCAAGAAAGAATTGGTCCGCCGCCGCGGCATCGCTGGTGCCGTTTTCAAAGATTTTTTTCGCGCGCTGGTTTAATTGGGCGACTTCTTCGTCGCTCAGGGTTGGGCGACCTTCCAGTTCCTTCGGCCGTTCAAAAGGCGTGGCGAATTTATTTACCCAATTCCCCTGCATGTCGGGATGGCCATCCTTGGTGCGCGGGATTGCTTTGGCTGTCCGGGTTTTTGAAGCCGCCGCGGGCTGGGCGTGAACAGTGAGCGCAAGCGCGACGGCGAGCAATGAAATCGTCAACGTTAGCCTTGAGAACATGACGCCTCCTGCTGCGTAAGATTTTATCGCAGAGCGCGTGGGTTGGCTGGCACGCGGCTATCGAGGAGGCGCTTTATTTCCAGTCGGCCGTAAAGATATTGAACTCGTAGCGTGCTTTGGCGTCTTTGTCGGAGGCGAACGAGATCTTCTTGCCGTCTGGGGAAAACTCGGGGAAGGCTGTAAAACCGCCGAAATCGGTCACTTGCTGCAGGTCCGTGCCGTCGGTGTTGATGAGATACAACTCGAACTTGCGGCCGTCGCAGTCTTGCTTGTTCGACGAGAACAGGATCTTCTTGCCGTCCGGCGTGAACGCGGGAGCGAAGGCGGCGCAGCCAAAATCTGTAATCTGCCGGATGTTGAAGCCGTCGCTATCGGAAATGTACAGCTCCATCTTCATGGGCGAAGTCAGATTCTGCCCCAACAGCATATGATATCGCGCCAAACCATCCATCGACACCGGATGATTCGCGCGCCACACCAGTTGCGTTCCATCGCGCGAGAAGACCGCTCCGCCGTCGTATCCATCGGCCTTAGTGATCTGCTTCTTGTGGGAGCCGTCGGCATCCATGGTCCACAGATCCAGGTCTTTGGACTGCATGGAAGTGTAGACGATCTTGCCGGTCTTCCAATTCACCGTGCCCTCGGCGTTGTAGCCGGGCGCGCTCGCCAGCTTCTTCACGATCTTGCCGTCGTCGCCGGCCAGATAAATCTGATAGGTCGGATAAACGGCCCACAGATAACCTTTGGTGCGATCCACCTCGGCCGGGCAGGCGTCGCCCGCTTCGTGCGTCGAGGCATAGATGATGTGCTTGTTGTCGGCCAGAAAATATCCGCAGGTGGTGCGCCCCTTGCCGGTCGAGACCATGTGCTGATCCGAGCCGTCCGCATTCATGATGAATTCCTGGTCGCACTTGCAGTTTGTCGCGCGTGGACTGAAAGATCAGCCGCTTGCCGTCCGGCGCCCAGTAAGCCTCGGCGTTTTGCCCGCCGAAGGTCAACTGCTTGAGGTTGTCCAGGTGGCTGGTTTGCGCCAGCATAGGCCCGGCGAGGAAAATAAATAATACGTGTTTCCGCAAACCTCTATCGTAACGCATGCCAAGCGCCCTTTGAAATGCCGCCACCCACAGGCCCCGCGCAGCCACGAGTGACGGTCGTCGTGCCCACCCTGGCGGCCGACGATAAGCTGGCGCATTGTCTGGATTCTCTGGAACGGCAAACCTTCCCAGGTTTTGAAGTGGTTGTAGTGGATAACAGCGGGCGTCGTGCCGCGGAGCCGCGCGCTTCGGTCCGGGTGATCGCCAACGATCGGAACGTAGGTTTCGGCGCAGCGGTGAATCAGGCCATCCGCCAGTCGGTCGCGCCGTTTATTGCCGTCTTGAATGACGACGCAGCCGCCGATCCGCGCTGGCTGGAGGCACTCATGGCAGCGATCGAATCGCGGCCCGATATCGGCATGTGCGCGCCGCAAATCCGGTTGGCCGGCGACGGTCGGCTCGATTCGGCAGGCATGCTGCTCTGCCTGGATGGAAGCAGCAAACAGCGCGGTCACCTGGAAAGTCCCGAGTCTTTTTCCAGCGGCGGCGAAACGCTGCTGCCCAGCGGGTGCGCGGCCATCTACCGCCGCGAAATGTTGGAAGAAATCGGCCTGTTCGACGAGAGTTTCTTCTTATACTGTGAAGATACGGATCTCGGCTTGCGGGCGCGCTGGGCAGCCTGGGAATGCCTGTATGTTCCGGACGCAATCGTGCAACACGAATATTCGCACTCCTCGGGAAAGGCTTCGGCGCTGAAGGCTTACTATGTCGAGCGGAATCGGCTGTTTCTGGCGGTGAAGAATTTGCCGGCGCGCGATCTGCTGGCCGCGCCGTTCTACTCCCTGGCGCGCTACTTCTGGCATCTCGTCTACGCGCTTCAGGGCCGGGGGAAAGCGGCCGAATTTCAGAAGGAAGGTAACGCTGGCGCGCAATTGCCGCTCTATGTTCTACGCGCTTACCTGGCGGTGTTCGCGCGCCTTCCTCGGTTACTGCGGCAGCGCCGAGAGGTGAAGCGCCGCCTCACCCCAGTGCAGTTCCACCGCCTGATTCGCCGATACTCGATCGGACCACGCCAGGTGGCGGCGCTGTGAAGCAAAGCCCCGTGAACCAAACCAATGCCACTGACAATTTCCTGGTGTTAATTCCTGCCTTCAACGAGGCGGGCGCGATCGCTGGGGTGGTCCGTGAAGTGCGCCAAGTTGTGCCCAAAGCCCAAGTCCTGGTGGTGGACGATGCTTCCAAGGACGCAACGGTAAGTCAGGCCAGCGGGGCCGGCGCCGAGGTCCTGCGCCTGCCTTATCATCTGGGACTGGGCGGCTGCGTTCAGGCCGGCTACCGGTTGGCGTATGAGCTCGGCTATCAATATGTGATCCGCGTGGATGGCGACGGCCAGCATGACCCGCGCTACATTCCGGATCTGCTCAAAGTGCTTCGCACCTCGGGCTGCCACATGGTAATCGGCTCGCGTTTTTATCAAGCCAACGGGGCCCACACCAGCGTGGTTCGGGCTATCGGAATCGGCCTGTTCCGGCTGGTATTGCGTCCGATTCTGGGCCAGCCGGTGCGCGATCCGACCTCCGGATTTGTAGGCGTCAACCGCGAAGCGCTACAGGTATTCAGCCAGAGCTTCCCGCTGGAGTATCCTGAAATCGAAGCGCTCGTGGTTTTGCAGCGCAAGCGATTCCGCTTTCAGGAAGTGCCCGTAAAGATGCGGCCGCGGCAAGCGGGCCGAAGCAGCATCACCGCGGTAAAATCACTGTATTACATCATCCACGTGTTGTTAGGTGTGTTCGTGAATATATTGAAGTTCGAACGGCGCCCGAGGAAAAAATAATATGGAACGCCTGTTGGACGCTGTCACGATTCTGAGCCTTGCGCTCATGATCGCGGTGCTGTTTTCCGTCCGCCGCTCGCACATTCGCGTGGAGTATTCGGTGAGCTGGCTGGCCGCCGCCTTCATTCTTCTGCTGCTCTCCCGCTCGCGTTCGCTGCTCATCTGGATCTCGGACCAGCTTGGGCTCACCTATCCTCCACTGGCGCTGATTCTGTTGGTGTCGTGCGTTTTTGTGGTAGTTATTTATCGCCTTTCGGTGGTGATCTCAGACCTGAAAGACGCCAACATCGCGATGGCCCAGCGGCTGGCGATCGTCGAATTTCAATTGCAGAACCAGAATGAAAAGCAGTAAAGCAGCACGCAATAAGAAAACTTCCGCGCGCGTTGTGGTTGCGGTTGCGCCGCGCGCAGCAGATCTATTGGCCGTACGTCGCCGGAATCCTGGTGGCCATTTTTGCCGTGTTTGAGGTGTATTGGCCGGCCATCCGCGGTCCCTTTCTGCTGGACGACAGCGGCCTGCCCTACATGCTTCCGGCATACGTGGGCTTGCCGCTGCGCGCTTGGATCAGCGGTCTGCGCCCGCTACTGATGTTCAGCTTTTGGCTCAATTATCAAGGCGCCGGCAGCCAGGATACCTTCGGCTATCATCTGGTCAACGTCGTTCTGCATTTCCTCAACGGCGGCCTGATTCTGCTCGCGGTTCGCAGAGTGCTGAGCTGGACCCGAATCGAGAAGTGGCACGCCGATGCGCATCGCGATTTTCGCCGCGGGACTTTTTCTGCTGCATCCCTTGCAGACCGAATCGGTGACGTATGTCGCCAGCCGCTCGGAGACGCTCAGCGTTTTCTGGGTGCTGGCAGCCTTCACTGTCTTCGTGTATCGCACTGGCGACGCGATCTCAACGCTGCGGGCGCTCGCGATTCTGGCGCTTTTCGGCGCGGCGGTCCTTTCGAAAGAACACACCGCCGTGCTGCCCGCGGTGCTGCTGCTGACGGATTTCTATTGGAACCCCGGATTCTCCTTGGCGGGCATCCGGCGCAATTGGAAGCTGTACGTCCCCATCGCTGCCGGCGCTGCGGTGGCTCTAGCGCTTCATATCGCGCGCGCTAAACATGGGCCCAACCGCGGGGTTCGGCATCAAGGAATTTACCTGGTATCAATATTTCTTCACCGAATGCCGCGTGATTTGGGACTACCTGCGTCTGTTCGTGCTTCCCATCGGCCAGAATCTCGATCCCGATGTGCCGATCTCGCGGACTATCTTCGGCCATGGCGCCGTCCTTGCCATGGCCGCCCTTCTCGCCGTCAGTGTTCTGGCGTGGATCTATCGGCATAAGTTCAAGCTCGCTTCCTACGGTTGGTTCGTCTTTCTGATCCTGCTCGCGCCTACGTCTTCATTTGTACCGCTGCTGGACCCGTCGGCCGAACGGCGGCTCTATCTGCCCTTCATCGGTCTGCTGTTCATCGTGGTGGATTTCCTGAGCCGCTGGAAAACCACCAAGACCGTCTTGGTTACCGCACTCAGCGCGGTCCTGATTATCGAAGCTGCCGCCACGTATCAACGCAATCAACTCTGGAACAGCGCGATCGATTTGTGGAAAGACACCGTCGCAAAGTCGCCCAACAAGTACCGGCCGCGATTCCAGCTTGCGTTCGCGTATTATCTGGCGGGTGACAGCGCGGACGCACTCGATCAGTTCCAGAAAACGGCCGATCTGGGCAAGGTGACTTACGACCTGTTGCTCGATTGGGGATTGGCCTACGACGCCGACGGGAAAATGGACCAGGCGCTCGACAAATTCAAGCAGGCTGCCGCGGTGGAGCAGGATGCGCATGTGTATCAAACCATCGGCAATGAGTACGGCAAGATGGGCAAATATCTGGAGGCGCTGGACGCGCTGTCTACGGCCGTCAAGCTGGACCCGCGCTTCGCGATGACCTACTACACGCGTGGCAACGTCTACGAGCAGCAAGGCAACCGGGCGCAGGCGGCGCAGGATTACCGGCATGCGGCGCGGCTAGATCCACAACTTCAGTTGGCGCGCGATGCATTGGCGCGCGTCAGCCAGTAGATGCTGCGCATCGGCGTTAACGCGCTGTATCTCATTCCGGGCGGTGTCGGCGGGACGGAAATTTACCTGCGGAATCTGCTAGCCGGGCTGGCGGAAATCGATTCGGTCAATCAATATGTGGTGTTCACCAATCGGGAAACGGGCGCGGATTTAGTTCCGAACAAGCCGAACTTCAAGGCTGCTCCACAGCCAGTGCGCGCATCTTTCCGCCCGGCGCGCATTCTGTGGGAACAAGACACGCTGCCGCGGGTGGTGGGTCGTCATCGCCTCGATGTCCTGTTCAATCCCGGATTTACTGGTCCCGCGATTTGCCCGTGTCCTCAGGTCACTGTTTTTCACGATCTGCAACACAAGCGGCATCCTGAATACTTCCGCTGGTTCGATCTTCCGTTCTGGAATCTGTTGCTCTGGCTTTCGGCGCGGCGCTCGCGCGGGTTGATCGCGGTGTCGGAAGCGACGCGGGAAGACCTGAAACGCTACTACGGGCGGGAAGCGCAGGTGATCCACCACGGCGTGGAGCGCCAGTTCTTCGACATCGCCGGCATGCGGCAGCCGGGCGATTACTTGCTGTGCGCCTCCACATCGCATCCGCACAAGAACCTGGATCGTTTACTGCGCGTTCATCGGGCGATGAGAGCCGCGCCGCCGCTAGTGCTCACGGGCGTCCGTGGATTCGCGGCCAAACAAGTGGAACAACTGGCCGGATCTTCGGTCCGGATGCTCGGCTGGGTGCCGCGCGAGGAACTCTATGAGCTGTTTCGCTGCGCGCGTGGATTTATCTATCCGTCGACGTTCGAAGGCTTCGGAATGCCGGTGTCTGAGGCGATGGCGGCCGGCGTTCCGGTGGCGTGCTCGGACATTGCGCCGCTGCGCGAGATCGGCGGCGATACGATTCACTACTTCGATCCGTCGAGCGACGCTGCGATTCAAGATGCCATCGAGCGGCTCTCGGCGGGCTCGATTCCGAGCGATGCCGCGCGGCGCCGCGCTTCCGCATTCACGTGGGAAAAATGCGCGCGCGCGACACTCGACTATCTGAGCAAGTCTTCCAGTTGAACCCGCGTGTCTGTTTTCGAGTCGCGATACTTGACGATGATGGGCGTGTAAACCGAGAGGCCCCACTCCCGGCCCTTGCCCTGTGTAATGGCGCGCGATCCGGCCACGACCACCGCATCCTCCGGAATCATGAGCGGCTGATCGTCCGTTGCTTTGTGAATGCCACTTTGCACCAGATCGTACACTGGCGTCGACCGGTTCAAGATCACGCCCGATCCAAGCACCGCGCGGCGCTTCACCACCGTGCCCTCGTAGACACCCGTGTTGCCGCCCATCAGAACGTCGTCTTCAATGATCACCGGCAGCGCGCCCACCGGCTCCAGCACGCCGCCGATCTGCGCCGCGGCGGAGATATGACAATTTGCGCCCACCTGCGCGCAGCTACCCACCAGCGCGTGCGAATCGATCATGGTGCCGTCGCCCACCCAGCTTCCCGTGTTGATGAACATGGGGGGCATGCACGTCACGCCTTTGCCGATGTAGCAGCCGTCGCGAATGCTGGAGCCGCCGGGTACGATGCGAATGCCGCGGTCGGCTGTGATGTGCTGCACAGGAAAAGTGGATTTATCGAACCAGGGCTGGCGCACGGGATCGATGGACATGTCGACAATCGCGCCCATGCGGAAGCCGATCAGAATGCCCTTCTTCACCCACGCGTTCACACGCCATCCAGTTTTGGCGGATGCATCCGGCTGCGCGGAGCGGATGGCGCCGGCGTTCAAGGCCTGCTTGAATCGCTCGAAGAGCAGGAAATGTTCGTCATGATAGAAAGCTGGCTTTTCCTCGAATAGCGCCTCGATCTCAGCCTGCATGCACGCTCCGGTCCGCCAGCAGGCCGAGAGCTTCCAGAACCTTTTCGATCTTGGCTTGGCTCGCGGCGCTGGGCGGGCACATGGGCAGTCGCCAAACGGGCTCGAGCAGACCCATGAGAGCCATCGCGGCCTTCACCGGAATCGGATTCGATTCGACGAAATTCACTTCCATCAGGTGCAGATATTTGCGCTGCAGATCGCGCGCGGCCGCGAATTGGTTGGCCAGCGCGTATTGGGCGAGAGCGGTCATCTCGCGGGGGATTTCATTAGAGGCCACCGAAACGACGCCGTGGCCGCCGAGCGCGATCAGCGGAATCGTAAACACGTCGTCGCCTGAGAGCACGGCGAAACTGGAGGGAAGCTCATGTACCACAGCCGCCATCTGGGCGATGTTTCCCGAGGCTTCTTTGACGCCGACGATGTTGTCGATTTCGGACAGCCGCTTCAGCGTCGCCGTTTCGATGTTGACGCCGGAGCGGCCCTGGATGTTGTAGATGATCATCGGCAGCTTCGCCGCCGCAGCCACGGCCTTGAAGTGTTGATAGATGCCTTCCTGCGTCGGCTTGTTGTAGTAAGGCGTCACGCTGAGGATTCCGTCGGCGCCCACCGCGCGCACTTCCCGCGCCAGCTCGATCACCTCTTCGGTGTTGTAGCCGCCCGCGCCGCCGAGAACTGGCACGCGCTTCTTGGCTTCCTCGACCGTGATCTCGATCACCCGCAGGTGCTCCTTGCGCGTCAGCGTGGGATTTTCGCCCGTGGTGCCACAGGGAACCAGGAAGTTGATGCCTTCTTCCACCTGCCGGCGGACCAGTGCGCGAAGCGTGTGTTCATCGAGCGACCCGTCCTTGCGGAACGGAGTCACTAACGCGGTGCCGCAGCCTTCAAACAACATGTCAACCTCCAAATAAGACGTTGCTGAATTCGTAGAATCCTTGGCGCCCGACAATCCATTGTGCCGCTTTCAGAGCACCGCGGGCGAAGCCTTCCCGGCTGCGCGCGGTGTGACGCAGGGTGATGGTGTCGGCGGCGGAATCGAAGCCGATCTCGTGCGTGCCGGGATGCGCGCCGGCGCGGCTTGAGCTGGTGTCGATGACGCGCTCGAAGCCCGCGGCCTTCATCTGTTCCACCAGCTTGATCAGCGTGCCGGAAGGCGCATCTTTCTTGGTGATGTGATGGATTTCCCAGGCCCAGGCGCCGTATTCCTTTTCGTTCTTGAGCAGCCGCGCGGCTTCCGCAACCAGACGCGTGAAGACGTTCACGCCGACAGAGAAATTCGGACTCCAGACCAGCGCCGAGTTGCTCGCTTCGATGATGGACTTCGCTTCCGCGAGATGTTCGCCCCAGCCGGTAGTCCCGACCACGATTGGGATGCGCGCCGCGGCAACTTTTCGGATGCTGCCGAGCACAGCGGAGGGGATTGAAAACTCCACCGCGACATCGGCTCCGGCCAGTGGCTCGTCGCGGTCGATATCCACGCGCGCGGTGACGCTGAAGCCGTACTCGGGCGCAAGCTGATCGATCAGCCGGCCCATCTTCCCGTAACCGACGATGGCTAGATTAGGCATCGAACACCGCTGGATCCAATTCGCTGAAAAACTCCGAATGCAGCGCCGACACTGCTGCGCGCAAATCCTCGCCGGCCACGACGAATCCCAGATTCAACGCCGAAGCACCCTGCGAAATCATGCGCACATTCACTCCGGCCAGCGCCTTGAAGACTCGCGCCGCCACGCCGGGAGTATAGCGAATGTTATCGCCCACAATGCAGATGATAGCCTCATTTTCTTCCACCGAAACTTCGGAGAACTCGCGCAGATCCTTGACGATCTCGTTCAGATGCTCGGATTGATCCACGGTGAGCGAGACGTTGACCTCGGACGTGGCGATCATGTCCACGGAAGTCTGGTAGCGCTCGAACACTTCGAAGATTCGCCGCATGAATCCATAGGCGAGAAACATGCGCGCGGCGTGGATGTTCAGCACCGTGACTTTGGACTTGCACGCGATGGACTTCACCAGGTTCGTGGTGGATACGGATTCAGCCACGATGCGTGTGCCCTCAACCTCGGGCCGCCGCGAGTTCAAGATCAGGACCGGAATGTTGCGGTCGATCGCCGGCACGACCGTGGACGGATGCAGGACCTTAGCGCCGAAAAAAGCCAGCTCGGAGGCTTCCGTGAACGAGATGATCTTCACGCGATGGGCATTGGGAACGATCCCCGGATCGGCGGTCAGCATGCCATCGACGTCGGTCCAGATCTGAATTTCTTCGGCCCCGATGCCCGCACCGACGATGGACGCCGTGAAATCCGAGCCGCCGCGTCCGAGCGTCGTAGTAACCCCCTCCAGTGTCGCAGCGATGAAGCCGCCCATCACCACGACGTGATCTTCAACCAGCGGCGGAATGGCGGCGGCCAGTCTGGCGTAGGATTCTTCCAAGTTCGGCGCGGCCTGCGTGTGCCGGCGGTCCGTGACGATCACTTTGCGCGAATCCAGGTGCACCGAGCTCAGCCCGTGATGCTTGAAATAATTGGTGACGATCAGGCTGGAGAGCCGCTCGCCGAAGCTGGAGATGGCGTCGATGGAGCGCGGCGTCAGCTCGCCCAGCACCGCCAGGCCTTTCACTAATTCTGAAAGCTCCTGAAAGTGCTCGTCGATGGTGCGCTCCATGCCGGACTCGCGCAGATGATAATCGCGCAGCGCGATCAGTTCCCGCAGAGCCTCTTCGCGCTGGCCGCAAACGGCCAGGTCGGCGATTTTCAGCAGGCGATTGGTGGTCTTGCCCATGGCCGACACAACCACCACCGGCTTGCGGTTGAGCCGCGCCTTCACGATGCCGCTGACACGCTCGATTGCTTGGGCGGATTCGACGGAAGTCCCGCCGAATTTCATGACGATCATCAGTCCAGCAGACCCTCCGAGTACATCAACTCGGCGTTCAGCACGGCGGCCCCAGCCGCGCCCCGAATGGTGTTGTGCTGGAGCGCGATGAATTTGTAGCCGAGCGCCGGACACTCGCGCACGCGGCCTATGTAGGTCCCCATGCCGTTGTCGCGTTCTGCATCGCGACGCGGCTGCGGCCGGTCCTGCTGCGGCATATAGGTAATGGGCTGCGCCGGTGCGCTGGGCAATTTGCGTTGCTGCGGGACACTGGTGAATCCGGTCAGAGCCTCGATCACTTCGGCCAGCGCCGGATTGCGTTCCAGTGCGAAGCTCGCCGCCACCATGTGGCCATCCACCACCGGCACGCGATTGCAGTGCGCACTTACTTTGGCCGTGAGCGACCGGATGGCATCCCCGGTGAAATCGCCCAGGATCTTCTGCGTTTCCTGCTCCATCTTTTCTTCTTCGCCGCCGATGAACGGGATCACGTTGGCGTTGATGTCCATGGATGCGACGCCGGGGTAGCCCGCGCCCGAAATGGCCTGCATAGTTGTCGCGATCACGGTGGTGATGCCGAATTGCTTGAGCGGCGCTAAGGCCATGGCGAGCACCATCGTGGCGCAGTTCGGATTGGTCACGATCATTCCTTTCCAGCCGCGTCGCCGCTGTTGCAGCGGAATAATCTTCAGATGATCCGGATTGATTTCGGGGATCAACAAGGGCACATCCGATTCCATGCGGTGGTTTTTCGAGTTCGACACCACCACGTGTCCGGCGTTCGCGAAAGCCTGCTCGATCTCGGTGGCCACCGACGAATCCGTGGCTGAAAAAACCAACCGCGGCGCGTTGCCCGGCTTGCATTCTTCGACCGGAATGGATTGCACCGTCGCGGGCATCACGCCACTCAGGCGCCAGCTGGTGGCCTCGCAATACAGCTTGCCAGCCGAACGGTCGCTCGCGCCCAGCCAGGTCACTTCGAACCAGGGATGGTTCTGCAAAAACTTCACGAAATGCTGGCCGACCATTCCGGTCGCGCCCAGAATTCCAACTTCGATCTTTTGCCCGTTCATCATGTTCGTTCCTTCACGAGTTCATTAGCTGCGCGATCATGCGCTTATAAATCTGGATTGCTTCCACGATCTGGTTCTTCGGGATGCGCTCTTCCGAAGTGTGCGCGACATGAATGATCCCGGCCCCAGCAAATACGGTTTCCCCCACGCGCTGCCGAACGACGGGATATCGGTAGTGAAGGCGACCACCGTGGTTTCAAAACCATCCAGCGCGCCCAAAAGCACGGCCGGCGTGCGCAGAAGTTCCTTCACGTCCAGCTTCCTTTGACTGCCCGGTTGACCGCTTCACGCGTGGAAGCTCCGTCATCCACCAGCCGGATGAAAATTTCCGCCTGCGCGTGGTCTGGAATCACATTGGGCGCGCGTCCGCCCGCGATGGTCCCGATGTTGAGCGTGCTTGGCCCCAGGATCTGGTCGCTGGGAAGCGGCAAGCGTCGGACAACGTCGAGTGAGTCCAGCAGCTTCTCGATGGCCGATTCGCCCAGCTCGGGATAAGCCGAGTGCGCCATCTTGCCGCTGGCGGTGAGTTCCAGCCGCAGCGCTCCCTTGGACCCCAGCGCGAGTTTGTTTTCGGTTGGCTCGCCGTTGATCAGAAACTTCGAGCCGTGTGTGTGTTTGCGCCGCCTCAACGCGCCGGTGCTGTTGCGCTCCTCGCCCACGACGAACAATAACGCCATGTTGCTATGGCCGGCTTCCAAAAGCTCGCGGACGGCGAAAATCATGGACGCGATGATGCCTTTGGTGTCGCAAGCGCCGCGGCCCCAGATGTATTGGTCATCTTCGCGCGAAGGAAAAAACGGCGGGACCGTGTCCATATGGGTAGACAACGTCACGATGGGATCGCCAAACGTCGCGAGTACGTTGAAGCGGCGGTCTTCGACGGCCATTCGCTCCACGCGCCCGGCGTGCTGAGCCGCCAGCTCCGATAGTTTCGTGAAGAGCAGGTTGCCGATGGCCTCTTCGTTCTCGGTGATCGACTCGACGTCCACCAACGCGCGCGTTAGTTCGAAAGCATTCATAAGTTAACGGGAGGGATGGAGGAGGGTAGACGCGAGCCAAGCCGCGTGCTTCCCGGTAGCGCTCCATCCGATCTCCAATCCACGAGATCGCGATGACAGTGGGCCGGTATTAGCCTGGACCCCCCAACCGCGCCGGGCGATGCTGCCGCAGCCGATTTCGGCGGAAGAAATTGCGCCCCTTTCGCCAGCCGCTCCGGAGCTTCCCGGAATTGCGCCAACCGGCTACTGATGGCCTCCGCGCCTCTACGAGGACACAACCAGCATAGCAAGAATTCTCGCGATCGAGACAACTGCGGTTCGGGAAAAACCGGCAAGTCAGGCCGGGTAGTCCGGGTGCGCTTTCACTTCGAGAATCTGCTCGGCGTGGCGCAAGTCGTGCGAGGCCAATGCGAGCGCCCACTGATAACCGTCCATGGTGTCATAGGCGCCATTGGTAACCACTTTGAGCGGCGGCGCCTCCATGACGTGCTCGCGCAGACCCGGCGTCGACCGCACGAATTCGCTCAGCCGCTCGCAGTTTTCAAAAAGGCGCTGCAACGCTTCCGGAGGGTTCATATGGCCGGTGGGCTGGACGAAATCGGGACCTTTCACTCTGTTGGAACGATCGGGAATCTTCTCGATCGCGATTCGGTCAATCAGTCGATAATCCCGATCGGGCGGGGCCGCGGGAGCTGCCGCTAACTTCACGAGGCGGCCTTCCAAGACGCGCTCCCGTACGATCACCATGTGTTCCAGATTTTCAGCGATGGACCAGCGGTCGGGAGCGGGCTTGAATTGCCATTGAGCATCCGAGAGGCCGGATGTGACCTCGACTACGCGGGCGCGAGCCTTTTCAAAGTGCTGACGCGCTTGTTGTACATCCGTGGTTTCGACGGCTGTCATTTTGTTCTCCTTCACCGGAACGACGTGCCAGGCGACTTGAAATCGACAGGGGCGCGCGGATTTTTTCTTGGAACGACTGCGCTCGGGGACGTTACGGTAAACCGAGTTCCTTCTTGATTGCAACCACGTTGCGCGATGCCTGATCCTGCATGTTGCTCTTCATGGCCGCGCATTGTTGGAAGTAACGCAGCGCCTCGCGGATCTGGCCCTTGTCGCCGATGGACTTGCCGAACTGGTAATTCGCCAAACCCAGGTCGAACAGAGCGGTAGCCTCGTAAGTGCCGCCTTTTAGCGACGGCAGGCTGGCGCGCAAGGACTTGATGGCGGGCCCCCAGCGCTGCTGCATCGCGTCGCCAACGCCCAGGAAGAAATTCGCGTCGGCGATTTTGCCTCCTTCGTTGCCGCCCTCCACTTTCGGCCGGCTATTCAGAGCTTCAACGGCCCGGTTCGCATTGGAGATGACTGCCGCGGCGCGATTCTCGCGCCAGTCGCAATCGGCCGCAAACAGCATTGCTTCGGCGTTCTTGGAATCTTCGGACGCGAGCTTGGCTGCCTCGGTGCAGCCTTTCCCTCCGAGCGAAGCCAGGTAGCGCGGCGTCATCAGCCACATGTACTGGCCCTTGGGACTGATTTTCTCCAGCGATTCGCCCAAATCCGCAATTTCCTTGGGCTCGCGCGATTTGGACGCCGCCGCGTAGATCGCGTACTCGGCGTAAGTGGCCACTTCCTTGGCGTGCTCCAAATCCGCTTTCTCGTCGTCGTTGGCGGGAGTTTTGCCAGAGCCGGTGACCTTTTGAGCGGTTTCAGCCGCCCGCTCCGCCCATTTCCTCACCTGTTCGGCGTCGCCTTTGCCTTCGGCGGCCTTGATGGCGTTATAACAGAGGTCCACTTCGTTGGGACCTCCGGTGTACGCCTTGTCGGCCGCATCCAGCGCTTTGTCGTATTGCTTCTGCTGGAGGTAAGTTACCTCCAACTGCCCAGCCACCCAGGGAGCGCCTTCGTGCTTGGGGAACTTCGCGAGGAAGTCCTCTTCCAAGGCGATCTTCTTGGCGTCATCAGTTTCCTGGCCGATGGCCTGAAGCTGCTGCCCTTCCGGTGTGCCGACGTTTATGGTGAAGTTTTGCCGCTGCGCCAGAAGCGGAAAAACGAATATGGCTAGAATCGCTACGCTGCGTTTCATCCCGAATCTCCTAAGGGAGGAATTTAACACAAATGGCGGCAGAGTGAAACATTGGGCATAGCTGGCGGCAGCTTAAACCTCCAGTTTGTACTTGGTCGCGGCCAGCCCGTAGAGCCGCCGCCAGACCAGCCGGTTGAACGTCACCACCATCATCGCCATCACCACGGTCGCTCCCAGCAGCATCGAAAGTTGCCGCTATCGCTGGCGGCGCTGATCACGGCGCCCAGGCCGGTGGTGGAAATAGTCTTTCCCTGGAAGCGAAAATATTCGGCCACGATGCTGGCGTTCCAAGCTCCGCCGGAGGCCGTAACGAATCCGGTTATCAGATAAGGAAAGACCGCTGGAAGAAACA
>CAVXJU010000078.1:0-39255 GCA_963761935.1 Terriglobia bacterium | reverse complement strand
GTGGACAAGGTCAGAAGAATCACCTCCCCGACAAAGGGACTGAGTATTGAGCAGGTTTTCGAGAAGCTAAACCCGTTGTTGAGAGGGTGGTTGAATTACTTCGGAAACTGTGACACTCCAAGCATACTCAAAAGGCTTGGGGAATGGGTTCGGCATAGAGTCAGAATGATACAATGGAGGCTGTGGAAACGCAGCAGCAGAAGGTACGAGGAACTTGTAAAGCTTGGCGTGAATGAAGAAACGGCCTGCATGACAGTTGGTTCCGCCAAGGGGCCGTACAGGATAGCTCAATCACCGGCACTACATATCGGGTTGAACCTTGAATGGTTCCGCAGTAACAAAATGCCCGACTTCATTTGTCACTCGTAGCTCAACTTTCTGAACCGCCGTATGCGGACCCGCATGTACGGTGGTGTGGGGGGGGAGGTGTCTCACGACTCCTCCCTATCCCGATTGGTATACAGATCATTTTTCCGTTTTTCGCCGGCTGTATTATATCAGAAAAAGCATTTGCCACAGAGTCGCAGAGTCACTGAGGTAACAAAATCAGAATGTTACATCATTAGGAAGCTATATTGGTGATTCTCTGTTGCGGCGAATGGTTAGTTAGAAAAACTCTTTGATATTCTCTGTGTCTTCGTGGCTCTGTGGCCTGACTGCCGTTAAGGATTATTTCCTGATAAGCCAGAGGATGAAGGATACGACGGCCGAAATCAAAATACAGGTGGCGAGGGGAAAATAAAAGCTGAAATGTTCCCGCTTGATGGTGATATCCCCCGGGAGTTTCCCCAGCCACGGGATGCGCGGGGCAAGGGACAGCACAAGACCCGCCGCCACCAGCATGAGTCCCAGGATGATCAGCGGGCGTCCCAGCCCGTTCATGGCCGTTTCTCCCGTGGGGCATAGCGTTCCTTTTCACTGTAGATGCAACCGCAGTACTGTTGCCGGTACAACCCCAGCTCCTTCGATAGCCTGATCCCTTCCTGCCAGCCGATGCGAAAATCCTCATAAAAGAAGGTCACGCCGAACTCCCTGCCGGCCTGCTCGCCATGTATCCTGATCTCTTCGTGTCGCTGGTAGCGGCTGTAGAGCAACGAGGTGGTAAATGCCTCAAAGCCGTGCTCGGAGCGCGGCAAATGCGGCGGCCCTCAGGCGCGAGCGTAGCAGTAGCTGCACCCGTTTGGCCGGCTCCGGCTGCAACGTTGGCCAGAAACGGCAATCATCAGATCAGCCCGCTGCTGCTGCCGCCGACAACTGTTCGTGTTCCTCTCTGCCCGCCGCCACGGTAGAGCCCGCCAAAGCAGATCAGCATCGAATAGCCATAGAAACGCTGCGGGAATTTTCGTACTGCCGCGATGACGGAGTCCGCGTCGCCCGGGACGCTCGCGATGAGAGCCGCTTTGTCCACTCCACGGCGATTGAGTTCCTCCACCCAGGCGCTGGCGAGCTGCGCAGGATCTTCGTCCGGAAGCTCCCATTCAAGCAGCGGCGCGAGCGTGGCGAATTGCGCTTTCTTCTGCTCGGCGAGCGCGGAGAAAAAACGATAGGAGAAAAAATGCACGTGCGCGTCGTTGACCGGGAGCGCACCCCAGGGAGATTCCATTTAACCGGCTTGTTGTTTGGCGGCGTGAACGGGAAAACGCGTGATGCCCGCCGCGAGCGCGACCTGCGTGAGGCCGGCGACGTTGCCCACGCCAAGTTTCTTCATCATGGTTTTGCGATAGCCGCGCACAGTCTGCAAGCCCAAATCCAGCATAACCGCGATTTCCTTGCTGGTCTTGCCTTCGGCCACCAAGCGCAGCACCTGCAACTCGCGCGGCGAAAGATTTTCCAAAGCCGAGGGCGCGGGCTTGGACTCGAGATCGCCTTTCTGGATGCGCTTGAGCAAACGGTCGGAAACCTGAGGGCTCAGATACGAACCGCCTTTGGCCACGGTGCGGAGCGCGTCGACCAGGTCGTTATCGGAAGCTTTCTTGAGCACAAACGCGCGCGCGCCGGATCGAATGGCGCTGACTACCGAGTGCTCGTCGTCGTACATGGACAGGATAACGATTTTGGCGTCCGGGCAATGCCGCAGGATTTCCGTGGTGGTTTCGATTCCGTTCAATCCGGGCAGCCCGATGTCCATGAGGATGATGTCGGGACGCTTGGTCTTACAGATCTGGACCGCTTCGGTTCCGTTTTCGGACTCGCCCATCACCTGGAAATCTTCGCTATGCCGAAGGATGGCCTTGATTCCATCCCGCATGATTTTGTGATCGTCGACGAGTAGAACTTGAAACGGCATAGCTATTCGCCCGCGCCCGCGGCCGAGCAGACGGCTCGAAGCGCGTTGCCGTGACCGGGCGAACCGGTTCTCAGCAAATCGAAATTCGCTCTGGCAGCGTGATATTCCATGAGCAACGTGCCCAGCGGCTTGCCGGCGGAACTGGAGGGCTGGAACGATCCATTGTCGGCTACTTCCAGGATGAGCTTGCCGTGGGACTGCTTGAACTGAATGTCGATGACGGAACAATCCGGCCGGCCCATGGCAGCCTCCAGGGCGCCCTCGGCAATTTTGTAAAATATTTTCGCTTGCGCGGAGGTGACGCGCGCGGAGGCATCGAAGTGCAACCGAATCGCGCCGGAGAATGCGTTGCGAGCTTTTCCCGCCATTTGATCGAGTGCGAAATGCAGGCCCGCCCGTTCCGCGATGGACGGGCTGAGCTCGTTGCTGATTTCGCGCAAGTGGTCGATGGCCTGTTCGAGCATGTTTTGAATCTCAGCAGCCCGCTGATCGACTCCGGGTGCGGTTTCGCGGAAATCCATCCTTAATGCATCCAACTGTAAACCCGCGGCGCTTAAGACCTGACTCACGTCGTCGTGTAGGAGGCGCGAAACACGCGCCAATGTCATTTCATGCTCGCTGAGAGCGGCAAAGAGCGGCTCAGTCAGTGACGAATCCGGAACTCCGCTAACAGCGCTCTGGTCCCTCACGGGAATCTTCTGGTTCATGATGCCACTAATCCCGGCCGCTCGCAACAAAAATCAGAATGGATGTTTGTGTTGCCGGAGCTGCACTCAACGCTGCTCTGAACACTATCCATTCAGATAGTATTCCAGATGAAAATATAGCGCGCGTCTATTTTCTGCTCACCACTCGCTTGGCCGCCAAGGCGACATTGGACGCCACCAGGCCGTACTTCTGCATCAATTCCTCAGGCGTGCCGGACTCCGCGTAAGTATCCTGAATGCCGACGAACTCCATCGGACACGGATCGGTCTCGGCCACCACTTGCGCTACACGGACTCCCAGACCGCAAGCCACCAGATGCTCTTCGGCCACTACGATGGCGCCCGTCTCTTGCGAGGCGCGGTCAATCGCGGCGCGATCGAGCGGTTTGATGGAATACATATCGATGACGCGGGCGGAGATTCCTTCCGCTTCGAGCGACTCCTGCGCGCGCAGCGCTTCCGCCACCAGCAGACCGTTGGCGATGATGGTTAGATCGCGGCCGTCGGTCAGCTGCACGGATCCGCCAATTTCAAAGCGCTGTCCGGCGGCGTGCACGATGGGCGCCTTCGGGCGGCCGGCACGAATAAACACCGGACCGACGTGCGCCGCAGAGGCGTGCACCAGCGCGCGCATCGAAACCTCGTCGGCAGGCGAGAGCACGGTGAAGTTCGGCAGCGAGCACGCCAGGCCCAGATCCTCGATGCTCATCTGCGACGGACCGTCTTCGCCGATCGAGATGCCGCTGTGAGTGCCCACCACTTTCAGGTTTACATTCGGATAGGCGGCGCAAACGCGCAGTTGTTCGAAGCCTTTGTTGATGGCGAACACCGAAAAACTGGCCGCAAACGGGATTTTCCCGCTGGAGGCCAGGCCCGCGCCGATCGCGATCATGTTCGCTTCGGCGATTCCACACTCGATGAAACGGTCCGGAAACTCTTTAGCGAACAGATGCGTGTAAGTGGATTTGGAAAGGTCCGCATCCAGGGCGACCACGTTCTTGTTTTCGCGTCCCAGCTCGACCAGCGCTTTACCGAACGCTTCGCGAGTGGCCACGCCCATCTTGAGTTCGAATTTGGTTTTAGTCTCCATTTAGTTGAGCTCCGCTAGCGCTTTTTTCATTTCTTCCTGGGTGGGCGCGGTGCCGTGGAACTTGGGATTGTTCTCCATGAACGAGACGCCTTTTCCTTTGATGGTGTGGGCGATGATGGCGGTCGGCTGGCCCTTGGTACTGGCGGCCTCCGCGAAAGCGGATTGCAGGGCGGGAATGCTGTGTCCGTCGAGTTCGATCACGTGCCAGTTGAACGCGCGCCACTTGTCGGCCAGTGGTTCCAGCGGCATGATGTCAGCGACGAAACCATCCAGCTGGATGCGATTGTAATCCACGATGGCAACCAGGTTGTCCACATGTTTGTCGCCGCCGAACATGGCCGCTTCCCAAATCTGACCTTCTTGGATTTCTCCGTCGCCTAGGACCACGTAGGAGCGCGAGGGGCTGGAGTCCAGCTTGGCGGCGAGCGACATGCCGATGCCCAGCGATAAGCCTTCGCCCAAAGAGCCTGTGGAGGCTTCAAGCGCGGGAATGAAGCGCCGGTCCAGATGGCCTTGATAGATGGAGCCCAGTTTGCGCAAGGTGTTCAATTGATCCTTGGGCGTGTAGCCGCATTCCGCCATCACGGCGTACAGCACGGGCGCGGCATGGCCTTTGGAAAGAATGAAGCGGTCGCGATCCGGCCACTGCGGATTCGAAGGATCGTGGCGCAGCGCGTCGAAAAAAAGCGTAACGACGATTTCGACCGCCGAGAGCGAGCCGCCGGGATGGCCCGAGCCGGCGTGAGTAATCATCTCCACAATCTCGCGCCGCATCTGCTTGGCGATGGATTGCAGTTCTTGCACGTTAGTGGTCTTTTTCATTGCCCTTATCCAATGTAACAACCAGCGGGACCGGGATGTCGAAGCGGCCGGCGATATCGCGCGCGGCTTGCTCCGCTGTTTTGTAGACGATGCCGTGGAGCCCAAGTGTTTCGGCGGACTGAACATTCTCCGGGCGGTCGTCCAGGAATAAAATTTCCCGTGGATCGACATCCAGAGCGATCAAGCAGTGTTGAAAAATCGCTGCTGCCGGTTTGGCAATGCGCACTTCGCAGGAGAAAGTTCGCTGGTCGAACGGTGGGAGCCAGTCGCAGCGCAGTATATGATCGCGCACCGATGCCGGCATGTTAGAAAGCAGCGCGGTCTTTAGGCCGGCCGCACGGAGCTCGCGCGCCCATTGCGGCAAAACTCGAGCCGGGTACGCCCAGCTTAGGCTGTCTGTTTTGACGAGAGTCGCGATTTGCTCATCGGTGACGCTGCGGGAAAGGCGCTGCGACACTTGCTGCCAGTAGCTGACAGGATCGATCGCAGCTTCATCGTAGGAGACGCGAAACTGCCAATAAGCCTGCCGGAAATCGCCGGCTGAAATATTCAAAATCGAAGCCATAGTTTCGATTTCGGTTGGGCCTTGAGGGGCGCTGAGCACGTTGCCGTAATCGAAAATGACGGCGCGCGCGCGGATTCGCTTCACAATTGTGTGAAAGCCTCGACGATTCGAGGGGCCAGGTCCCCAGGCTTGCGGCCGAGGTCGTGGCCCGCACCCTCCACTTCGAGCAAACGAGTCCGGCCCGGAATCAACACCAGTGCCGTCTTCATCTCCTGGAACGAGCCGAAGGGATCGCGCGAGCCATGCACGAACAGAGCCGGCATGGTCAGTTTCGGGAAGTGCGCGGTGCGGAGTTGCTGCGGCTTTCCCGGAGCATGCAGCGGATAGGAGAGCAGCAGCAGCGCGTCGACGAGATCCGGAATTTCGGACGCCAGGATGCTGGCCTGCCGTCCACCGTAGGATTGACCGCCCAGCCAAACGCGTTCCGGCTTCTTTTCACGCGCCTTGAGCACTTGCTCGCGCAACCCTTCGCGATCGCGCTCGGCATCGCCCGGACGCGGCGGCCCTTTTGGACGCGCTTGGCGAAATGGCAAATCGTAGCGCACCACCTCAACATCCGAGACGGCGAAAGCATTCGCTAATGCGACCAGTAGCGGAGCATTGCGATTCGAGCCCGCTCCATGCGTGAGGATCAGAATTTTCAAGGGATTTTGGAAATGAAAAAGGGCCGCTCGGCGAAAACGGCCCTTTCTTCGATGCTATGGAAGTTGTTGGCTAGGGCCGGATGACATTCTCGGCCTGCAGGCCTTTGGGGCCTCGCTTCACCTCGAACTCCACCTCCGCACCTTCTTCCAGCGTGCGATACCCGTTCATCTGGATTGCTGAAAAGTGAACAAACACATCATCGCCGTTGGAGCGCTGGATAAAGCCATAGCCCTTGGCGGCGTTAAACCATTTCACGATACCTTTTTCTCTCACTACTTGATTCTCCTAACCTCTGGTGCCGGCGTTCGATCCCGAGACACAAGAAGCCTCCAGCAGTTGTTGGGCTAGGGATTTTTTGGGTCCAGCGATGATCGAACACACAGTTTTGATACGAAACTGCACCATGATATCACAAGACCGGAGGGCGCTTGCAACAGGAAAGTGCGTATACTTTCATACGATTGGAGATGAGATATCATGAGCCGGAGGGGCGCGGATGAGCGGCCGCCAGAGGCGCAATCGACTGGAAGGCGACGGGCGTGAATAAGAGCCTGCGGGCACGGCTGTTCGCCTGGTGGTATTTCGCCATCGCGGCTGGGTTCGTTTTGCTGGGCATCAATCGGTGGATGCTGGGCGAGCGTATCTTTTTGATTATATTGAGATTCGTAATTGCCCTCGGGTTTCTGATTCTGGGCGTGCTGACCTGGCGTTCCAAGGCCTAACGCTTGCAGGCTACCTTGAACGTACGAGTTTTACATCGTTCAACTGATTGGCAGTCTGAATTTCCCGTTTGTTCGCGGGTACTCCATTCAATTGGAGAATGTAGGCGACTAGATCCAGCACACTCTTCTCGTCCAGGCTGCCCGGTTTGCCCTGGGGCATTGTTCCGATGATCTTACTGTAGAGAGTTCTAGCCGGCTTTTGATCCCATCCGGACCAAAACGAGTTGCCTCGCAATTCGGGCCCCCAGGCGTGCTCGGCGTGACAGCTGTCACACTTTTCTTCGAAAATCTTCGCGCCTCTTTTGGCCTGTGCTTCCGTGAAAAATGGCGGCCTCGCGCCTGGAATCGCCTGTGGCGTTGATGCATAGGTAGTAAGAGCTATGTCCTTGGATTCGGGTGCAACGGCTAGCGCAACCCATCCTGCTCCGTAAGTTTTCCCGCCGATGGGAACGACGATGAACTGCCTGCCGTTCGTCAAATAAGTTATCGGAGCTCCAGTGGTTCCAGCGGGCAACTCCTTCTCCCAAATGACCTGGCCGGACATCTTGTCGTACGCTCGGAACTTCCGCGGCCCGGGTGCGCCATCTCGACCAGAGATCGCGTCGCTCGATTCGCCCAGGAACAAAAATGTTTTGGTGAGCAGCGGCGCCGGCCGGCCGGGCTCGCCTAACGGCGGGAGATTCAAATTCTTCAGAAGCGGATGAAATCGCGGACCATCCCCGTTAGCAACAGTCCAAAGTTTTTCGCCTTTGTTCATGTCATAGGCAGTGACTCGGCCATAAGGCGGCTTCAGAAGCGGCAACCCGGAAGGCCCTTTGGGCGGCGTAGGCAATAGGTTGTTGCGGCGCGGATTGGGCCTATCCCCCGGCTGTGCGGCTTCTTCTTCTCCGTCGTAACGTCTCGGTTCGCCGCCTATTCTGAAAGTCGATCGTGGCCTCTGGGTCATTCGCTTTTACCAGACCGTACACAGTGGGGTTGGTACGTGAAACGGCGTAATACATGGCCGTATCGGGATCGAACGCGCCGGTGTTCCAGTTGCCAGAGCCCCATACGCCCGGCAAGATGAGAGTGCCCTTGGTTCCACCCGGTTCATTGCTCATCATCGACGGAGGGGTGAAGATGGGACCCAGTACAAATTGCCGCGCAATCTTAAGCGCTTCCTGGTGAAGCGCGGGCGTAAAGTCAATCAGATCGTCCTCGGTGATGCCCTGTTGATCAAACGGAGCGGGTTTGGTGGGGAAAGGCTGGGTAGGCGAGGTCTCCTCACCCGCCACCTTCGATTGCGGGACGGGCCGCTCCTCGATAGGCCAAACCGGCTGGCCGGTTTCGCGATCGAACACGAACAAAAAACCCGTCTTGCTGGCCTGCATGACGGCTTTGATCTGACGACCATTGACCGCGATGTCTCCTAAGATCGGCGGAGACGCGAGGTCATAGTCCCACAAATCGTGATGCACTGTTTGGAAGTACCACACTAGCTGGCCGGTCCGCGCGTTGAGTGCAACCAAGCTATCCGAGTAAAGGTTGTTGCCCGGACGATGCCCGCCATAGTAGGACACGGTGGGGGCTGTTAGCGGGACGTACACATAGCCGAGTTTCTCATCAGCGGTCATCGGCCCCCAATTTCCCATGTTGCCGACGTATCTCCAGGATTCCTTGCCCCACGTTTCAATGCCGGGCTCGCCTTCGCGAGGCATGACGTGAAACGTCCACAAAAGCTTGCCCGTATGAGCATCGTAGCCGCGGATATCATCGGGCGCCGCTTCTTTCTGGATGCCGCTGTCGCCGTACCCTCCTCCAACCTTGGCTCCTCCGTTGCCGCCCACGATGATCACATCGTCAGCTACTAGAGGCCCATTCGTGGCGAAAAAAGTGGCGTTTTGAATGGTTCGGCGGCTCAGCCACACTTTGCCACTTTCGCCGAAGTTAGAGTCGGGCTCGCCTGTTCTAGCGTCGAGCGAGTAGAGATATTCGCCGCGAATAGAAATGATGCGCTCTTGCGTCCCGCCGCGCCAGTATTCCACGCCGCGCAAGCTTTGGCCGGCGGCCTCCTTAAGCGACTTTGGAAATGGCTTCTGAACCCACTTGGTTTTTCCAGTGGCGGCATCGAACGCCTCCACCAGACCTACGGCATTGGAGGCATAAAGAACACCGTTGATCATGATGGGAGTACTGCGGAGATAGTTGGAGGGAACCAAGTCCGGAAAGACCTCTCTATACTCCTGGTCGACGGACGGCCGCGCCCAAACTACGCGCAAGCCCTTCACATTGCCGGGTTGGATCTGGTCGAGCGGTGAATATCTCTGAAAGCCCTTGTCGCCGCCATAGCCGCGCCATTCGCCGTTTACAGGGCTCACGGCTGTCGCAGATTGCTTTTGAGCGCTGGTCGTGCCCGCCACGACGGCTAGCATACAAATCGCCGCGCCAACGGTTCCTACTTGTTTAGTACATCTCATGTTTGCCTTCTTTAGCCCGCGCGTACACTATGACTTAGGAACCTTACATCAAGCCGCGCAAGGTTGTCAAACGGCGCGTCACGCCCGGTGCCCGCATACACCCCCCCAGCTTCTGAAGATTTTTGAAAGAATCTTTCGCGAACGGCCCATTACTAGATGAGCTTGGCTGGACACACATTCCATGAAGTGGGCTCTCCTATTTATACTCGCGGCTGTCGCGTGCCGCGCCCAAGGTGTAATTAGCACGGTTGCCGGCAATGGCACCGACGACTACTCCGGCGATAACGGACCTGCCCTCAGCGCTTCCATGCACCCTAACGGCGTCACGGTGGATGCCGCCGGGAACATTTATATCGCCGACCTGTCGAAGTCGGTGATCCGTAAAGTCGACAGCAACGGTATTATCACCACCGTCGCAGGTTTCGCGGGGGAGAAGACACAATTCTCGGGCGACGACGGGCCTGCAACCCAAGCCTCCATCTACATCTCTTCCAACCACGACGGACTCGCGGTGGATAGCGCGGGCAATCTCTACATCGCCGACGACGGCCATCAGCGCATTCGCAAGGTGGATACACACGGAATTATCACGACCGTGGCGGGCAATGGAAAGCTGAATTATTCGGGCGACGGCGTCCAGGCCACCAGCACGTCGCTTTACCGGCCGAGCGGCGTGGCCGTCGACAAGGCAGGCAACATCTATATCGCCGACACCAACAATGCCCGCATCCGCAAGGTCGACACGAACGGAATCATTAGCACGGTCGCCGGAAATGGCGGACTCGGTTACACGGGCGATGGCGGACCCGCGAGCGCTGCCACGCTCTTCTACCCCATGGACGTCGCCCTGGACGCCGCCGGCAATGTCTATATCGCCGATCAAAATGCCGACGTGATTCGTAAAGTCGACGCCATTACCGGCATCATCAGCACCGTGGCTGGAAACGTAAATGTTCAGGGCCCCGAGGGCGATGGTGGTCTTGCGACGAACGCCATACTGGATGGCCCCTACAGCGCCGCGGTGGACGGTACCGGCGACATCTACATCGCCGAGTACGTAGCCCATCGCGTTCGCAAGGTTGACGCAACGGGAATCATCACCACCGCGGTGGGTGCGGTGTCCACCGGCAGTCTTGGCGATGGCGGACCGCCTACCAGCGCCCAGGTCGCGCCCGCGGGCCTGGCCGTCGACTCAGCCGGCAACTACTACATCGCCGACGAAGGGCACAACCGTATTCGCAAGGTCACCATCGGCGCGCAAGTGCCCGGCCTGCTCGCCAGCGTGCCGTCACTCTATTTCTCCGAGACCGCGGGCGGCAACACGGCCAATGCGCAAATCGTGACGGTCTACACCACCGGCAGCGTTCCGCTCGGCTTTAGCGTGGCGGCGTCCACCACGTCAGGCGGCGATTGGCTCAAAGTGACTTCGCCCGGTGTTAAAACACCTGCTGAATTCACCGTCTCGATCAACAGCCAGTCGGCGGCGAACACTTACAAGGGCACTATTGTCCTCACGGCCACGGCTCCCGATCTTCCCAGCGTGACCATTCCAGTCACCTATTTGGTGACCACGACACCACCGGCGCGGCCGGTAATTTCGAGCGTTCAGAACGCCGCCGGATATCAAGACAGCATCGCGCCGAACACATTCGCCATCATTAAGGGCACTAATCTGGCGTCAACGACCGACGTTTGGGACAAGGCAATCAGCAATGGACAATTGCCCGCCTCGCTCGATGGCGTTACCGTTTTGTTCGATGGAAAGCCCGGTTATGTGAGCTACATCAGCTCAACTCAAATCAACGTACTGGTCCCGAATATCACATCGACTACACTGACAGCCGTAGTGGTCAGCAACTCAGGCGCGAAGGTGACCAGCATCTTCAACACGCCTGCCGCGCAATACAGCCCGGCATTTTTCCCGTGGCCGAACAATCAGGCTGTCGCAACCCATCAGGACTTCAGCTACGCCATCAAGAACGGCACGTTCGCAACACTGCCGACAGTGGCGGCCAAGCCTGGCGACGTGATCGTCTTATGGGGTACCGGATTTGGCGCGACCAATCCGGCGTACTTGCTCGGGTACGTTACGCCGAGCGATCAGACCTATTCGACCAGCGCTACTCCCACCTTGACCATCGACAACGTTCCGGTCACAGTGTACGGAGCAGCTCTGGCGTCCGGATTCGCCGGTCTGTATCAAGTCGCGATCCAGGTGCCTTCGAGCCTTGGCAACGGCGATTGGCCCGTGCTTGCAAACATCGGCGGCATGCAATCGCCTACCGGCATCGTGCTTACCGTTCAACAGTAGACCACCATGCGAATTCTTACGCTTATTCTGACAACCTCGCTGCTAGCCAACGCTCAGGGGATCATCACTACCGTCGCCGGTAAAGGCACCAAGCTCAACCCGGACGGTGGCCCCGCTAGCGATGCACTGCTCGGCAAGACCAATGGGGTCGCCCTCGACAGCGCGGGTAATCTCTACATCGGCGAGACCTACAAGGGGCTCCGCAAAGTAGACACGCAAGGAATTATCAACACGCTCGGATCCGGCATGGGACCTTTCGGCGTCGCCCTGGATACTTTCGGAAATATCTATGTCGCCGATAATCTCGCCAACCTGGTTTGGAAAGTCACACCGTCGGGAACCACGAGCATATTTGCAGGAGCGCGGACCGAGGGTTTTAAGGGCGATGGCGGACCGGCCACCAAGGCCTGGCTCGACACGCCTTATGGCGTTGCCGTAGATCACGCCGGAAACGTCTACATTGCCGATTCCCAGAACAATAGAATTCGCAAGGTCGATGCGAACGGCACCATTACCACTGTCGCCGGCACGGACAAGCTTCGGCTACTCCGGCGATAACGGCCTCGCGATTAACGCCCAGCTTTATACGCCGTGGGGCGTGGCGGTGGATAACGGCGGTAATCTCTTCATCGCGGATTACCAAAACGGCGTGGTGCGGAAAGTGGATACCAACGGCATCATCACCACTGTGGCCGGTAACGGAAGCGCGGTGTGCTGTTCGGGCGAAGGCGGGCCTGCCCTCAAAGCCACCATTCCCTTGGTCGAGTCCGTGGCCGTGGACGGACTTGGCAATCTCTACATTGGGCAGGGCGGAAGAGTCGCCAAGGTCGACAGCAGCGGCACTTTCCGAACCATCGCCGGGTTGGGCTTCTCGAACGACGACAACATCCCCGCCACCAGCGCCTACATATTCGACAATCCTGGAATTGCCGTCGACAGCACCGGCAGCGTCCTGTATATCGCAACCGGCGCCGAAAACCTGGTTCGCAAGGTCACGTTCCCATCCGTCCCCACCATCTCCAATGCCGTAAACGCCGCCAGCTTCCAGTCCCCGATAGTTCCGAATTCCTGGGCCACGATTCAAGGAAGCGGCCTGGCCACCGCTCCAGACACCTGGGCGAACGCAATCGTCAACGGACAGCTTCCCACCACGCTGGACGGCGTCAAAGTAACGGTCGGCGGCGAACCTGCTTTCATCTACTACATCAGCGCCGGGCAAATTAATCTCGTCGTGCCCGACATTTCGCCTGGCCCGCAGCAGGTTGTCGTCACGAATTCAGAGGGCACCAGCTCTGCGTTCACCGCAAACGTCACCCAATACGGTCCGGCGTTCTTCCCATGGCCGAACAATCAAGTGGTCGCCACACGTCAGGATTTCAGCTGGGCCGTCAGGGATGGGACTTTCGCAGGCACCACTACGACCGCCGCAAAGGCCGGCGACACGATCATTCTGTGGGGCACCGGATTCGGTCCAACCAGTCCTGCGGCACCTGTCGGTGTTGTCACGCCGAGCGATCAAACCTATTCGACCGCTACGTTACCCACGGTCACGGTCGGCGGCATGAGCGCGACCGTTTATGGCGCCGCGCTTGCTTCTGGTTTCGCAGGCTTGTACCAAATCGCAATCCAGGTGCCCACAGCACTTGGTAATGGCGACTGGCCCGTGGTGGCCACCATCGGCGGCGTGCAATCGCCTACCAGCCTCGTGCTGACGGTACAGAACTAACAACAACTCTCCGACGGCCTAATGCCTGTTCCGGGTTAATCCGAGGGCTCGAATGCGTTTGTGGAGATTGGTGCGTTCCATGCCGAGGGCGCGCGCGGCTCCGGAGACGTTCCAGCTCGATTCTTCCAGCGCTCGCAGGATGTGGTCGCGCTCGGCGGACTCGCGCGCTTCCTTTAAATTGGACCGCTGCGGTTGTCCTTGGGCCAGGCGCAGCTCCACTGGGACGGAGTCCGGCGTCAGAACGTTACCGGATGTCAGGATGGCCATCCGCTCGACGATGTTGCGCAGCTCGCGGGCGTTTCCGGGCCAACCATAGGCCTCAAGTATCTCATACGTTAACTCGTCGATCTTCTTGATACGAAAATTGTTGCGCGCGCAGAAATCTTCCAGAAAATAGTCCGCCAGGGGTCGGATGTCCTGCGGGCGCTCACGCAGGGCAGGAACGCGGATGGGCACGACGCAAAGCCGGTAGTAGAGATCCTCGCGGAATTTTTGCTGGGCCACCAGATCTGCCGAGATTGCGATTCGTCGCCGCGACCACGCGCACCGCAACGCGAATGGTCTGCTCGCCGCCGACGCGGTGGAATTCGCCTTCTTGCAGGACACGCAGGAGCTTGGCCTGGGAGCCGGCGTGCAGGTCGCCCACTTCGTCCAGAAAGATGGTGCCGCCGTCGGCCAGCTCGAACTTGCCTTTGCGGGCCGAGATGGCGCCGGTGAACGCGCCTTTTTCGTGCCCGAACAGCTCGCTTTCGAGCAGCTCGGACGGGATGGCCGCGCAATTCACCTTGACGAAGGGCCGTTGGCGAACGGGCTTTCGCGGTGGATGTGCGCCGCCAGCAGTTCCTTGCCGGTTCCGGATTCGCCGCTGATCAGGATGCGTGCGTCGGAGCGCGCGGCCATGCTGGCTTGCTCCACCACCCGCATAAAGGCCGGGCTGGAGCCGATCATCTTCGCGCCGACGCCCACCATTTCGCGCAGGCGCTCATTCTCGCGGCGGAGGTTGACCTGTTCCAAAGCGTTCTTGAGCGACAGCAGGACTCGATCGCGGCCGAGCGGTTTCTCGAGAAAATCGAAAGCGCCGGCGCGGGTGGCTTCCACGGCCTCGGCGATGGTGCCGTGGCCT
Organism: Terriglobia bacterium; assembly: GCA_963761935.1. Classification (GTDB taxonomy): domain Bacteria; phylum Acidobacteriota; class Terriglobia; order Bryobacterales; family Bryobacteraceae; genus Palsa-89. The sequence goes on along the minus strand of CAVXJU010000078.1, from coordinate 24,801 downwards.
GAGATCATGATGGCGGGCGCGGTGCAATCACGCTCGCGAAGCTGGCGCAGAAAATCGATACCGCTGCCATCCGGAAGACGGACGTCTAGCACCAGGGCGTCGGCGTTGGCGGCGGCGCTTTTCGCATCGGCGATGCTGCGTGCGACGCTGACGGCGTAGCCTTCGCGTTCCAGGATGAGCCGCAGCGAGCTGCCGATGTTCGGTTCGTCATCCAGGACGAGGATTCGCTGGCTGGGCATTTTCTTAGGAGGCTGGCTAGGCAGTGGGTAGCAGGACACGAAACGCGGCTCCTCCCAATTCACCTTTTACAAGCACGATGTCGCCGCCGGCCAGCAGCGCGCTCTTGCGCGCGATCGACAATCCCAGGCCCATGCCGCCGCGCTTGAACGAAATGGTTGGCTCAAACAGCGTGCCGCGCGCCTGAGGGCTGACGCCGGGGCCGGAGTCGTGCACTTCGATGGAGACTTTACCGCTGTCGGAGGCGGTCACGCCCAGCACCACACCGCCCGGTTTTACGGCCTGCGCGGCGTTTTCGAGAAGGTTGGTCAGGACGCCCTTGATCAGATCCTCGTCGGCGTAGATCTTGGGATGGCCGGGAGCGAGCCGAGTGCTGTAGACGATGTCGGGGTGGGCGGCGCGCAGCAGGGCGATGCGCTCTTCGAGCAGCGCGTTGACATCTAAAGTCCGGGGCGAGATGGGCGGCTCGCTCGAAAATTCCGAGAACGCGCGCACGCGGCGCTCCAGGCTCAGCACTTCATCCACGACGATCTGCGCGGCTTGCTGGTAGAATTCGCCGCCCGCTCCGGATTGCCGCACCGCGATCTCTTCCATGGTGAGGCGGATGGGAGTGAGCGAATTTTTAATCTCGTGCGCCATTTTGCGAGCCAGGGCTTGCCAGCTTTCCAGGCGCGTCATATAAACCAGACGTTCCTGCGATTGTTTCAATTCGTCGGCCATGTTGTTGAAGGCGTGGATAGCTGCGCCGACTTCATCGCCGCGCGCGACGGGGACACGGTAATCCAGGCGGCCCGCCGCGACTTCAGAAAGACCTTTGGTCAGGTTCTGGATGGGATGGCTGATGCGATGCGCGAAGTAGATTAGCGCCAGGAAAGCCACGATCCAGATCGCGCCCGTGAGGCCGAGAAAAGTGTAGGTGAAACCGCGGCGCAGATCTCGAGCGCTGCCGTCGGCCACCAGGGCGCGAGCATGTTTGTATTGATCGAAAAGCTCGGACATCCCGATGCCGTGGAGCGAAGTGGAATAGGCCCAGACCTCGTCGCCGTGCCGGACAAGATAGTCCAGCCGATCGCCTGCGTTGCCGGCGTAGACGAACTCTTCAGAATCGTTTTTGGAGAAAAACTCGTGTACGGCGGGCGGCCATTGATCGCGCACAGCGGCCGTGAAGCGCTGGGGGGCGATGCGTCCGGCGGCGGCGTCTTCTTTCAAGGACTGGCTGGCGCGGCGGTACAGCTCGCGGCCGGTTTTTTCCAACGATCGCGAGAGCTGGTCAACCTCGGCGGTGGAAGTCCAGCGGGTCACGGCGCTCGAAGCGGCGGAAGCGAAAATCCAGGCCGTGACCGCCAGCGGCGCCAGCGTCGCCAGCGCGAAGATGACGATCAGCCGGTTGCGTAGGCGATTCATGGCTTCTGGTCGCTATGGTTTCAGATCTTCGAGATGAAACGCGGCCGTCTCCAGCGTCCAATGATCCTGCTGCGGATGCGGCGGGCGGCTGAACAACTCCACCAGGCTGATGATGCTGATGCCGGAGTCGGAAACCGGCGGAAGCTGATTTTTCTGGTCGACGCTGCGGATTTCCAGGCGCGCCCATAGTTGCTGGCCGGCTGAAACCTGGGACGCAAACTGCGACACCTGGATAACCATGTTGTCCACGCACCAAGCCTCGGCGGCGCTGGCTGAGGCGTTCATGCCCCATTTGCGATAGTCGCGCATCCGGACCACGGAGAACTTCTCCTGCCACAGATCGTAGCTGACAACGAAGCGCTCGACGGCTCGCGCGATGACGTTGTTCGGGGATCCAGCCGAGATGGTGAGCTGAAAATCGAATGGCACGACAGCTCCATCGCGCAGGTGTTCCAGCACCTTGGGTGTCAGGAAATGCAGGTGAGGAGCCAGGACGTGCAGGTCGCTAGAGGAGCGGCGAACGAACAGATCGTCGCTGGATACAGTGAGAGCGGCAAGTCCGAATGAAATCAGCGCCGCAACCACGGGCCGCGCAGAACGTAGCTGTATCCGTAAGGGCCGGATTGTCAAAAATTCATTCCCGCAATCAACACCGGGTCGGCGTGGCTTTGCCTGAAGGGGAACGCGACGGCGAGCAGGAAGGCTCCTCTTTGAAGCCGCCCGAAGCCGCTCGAAACCCCAACGCCGGCCGATTGTCTCAACTCGGGTGACCTACCTTGATCCCACACCGAACCCGTATCGTAGAACACCCGCATAATATGGTACCCATAAGTGACGGTCCCGTAGGCCAACCGGTTTCCGCCAAGAGGATCCAGGTCGTATCTGTTCCAGCCCCGCAGCGTGTAGCTGTTGCCCAACACGAAGCGCTCAAACAGCGGGGCGTTCCCGTAAATCAATCCTAAGGCAAGTCCTATTTCGACGATTTGATGATCGTGCTTGTAATTGTAGTTGGCGTTGACGGATTGGCGGGTGTAGCCGAAGTCTGTGCTGAGCATTTTGGTGGCCGCGCGCAGGTTGTAGCCTGCATCCAACTCCTGAATGGTGGCGTCGGAATCTTCCCAACGCTGGTGGTAGCGCAGAGTATTTACCACCGCGTTGGCCGATTCCAATCGCGCGGCCGAAAACTCCGGTTGCATTTCTTCGAAGCTCAAACCAACGGTGAGGGTGACGGGCTTAGCGAGAACAAATGTGGCGCTGGGCTCAAAGTTCATGCGGGAACGATAAGTCCCAGCGCCGAGGGAAGAAGCTGATTCATCGCCGGCCAAAGCGAGACGTGAGGCCGGGTCGTAATCCTCGTGATACAGATCGAATTCAAAGCCGGCGCCGACGCGGTCCGTCACGAAGCGTTCGTACTTGGCTTGGATACCGGCGAATTGTTCCACCTGGGTGTCGCGGTCGCTGATCACATCGAAGGTGAACACATTGGCGCCCAGGGTTGCCCGGCCTTCCCCGATGCCGGTCCAGCCTTCGTTGGAGTTGTAGGCGAAACGGGGGATGGAAAGATCGAAACGCTTGTCGACAGCGAGCAACACGGAGACGGTTCCGGGCTGCGCGCCGCGATCGAGCTTGAACGTGACTGAATGGGCTCGCAGTTCGCTGCGGAGGTGCGTGGTGAGCTTGGCCAGAGCTTCGGTGTTCAGCCGTGCGCCGATCAGACGATGCATTTCGTCCATGGCCGCGCGGCTGAGTTGATAGGAATGGCCGATGAAGCGGATGCTCTCGACGATATATTTCGAGTTGACGTTGAGGTCGCTGGCGGGCTCGGTAGTGGGCGATTCGTTGGCCGGAAGCAGCGATTGACTAAACCCGGGTTGGGCGAATAAGGCGACTGCCGAGACCAGCGGCAGCAAAGCGAGCTTCATGGGGGCTCTGCAAGGCATTCCGGGTACCACGTGCAAATGGCTGAAAACACTAGCTGTTTTTGGCCGAGGCGTGTGCTGGCACGGCACAGGTGTGCTGGCGGGCTTAAGATCCGGCGGTCTACTTGCCCGGCCCGTCCGATTTCAGAATCCGTAGGACTGAGAATATTGTGTTCCAACTGCGCGTTGTCGCCGGCGCCCCGAAGAGCCGGTCGATCTGGCCGAGACAGCCAATCGTTTTCATGTGGCGGCGGTACACTCCATAGACGAGACGACTCTTCGAGCCAATGATTCGCACCAGCCACTCGCCACCTTCGGGAAGAGCAAGCGGAAGAGAAACTCGGTGGCGTCCAGCCTCCGACAAGATGCTTACAAATTGAACAACATCGGCGTGCGGGGGCTCGGTTCCAAACGGATTGTCCTGCTCGAGCCGTATCAGATCACTGCCGTCGCAGAACGCGATGGTTGCTTCAAACGGCAGCTTCCTGCGCAATTCGGCCAGGAACTCTGAGCGCAACCCGGGCTTGCGAACGACCAGCGTGCCTGCGGCGCCCACGTTCACGGCGTCGTAGATGTCCAGTTCTTTGGCGAGCACGCTGGGACGAAACGCCCTGTGTCCCCCGACGTTGATACCCCGGAAGAAAACGACCAAAGCCATGCTGCCCATTGTGGCAGCACAGAAGTAGAGGGGGAAAAGCCTCCGTATGAAAAAAAGGTTGAACAAAATGGCTCCGAAAAGAATTTCTAGATAGGAGCCTTGGGAATCGGGAAACGCCATTGACAGACATCCCTGAATCAGACCGGCTGGTGGTTCGAGCCACGGCCGATGGTCGTCCTTCTTCTGAGTCCATCATTCAAGAAAAAGTGATTGGGCTTTTTGACGAGCTTAGGGTCCCCTTGCTTCGATATCTAGCGGGCTTCCCGCTGACGCTTCAGGATTCCGAAGACGTGATCCAGGAAGTGTTTCTGGCGTTATTCCAATACTGGCGGAACGGTAATTCTCACCAGAATGTACGAGGCTGGTTGTTCCGGACGGCCCACAATCTGGCTCTGAAGAAACACCTGCGTTCTAGGAAGGGTATCGAGAATGCCGGACCCTTAATGGCGGTGGAGCATGTGGTGGCCGATCCTGCTCCCAACCCCGAGGATCAGTTCGCTTTCAACCAGACGCAAAAGCGGCTGTGGTCCGTGGTCCGTGCCATGCCGGAACAGAACCGGTGGTGCCTTTATCTGCGTGCCGAGGGACTGCGATATCGGGAAATCGCCGAGGTGTTGGATATTTCCCTCGGTTCGGTCTCTCTTTATCTGGAACGATCTTTAGCGTTGATCGCGCGTGTTGCCGAACGGTGAAATTATGCTATCAGAAGAATCTCATCTCTCCGATCAAGAACTGCTGCAAGCCGTGGATGGCGAGCTTTCGCCGCGTGAGGCGGAGCGGGTTGAATCGCACTTGGCGGCCTGTTGGGCGTGCCGCGTGCGAAAACAGGAAATTGAAACGGCCATTGGCGAGTTTGTTCGCTTCGAGCGGCAGAACCTTGATTCGCTGATTCCCCCCTCGGATGGTCCCCGCGCCTTGCTGAAGGCACGGCTTGCCGAGCGAGCCGAAGCCGAGCGCACTTCCCGGCTGTGGTGGCCGGTCCCGGTTTCGTGGCGATTCGGTTGGGCTCTGCTGGCTGCAATCCTGGCGGTGGCAACCGTCACCTCGCTGGTCATGCGCGGTTACCTGGATCGACATGCCGCGCTCTCCCTGGCCGTGACCGTTCCCAATCCCAGCCTGACGCCGGGCGCCATCGTTTTCATGAGGCAGGACGAACTTTGCAGAGAGACCAGCGCCAATAACAAGCCTGTCCCGGTGGCGCTGCAACGAAGGGTGTTCGAAGAATATGGAATTCCTAGCGCGGAACCCAGAGCGTACGAGGTGGATTACCTCATCACGCCCGCGTTGGGCGGCGCGGACGACATCCATAATTTGTGGCCTCAGCCCAGCTCGGCGACAGTTTGGAACGCTCAAGTGAAAGATGCGCTGGAATCTCATTTGCGGACTTTGGTCTGCGCGGGAGATCTTGATTTGGCCACCGCTCAGCGCGAAATTGCAACCAACTGGATCGAAGCCTACAAGCGGTACTTTCACACGGATCGGCCGATGGACGGCAGCCGCAATTAACCTGCTTGCAAAAACGTTGAACAAAGATGCCGTGGCGGGAACGTCTATATATGCAGATTCCGGAACTCTGTCGTCCGTGGAAGTTCGCGAGCTCTCTAGCCGTTTTCCTGCTGTGCGTCACTGCGACCCTATGGGCCCAAGCGCCTCAAGGCGAAATCCACTTGCAGGTCAAGGATCCCTCCGGCGCCCCGATGCAAGCTGCGGGGAAGTTAGAAAGCATCGCGTCAGGAGTAGCGCGTGAATTTCAAACCGACGCGCAGGGAATGATCGTTCTCGGAAATTTGCCCTTCGGCCGCTACCGCCTGCAGGTTTCGAAATCCGGATTCACGACCCGATCGGTTGCGATCGATGTACAGTCCACGACGCCTGTGACTCGCAGCATTTCCTTGGCAATCGGCGCTCAGGCCACCAAGGTAGATGTAGTCTCAGAGACGCCGCTGGCTGGAACGGATCTCCAGATTAACCAAATCGCGGCGCCAGTTCAGACCGCCACGGCCACCGACATTCAGAACAGCGGGGCGCTGGACCTGGCCGATTTCATGAACCGCCAGCTCAACGGCGTTTTCATCAACGAAATCCAAGAAAATCCCTTTCAGCCGGACATCAACTTTCGCGGCTATACAGCCTCCCCGCTGCTGGGAACGCCGGAAGGGATTTCGGTATTCGTAGACGGCGTGCGCCAGAATCAGCCGTTCGGCGACGTAGTGAGCTGGGACTTGATCCCGAAAGACGCCATTTCGGAAATGGCCCTGATCCCAGGATCGGATCCGCTGTTCGGGCTGAACACGCTGGGTGGAGCGATCTCGGTCACCACCAAGAACGGAATCACCAATCCCGGATGGGCCGGTCATGTCCTGTATGGATCCAGCGGGCGGAAAGAAGTGGAAGGCGAGTGGGGCGGCGGCAAAGCAACCGGGTTCAACTGGTTTCTGTCGGGACTGGGATTTCACGAATCGGGCTGGCGTTATGCTTCCGCATCCGACATCCGCCAGGGATTCGCGCGGCTGGGTTGGCGTACCAGCAAGACGGATCTGGCGCTCACCATGTCGTATGCCTACAACACGATGCTCGGCAACGGCGTCCAGGATTACCGGTTGCTGGCCGCAAACTACACCAGCGGTTATTCGGTGTCCGATAGCACAGCCAATCGTTCGCCATCGTTTAATTTCATTGCGCGGCATATTTTCAGCGACAAGCTGACGTTCACCGGCAACGCCTGGTATCGCAACATTCGCACGGAGACCATCAATCCTAACTTCAACGGCGACGTAGTGGGCAATGACATTTATCAGCCTACGCCAGACGAGCAAGCGGTTCTGGCCGCAGCCGGATACACGGGCTTTCCGGCCAGCGGCGCCGGCATCACCAACACACCTTTTCCCTACTGGGCCTGCATCGCGGAAGCGCTCACGCCTGGAGGCAGTCCGGACAGCACTTGCGATGGCGTGAACGTCTATTCGAAGGAAGTGCAGAACGAGTACGGGTTTTCGGGTCAATTCACTTGGATCACCAATCCGGGCATTGGGCGCAACCAGTTCGCCGCCGGAGCGTCGATTGACCGCAACAACATTACGTACACGCAGACCACCGATTTTTCCTATGTTCTTCCGAATTACTCCTTTATTAGCGTTCCAGCCTGGCAGGATGGATCGACTGTGGACGCCGACGGCAACCCCATCGACACTCGAGTAGCATTCAAGGGTCACGCCCCCAACTGGAGCCTTTACTTCGCCGACACACTCACGCTGGGGAAGAAGGTGAACGTGACGGTTTCCGGGCGCTACAACTACGATCGCGTCAATAATCTCGACCTGCTCAACCCGATGGCGGGTCCCGGCTCTCTCACCGGCAACTATACGTTTCAGCGCTTCAATCCCGCCGTCGGAATCACGTGGAGCCCGATCGCGAGCGTCAATGCTTATGCGAGATTCGCTCAAGGCAGCCGCGCGCCGACGTCCATTGAGCTGGGCTGCGCCGACCCGAACGCCCCGTGCAGTCTGCCCAATTCTCTTTCTTCCGATCCGCCACTTCAGCAAGTGGTCACGGACACCTGGGAATTGGGTTTGCGCGGCAAGCCGGAGATTTCCGGATTCCGTAATCTAAGCTGGAACGTCGGCGCGTACCGCTACGAGAATCACAACGACATTCTGTTCATCGCTGCGCCTGAAATCGGCACCGGATATTTCCAGAACTTCGCCAAAACGCAGCGCGAGGGGTTCGATGCGGATCTGGATGGACGTGTGGGGCCGGTCTCGTGGGGCCTGGATTGGACGTTTCTTTCAGCTACCTATCAAAGCGTGGAGACGCTGGACGGCTCGGCAAACAATACCAACGACATCGCGCTCGAGGGTTATCCCGGGCTCGATGGCACCATCACGGTCCATCCGGGAAATCGAATTCCGCTCATTCCTAAGCAGACCGGCAAAGCCTACGCGATCTGGCAAGCGACGCGCCGATTGACGTTCGAAATGAACCAGGTGGTTGCGTCGAGTTCCTATGCACGCGGCAACGAAAACAACGCCTACACCGCGGACGGCGTTTATTACCTCGGGCCCGGCGTCTCGCCCGGTTATGCCATTACGAATTTTCGCGCTCATTACGATCTGACCCGCCATTTTCAACTGGCGCTCCAGATCGATAACCTCTTCAACCGCGAATACTATACGGCGGCCTGGCTTTCAAATACCGTGTTGACCGGGCAAGGCGCGTTCCAGTCCCTGCCGTTCCCTGCCTACGCCGACGGACCGTATTCGGGAAACGCTCCCTCCCAAAGCGTGACGTTTCTCGCGCCGGGTGCGCCGAGAAGGGCGTGGGTTGAGTTGAACGTGAAGTTCTGACTCAGCGCATGCCTAAGTTCCGCATTAATCTATACAAGTAATTGGGATGGACGCCGAGCAGGCGCGCCGCTACGGGGTGGTCGCCTTTGGCTTGCTCGAAGGCGCGCGCGATGGCTAGCTTCTTGGCGTCGTCGATGGCGTCTTGCAGCGGAATGGTCCGGGCGAGGCCGGCGGCTTTCCCAATTTCCCGAACGCTTTCGGGCAGGTCTTCGAGCTGGATCACGTCTCCCGTGCCCAGCACGACGGCTCGTTCGATGGCGTTCTCCAGCTCGCGGATGTTGCCGGGCCATTCGTAATGGCAGAGGTACGCTTCGGCGTCAGGTGCGATGCCGGCTATCGGGCGGCCACACTGCTCGCCGAACTTAAGCGCAAAGTGTTTTGCCAGAGCGGGAATGTCGGCGCGGCGATCTCGCAGCGCGGGGGTTTTGAGCGTAACCACATTCAGCCGGTAATACAAGTCCGCGCGAAAGCGTCCGGCGCGGACCTCTTCTTCGAGATTGCGATTGGTGGCGGCAATCAATCGAATATCGAACTTGACTGCCTGCGTGCCGCCCACGCGCTCCACTTGCCGCTCCTGCAATACGCGCAGCAATTTGGCTTGCAGTTGCAGCGGCATTTCACCGGCTTCATCCAGGAACACCGTGCCGCCCTCGGCGATTTCCAACCGGCCTTTCTTTTGGGAAAATGCTCCGGTGAATGCTCCGCGCTCGTGGCCGAAAAGCTCGCTTTCGAGTAAAGTCTCGGAAAGAGCGGCGCAATTGATGGCCACAAACGGGCGATCGGCTCGAGGGCTGTTCTGGTGGATGGTTCGCGCCACTAGCTCCTTGCCAGTGCCGGTCTCCCCCAAGATCAACACGGTGGAATTGGTCTGGGCCGCGCGGGCGATGCTGCGGCCTAGCTCGCGTAAAGGCGCGCTTTCGCCGATCATGTGATGATCCGGATGAAGTTCCACTTCCAGGCGCTCGTTTTCCGCCGCCAGCCACTCCACTTGAGACGCGTTTTCCATCGCCATGGAAGCAAGCTGCGCGACGGCCACCAGGAGATCGAGGTGCGTTTCGCGGAATTGTGCGCCTTCCAGGTAGATCACGCCGCAGGGCCGGCCATGAATGGTCAGCGGAGCAACCAGAAGGCCCGGCTCGCCGAGCGTTGACCCGGCGGTCTGAGACGGCGCTTCCACCAGCAATCCGCAGCCTTCCGCCAACACGCGCTTGACCGTCTGCCGGTTGATCGCTAGCGGACGATGCGGTTCCTCCCCGAGATCCGTGACGGAGACCGACGACGGCTCGTCCAGGTAGTCCTCGTAGAGCAGAATGGCTCCAGCGCCGGCAGGAATAATTTCGAGGATCAGCGACAATAAGTGCCGCTCGAGCAAATCGCGGGCCGAGGAGGCGCGGCCTCTGTAGATGTTATGAAACGAATGCAGCATGGTGCTGACTTTCAGCAGCGCGTGCAAGTCGGCCGTTTCCAGTTGAGCGAGGTTCGGGGCTGAGTCCGCCGTCGCCGATCGCGTCATGGTTGCTGCCTGAGCGGTGTCTTCAAATGCGATATCTTCGCGAATCAGAAACTGCAGGACCGTCCGGCCGACTGCGATGTAGTCGCGATGCGCCAGCACTTGGTCTTTGACCGCGACTTCGTTCACCCGGGTGCCGTTATGGCTTTCGAGATCGCGCACGATGAAATTCCCATCTTGGCGGACGATCACGCAATGCTCCCGGGAGACGGAGTCGTCGCGAATTGAAAAATGATTGTGGCGGCCCCGCCCGATACTGAAGCGCTCTTCCGCCATGGGAAAGCTGGCTCCTTGCTCATCGCCCGAGACCACCACTAGTTTTGGGTACATCCGTATTTCATTTTCACCTTTTGGCTACAGGTTTTTACCTCGAGGTACAATCGCGGACCCCGCGCGGCGCCGGCCGTTTGGGTTGCGGCGCGGTAAGTACGTGTCGATTCAGCGTACTCGGAAGAAGCGCTGGCTGCGACGCAGTTTGGCGGGCAGCGTGCCTTTATAGCGCCGTCCGCAAGACAGGAACTCAAAGAAAAATAAGGAGATACAAGATGAAAACCATGAATCACATCGCGCTGCTGTTGGCTGCAGCCATCGGGACCACCGGACTCTACGCCCAGACCAAGGTCGAGGCGAATATTCCTTTCGACTTCGCCGTGAAGGGACAGAAGATGCCCGCCGGCACATATGAAGTGACGCGAGATTTAACCCGGCCAGACCTCGTTAAGATCTCGAACGTGGACGGGAGCAGGTCGGTTCAGGTGGTCACCTACAAAGCGATGGAGACCGAGCCAGGAACGGCGTCTCCCCGGATGGTGTTCACTGAGTACGGCAACCGCTATTTCTTCTCTGAACTCTGGACCGCGGATGGAATGGAGAGCCGTGCGAACCCATCCAAGCAGGAGCGGGAACTGAAGGCCAATGCAACTCCCAAGCACGCACCCAGGATCACCGTCGCGGCGGTTGATAACTAGTAAGAACTCAAGTTTTTGGTCAGGGGGCGCCGAGGCTCCATCGCTCATCCGGGCGATGGGGCCTTTTTGTCGTTGGGGAGGTTAGCGGCGCGCAAACGAACGATCTAGTTTGTCCAGCAATGCCAGGCCACTCTTCCGGGAGCCTTTCGCGGCCCGAGCGCGAAAGCGGATTTCGGCATCGTGCTGCACGCTTCGCCTCCTTAAGGATCTCCGTCGGGCGTGGGCACGCATTATTCCTGGCGGAGCGCGCGCAGGGGGTCCACGAGAATGGCGCGGCGGGCTGGAACCCAGCAGGCCAGCGTGGCGACCGCCAGCATTAAGACAGACACGATGGCGAAAGTGAGCGGGTCGGTGGGCTGGATGCCATAGAGAATCTGACCGAGCAGGCGGCCAACGACGAGGGCGGCGGCGAGCCCGAGGACCGTTCCCGATCCGATCAGTACCAGCGCGTGCCGCAGCACCAGGCCGAGTACCTGAGGCTGGCTGGCGCCGATGGCCATGCGAATTCCGATTTCGCGGGTGCGGCGCGAGATGGCGTACGCCATTACGCCGTAGATGCCGGTGGCGGCCAGAATCAAGGCCAGCAAACCAAACGAACCCAGGGCCGAGCCGGCGATGCGGGCCGGGAACAGAGGCAGGTCGAGTTGCGCGGCGAGCGTTCCGGTGGAGAAAAGCGCGACATCCGGATCCAAGTCGCGAACCACGCCGCGAATCAACTGCAGCGCCTGAGGGCCGCTAAGTCTCGTGCGCGCCACCAAGCAAGCAGTGGCGCTGTAGTCGGTCTCCCACGGCATCCAATAGGCGGGCTTCTCCGCTTCGCTGAGAGAGAAATACTTCCCGTCCTGCGCCACGCCGACAATCTCGGTCATCGGGCCGTCAGGGCTAGTGGCGAACCGATGTCCGATGGGATTCTCCCCGGGAAGCAATAGACGCGCGAACGTCTGACTGACCACCGCCACGCGCTTGGCATTCCGCCGGTCGCGTGAATCAAAATCGCGTCCGGCGACGATTCTCGTTTGCATCGCGTGAAAGTAGTCCGGCGTGACCGAAAAATAAAAGGCAGTGGGCGCTTCTGAAGGCTTAGGCTTGGGCTTGCCCTCGATATACACGATATCGTTGTTCATACTCAGTGGTAAGCGGCAACCAGTCCGCCAGCGCGGCCGACTCGATTCCCGGAGAGCGCGCACTTTCTCCAACAAGCGGCGTTGGAACTCGCGGCCGCGCGATTCATCGTAGCCTTCCGAATTCAGGTCGAAGGACACAGTCACGGCGCCGTTAGGGTTATAACCGATGGGCGCATGCAGAGCCTGCTGCAAGCTTCGTACGACCAGCACCGAACAGACCAGCAACAGCGTAGACATGGCCACCTGCGCGGCCACCATATAGTCGCGCAAATGCCAGTGGCGCGTTCTTTCGGAAGCCGCTTCGTTCTTCAGTGCAGGGACTAGATCGGCGCGGGTGGACTGGAGGGCGGGCAGCAATCCGAAGAGCAAAGTGGTCAGCAGGGACACCAGCAGCGCGAAGAGAAACACGCGTGCGTCCGGCCTCACATTCAATAACAGGGGAAAGTCGATGACGGGTGGCTTCCAGCCCGCCAGGGCATCGGTGATCCAGAGAGCCAACAGCGCTCCACCGGCTCCGCCCGCCAGCGCGATGAGCAGGCTTTCTGTGAGGAGCTGCCGCACCAGACGGCCGCGCTCGGCGCCCAACGCCAGCCGGATGGCAATTTCCTTGCGGCGATCGGCGGCGCGCGCCAGGAGCAAGCTGACCAGGTTGGTACAGGCGACCAGCAGGACCAGCGCCGACACGCCGAACAACGCCGCGGCAAATCCAATCACCGCGCCGCGAATATAATTTCCAGCCAGACCGGGCGGAGTGAGGAGAATTTTCAATCCGCCATCTTCCTTGGGGTGTTCCTGCGCGATCTGGCGGGCGATGCTGTTAAGACCGGCCTCGGCTTGAGCGCGCGTCACGCCGGGGTTCAGCCGTCCGATCGCAAACGTGTTGCTGGTTTCGCGGCGATCCAGATAACCGCTGCCACCCTCGATTTGCTTTTGCAGAGCTATGGGAAAGAACACGTCCGGCGAGTAGAACAACTCGGTGCCGAAGAATCCGCGGGGCGTCACTCCCAAGACGGTGAAATCCAGGCTGTTGAATTTCACGCTGCGTCCCACGATGGCGGGGTCGCCGCCGAAGCGCTTTTGCCAGCACTCGTAGCTGAGAATGACGACGTTATGGCCTCCGCCACGGGTGTCATCCTCCGGAAGGAGCACTCTTCCACGTACCGCGTTCACGCCCAATACTTGAAAGTAATTGCCACTGACGAGATAGGACCAGACACGCTGGCTCTCGCCCGGCAGCCCAAAGCTGACGGGGGTCATGCGATAGGTGATCAATCCGGAGAAGACAGTGTTCCGGTCGCGAAAATCGCGGTAGACCGGATAAGATATCGCAGGGACTGTCTCGGACCCCGTGAACTGATTGAGCGAAACCAATTCCGAGCTGCGTTCCACCGGCAGTGGGCGCAGCAGCACGGCATTGATGGCGCTGAAAATGGCGGTGTTGGCGCCGATGCCGAGCGCCAGCGTCAAGACGGCGATGACGGTGAAGCCGGGATTCTTGCGGAGCCGCCGCACAGCCAGACGTAGATCGAGCATCAATCGGTCCATGGGTTAGTTGTCGTGCAAGAGAATCACCACGCTAAGTCGTTCCCACTTCTATGGTCCGCTGTCGGAGGCTGTTCGAATCCGGGAAGCCGCGGTTCGGAATCGCACGCGGGGAAGGCGCGACTTCAGGACACTTTGGCAGCCTGGGTCCGATGATTGGCGGCGGCCAGCACGCCGTCGATGGAGGGGACGATCAACTGTCGGCGGCCCAGCTTGATCACGCCCCGCCGCGCCAGGGCATTGAGCGTGGTGGAGGTGGTTTCGCGAGTTGCGCCGATCAGGCTGGCTAGCTCGCCTTGCGAAAGCGGGATCGAATAGTCTGTGCCATTCGACTTAGCGCCGAAAGAGCCGGCTAGTTCGGCCATGTAATACAAGATGCGATATTCCACATCGTACAAACACAGCAGCTCGACTTTCTTCTCTAACTGGCGCTGGCGGAACGCGAGGAATGCGGCGATTTCGCGCCACAACTCGGGACGCTTTTCGCAAGCGCGCAGCAACAAATCGCGCGGGATGACGTAAATCAGGCCTTCCTGCAGCACCTCGGCCGCGACGGTGCGGTTCTGTTCGCCCATCAGAGTTTGCTCGCCGAAAATCTCGCCCGGGCCGGCGATCTGCAGGATGATCTCCTTGTTGTCGTCGCCGCGCTTATAGATCTTGACCAATCCGGAATCGACGAAGAAGATCGTATCCGCTGGACTTCCCTCGGAATAAATTGTGGCGAAGCGGCGATTCGGCGAGAACTTGGCGACGCCCTCCAGGTTGATCAATTCCCCGCGCACGGTGTTGGCGAGAGCTGAAAGCTGCGAGTCCATGAACCTGCCTATTATAGTCCTAAATTCAATCGAATTGTTACGCAAAGAGAGAGGCTGAGTCAACCCCACCTCCCTAGCTAGTATTCATCTGCTAGTTCATGAGGCCGCAAACTTAGCGGCGCTGCTCGAACTGACGCTCGATAGCGGCGGGCTCAAAATCGTTACAGAATTCTTCCAGTTTCGCGACGTAGTTCCGCAGGGCTTCCAGGATCGGTCCTCGATTGGTGGCCAAGATATCGCCCCAGATGTCAAACGAGCTGAGTGCCAGCCGGGTGCTGTCGACTAGAGCCGGGCCGAAGACGCCCGACTTGGGTTCCGCGCGGGGCTCGAGCAACGCGGCTAGGGCCGTGGACGCGAGCTGCGGCAGATGGGAAGTGAAGGCTACGATGCGGTCGTGCTCGGCGGCGTCCAGAATGACCGGCACCGCGCCGATTTTGCGAATCCAAATTTCGAACTCGCGCGCCGGCTGGATTTTCAAGTTGTGCTTGAGGACGGGGCGTGAGGACGTAGGGACGGCCCCGAAAGAGATCTGCCTCGGCCGCTTCCACTCCCCTGCGCTCGCGTCCCGCCATGGGGTGCCCGCCCAGGAACTGCCCGGGCGCGAAGAGCGACGCGGCTTGCTCCACGATCATGCTCTTGGTACTCCCGGCATCCGTGACAAGCGAACCTGGCTGGACCCATTGGCTCAGTTCGGGCAGCGATTCGATGATGCGAAGAATCGGCTGGGACAGGTAGATCAAATCGGCCGCACGTGCGCCCTCTTCCGCGGGGACTCCGGCGTCGATTACGTTGAGTTCCAGCGCGCGCCGGATGGTGTCGGGCGAACTAACGCCGAGGATGCGGCCCGTGAAACCGGCCTTGCGAAGCGCCAACGCGAAAGACCCGCCGATCAGGCCGACGCCGAAAATCGCGATCGTTCTCATGAGTGCAACGTGCAGGCGGCATGACGGGGCATGTCTTAAACCGACCTGCCCACGGCTTGCGCAATGATACCCAACTGCTCCATCAGCTCGGCGAATTGTTGCGGCCGCAAGGACTGCGCGCCGTCGCTCAGAGCGTGGTCGGGATCTTGATGCACCTCGACGATCAACCCGTCGGCGCCGGCCGCCACAGCCGCGCGCGCCATGGGCAGCACTTTATCGCGCCGACCGGTTCCGTGCGATGGGTCGGCGATGATCGGCAGATGCGACAGCGATTTCACCACCGGAATCGCGGAAATGTCCATGGTGTTGCGCGTGGCGTTCTCGAAAGTCCGAATGCCGCGCTCGCACAGGATTACGTCGTAGTTGCCGCCGGAAAGAATATACTCGGCGCTGAGCAGCAGCTCCTCGATGGTGGCTGAAATTCCACGCTTCAGCAGGATCGGTTTGCGGGTTTGCCCCAACTCGCGCAGCAGGTTGTAATTCTGCATATTGCGGGCGCCCACTTGCAGGATGTCGGAATACGCGCACAGCAGCGGGATTTGGGTTTGATCCATCACCTCGCTGACCACCAGCAAGCCGTGCCGGTCGGCCGCTTCGCGCATCAGCCTGAGGCCTTCTTCGCCCAGACCCTGGAAACTGTAAGGCGAGCTGCGCGGCTTGAAAGCGCCGCCTCGGATGACCTTGGCGCCGTGGCGCGCGACTAACTCGGCGATCTGCTCGATCTGGTCGCGATTCTCGACGCTGCACGGCCCGGCCATTACGACCACTTCGTCACCGCCGATCTCGACGTCGCGGATCTTGACCACAGTGCCGCCGGGTTTGAAATGCCGGCTGGCGAGCTTATACGGCGAGACGATGCGATGGCATTCCTTGACGCCCTCCATCACCTCGAACTCGATGGGGTCGACGTCGCCCACTGGTCCGACGCCGCCCAGAACCGTATGCAGGATGCCCGACGAACGATGGACGATAAATCCCAACGCCACCAGCCGATCGATTACTTTTTGGATTTGGGACTCATCGGCCCCTTCTTGCATGACGACTAACATGAATTACGCCTGAGCTTTCAATTGTGGCATAGGCGTCCGGCGGCGTGCGCGCTAAGATCGTAATTGATCTCCTCTCGCAGTCTTACGATGCGATTCGGCGAACTGGTTGCTGTCGACCAGGCGTCGTTTGAAATCCCCACCGGCCGGATCTGCGCGATGTTGGGGCCGAACGGCGCCGGCAAATCGACCCTGATGAAGATGCTGACGGGACTGCTCGCGCCGCTTTCGGGCGAGGCGTTCGTGGCAGGCTTGGACGTGCATAGGATGCCGCTCGAAGTCCGGCGAGTGGCGGGGATTCTTCCGGAGAGTCTGGGGCTGTTCGACATGCTCACGGTGGAAGAACACCTGCGGCTGTGCGGACCGATCTACGGCTTGACTCCCGCTGAAACGCGCAGGCGAGCGGACCAGCTTTTGGACGCACTCGGTCTGGAACACGGACGGCACACACCGGCGGGTCAATGTTCGCATGGGATGCGTAAGAAAACAGCGCTGGCACTGGCGCTGTTGCACAATCCACGCGTGCTGTTTCTGGACGAGCCGTTCGAAGGCATCGACCCAGTGACGGCGCAGACCATCGGCGAGCTGCTGCTCATGACGGCCAAGCATGGCGTCACCATTTTCTTGACTTCGCATATCCTTTCGATCGTCGACCGGCTGGCGGACTGGATCATCGTGCTGCGCGGCGGGCACATTGTCTGGCAGGGACCGGCCAGCGAACTCAAGGGTTCGCTCGAGGACCTGTATTTCGATCTGGTCGAACCGGTGCGAGTACCGGACTTACCGTGGCTGGGCCCTTCGCAATCCTAAGTGCGCTGGCGCGCTCGGTCTGGCGCGATCTGCGCACCTTCAGCTCCATCAGCGGCAACAACATCGCGTTGTTCGTGGTGATCGTGATGTACCAGCAGCCGCAGAGCGTGGCGTTTTTCCTGATGATTCTGGGCGTCCTGCTGCTGGGTCCGCTGTCGGGCGATCCGCTGCGCAAAGTTCCGCCGGACCGGCTGGCGCTGTGGCCGCTGTCTATGCGCCAACGCGTCGGGCTACGCTTGGGAAGCCTCGCGCTGAGTCCGGTGGTCTGGTTCGCAGTGCCGTTCTTCATATGGACCGGCGGGGTGTCTTTCGGATTGCTGCTAATCGGTGCGGCATTGTTGATCCAGATTGCTGTCGGAATCTGGAGTCACCGGCGGGCGGGGCGGCCTCAATCGCGCCTGGCGGTGCGCTTACCGGAACTTCCCGGACGCTGGGGCGGGCTGATTCAGAAAAATCTGCGCCAGATGCTCACTGTTCTGGATTGCTACGCGGCGCTGGCACTGGCTCTCGGCGGCACGCTGTACCGGGTGTTTGGGGAGCATCCAGATCCGGACGCTTTTCTGATCCTGGCGCTGGTGGTGGTGATCGCCGTGAGCACGTACGGGCAATGCCTGTTCGGGCTCGACCTGCCGTGGGGCATCGCGCGATATCGCGTGCTGCCGCTGCGCGGCTACGAGATCCTGCTGGCGAAAGACATCGCGTTTCTTTGCGTCGCAATAGTGCTGGTGGCGCCGCTGGCGTTGCTGCCGGGGCTGGCCGGTGCGCTAGTGGCGCTGGCGGTGGGACATCATGCTTCCGTGCTTCAGCCGCAGAGACAAACGCGCTGGCGATTTGCCGGCGGCACGCTCTGGCCCAGCGGTTTTTTCCAGGTATTTCCGCTGGTGGCCATCGGCGTAGCGACCGCACGAGCCAGCGTTGCGTACCTGGGACTCGCGCTGGCCGCGTATCTGGTCTCGCTTTGGTATTACGGCCGCGAGTGGGATAAAGGTACATAGCCATGTCGATCACTCTGCTTGATAACAGCTATGGAGCCGAGCGCGTCCGGCTGCTCAAGGTTCGGCGACTTCAAGACCGGCACGACCTCAAGGAATTGTCGGTAGGAATTCAGCTCAGCGGAGAGTTCGAGAACAGCTACGCGAGCGGCGATAATCGCAGTATCCTGCCCGCCGACACGATCAAGAACACTGTGTATGCGCTGGCCAAGCTGTATCCCATCGAGCAGATCGAGCAGTTCGCGCAGGAATTGATCAATCACTTCCTCACCGGTAATCCCCAGTTGCGCAGGGTGCGCGTGGAGATTGCGGAGCAGCTCTGGGAGCGCATTCCGTTCGGAGGGAAACCGCATCCATGGTCTTTCGGGCCGGCGGGTCAGGAGCGGCGTACGACGATTGTCACCGCGACTCGCGATGCGGTGCTTATTGAGGCCGGCATCGAGAACCTGCGCGTGATCAAGACCACTGGATCGGGATTCCAGGGCTACCTGCGCGATCCTTTTACGACGCTAGAAGAGACGTCGGACCGCGTTTTGGCCACGAACGTGAAAGCGACTTGGCTGTATTCGGACAATGAGATTCCTTTCGCGGTCTACTGGCATGGCGTCCGCGATGCGATTGTCGACACCTTGGTGGAGCACGAAAGCCGATCCATGCAGAACACGCTGCACGCGATCGCCGAGGCCGTACTGGAGCGCTACGCCGACATCGCGGAGATTCATTTGTGGGTACCGAACAGGGATTGCCGTCTGGTGGACCTGAGCTGCTTCGGGTCGGAGAACAACAACGAAATCTTCGCGCCGGCCGACGATCCTTGCGAAATGATCGAAGCGCGGTTGCGGCGGGAGAGTATTGATTGAGTGCTTCCGAATTTCCGCTGTCGCTGCATCCATCGGTGGTAGGCTTTCGCCTCGCTTGGCCCGGTTTGGCGAAGCTTGCGTCGAAAACGGGCTATCGCGGCGCCGTTATTCCTAGGGAACAGCCGGTCGAAGCCGAGCCGAAGGGCGCTGTTCGCGCCACCGCGATGATACTGCCGGTGGAGGTGCGCCAGGACGATGCGACATTTCTAAAGACGCTTCCGAGGCTTCCGGCAGCGTGCCGGTTTGCTCGCGAGGCCGGATGCCGTATCGCGACCTTGGGCGTGCCGCCGTCCTCCGAGCAACCGCGTGACTCACAAGCTGCCATATATCGCGAGCGTCTCAAGACATGCTGCGAGGTTCTGGATGAGTACTCGATCCGGCTGGCGCTGGAGTGCATCACGCCTCTGCATTCGCGCCGGGCTCATCCGCACGAGTTCATCTGGCGCAACCAGGAGATGCTCGATTTTGGATTGACGGTCTCGCCGCGATGCGGCCTGGCAATTGACTCCTGGCACTGGCACCATGCCGGCAGCGATCCGGACTGGATTCGAAACATCCCGGCGGATCGAATCCTGGATGTGCACATTTCGGACAGCCCAGACTCTCCGCCCGAAGCGATTCGAGATTTGGAGCGGCTACTGCCCGGCGAGGGGATTGTGGATTTCAAAGTGTTCTTCGACTTGCTCGCCGAGAAGAACTACTTTGGACCTTACGCGGTGGAGGTGTTCGGCGCGGATTGCGCGACATGGAGCTCTTCCGGACGCGGCGCGGTTGGCTTTCGATGCTTCCATTGTGACGCTTAGAACATCGCGCCTTGCTAGCGCTCGTCCTTCTTTTGAGGGAAATGCCACTGCTCCGGATTCGGCGGAGGTTTGAATTCATCGGTGCTGAAAACGCGGAGTTCTTGTCCAGTGGCGGCGATTTTCAATTGCAGGGCGACCTGAAACCTCGGCCCTTGGAAGTAGGAGACGCGAAGACTGTGGACGCCGCCCGCCAAGTTTACGTCGCCTCGCTTTTCCAAAGGCGGATGCACGCCATCGTTATCGATAACGATCTGGTCGTCAATGTAGAGTTTGGCGCCGTCGTCTGAAAGCAGCGAGAAATTGTAGCTTCCGGGATTTTCGATCCAGAATCGGCCAGTGTAGTCGATCGCGAACCATTCGGTGCGTTTGGTGACCCCTGGAAAACCCTGCTTGAAATCCTGCGGAGGGATGTCGAGCGAGGAGGTGTAGATCGCACCGGAGGGTTTCAGTTTTTTGAAATCCGGCAGACGTTTGGTGCGATGACCGATGTGATAAACCAGACCGCGCAGCCCGGATGATATTACCACCGTGGTTCCGAAGATAGGCGTGGATTCCTGCTGGGCCGCGAGAAGACTGCACATCAGCAGCGCCAGCTGGGACGCGGTGGGGCGCATCACGCCAACTGTATCATGGAGCCAATGCGGCCGTTCAGCGGATTTTTGTTGAAACTATTTTCATTCGTCAGCATTGCGGTCTGCTCGATCGCGGCCGACGCGTTCTATCTTGGAACCTGGAAAATAACCTCGGCTGTCGTCGCGCCTTGGGTCAATGGGCCTGGCTATGACGACGCCAGGGAAATGAAGTCGCTGGTTGGCAAGACCGTCATTATCAATCCGAATGGGACGGTGGGGCCGGGGATACTGGCGTGCAAAGGACCGAAGTACAGAGTTGTCGATTTCCGGCCAACATGTTGTTTCAGGGCGCATTCGAGGAGATGCAGCGCAAAGATAAATCGGTTGACCCTTTGAAGCTCGCGAACAAACTCGGCTTCCGCGGCACCAAATGGAAGACTCTCGAAACCGGCTGCGCCAACGAATTGGATTATCACTTCATGGACGCAACAGCCGCCGAGTTCGCGCTCGACAATTACATCTACACTCTGAAAAAGCAGTAGCAGTTCAGGCTTAGCGCGAAGCGCCCACGCTCAGGAAAGCGCCGATCTTATCGTTCAGAAACCTTGCGTCCGCGGGATTGCTGGCTGCGCCGGCAGTGTGTCCCCACAGCGATGGGATCGGCACCAGGAAGACGCCCGCGATGAACGCGGCCTCATAGCGAGCGTCCGAGAGAGGGAAGTACATGTCTGATTCCGACGGCATGTAGAGCACCGGAACTTTGATGGAGCGCAGCGCGCGCTCGACGTCGCCATTGAATCCGGGCGTCGTGCCTACATCGTGCCGCTCCCAAGTTCTCATCTGAAGAATTAAATCATTGGCATCGGCATTGGCCTGGAAACTCTTTCGCCGGCTCTCAAAGTATTGTTCGAAAGTGGTGCCAGGCGCTGCCGTGGGCCGCCAGAGCTCGCGTCGCCACCATTCCTGCGAATATAGCCAGCCCAGCCACATCACGCCGAACGTGTCCAAGCCCTTGGCGGGGCGCGCGGTGTAGTCACCGTTGTTGAACGCGGGATCGTTTGTAATGGCGGCTATCTGTCCTTCGAGACGCACCACGCCATGCGGATAGCATTTCGCCGTGCCGGAAGTCGCCACGATGCGATCCGCAAAAGTGGGATAACTGACCGCCCATTGGAAGGCCTGTTCGGACCCCATCGAAAAGCCGACGATGGCGCGCAGATGAGTGATCTTGAGATCCTCGGCGAGCAACCGGTGCACCGCTTCCACGTTATCGCGTATGGTCATCACGGGGAAGCGAGGGCCATGATAAGGCTCGGGCGTGTTGCTGGGAGACGACGAACTTCCGTTGCCGAACAGCTCGGTAGAGACCAGAAAAAGCTGCGATGGATCGAGCGCGCGATCGGAGCCGATCAGCCATTCATACCCGTGCAGATTCGCCATGTAGTGCGACGGCATGAGCACGGCGTTGTCTTTGGCGGCGTTCAGATGGCCGTAGGTTCCGTAAACGACGTGCACTTGCGGCATCGTCACGCCGCTCTCGGTATGGAAGTTCGAGATGGTGAACTCGTGGCGTTCTACCTTCGGCGCAGGTCGATTGGCCGCATTTTGCGCGAAGAGCAGTTGCGAAAAGAGGAACAGCAGAGCCAGCTTCTTCATTTCTCAAAGTATAGGCCAGCAGGCGAGCGGAGATCTTAGCGGCGGATGCCTTGTGGCGTGGCACGAACGGCGCGCTCGAAGGCCCAAGCGCGAATGTGGCTGATCTGCTCTTTCATGGTGCGCGACAGCGGGACCAGCTTCACCGCGACACCGATCAGGTCCTGCTGCGTGACGTTGCGTTCTTCGAGTCGCGCCTTGGTGATGGCTGAGATCACGCATTGTTCGATCTCGGCGCCGGTCCAGCCGACCGTGAATTCGGTGATTTGCTCCAGATTGAATCCCGATACGTCCACGCCGCGGCGCGTCAGGTGAATCCTGAAGATTTCCACCTGTTCCTCGGTGAGGGGCAGGTCGACGAAAAACACCTCGTCGAAACGGCCTTTGCGGATCATCTCGGCGGGCAGCAGATCGATGCGGTTGGCAGTGGCCGCCACGAACAGGCCGCGCGTCTTTTCCTGCATCCAGGTCAGGAAGAACGCAAAGATTCGGCCCTGCTCGCCGCCGGTTTCCGTGGACGTGATTCCCATCTCGATCTCGTCGAACCAGAGCACCGCCGGCGCCATTTCTTCCAGCATGCGGCAGGCCTGCACGAAGGCGCCTTCGGGCTTGCCGTGCCGGCCGGAAAAAATCTCGATCATGTCCACGCGATACAGAGGAAGCTGAAAGGCCGAAGCGATGGCCTTGATGAGTAGACTCTTGCCGCAACCGGGAATGCCCATCAGAAGGACGCCCTTGGGCACGATTTCCTCGCTCAGGCTGTCGCGCAGTCTGAAAAAGCTTGCGGCGCTCGACCAGCCATTTCTTGAGGCCATCCAGACCGCCGACCTCGCTCAGCTGCGTCCCGGTCGGAAATGTATTCGATGTACGCCGGTGCGATTCACCAACAGCCGTTTCTCTTCGAGCAGGGCTGGGAGCGACTCCGGACCCAGGATCGGATTGACGGCCAAGGCGCGGCGCAAGGCATAGCGCGCTTCATCCAGCGTGAGGCCAACGCAGCGCGCGGGCGATCTGTTGCAGAACCTCATCGCTTGCCGCCGGCTGCCGTTTCGGCGCGCAGAAAATCCACCAGCTCGATCGCGTCTGGCGGCCGCAAATCCAGAAACATCACGCTGCGTTCCAGCTCTTCGGGAATGAAGTGGACCGGCGAAGTGATGACCACGAACTTCTGGCGGTCCAGGCAGCCCTCGTACACATCGCGCAGGCGGCGCCGGATTTCGGGTGATTCGCGCAGCGGCTCGTGAAAATCCTTCAGATGGAAAATAGCAGCGTCCGGGTAGGCCGCGATAAAGTCCAGCGCCGCGCGCGGTGCCAGCGTTCCCGGCTCGGCCTCCTGATCGTCGCGCTGCATGACCTTCGGTGAGACTCCACTTCCAAATAGGTAGCGGTATCGCGGCGAGCGATCCTTGAGCCACCTCGCGCAGCACTTTGGCGACGCGCTGCTCCTCCGGGGTGCGAATAAAGGTAAGCGGGCGCCCGGATTCAAAAACTTCGCGAATCATGCGGGCGGCGCGGCTCTCGAAGGCACTTAGCGCCCCGTGATCGAGCAGAACTTCGCCGGAGCCGGTCGCGCGTTGTGAAGGCGTTGACGTAGGGATTTCCTCTTTGGAGAAACTCTCTCTCATTATGGACGAAGCGGGTCGCGAAAAAGCCGAAGCGCGCGTGTTACTTTTCCGCGGGCGCCAGGTCCAGCCGCAGAGAACGTACCTTGACCAGCCGGAGGATGAAATACAGCAATAAGCCCACCGGCCCAAACATGAACGTCAGAATCAGGCACGGGATCACGAACCAATGCGAGATGCGGTGGGCGCGGGCATCGCGCACCTCCCAGCTTCCGATGAAAAGATCGAACGCCAGATAGTGCACCCATCCGGCCAGCAGCAGCCATCGATTAGAAAAGAGCGTGGCCACTTGCGTGAGCGATCCGAATCCGCCGCCCGGTGTGTCGCCCCAGTGCACGGCGATCAAGGGCCCGTAGAGAATCGCGAACAGTAGCGGCAGGATCGCGCCGGTTACGAGCGGCGCCACCCATCGCCGCGGTCCAAGAACGATGAGCAGCAGCCAGCCCAACAGCGCGAGGTTGTTGGCGAGAGAAAACACCTGATCGGCGGTCATGTCTCTCAATTGTGCTAGCGCAGAATGGGTTTGTCCAGCGTGTCCCATCCATAGGCGAGCGCCACTCGCCGGCGGATTTCGGGGATCAGGTAGCCGCCGCTATCGCTGTTGGTCATGATGGCGACGCCGTAGCCTTTCAGCCGATGCGCATACAGGTCGCACTGGAATCCCCAGTTGCTGCCACCGTGCGTGAAGTACCAGCCCTCGCCGTCCTTTTCAATCGTGAAACCCACGGCGAAAGGGCCAACGCCCACCGGCGTGATCATTTCCTGCGCCGTCGTTTGCGAAAGCACGCGGTTGGATTTTCCGAGCAGCGACAACTGCACTTCGATGGCGAACTTGGCGAGATCGGTGGGAGTGGTCCAGAGGCCGGCGGCGGCCTGCTCGGGGTAGACGTGCCATTTTACGTCCATGGCGTGGCCTTGGGCGTTGTGCGCGCGCGCTGCTTGCTTGGCGCGCTCTGGCGGAAGCGGCTGCTCGTAGGTGCTGTTGGTCATGCCGATCGGA
>CAVXJU010000077.1:0-32789 GCA_963761935.1 Terriglobia bacterium | reverse complement strand
ATTCGCGACCGAACTGTATGTCGAGCAGGTATTTAACAGTCGTGTCAAAAGCGCGCGCGTTTACCCGCGACATTATCGGGTCGGCCCATGGATTTCGGGCGAACTGCATATGGGTGACGATAAGACAGGAGTCGAGACCGAGCGGGAACAGCGTCCGGGTCCCGATCTTATCGAGCCCGATCGCTGCTCCCGGGTAAGCAATCTCGCTGGGGAAAATGCGCCGGTTGAAGAAGGTCACCGGCTCGTCGGTAATGATAAATTTAGTGGGGCTCGTTCGTGCTCGTACGATTTCCCAGACGCCCTCGATCCACATTGTCGCGTGAAGTTGGTAAAGTCGTACCATTTGAGCTAGGGTCTGGTTGTGGTCGGTCGCAGCAGTCAGCACCTTCAACTGGTCGAGGCCTCTCGGCGTACGGAAGCGCTGTGCTCCCATGAAACGCGGAAGCGCTTGAAACACTTCATGGAGACGATCAGAGTACCCGTTGTATTCCGCGAAGACCTCGACGGCCTCTCGCCCTTCCCGATCAATCCGGCCAAAGAACCATTTCTCAACGTTGTCGGTGCTCCAGCCACCGAGCTTCACCATGTATAAGTCGTCCCCATAGAAGCATCGTGCGGGTCCCCAATGTAAAAGAGCACGCCGCTGGTATTGGACAGGGCCACTTGCTCTTGTCTCAGGGTGCAAGTCGAGGTAATGATGCTTTGTTTGGTTCGAGAGGAGAAATCTCTTCTGGAACCACTGCGCAACATAGTGATGTACGTGCGACTGCGGTGTCGAAGCTGAGGGCATATTATTCAGACGCGTATAGGGTTTATAGGGGCATCATCCTTCTAAGTTTCGCATTTTCTTCGCCCAACCAGGTAGTGCGACAGCGGCGACGGAGTCGACCGACTGCGACTCGGCTATACTCAGGGCAGAGAAGTGGCATCGCTAACCGAAGAACAAAAAACGGAAATCCGGGAGGAAGTGTCCCGCATCCTAGAGCAGTCAGATCGAGCCTCCTTGGGCGGGCGGTTTGCTCGTGTGGTCCAGATCGTGGAGGGTGGTCCGATGATTCGCACAGTTCCGTTGCCCAATCTGCCAACCTCCCCGCAAGCGCAATCCGTTGAGACATTAGTGCAGGTGATAGCTCGAGCCGTTGAGGTGCTTGGAAGCAGCGAAAAGGCTCTCCGCTGGATAAATGCTCCGGTCCGATCACTTGGCGATCAGACACCAGTGTCACTGCTGAGCACAACCGAGGGAATCGCTCGTGTCGAGGATGCTCTCGGACGCATCGAACATGGCGTCTGGTAGGTGACCGTCTACCGAATCGGCAGCCGCCGCCATCCTGCTAACGATGGAATGGGCGCGAACCTCTATGGAGGCCGCTGGAATCACAAAGGAACGCCGCTCATCTACAGTGCCGAGACCCGCGCATTGTGCGCCCTAGAGGTACTCGTGAATTCCGACGAGTTGGCCGACGACTATGTCGCCATTTCTATTGAAATTCCAAACGATCTTTCTATCAGGATCGTCACCATCGACGATCTCCCAACTGGCTGGAACTCAAATCTCGCCATCGATGCAACCCGCGACATCGGAACAGATTGGGCCAAGGTGCTCACAACAGCGGTTCTCTCCGTGCCTTCGGCCGTGATTCCGCGGGAGCGTAACTATATTCTGAATCCCGCTCATCCAGACTTCGCACGGATTCACTTTTCCAGTCCGGAGCCTTTCTACTTCGATGAGCGGCTGCGATGAGTTTTAGGCCGGCCGATGCGCCCGGAGGAAGGAATGTATCTGGCGCACCGCCAGGGGAATCCGCTCCTTGGGCTCCTTCCACGGGAACATGCTCACTTCGGCCTTGGGCGCGAGCATCGCGGCCTCCATGGCGACGGCGTACGGATGCGCCGGGATATCGTCCGGCAGGATCAGCACGGGCGTCTGGCAATTGCGCACGAAATCGCGCGTCACGGTGAAGACGAAGTCGGGGTTGGTGCGGTACATCCTGGTCAGAAATTTGTCGACCATCTCCATCGTGATTTCGGGCCGGCGCTTGACCAGGTCCGGACCCCAGCCCTTCATATTGGTTTCGTAGAAAAGATCGCGCATCTCCGGACGCGACCCGCTGGGCTGCGCCAGCACGGCCGCGACAACGCGATCGGGCGCCCGCCGCAAGAGGTTCCAGATGAAGGGGCCGCCAATGCAGAAGCCCATCACCATGAACTTGTCGATGCCCAGGTGATCCATCAGGCCGAGATGGTCGTCGGTATAGGAATCCCACGGCCGGTCGATCTCGAGCGGGCCGGAGGACTGGCCGCCGTTGGCGTTGCGCAGGTCCGACGCGATGCAGCGGTACTCTCCCTTGAACTCCTCGATCGGGTTGAAGGGACTGCCGTGGTCAAGCCGGAGATGGTCGAATTCAATCCTCCGCCGGCGATGAGCAACAACGGGAAGCCGGAACCGGCCTCCTCATAGTGGATGCGAACGGGGCCTTTTTCGTAGAAGGGCATGGCATCTCCTCCTGGTTTAGTCTGCTGGGCAAACAGGCGCGGCGCTACGGCGCCTGTTCCAGTATATTGCGTCGGATCGGATTCGCGATGGCCCGAAGAAGTATTCACATTCTTTTCCGTTCGACCGAGATGTTAACTGGATTGTCAGGCAGGTCAGGAGGTTGGCTATGAGACATAAAACCAGCGTGGGCGCGCGATTGTGGGCTGTGATCGTTCTTTGCCTAGGTGTCGGAGCAGGCGCCGGCGCCGTCCTGATCTACGAGTTAAGAGCGACCGTTGCGAGCTACGAGAGCACGTTACAGGACCTGCAGGCGCGGGGCCGCCAGCAGGACGCTGCCCGTGTGATGCAGGTCAATTTCAAAAAAGAGGTCCAGGAGTGGAAGGACGCCCTGCTGCGCGGATACAACGCCCCGGACCTGGAGAAGTACTCAGGACAGTTTCACACGCAGGCCGCGCATGTCCGGGAGGTAGGGATGGCGCTCAAAGCGTCGCTGGCCGACCCGGAAGCCAGCCAGGCAGTAGAGGAGTTTCTTCAAGCGCACTCGGCACTATGCGACAAGTACGAATCGGCGTTGAAAGTCTTCGTAGAAGCCAAAGGGGCAAACGCGCACGAAGCGGATGCGCTTGTAAAAGGACAAGACCGTGCCGCCACGGACCTGATCGATAAAATCGTGGATGCATCGGTCAAGCGGGCGCAGGCCGCGGCCGCCTCCCAGAAGGAAGCGGTGGCCAGGCGGATCTGGGAAGTTATTCTGGCTGTCCTGGCGGCATTTGGAGCGATTGGGCTGCTGGCTGCGCTGATCATCCGCGGCATCACGGGGACGCTGCGCGACGCCATCCGGGATCTGGGTGAAAGCGCCGAACAGTTGTCTGGGGCGGCCAGTCAGGTTTCTTCCGCCAGCCAAACGTTGGCCCAAGGCTCCTCCGAGCAGGCCGCGTCGCTGGAAGAAACGTCGGCCGCAAGCGAGGAGATCAACTCCATGGCTCACAAGAATACGGAGAATTCCCAAGAAGCCGCGCGTCTGATGGCGCTGTCGCGCTCGAAGTTCGACGAGGCTGAACAGGATCTGAACCAGATGGTGACCGCGATGAGCGAGATCAATTCGCAGAGCGACAAGATCGCGCGCATCATCAAGGTCATCGATGAGATTGCTTTTCAGACCAACATTCTGGCATTGAACGCCGCGGTGGAGGCGGCCCGGGCCGGCGAGGCTGGGATGGGTTTCGCGGTGGTGGCGGATGAGGTTCGGGGCCTGGCGCAGCGCAGCGCTCAAGCTGCCAAGGATACATCCAGTTTGATCGAAGAATCGATCTCCAAATCGAATAATGGGAAGGTGAAGGTGGATCAAGTAGCCGTGGTGATGCGAGCCATTACCCAAGAGACCGGCCAAATCAAAATCTTGGTAGACGAGGTGCACCAAGGCAGCCAGGAACAGTCGCACGGCATTGAGCAAGTGACCAGGGCCACAGCGCAAATGGAGCAGGTCACGCAACGGACCGCCGCGAGTGCGGAGGAGAGCGCTTCGGCAGCCGAAGAACTGGCGGCCCAATCGGAAACGCTGAAAGCGGTGGTGGGGCGTCTGGCGGATATGGTGAACGGCCGCTAACGCCAAACACATCTAGCCACGGCCGCGCTCTACTTGTAATTACGGTTGCGGCAGATTGAGCTTTCGCAGCAACCCTGCCCAGCGCCGAGTGGAGCGCAGTTCTCTTCCGTACCACAGCCGCAGATATACAACACCGTAAGGATCGTGCTGGTCGATGGCCTTTTCGATCCAGTCCGCTTCCGCATCGAATTCCCGGAGCACCCAGTAGTAAGCGGCCAAGGCTCGTGGGACGCCGAAGGCATCCTGGGGCTGGAGTTTCTGGAGCAGCTCTTCGGCCCGGCGGGTATCTCCGGTTCGCTTCAGCAGCGCGGCGAGCCACCCGATGGCGCTGGGAAGAGGCGCGGGGCCGTACGCCTTCTCGCACAGTGCCATGGCCTGGTCCCACTCTCCCCGCGACGCATGCAGACCGGCCAGGGCTAATTGCGCGAGCACCATGGACGGATTGATTTCCAGGACCTCACGAAGGCCCTCGGCCGCCTGGTCGTCGAGGCCGGCTGCGGCGAGGAAGGCCGCCCGGTTATTTCGCAAAGAGAGATTTAGCGGATCTTTTTGCAGTCCGAGCTCCGTCTGCTGAACGGCTTCGGCCGGCTGGCCGATGAGCAGAAGGTAAAGGGAGTAATAGAGGCGCACATTGATGGGAACGGGATCGTGAGCCATCGCCAGGCGGAAGCGACTGTCCGCTTCCTTCCAGTCGTATTCGAGACAGGCTGCGACCATGCCTAACATCGCGTGTGCGTCGGCGAGGGAAGGATCCAACTCCAGCGCCCTCTCGGCGATGGAGCGTATCATGGGCAAGGCTTGGTCGGCCGGAAGCGCTCCCGCCAATGCCATGCCCCAGAAATAGTTTCCATACTCGCAGTGGGCCAGCGTGAATTTCGGATCCAACGCGATGGCCTGCTCGAAGCATTCCTTAACGTGCGGAAGCAAGTCCGGACGGAACATTCCAAAGTAGTACCGCGCCTTCAACAGAGCCTCGTAAGCGGGCAGGTTCGGCTTGTACTGTTGGAACGGCGCGGGCGTTCCCGAAAGCTTCACATGCAGCGCGGCTGCGATGGCTTGCGCGATTTCGTCCTGCAAGTCGAAGAGGTCCGCCATTTCGCGGTCATAGCGCTGCGACCAGAGATGATAGCCGTCTCCGGCGTTGATCAGCTGGGCCGTGACGCGGATGCGATTTCCGGAGCGCCGCACGCTGCCTTCGAGGATGGCAGCGACGCCCAAAGTCTCGGCGATCTTGCGAATGTCCTCGCTTTTGTCCTTGAAGGCAAACGCCGACGTGCGCGCGGTCACCTTCAGGCCCGGAATCTGCGCCAGGAAATTGATGATCTCCTCGGCCAGCCCGTCGCTGAAGTACTGGTCTTCCTTGTCGCCGCCCATGTTAGCGAACGGCAGCACTGCGATGGACGGCGTTCGGTCCGCCGATGATACTGCGCTGGTGGCGGCCAGCAGAGCGTCCTTCACTTGCGCCATGGACTGGAAGCGGCCGGCGGGCGATTTGCGCAGACACCGCGTGACAATGCTTCGCAAGGCCGGTGTAACTTCCAGCGCTGGGGGCTCGTCGCGCACAATTGCCGCCATGATTGCGACGGCCGAATCGCCGGTGAAGGCGCGGCGCCCGCTCAACATTTCGTACAGCACCAGGCCGAACGAGAAAATGTCCGAGCGCGCATCCGCGGGCTTGGCCTCGGCCTGCTCGGGAGACATGTAGGCCGCCGTGCCCAGGATGGTGCCAGCCTGGGTCGCGTCGATGGTGGCGGTCGCGTCCGCCGACGCAGGCCTACGGTGCAAAAGTGCGAGCCCGAAATCGAGCAGCTTGATGCCGGATGCCGTAACCAGGATGTTCGCTGGTTTCAGATCGCGATGCGTTATGTACTTGGCGTGCGCTGCGTCCAGCGCGCCGGCAATTTGCACGGCATACTCTAAGGCTTTCTTCAACGGAAGTGGACCGCTGAGCGGAGCGCCTTCGATGAACTCCATCACGAGGTAGTTCGGGCCGACATCGTAAATCTGGCAGATGTTGGGGTGATTCAGCGCCGCGATGGCCTGCGCCTCATGCTCAGAGCGCACACTGAACTGCTCGGCGGAAACTTTGACGGCCACGTCGCGATTCAAACGCGGGTCTCTGGCACGGTAAACCTCGCCCATCCCGCCCGCTGCCGATCAGTTCAACGATTTCGTAGGGTCCGAGTTTGTCTCCGCGTGCCAGGGACATACTGACAACCAAGTCTATCGAGTAAAAAGACCCGTCAAATCCTGGCTATCACGCTTCAACGAAAGAAGCGCTCTACTTGATTTCCAGAATCTCTTTTTCTTTGTCCTTGGCGGCCTGGTCCAGCTTCTGGATATAGCCGTCGGTCATGCTTCTGGATCTCGTCGATGCGCGCGGCGCTCGTCGTCTTCGCTGATCAGCTTGTCCTTGAGCAGCTTCTTGACGTTCTCGTTGGCGTCGCGGCGGATGTTGCGCATGCGCCACGCGATGATCTTCGGCGATGTGGTGCAGCTTCTTGACCAGATCCTTGCGGCGCTCCTCGGTCAAGGGCGGGATCGGAACGCGGATCAGCTTGCCGTCGTTCGACGGATTCAAGCCCGAGATCGGCCGAGCGGATGGCCTTTTCGATCGCGCCGATCTGCGAGACATCCCAAGGCTGCACGGTGATCAGGGTGGGCTCGGGGACGTGCAGGTTGGCAACTTGATTGAGCGGCGTCGGCGTACCGTAGTAATCGGCGCGCACGTTGTCCAGCAGGCTGACCGAAGCGCGCCCGGTCCGGATGCCGGCCATATCGTGCTGCAAATCGCCAGCACCTTTTCCATGCGGCTCTTGGTGTTCGCGTCGATCTCTTTGAGGCTTTGAAAAGTGGTCGGTGCTGCTTGAGGTTCGTTTTTCATATCGTTTCGCTAGTGAATGATGGTGCCGATGGGCTCGCCCATCGACATTCGCATTATATTGCCGAAGACGTTCAAATTGAAAACCAGGACCGGGAGCTTGTTGTCCCGGCACATGGCCACGGCGGAGGCATCCATCACGCCCAGCGCCTTGGACAGCACTTCATTGTAAGTGATCTGCGGGTACAGGACCGCATCGGGATAGCGCAGGGGATCCTTATCGTATACGCCCTCCACGCGCGTGCCTTTGGCGATCATCTCGGCGTGGATCTCGAGCGCGCGCAGCGTGGCGGCGGTGTCGGTGGAGAAATACGGATTGGAAGTGCCGGCGGCGAAGATCACGATGCGGCCTTTTTCAAGGTGCCGGATGGCGCGCCGGCGGATGTAAGGCTCGGCCACCTGGTGCATCTCAATGGCGGTCATGACGCGGGTGGGGGCGCCGGCTTTTTCGAGGGCGTCCTGCAATGCCAGGGCGTTGATCACGGTGGCCAGCATGCCCATGTGGTCCGCCGTCACGCGATCCATATTGATGGCAGCGGCCGCGACGCCGCGAAAAAAATTGCCGCCGCCCACTACCAGCCCGATCTGAACGCCTTTCTTGGCTACCTCGGCGATCTCCTCGGCCAGGCTTCGAACCCGTTCCGGATCGATGCCGAAGCGTCCGCTGCCGGCCAGCACTTCGCCGCTCAGCTTGAGAACGATGCGCTGGTATTGGGGCATGCCGGCCTTATTCGGCGGGCGGCGACTGGTCGGCGGTTTCCTCGATCAGAGCCGCTTCGCCCACTTTGAAGCGCACGAAGCGCGAAACCGAAATGTTCTCGCCCACCTTGGCGATCATGGTCTTGATCAGATCGCCCACGGTGGTGGAATTCTCGCGAATGAAGGGCTGCTCATAGAGGCAGACCTCTTCATAGTACTTGTTCATACGGCCCTCGATGATCTTGTCGATCATCTTTTCGGGCTTGCCTTCCTGGAGGGCCCGGCCGCGCTGGATGTCGCTTTTCTTTGGCGAGGGCGTCGGGCGTGACGTCCTCTTTGCGGATGAACTGCGGGTCGGCCGCGGCGATTTGCATGGCCAGGTCCTTGACCAATTGCTGAAAATCGTCGGTACGCGCGACGAAATCGGACTCGCAGTTCACTTCCACCAGCACTCCCAATTGCGAGCCGGGATGAATATAGCTGCCGATGACGCCCTGGCGCGTGGAGCGCGTGGCTTTCTTGGCCGCGGACGCGATTCCGCGCTTGCGCAGGATGATCTCAGCCTCGGGAAGATTTCCCTTGGCCTCCACCAGGGCGCGCTTGCACTCCATGATGCCCGCACCGGTCCGGTCGCGGAGTTCTTTTACAAGCTTCGGACTAATCTCCATAAACTGGCTTCTTGTTTCCTTGGTTTCTTGGTTCCGCTGGGAACCGGATTGCCCCACGCAGGCCGGACGATGCGCCGCGCTTACTCGGTGGTGCCGGACGACGAGGTAGCCCCGGGCTCAGGCTCCTCCGAACCAGGACTCTTGCGGGGCAGCGACATGGAAGGCAAGTCTTCGTCCGACAAACCCTCCGACATGAGCTGATCCAATTGTTGCGGATCGAACTGGGTATACTCGGGAATCTCTTCGGCCGGCGTCTCTTCGGTGACCACTTTCTCGGCGGCGAAGTCCTGCTCAGTGGCTAGCGCGCGGCCTTCGATCACCGCGTCGGCGACCTTGGTAGTGAACAGCCGAATCGCGCGCAGGGCGTCGTCGTTGCCGGGGATTACGTAGTCCACTTCATCCGGATCGCAGTTGGTATCGACCACCGCGACCACGGGAATCCCGAGCTTGCGCGCCTCCTTGACCGCGATGGCTTCCTTGTTGGAATCCACCACGAACATTAGGTCCGGCAGCCCGCCCATTTCGCGGATGCCCGCCAGATTCTGCTGCAGGTGCTTGCGCTCGCGCTCCAGCCGTCCGACTTCTTTCTTGGCGCGCCCTTCGTAGGCGCCGTCGGCCGACATAGCGTCCAGATCCTTCAGCCGCTTGATGGAGCGCTGCACGGTGGTCATGTTGGTGAGCAGGCCGCCCAGCCAGCGCTGATTGACATAATACTGCGAGCAGCGCGTGGCCTCTTCCGCGATGGCTTCCTGGGCCTGCCGCTTGGTTCCGACGAATAGGACGGTCTTGCCTTGCGCGGCCGCTTCGGCCACGTAGCGCATGGCGTCCTTGAAAAGTTTCAGGGTCTTTTGCAGATCGATGATGTAGATGCCGTTGCGTTCGCCAAAGATGTATTCCTTCATCTTTGGATTCCAGCGCTTGGTCTGGTGCCCGAAATGAACGCCCGCTTCGAGCAATTCCTTCATGGAAATGGAAGCCAAACTACCTCCTTGTGGTTCTTGAAAGTTGCGATTTCGCCCGGTCTCGATCAACGCACGCGGTCCAAGGCGGAATTTGCGTGCGCCGGTGGAAGCCGGCCGTTTCAGTTTGCGCCCAGGAACGGGCGCCCGCGTTCACGCGCCGAGCCCGTGAAGCTGCTCTTTCTCGATTTAGCGCTTCGAGAATTGGAATCTCTTGCGTGCGCCCTTCTGGCCGTACTTTTTGCGCTCGTGTTGGCGAGGGTCGCGCGTCAACAAGCCGAGTTGCTTCAATTTGGGCCGCAATTCGGAATTAAACTCGAGCAGCGCGCGTGCGATCCCCAAACGCGCCGCTCCAGCTTGTCCGGCCGCGCCGCCGCCGTTGGCGAGGATGATGATGTCGAACTTGTCGGCCATCTCGGTGGCCAAGAGCGCTTGCCGGACGACGGCGCGCGCGGCTTCGCTGACGAAATAGTGATCCAATGGCCGTCCGTTGACGGTGATGGCGCCCTTGCCCGATCGCAGAAAAATGCGCGCGACCGAGGTCTTGCGGCGGCCCGTTCCCATGTACTGTACTAATCCTGCCAAGTCAAACGCCTTTCTTCATCGCTAGCTTTGTCATCCTATGGTCAGCGGCTCCGGCTTCTGCGCCTGGTGCGGATGCTTGTCGCCCGCGTAAACTTTCAGTTTTCGGTACATCTGTTTGCCGAGCTTCGTTTTGGGAAGCATGCCGGCGATGGCGTCCTCAAGGATTCGAGTGGGCCTGGTGGCGCGCACCTTGGCCATGCCGATTTCCGACAGCCCGCCCGGATAACCGCTATGGCGCCGGTAAATCTTCTGCTGTTCCTTATTTCCGGTGACGCGGATCTTGGCGGCGTTGATGATGATGACGTGATCGCCGGTGTCAAGAAATGTCGTATAGATGGGCTTATGCTTGCCCATCAGAAGCATCGCGGCTTTGCTGGCCACCCGCCCGAGCACCTGATCGGTGGCATCCACAACGTGCCACTTACGCACGATCTCGCCCTCGGACGGAATATGGGTTTTCATACAGACAGACTCTCTCCGTAGGAGACTTAGTGTCAATTCAGCTTAGCGAATTGGGCGCGAATCTGTCAAACTGACGCGAGCGGCGCGGACAATGTCAGGCGGGCGTCAAGCTCCTGGTCAGATGGCGGTCAACCCAATCTCGGGGCTCGTTTGAGATCGGTCAGGAGGGATTCCATTCGAAGAACCGCTCAGTTCTGGTCCGGTCGTTCTACGTGTTCGATCACGAGGATCTTGACCGGAGCTTTGGTAGTTTCCAGTCTGAGGCCTAACTGCTGCTGCAAGGCTGTGAAAATCGACGGTCCAGTGGAATCTTGCACTTCAGGCGACGCCGATGACTGCAATCTGACCGAGTCGGGCGTCCACTGCAGGTCGATATCGTACTTACCCGTCAAGCCGGTCTTATCCAGCACAAATCGTCCCACGAAAAACGAGAGCGAATCCGCCAGCTCAGCGGCCGTCAGGTTGCGCCCGAAGGTATGGCCTGGAGAATTCCTGAGGTCGCCGCATGGAGTGCCAGGAGGATCGACTGGCCGCGAATTTAGTGCAGAGAGCGGAGAAGGGCAGTCTCCAGGTTCGGATTCCCGAAGCTTACCGGCTTTGCTCATCAGAAGAGCATAGCCCGCGGCTATTTTTGTGTCCCAGTGGTATTTGAGTCGAAAACGATCCTCCAGTAGCTGCCGGAGCATGGCGCGAATCTCGGGCACTCCTGGGTTACCATCCCCCTGCGCAGCAATGTCGTACCGGTCCGATCTGACCCAGTCAGGTGCGCCGGAGACCTGAAACGGCTTAACGTCGTATGCGTATCGAACGAGCAGGCTCAGAGAGCTGTTGCTGGCAGTGAACCGGCCTCCGGGCTGGGGTTGAAACAACATAATTGATTCGCCGGAGTGATTCGGCTTGATGGAGGCCACCTCGAATTGAGGACGCGTACGCGAATCCTGTGCCAACGCGCCGCTCGAGATGACGGCTATCGCGGCCACAATCGTCCGAGTCATGTCGCCACCTCCGTACACTGCAATGTTCTCGAAAGACCGGCACTCCTGAAGCCCACGCTAGTTGGGCATGCGCACGCCTCCCGTCGTGAGCTTGACTTCGATATAGCCAAGCTGATCTGGTTTGGTATCGCTGAGCACGACCGGTATCTTGGTCCAACTCTCAGGTTGCAACTCGGTTGAGCTGCTGAATTCCTGAGATCGCTTGGTCTTGAGCCACTCCCCATATTTCAAGAAATCGGTCGGCTCTTTCCTGTTCCAGGCCAGCGTGACCTTTGTGTCGGTGAACGCTACGCCGTATGGATTGCCAACTGCCAGTGTGACTCGGAAGCCATTGGAGAGCGGCTCTACTTCATCCAGGCGAATGAAGAATCTGCCGGATTGCGTCGTGACGACCTTGAATTTCTGCGAGCCCGGTTCTAGCGCCACCGATTCCGCTAGCGCGGAGTCAAGCTTTTCGCGATACATTTGCGCGAAGAACGTGAGGGCTTGATCCAGGCTCTCGACCTGTTTCTTCAGCGCCGTGACTTGCTTCTGCAATGCGGCGATGGAATCTTGGCCAGCGGCGGGTCTCGGCTGACCGCTAAGCAATAAAGGTATGGCTAAGAACAAGGCGCATAGGCGTGGCATAAAGGGCCTCCAATTTCGAACAGCGGTAGTGCTACATGACATCTTAAGCAGTGCAGCTGCGTGAATATATTGTGACGCACCATCGCTACTCGAAATTTCCGCGATCGAACGTGACAAGCTGAATCGAGAGGTCGGCGACGCCGAAGCCGGAGCGTTACTTCTGGATTTGCTGCTTGGCGGCCGCTGCTTCTTCCGCTCTTGCTCCAGCCAGGATGCCAGCCAGGCCTTCATTGCCCTCGTGGCAGGCGTACTCATAAACCGGCTCGGCCGAGCGCTGTAGCGGGATCATCAGACTCCACGGCTTGGTCCAGGTACCCGGATCGTCGATGGTAATTTCATACTTCAGGGCATCCTCGCCAGTGCGGGAGATGCGCTCAATCACATGCAGCTTTTCGCTCGATATGGACATGAACGCTTTCGGCTTGTAATTGGTGGTGTCGATCACCAGCGTGTCGCCATCCCAATGTCCGCGCGAATCGCCCAACCACTGCTCAACCGCGGCGCCGGGATGCGGGCCGCCGTTCAGCGGAATACTGCGGACATCGTGGATCATCTCCGTCATCATCATCACCGACTTGGGCGTCTCGACAATCTGGTAATAGCTTTGATATCCCGCGGTGAGTTGGGGCGAGCCGTAGGTGAGACAGCGTTCCGACAATCCTCTATCTTCGGGGCCCTGGGCTGGACGGCGCATCGCAACCATCATGAGCTCGCGCCTTTTTTGTCCTTCGGGCGTCATGGCGGGTATCTTGCCATCCGGCGGATCGGTGATCAGCGAGGTTCGGTTATCCCAGACCCGCTGCACGATCCATTCCGAGCTGTAATCGCCGGTGCCGCTGTCGAACTCATCCTTGGCTTTCTGATGCGGGCCGGAACTGGAACCTTTTACACTGGCCCACACGGTTTCAAAGATGGTGTCTCCGAAGGCGGCGTCACCCTTGCCGTTGTAAAGCTCGAGCGCTTTTTTCCTCATGGCGACTACTTCGGCGTCGGTCAGCGTGGGGTGCGCCGCGAACTGCTTGGGCCGCTCCAGCGGCGTGGCGTTATTGTTGGCCCAGAAGCCCTGCAGGTCCGGATGCCCGGCGGCTGTTCGAGGCGGTGTCCAGGTCTGTTTGACGGCTTTGGAACTCGCCAACGCGGTTTGAGGCGCGGTTTGTCCCAGCGCGATTGCTGCCAGCGTGGTGAGCCCAAGTACGAAGCAGAGGCATCGATGCTTCACAGTCCCTCCC
This sequence comes from Terriglobia bacterium, assembly GCA_963761935.1. Taxonomy (GTDB): domain Bacteria; phylum Acidobacteriota; class Terriglobia; order Bryobacterales; family Bryobacteraceae; genus Palsa-89. The sequence continues at coordinate 19,584 of CAVXJU010000077.1, read as the reverse complement.
TGTAACGTCAGTATACGCCTCCGCGCGCCTCTACGTTCTAAAACAGCACCTTCATCGCGAACTGGATCTGCCGCGACGGATAAGTGGATCGAATGGTTCCGAACGCGGCGTCGTTGACTCGGGGATCTGGAATTAAAAAATTGGTATGGTTCAGGATGTTGAAAAATTCCGAGCGGAACTGCAAGTTGATGCGCTCGTGGATACGGAAGGTCTTATCCGCGGCCAAATCCCACTGCTCGAAGTTGGGCGCGCGGAACGCATTGCGGCCGAGATTGCCGAAGGGCTGCTGCGGCGTGGGCTGGGTGAAGGTGTAGCCGGCGAAATAATTGTTGATCATCGCCGAAGAGCTCTGGCTAATGCCGGTGCCGGAGACGTTGGGGCGGATTTCCGCCTGGCCGCGATAATCGTTTTGCAGGCCCGTGACGTCGATGGCGGCGGGCGTCGTGTAATAGGCAATATCAATCGGTTGCCCGGTGTGGGCCGTATTGATGCTGTTGAGCTCCCATCCGCCCATCACGCCGTCTAGAAAAGGATTCCAATTCGACCCGAACTGGCGCCCCTTGCCGAACGGAAGTTGATAAACGATGCTGGTGACGTTGTTCAACTTGACGTCGTAGCTGGTGGAGGCATACTCATTATGCAAATTGTTAATGTTTTGCGGATTCGCTCCGAAACCGGGCGTCGGGAAATACTCCAGCGCCTGTTCGGAATCGCCCATGGCATGTCCCCAGGTGAACGAATTGAGTAAGTACAAGCCCTGCGCGAAACGATGCTCCACGCGAATGTTCAAGCCCTCGTAGTTGTTGTTGCCGGCCGGATCCACCCAGGTGATGGGGCCCCAGCCCTGGATTGGACGACGGGCGGCCAAAGATAGCGTTTCTCCGGCAGGACTGGGAACGGCCTGATTGTAGTCGCCCAGAATCGGCAGGTTGAGGCTGTGATTTCCGTTGTAGCCCAGCTCCACTACGGTGCTCTTCGGAAATTCGCGCTGCACCGAGAAGAACCAGCTCTGGATGTACGGCCACTTGAAATTCGAGGGAATGTAAACCACGTTTTGAGTGGCGGGGTTGAATGCGGCCGGATTGGCGATGCCGGTTGTGAAGCTGTTGACGGTGGTGAGAAAGCCCGCGGGCGCTGGGCCACCGGGCGGAATGGTCTGCGAGAAGGTTCCAAACAGAGCTTGTGGCGCGTTGATACCTTCTAGAGCGCTGCCAGGGCGGTTGAAGTAGGAATAGCTGATGCCGTATCCGCTGCGGATCACCGTCTTTTTATCGAGGCTGTAAGCCAAGCCGAGTCTCGGCCCGAAGTTTTTGTAATCGGGATGGACGAAGCTGCGGTTGTAGAGGCTGCCGCCGGTGGCTTTGACCATGCTGTCGGTAGCGGGGTCGAAGTCCGAATAATTGTTGTCGCGCTCATAGAGCGGACTGGCGAAATCCCAGCGCAGCCCTATGTTAACTGTCAGCTTGGGAGTGGCGCGCCAGTCATCTTGAACGTAGGCCGAATGCAAAAATTGGCGCAGGTTCACCACCGCGTAGCTTCCTTGGGAAATGATGGCGGGAGTGCCGAAGAGAAAATCCGCGAAGTTGTAAGCAGTCGAATTGCTCGGCACCGAGCAGCCCACAGGCTGGCCCAGTTGGGCGCAGGTCGGTTTGCTGAATCCGCCGTTGTAGGTGTCCTGACCGTACAGCGGATTGGTGTCCAGAATCTCGGTGTGAATCTGCAGATACTCGTAGCCCATCTTGAGCGAATGGCTGCCGATGTTTTTTGAAAAATTTACTTTCGGATCCCAGGAGGTGGGATTTTGAAATTGTGGATTGCTGGTTTGGCGTCCAAACGCGGTGAAGCCGCTCACGGTCTGACTGTTTAGTCCACCGGCGATGTTAGGCGTAGTGGGAAGGCCCTGAATCCCGAACAGCGTCTGTAAGCTGGGACCTCCCAGATTGGGCGGTTCTTTGCCGGCCAGCACGTGTGTAAAGCCCAGGCTGGCGTCGAAAATCGACGTCGGCGTAATCGTCCAGGTGTAGCCCCAGCCCGCGTTTTGCTGGATGGAATGAATGAATCCATTGCCGTCGCCGCCTGCGAAGCCAGGCATGCTGGGCTGCTGATAGTAGATGTCCTTGCGCTGGCTCCAGCGCAGGAAGGTGCTCATTCGGTCGTTGATCTGGGCGTCAACTTTGGCGTCGTACTTGTCGCTGTAATCGCGATAAAGCAGCAGCGCCTGGTAGTTGTTGGAGAGCGCCCCGGCGGCGCCTGCGTTGGCGGCTGGCAGCGCATTCAACACCGCCGCGGCGAACGGATTCAAAGTCGATACCGGTATGGGCGTGTTGGCCGGATACACGGTGCCAGTCAGCGGATTCACGACCGTCACCGGCAGAATCCCCTGGCGATAGTTGGTGTTCGGAATGGAATCGAAATTAGGATTATTCTGCAGCTGGCGATAGCCTTCGTAGTCGCCGAAGAAGAACAGCTTGTTTTTGATGAGGGGTCCGCCGATGGTGGCGCCGAACTGGTTACGCTTCAACGGGGGCTTGAAATAAGGCTGCGCGAATTCGAATCCTCCCGCGTTGAGCACGGTGTTTCGGAAAAATTCGTAGGCCGTGCCGTGAAATTCGTTAGTTCCAGACCGCATCACCGCGTTCACCACTGCGCCGCCTACGCGTCCGTACTCGGCGCTGTAGTTGCTGGTGATCAGTTTGAACTCGGCGATGGCGTCGGGGGACGGCTGCACTGCCTGCGCCGAGAAACCTTGATTGCTGGTGCCGTAGGCGTTGTTATCTATGCCATCCAGCAGGAAATCGTTGTAAGTGCTGCGCATGCCGTTCACGTTGAAGGCGCCTTCGCGGGGCGTGCCGCCGGGTGCAAACGCATCGGCGATGGGAGACTTCACCGCGTCGCCTGACAGCAACGCCAGGTCTGCGTAGTTGCGCCCATTGAGAGGCAGTTCCGTGACGGCTAAGGGTGTGACCGTCTGGCTGCGCTCGCTGTTGTCGGTTTCGAGCGCGGAGGCAGCCGCCGATACCGTGACCGATTCGGTAATGGTGCCGACCTGCAGCGCCATGTCCACGCGCTGCCGGGCTCCCACCGTAACCTGGATGTTCTCGGCCGTGGCTTTGGAGAATCCAGTGGCTTCCACCGTCACTGAATACCGGCCGATCTTGACATCGTGGAAATCATATTCGCCGTTACCGTTGGTCGTCGCTTTAGTTTCGATGCCGGTGTCGGCGTTGGTCAGCGTCACGGCGGCTTTGGGAACTGGGCTTCCGGTTGCATCCCGCACAGTGCCGAGTACCTCGGCCGCCTCAAATTGCGCCCACAGCGCAGAGGCAGCGAACAGACAGGCAATGCAGAGAACGATTCTCGTACAGGCTTTCATTGGTTCAACCCCTTCGGCAGATTAATATCAGCTTCCGGCCTGCGTGATGGTAGCAAGCGTCTGTTTATTTTTAGTTACAGTTGCGTGACGAATTGGTGCGACGGCGCGGTGCTCACTTGGGCACGCGCGGCCAGCGTGCGATGCTGGCAGGATGAGCGGACTGGCATTGATCACGGGCGCTTCGAGCGGAATCGGCGCGGCCTTTGCGTTGGCATTGGCGGAGCGCAAGTACGATCTGATTATCGTGGCGCGTCGCCTGGATCGGTTGCAAGAGCTGGCGCGGTCGTTGGAGCAAAAACACAGCGTGACGGTGGAGCCGCTCACCGCCGACCTGACGCGTGACGAGGATCTGGCGCGCGTGGAACAACGCATCGCTTCCGCGGCCAGGCTTGAACTGCTGATCAATAACGCCGGCTTCGGTTCGCGCGGCAAATTTTTCGAGACCGATCTGGCAGGGCAGGACCAGATGCACCGCCTGCACGTGCTGGCCACCATGCGGCTGACGCACGCGGCGCTGGCCGGGATGGTGGCGCGACGAAAAGGCGCCGTCATCAACGTTTCTTCGGTGGCCGGATTTTGGCAAGCTCCCGGCAACGTGAGTTATTGCGCGACCAAGTGCTGGATGAATAGCTTCACGGAGGGGCTAGCGTTGGAACTGGCAGGAGCGGGCTCGCCGGTCAAAGTCCAGGCGCTGTGTCCCGGTTACACGCGCTCGGAATTCCACGCTGCCGCCGGGCTCAATCGCGAGCGGATCGGCGCGGGCATGTGGATGAGCGCTGAGGAAGTGGTGGCCGAATCGCTGCGCGGTCTGGATCGAGGCAAGACCTTCGTGATTCCCGGCTGGCGTTACAAAGCCGCAACGTTCCTTCTGAAACACATGCCGCGTATCGTGCTGCGCGGCGCGGCGCTTCGACAGCAGCGACGGCTCGGGCGCGTCTAACTACGCCGGTTTTCGATTACGTCTAAGAGCACAGAGCTGTCGTTTAAGTCGACTCCGGGTAGCACGCCGCCGCGGGCGCGGGAAACGGCCAGTACCACACGCTTTCCGGGAGATTTGCTTCGCGATTGCGCGAGGACGAACGGTTGTCCTCATGACGACACCCTGCTCGCCCTCAGTACGTTTCGATTTCGATCTTTTGCCGCGGACCCGAAACGTACGGCGTCACCAGGCTCTCGTTGCCGTCCCGGTCGATCGCCTTGACTCCGAAGACCACGTCGTCGATGGAAACATTCTTCAACGTGTACTGATTCACGTTGCCGACGAAGACCTCGCGCTCCCAATCTGGCGACGTGCTTTTGCGCATCACTACCACATATCCCAGCAAGTCGGGCTCGGGATTTTCGTTGGTCCAGCGCAGCGCGGCGTCATAGCGCGACTTGCCGCGGCCGAGCATCGTGGTGGGCTGCCCCTTGCGCGGACCGCTCTTGATGGGCTCATTGGTCACCGGTGCTTTGGGCGCGAGAGCCAGGCAGGCCAGCGCGGCGGCATTCGTCCGGGCCGCGCGGGTCGTGTACGGCACGGAGGCATTGGCGAAGGTGTCCGTCACGCTGTGCTGATTCGCGTAGGTCTCGTTGGCCGTAGTCAGGCGCACCGCCGCATAGCCTTCCTGATTGAACGCAGTGTGGTCCCCGCCGCGGCCGAAGCGGTCCGACCGAAAAACCATATCGATTTTGAAGGATGGGAAATAGCGTTCGCTCATTTCCTTGACGTAGCGCGCCAGCTCTCGCGATGGCGAGTCGTCGGGGTCCTCGGAAAACACCCACAGCGAACCGTTGTCGATGCGCCCGTTGCCGGAAACTTCCGTCCCGATGATGTCATTGTTCAGCACGCCGTCGATGATCTGATTCTCGCTGCGCGCCTTGCGCGCGTACAGGCTGCTGCCGATGAGGCCTTCCTCTTCAGCCGTGAACGCGACGAACACGAGGGTTTTTTCGAACTCGTATTGGCTCATCACACGCGCCAGTTCCATCACCGCTGCCGTGCCGCTGCCGTCGTCGCTGACGCCAGGCGCCGTGGGAGCCAAATTGGCCAGACCGAACTGGGTGTCGGGTAGAGGCTGTGCGCCGCCCTCCGTGGTGGGCTCGGGTGTGTGCAGCCACGCGACCGAATCATAGTGCCCGCTGATAATGAACTGACGCTCCGGATTCAACTTGCCCGGCAACACCGCCACCACATTGTGCAACTCGACGTCGCGAACGATGCGGCCTTTTTTCTTAACCCGGTAGGTATCGAAGCGCACCTGCAAGCGCGGGCTGTAGCTGGTGAACTGATCGTAAATCCAATGCCGGGCCGCGCCGATGCCATGCGCGGGATCGTTGTCATCGGAGAAAATGTTACGCGTCCCGAAGCTTTCCAGCTTCTTCATGATCTGGCCGATGCGCTCTTCGGAGACTTCATCCACGATCTTCTTTACCGTGGGATTCACCGATTTGTACTGCGCCGGTGCGAGTCCGGCCAACAACAAAGCCAACAGCGGGATCTTGATTCTCATTTGTTCGCCTTGTAAACTTTTTGGAATTTGTTGCGCGCATTGAAAACCGTAAACGAGCCGTTGGATTCGGCCGTCAATTTCAAATAACTTCCCTGGCAGTGCTCATCCACGTTGGCGATGAAGCTGTCCGGCACATTGTGTTCTTTGCCGCCATCCATGGCGTAATGTAGCTGCCACAGGTCCTCCAGGCCCGGCGAATCCTTCACGATCTGCCAGGCGTCGGGACTGCCCCCCTTGCGCGCGCCGTTGTTCATGATGGCCACCCGCGGATGCACCGCCTTGACCAGCGCGGGCGACCCGGATTGATTCAGCCCGTGGTGGGATGTCAAATAAACATCCACGGTTCCGATGGGATTATTGGGGCACATGAGAGCCAGTTCCTTATTCCAAGTCAAATCGCCGAGATCCAGGAAGCGGAAACTGCCAAACGTCACCAGCACGCCCAGCGATTGCGCGTTCTCCGTGGCATCATCTTGCCGGGCGGGGGAAGCGGCACAGAACTGATTGGGTTGTCCGGCGCCCGCCAGCGGAGTCTTGATCACTTGACCGGCCGCGGTCAATACATCCACCTTCAGATCCTTGATGGGAATCGTATCGCCTGGCTTGGCGACGACGTGTTCTCCACGCTGCAGCGTTTTGACGTAATCGCTGTAGTCTTCCTTGGTCGCTTTGCTGTCTTCGATGTTAGGGCCATGGTCGATGAAATTCAGGATCTTCATCTGAGTGGCCAATTGCGTGACGCCGCCCACATGGTCGCGATGATAATGGGTGATCAGGAGATAATTAATCTGCTTGACGCCCACGGACTTGGCAGCCTGCACGATGCGGTTGGCATCGCGTCCGTCAAAACCGCGCCAACCGGTGTCGATCAGCAGGCTCTGGCCGGACGGACTCACGATCAGCGTGGATTGCCCGCCCTCTACATCGATGAAAAAGATCTCGAGCGGCTTGGCGGCGGCCAGCGCGGCCGTCCACATCAACGCGCCCAGAATCGCGCAGAAACGCAACGCAAAGCTCGGGCGAAACAACCAGTACTGCATTTTTAGAATCTATCACAAAGCGGCAATATTGCCGGAACAGAGCCTTCCAAAGTAACGTAGATAATGATAGGGCGACTATGCCTTACTGCTGCCAGTGCGGACAAAAGGTGGGGACGGGCGACGTCTACTGCTCCAGCTGCGGCGCCCCTCAGCCCAACTCGTCGCCGGTCTCGGACTACATGCACGGCATCAGTCCCCGCACGGCTTCGCTGCTCTGCTACATCCCCATCGTCGGCTGGATCGTGGCCATCGTGGTTCTGGCCTCCGCGCGCTTCCGCGACAACACGCGCGTGCGCTTCAACGCCTTTCAAGGACTTTATCTGTTCGTCGCTTGGCTGATTGTCGACTGGGTGCTTGGGCCGCTGTTCAGTTTCCCGCGCATGTGGGGTCCGAATATCTATCGCGTTTTTCCGGCGCTGATGAAAGCCGGGATCTTCGCCGCGTGGGTGGTCATGATCGTCAAGACCGCGCAGGATGAACTGTACAAACTGCCGATCTTGGGCGACCTGGCCGAAAAATCCGTTTCAGAACAGCGGTAACGCGGCGCGCACAGGATTGCTTCGACGAGGCGCGGGCAAGCCGTCAAGATGAACGAATGAGCTGGTCGAGAACGATCATTTTCAGAGAGGCGAAGCTTGGAAGCCGCGCGTCATTGGTGAGAAAGGAAGTAGCTTCGGCACCCATCGCGGTCGCCAGTTGGATTGCATCGGGCATTCGGAAGGCATGTTTGGCGCGTAGCTGAGCCGCTTGCTCGGCAATCGTCTTCAGATACGGGCAGCGTGGTGACGTGCTTCGCCTGAAGGAGGATTCGCCGGTATTCGTCCGCCAGCTCACGATTACCCTGCCGCATGGGATGCACCAAGACTTCCCCCAGGGTGACGAAGGATGTCACCACTCGAAGCTCGCCGCGATTGACGCTCTCAAAGAACGGGCGAACAAAAGGAAGGTATGCCGGGTTCTCTTCGATGAGGTAAATGAGAGGGGCTGTGTCGAGACCGACAACGCTCCCATGCAGAGCCTCTAGCCATTCCATGAGGCGCGTTCGCGATCCACATATTCCTGCGCGTCAATACCACGCCAGATGTCCTTGCCTAATCCTTGCAGCTCGAGGATGCTGGTCCCGGATTCGGGCCGCTCGTGCGTGCGTAAATACGCGGCCAGGTCCGACATCAGCTGAAGTTGCTCGTCCCGGCTGAGGGATTCGACATTCCGCAGGATGCGCTCATAGGAGGTTGACATAGAAGCCCGCTTGCCCAATTCGTTCACTTATCATTATGCGGTACACGGGCAAACAGCGAGCAGGCCGGCTCGGTGCGGTGTTTAGGTAACCTCGCTTCGCTTATCACCCGGGTAGCTTCGCTTTATCGCGTCATCCCCGCGCTGTGGCGTAATAAGAAAGGAGCCACGCTCTTATGCCCAGGATCGATTACGGCCTCGATGCCCCCAGAATGGTCCGCCGCCTCACGTCGCGCGCGCTTCTTATGCTCGTGGTCGCCGCCGTACTCTATTTTGTAAATCGCACCAGCAATCCGTCCGCCGCTTTGCCTCTGGCCATTTCGCTCGCCATCATCGGCCTCTCGTTCGGTTTCGCCGCGGGGGTCATGTATCTCAGCAGCCGCATCGCGAAAGTCAAAGTGCGCGATCTGATCCTCGAAAGTATCCCTTGGCGCGGCGACGAAAATGTGCTGGATGTCGGCTGCGGGCGCGGCCTGTTCCTGATTGGCGCCGCCAGACGGCTCAAAAGCGGCAAAGCTACGGGCATCGATCTCTGGAACCCGCAAGATCTCTCCGGCAACGGCGCAGAAGCCGCGTTAGCCAACGCCAAGGCAGAGGGCGTCGAGAAGCGCGTCAAGATTGAAACCGGCGACGCGCGCAAACTCCCCTTCGCCGATGGCAGCTTCGATGTGGTCCTCTCCAGTCTCGCGTTGCACAACATCAGCTACAAACCCGAACGAATTCAGGCGCTGCGAGAAATCGACCGCGTTCTCAAGCCGCGCGGTTATCTGGCAATCTTCGACATCTTCTATACGCGGCAGTACGCCAAGGAGCTGGAACAGCTCGGCTTTGAGGACATTCGCGTGTCTCCGCTCACGCTGCTGTGGTGCGTGCCCACCCGCAGCCTGACGGCGCGCAAGCCAGCATGAATTGCTCGATGCCGCATTGTGGCCACAGCCCAGCGCGGCGCGTGTGCTTTCATAAAAAAGGATGAACGCCGAGCGCACGCGCCTGATCGAAGCCAAGAACAGAGTCAAGTATTGGAAGCGCTGGGGTCCATACCTCGCCGAGCGCGCCTGGGGCAATCCGCGCGAGGACTACAGCCCGGATGGAACTGCCTGGGATTTTTTCCCGCACGATCACGCCCGCTCCCGCACCTACCGCTGGACCGAAGACGGAATCGCCGGCATCTCCGACAACCACCAACGGCTGTGCTTCGCCTTCGCGTTCTGGAACGGTTGCGACCCGATTCTCAAGGAGCGCCTGTTCGGTCTTTCCGGCCCGGAAGGCAACCACGGCGAGGATGTCAAGGAATACTACTATTACCTCGATTCCACGCCCACGCACTCCTACATGAAGTGCCTGTACAAATACCCGCAATCGGAATTTCCCTACGCGCAACTGGTGAGTGTAAATCGAAGCCGCTCGCGCGAAGCTGGGCGAGTACGAATTGATGGACACGGGCATCTTCAACGAGGATCGCTACTTCGACATTCTGGTCGAATACGCCAAGCACGACACGGACGATATTCTGGTGCGCGTAACGCTGATCAACCGTGGTCCTGTCGTGGCGAAGCTCCATCTGCTGCCCACGCTCTGGTTCCGCAATACGTGGAGCTGGGGCTACGGCACGCCGCGTCCCGAGCTGGAACGCTTCGACTCCCAGACCATCGTGGCGCGCGAGCAAACTCTGGGCGAATTCAAGCTGTGGCTTGAGGATTCGCCGCCGCTGTTGTTCACCGATAACGTCAGCAATACGAAACGTCTGTTCAACTATGACAACGGCGAGCCTTACACCAAGGACGCCTTCCATCGCTACCTGATCGAAAAAGACACAGGCGCGGTCAATCCGGACGAGAATGGCACCAAAGCCTGCGGCTTATATTCTCTGGAACTGGGTGCGGGCGAATGCAAAGTGCTCCATTTCCGGCTGTACGCGGGCGACACCCCGGCGCCCGATCATCATCAGGTGTTCGTCGCGCGCCGCGAGGAAGCCGACGACTTCTACAGCTTTGCCCCAGCCACTCTGTCGGACGACGCGTGCCTGGTGCAGCGCCAGGCCTTCGCCGGTTTGCTGTGGAGCAAACAGTTTTACCATTACGTGGTGGAAGAGTGGCTGAAGGGCGATCCGTCCGGCCCGCCGCCTCCGCCGCAACGCCTGCAGGGGCGCAACCACACCTGGATACACGTCTACTGCGATGACGTGCTTTCCATGCCCGACAAGTGGGAGTATCCGTGGTTCGCGGCATGGGATCTGGCTTTCCACATGATCCCGTTCGCGCTGATCGATCCGGATTTCGCCAAACGCCAGCTCGGGTTGCTGCTGCGGGAATGGTATCAGTCGCCCAACGGCCAGTTGCCGGCCTATGAGTGGGAATTCAGCGACGTGAATCCGCCGGTCCATCCGTGGGCCTGCTGGCGCGTGTTCCAAATCGATCAAAAGCTCACTGGAAAACCGGACTACGAATTTCTGGAATCCGCCTTTCACAAGCTGCTCATGAATTTCACCTGGTGGGTCAACCGCAAGGACTCGCAAGGCAACAACATCTTCGAAGGCGGTTTCTTGGGACTCGATAACATCGGCGTCTTCGACCGCAGCAAGCCTTTACCTACCGGCGGTTTTATCGAACAGGCCGACGGCACCTCCTGGATGGCGATGTATTGCCTCACCATGCTGCGCATCGCCTTCGAACTTACGCCGCACGACCCAGCCTACGAAGACATCGCCAGCAAATTCTTCGAGCATTTTCTGTATATCGCCAGCGCCATGAATCGCCTGGGCGACCACGGCCTGTGGAACGAGCCGGATGGATTCTATTACGACTGGCTGCGGCTGCCCGACCAACGCAAGATTCCGCTGCGCGTGCGATCGCTGGTGGGTTTGCTCCCGCTGTGCGCGGTCGGCACCCTGGAATCCGCCGCCATCGACAAGATGCCGGGATTCAAGCGCCGCATGAATTGGTTCGTCAAACACCGCCCGGACCTGTGCGGCAATATCGCGTCCGTCACCCGGCACGGCGTCGAGGAACGAATTCTGCTCTCCATGGTGCAGCCTGCCCGCATGCATCGCGTGCTCAAGACCATGCTGGACGAGAACGAATTTCTCTCGCCGCACGGAATCCGAGGCGTCTCGCGCTTTCACAAAGACCACCCGTTCGTGCTGAAGCTGGATGATGGGCAGGAATACCGCGTCGATTACGAGCCGGCCGAATCGACCAATGGATTATTCGGCGGCAACTCCAATTGGCGCGGGCCGGTGTGGTTTCCGATCAACTACCTGATCATTGAATCGCTGCAGCGCTACCACCACTACTTCGGCGACGAATTTCAAGTTGAATTTCCCACCGGCTCGGGCGTCTCCATGAATCTTTCGCAAGTGGCGGCCGAACTCTCGCGGCGTCTCTCGCGCCTTTTCCTGCGCGACAAGGACGGCCGCCGGCCCGCCTTCGGAGCCTCCGAAAAATTCCAGGCCGACCCGCATTTCCGCGATTCCATCTTGTTCTACGAATATTTCCAGGCCGACAACGGCGCCGGCCTGGGAGCCAGCCATCAAACCGGTTGGACCGCGCTGGTGGCGAAGCTGCTGCAACAGAGCGGGGAATGAAGATTAGCTCTGGACTCGGTCGTTAAAAGCTCGCCGGCCCGCCTCATAGGCCTGCTTACCCGCGTCGACGGCTTGCGACACCGTCTCGGCTTGTTCTCGCAGCGTGCCCTTGGCGCGCTCGACACTATCGTTCGCCAGGTTCATCGCGCGCTGGCCTTGGTCCTTCAGACGCTCGGCGGCGTCTTCAGCTTTGGACTGTAAATAGTTCCGGGTTTCGGCGCCTGCCTTGGGCGCAAATAGCAGAGCTGCCGCGGCTCCCACGCCCAGACCCAAGAAGAAATAACTGTATCCGTTGTTAGATTGCATTGTTCACCCCTTTTGGATGCTTCAGGATAGGTTCCACTTAGTGCGCATGATTGAAGAGAAACCAAACGACGATCAGAATGCCCGGCACGCCTAACATCCACGCGAAAAGATATTTCATCCATCCTCCGCGTTCTGGAGAGCAGTTGAATTACCAACGCCTAACCCAGAAACTCGGCGATCGGCGCCAGGGGTCTAATATGCTCGCAGAAGATCTTCAGCATCACCAGCGCCGGCACTGCCAGGAAAATTCCGAGAATGCCCCAAAGAAAACCCCAAAACGTCACCGCGCCGAAAATGATCACTGGGTTCAGGGTCATGCGCCTCCCCATGACAAACGGTGTGAAGAGATTGGCTTCAATGGCGGCGAGTCCGAGATAAGCAGCGGGCACTAAGAGGGCGCGGCTGAGCTCCGGGAACGTGGCGGTGGCAACCAGTCCGATGATTATGATCTCGGTGAGTGCGCCGAGATAGGGAACAAAATTCAACGCGAACGCCAGCGTGCCCCACAGCACTGGATTAGGCATGCCGAACGCCCAGAACACCAGACCGCCCGCGAAGCCCAGACAAGCGTTGATCATCGCCACCGTGATCAGGTACCGGGAGATGTGATCCTCGATTTCCCGCATGATCAATACCGCGCGTTTCTTGTCTTGCAAGCGAGGCAAAACATGGATTAGTTTGCGCAAGAACAGATCGCCTGACGACAGCAGGAAAAAAAGCAAGATGAGGAACACCAGCAGCCCTAGAACGAGATCTCGAGTTTTGCTCACAATACCCTCAAAAACGCCGGGTTGTCTGACCAAAACTTGCGGGGGTTGCTTAGCGGACGGCGCAGGCCCTGTCACTTGGGTGAGTTTGCTGACCTGCTCGCCGGCTTGGGTAACCTTCTCCACCGGCGCCTTCCATCGCTGGAGACCGGCCGAGACTTTGCCCAGAATCTGGGGAGCGCGTCCCACCCAGTCGCTCACCGATCCGGATAGCTCGTAGATCGCGAAGGACGCCAAACCGAGTCCCGCCAGCATCACCACGGCGGCCCCCAGCGCTTCGGGTATATGGAACCTTTTCAGTGCACGGACAAAGGGGCTCAGCAGGGAATTGAAAACGACCGCTAAGACAACCGGTGCCAGGAACGTTTTTGCCACGTACAGCGTGTAGACGCAGGCCAGCACCAGCAGCGCAGTCAGGACGAAACTTGTCCAGGCTCGGTTCTGTTCGAGCGCCTCGGCGGTGGCCGCAATGTCGGGCGGCCGGCCCGCTGCTTCGCTATCGTTCAGTACTAAATCGTCTTTGGGCATCGAAATCGCCCAAACCCGTGGGCTACTTCACTTGTTTGACCGGCGTTTCCTAGGATGCGTTTCGTTTTTGGCGAGACTACCGGCCGGGTAACTGCGTTCGCAGCATGATCAGAATCGCAGTCAGGCCGAGGACTATGAAGATCAATACAATCCACCAAAACGATAGAGCGACGCGCTTGGGGACAGCCGATCGTTTGTTGCGCGGATCATATTGCGCTTCGCGGCGCTCGTCTTCTTGCAAATGTTCCACGAACTTAGGACGCTTGCGCGGTCAGGTTGTTACCGGCCGGCAAATCGGCCGAGCTAAGTCCATAGCTTCCCGTGCAGCGCGACAGCCTGCTAGAAATTTGAAAAACGTTTCAGCGTCTCAGCGTTTGAGCCAAAGATCCAGAAACTTGTTGGCCTGTTCTTGCGAGATATTGGCTTGGACCTGGGTGCGCGTTTGTTGCTGGGTGACCTGGATGGCGTCGTAGAGTTTCAGCATTTCCGGCTGATTATCCGGCGTATTCAGCCGGCCCAGGCCGATGATGCCTTTGAGCAAGTCATGGACGAACTTGGCGTCGCGCTCGGTATTGCAGGTCACTGCGGCCATCAGTTGCAGGCCTTTGCTTAGATCCATCCCCAGAGTCGCGCTATTCACGGAACGCAGAGCTTGCATGATGTTCGCGAGATTGCTGTTCTCCGGCGCCGCGATGTTCAACCCCGAGAGGCTGCCGTTCAGAGCGGCGTAGATCTGGTCGCTCGGCGGAAGCGTGCGCAGTAAATCGCGGAGCGCGGGTGGTAGTCCGCCGGTCGTGTGCCCATCCAGGATCGAGCGTAATTCAGCGCTTGGGCCGGCCACCGCGATGGAATCGCTTAGAAAGGCGATGGCCTGATTTTCGTTGCCGAAAAGCTGATGGTTCTTGTACAAAATCGGCTTGGCGCCCTGCTTCTCCAGGCGCGCTTCCAGGTCCTTGCGGTTGAATTTGCCGCGCGCCATCAGCAAGCCGCGTTTGCCGTTGGAGCAAGAAAGGATCTGCGACAAATCCTTGCGCGGATCGAGACCGGTTTGACGCGCGAAATCGTCCAATTGCGGAAGCGGAGCGCGGCTGAGCAGATCCCGATAAGCGGCCGTATCGCGGATAGCGTCCAGGTTGGCGCCCGCGACGAATACGGTGTCTTGCGGAACCAGGGATTCGAGCGCGGGATCGATATGCAGCAGGGCGGGCTTCTTGGGTTGACAACCAGCCAGCGCCAGGCACAGCGCGACAGCAGCGAGCGCCGCAGGAGGCTGCAGCCTCCTCAATCGGCCCGGAAATAGCCGCTGCAGCCTTCCGTTGCGGCGCGACCCACTGAGGAGGTGGCGCATCAAAAATCGCGCCTCGAAAATATCTGCAATGCCCACATCAACACGACTGCGGCAAACAGTGCCGAGCTCCAGATGGGCATGTAGTCTTGGAAAGTTCGATCCTGAATGGCGTTCAGCGTGATGCGCCCCACATCCCAGATCTTCGGCAACGCGTAGTAGAGTCCTTTCCAAAGATCGCGCGACCATTCCGACGATAGCAGGCGCAGCATGGTGCTGGTCTGCGCAAGAATCGCACTGATGATCATCAGCGCCACGCTGATCATGGTGGCTAGCGCCGCGCTTTCGAAGATCACTCCCACCAGCACCACCACCGCGAGAAGCACAGCGAATATGAAAACGGTGGTCGCAATCGAGATCAGGAACGTCGGCGACCAGATTCCGGTCTTTATGCCCAGGATGGTCCAGATTCCCAAAACCAGGAACACTACATTGCATGAGATCACCAGCACGTTCCCCAGGTAGCGGCCCAGCAGAATGTGCGTGCGCGACACTGGCTTCGACAACAGCAATTCAATGCGGCCTGGCTCCAGCACACTCGGAATCAATCCGGCGGATGCGAACACCGACAGAAACATTCCCCAGGTATAAAGGAACGTCGCGATTCCGCCGTAAACGCCGCGCACGATGCGATCGACGTCGGTCGTGCGGTCGGCGGTCCGGCCGAACAACGACACCGTCGCCACGCCGCCCTCCACCAGATCGATCTTCAGCAGAAACAGGAAGAACAGGATCATGGCCACGGAAAGGCCGAACAAACCCCAAAAAATCTTGCGGGCGAAAGCTTCGCGGAACGTGTCGCGGATCAGGGCCAGGGTCGCCATCATTTCGTCACGTTCTCCACGGTCCGCACAAAAACATCTTCGAGCGTGCTGGTGGTGGGCGCCAGCGCCTCGATCTCGCAGTGCTCGGCGCGCACCAGATCCAAAGCGTGGTTGGCCAGCTCACGGCTGGGAAATTGAAAATCGACCAGCCCGTTGCGCGCCGCCATGGACGTCGCTTGCGAGCGCAATTGGTCCAACAGATTCTGCGGCGCCTGCGAAACCGTCAAGCGATAGCCTTTCCCGGCAATCAGGTCCGTCACCTTGCCGCTCAAAGCGACCTTGCCCTGATGCAGAATCGCGACCTCGCGGCAAAACATTTCCACCTCCACCAGCAGGTGCGAGTTGATGAAGATGGTGACGCCTTTTTCTTCGCAGCGCGTCAGGATATCGCGGATGTGCCGGCGCCCAACCGGATCGACGCCGTCCGTGGGTTCGTCGAGAATCAGGAGCGACGGCGAATGAATGAGCGCCTGTGCCAGCCCCACTCGTTGCAGCATGCCCTTGGAATATTTGCCCAGCCGCACGCCGCCCCACTGCGCCAGGCCCACCAACTCCAGCATTTCGGGAATCAGTTTTTTCCTCTGCATAGCGTCCAGGCCGGAAAGAGCGGCGTAAAAATCGAGCATGCCCTCGCCCGTGAAGTACGTTGGGAAGCGATGATTCTCCGGCAGGTACCCGATGGGCCGGCGAGCTTCCGGTATATGGGCGTCGCGGCCAAACAGCAAGGCACTGCCGGCGGTGGGATGGGTGGCCGAAAGCAGTAGTTTTACGAAGGTGGTTTTACCGGCTCCGTTGGGTCCCAGCAGGCCGAAGATAGTGCCGCGTGGGACCCGCAGTGAAATGTCCTGCACAGCCCGCACTTCGCGGCCAGTCCACCGGGACCGGTAGATTTTGGTCAGACCCGCTGTTTCAATCGAATACTCGGAAGTCACTTAATCCTAGAATACGCGGGAACATGCATCTCTTGTTCCAGCCAAGTGACCTCGAAGGCCCCGTCGCCGAGCAGGCCAGGACCGGGGGGCAGGCGGCGAAGCGCGACGGATTGTCATAGAATCAAATTAGTTCGAATGTCTGATTCCAACCCGCTGCTGCAGATTCAATTTCAAATTCCTTTCGACCGGATCCGGGCCGAACATGTTGAACCCGCCATTTCGCAGTTGTTAAGCGAAGCGCGCGAACGGCTGGACCGGCTGACATCGGAGCAGGCGCCGCGCACCTTCGCCAACACGATGGAGCCGCTGGACAGCTTGACCGACCCGCTGGATTACGCCATGGGTGTGGTGCGGCACCTGGAGGCGGTTACCACCTCGCCCGAGCTGCGCGCGGCTTATAACAACGTGCAGCCTGAGGTCAGCGCCTTCCACTCCTCGCTGCCGCTCAACGAGCCTCTCTGGAGCGCGGTGAAATCTTACTCGCAAACCGAGGAAGCCAAGAGCCTGACCGGAACGCGCCGGCGTTTTCTGGAAAAAACAATGGACAATTTCCGCCGGCACGGCGCTGAACTGGATGCGCCCGGAAAGAAACGCATCGCGGAAATTGACGTCGAGCTAACCAAGCACACCATCAAATTCGCCGAAAATGTGCTGGACTCGATCAATGAATTCGAGCTGATAATTCGTGATGAACAAAAGCTGGCGGGTCTGCCGGAGGGCGCGGTGGCGATGGCGCGCGCCAGTGCCGCGGCCAAGGGTCTCCTGGAACCGTCCTGGCGATTCACGCTGCAAGCTCCCAGCTACATCGCGCTCATGACGTATCTGGACGATCCCGATATCCGTCGGCAGGTTTACGAAGCCTATGTCAATCGCGCGGTCGATGAGCGGCATAATAATATCCCGGCGATCTTGCGCATCCTCGACCTGCGTCGCGAGAAAGCCAATCTGTTGGGTTATCGCGATTTCGCCGACCTGGTATTGGAAGACCGGATGGCGCACACCGGCCAACAAGCCACCGACTTTCTAGAGGACCTGAAGCGCAAGACCTCCGCCCGTTTCCGCACCGAAAATCAGGAATTGCGGGCCTTCGCGGGCAAGGAGCTGGAACCCTGGGACGTTGCCTACTACGCCGAAAAGCAGCGCGCCGCGCTCTACAATTTCGATGAAGAGGCCTTGCGGCCATACTTCCCGCTCGCCAGCGTGGTGCAGGGAATGTTCGAGACCGTGCACCGTCTGTACGGAATTCGCGTGCTGGAAAAGCACGGGGCGCCGGTTTGGGACCCGCACGTCTCCTATTACGAGATCCACGACGGCGGCCAGCTAATTGGCGCGTTTTACGCCGACTGGTATCCGCGCGAGAACAAGCGCGGCGGCGCCTGGATGGACAGCCTGATCACCGGCGTTGCACGCGACGATTATTTTGAGCCGCACGCCGCGCTGATTTGCGGCAACCTGACTCCGCCGCTGGGCGATCGTCCGTCGCTGCTGACACACCGTGAAGTGCAAACCATTTTTCATGAGTTCGGCCACCTCCTGCATCACTGCCTCAGCAAGGTGGAGGTGCGCAGCCTGGCGGGCGTAAATGTGGCCTGGGACTTCGTCGAGTTGCCGTCGCAAATCATGGAGAATTGGTGCTGGGAGCGCGGGGCTCTGGATTTATTCGCGCGGCACTTTCAGACCGGTGCGGAAATTCCCCAGGATTTGTACGAAAAGATGATCAGCGCTCGCAATTTTCGCGCCGCCAATGGCCAAATGCGGCAGCTCGGGCTCGGCCTGGTGGATTTGAGTCTTCATCGTGAATATTCGGCGGCGAAGGATGGCGATGTTCTCGCATATGCCAAGCGAATCCTGCAGCAATTTTCGCCCGCTAAACTCCCCGAGCACTATGGCATGATCTCGAGCTTCACGCATTTGTTCGCCAGCCCGGTGGGGTACGGCGCCGGTTATTATTCTTACAAGTGGGCCGAGGTTTTGGACGCGGACGCCTTCACGTTGTTTCAGGCGCGTGGCATTTTCAGCCCGGATGCCGGAGCGCGCTTCCGCCAGAACATCCTCTCGCGGGGCAACAGCGCCGACCCAGCCGAGTTGTACCGCTCCTTCATGGGACGCGATCCCAACCCCAACGCGCTGCTGGAGCGCTCCGGGCTCTTGGAAGTTACCTCCAGCGCCAACTCTTAACCGCCCACGGCGCAATTTCCGCGCAACAAAACAGCGCTGGCGGCGATCCAACCAGTAGGCGCCTGGATTATACTTTGTACGCGTACGCCTGGAGCAGGTGCGGGCGGGAAGGCTGGCATGAAATCGAACATTCGGCTAGGACGCATTTTCGGCATAGAGGTCGGCCTGCACTACAGCTGGTTTCTGATTGCTTTCCTGATTACAATGTCGCTGGCATCGCAGTTCCATCAGACCAACGCCGATTGGGGCGAAACCGTGATTTGGTCGGTATCGGTCGTCACCGCGGTTTTGTTCTTCGCCGGTCTTCTGGCGCATGAAATGTCCCACGCGCTGGTAGCGCGGGCGCATGGCTTGACCACGCGCGAGATCACTCTGTTCGCCTTGGGCGGCGTGGCCCAAATCGAACACGAGCCGTCGGATGCCAGGACTGAGTTCTGGGTGGGCATCGTGGGGCCGTTTTCGAGCGCCGTAATCGGTGTGATCTGTTTTCTCATCGCGTACGGCGCGGGCTGGCGGATGGGCACTACGCCAAATACGCCGCTCGAGGCGATGTTCTTCTGGTTGGGCTATATCAATTTCATGCTGGCGGCCTTCAACATGATTCCCGGATTTCCGCTGGATGGCGGACGGATCTTGCGCGCCATCATCTGGTGGTCGACGGGGAACGCGGAGAAGTCCACTATGCTGGCCGCGCGTACCGGCCAGGGGGTGGCGCTGCTGTTCATCGCTTTCGGTATTTTCCGGTTCTTCGGAGGGGCCGGCATCGGAGGGTTGTGGATCGCTTTCATCGGCTGGTTCCTGCTGCAAGCCGCGGGAGCCAGCTACGCTACGGTGGCGTTGAGCGCACGCTTAAAAGATGTCCATGTCAGCGATGTCATGGATCGGGATTGCACCACCGTGGACGGCCATCTGAACATTCAGAACTTTGTCGAGGAGCATCTGCTCAAGACCGGACGCCGCTGCTACGTGGTCGCGGAAAA
>CAVXJU010000076.1:0-20000 GCA_963761935.1 Terriglobia bacterium | reverse complement strand
TCCCGTGGTGCGGGTCGCCCGGGTTATCGCGCCGGTCCTGAACCAAAGAGCCAGAGAGCATGCCGATGCGCACCGGCTGCACTAATTGGGGAATCAATAGAACGGGGATCACAACGCTGCTGACGCTGACGCGGCGGTAGGCGAACCGGAATAGGCCCGTCAAAGATTTTGAGAGCCGCTCTGAAAGCTGAACCGATCCTTCCTCGCGCTTGGCGGCGAAAGTACGCACATCCAGCGTGTTGTCGTATAACACCGTGTAAGTGAGGTTCTGGCCGGAAACATTCCGTACGCGCGGCTGTAAGTAAGTAAGTGAACCACGTTTCTCGATGTTCGAAAAGACGCCCTGCGCGGTGACCGTGTGCCCCAGCCCAAGGAAATTCAAACGGCTGACTTCGAGGGAGAATTCCGGGCTGAATCCAGTGGTTCCCGCCGGCGAACCGAGACTGTCGCTGCTGGGCGTACCGAAGCGAGCAACCTGCGCGCCCACACCTACTGCGAACGTATAGCGGTTGGCTTCCTCGAAGTTGTAAAGAACGTACTTGTGATCCGTGTCGCCATCCGGATTTTCTATGGCAGTGTCGACTCGCGCGAAAATGTCGAGATCGTACAGCTGTTTCTGTATATTTGTTTGTTGGATAGGCGAGAGAGGATCGCCGGGATGCAGCGTGATCTCCTTATTTACCTCGCTCTGACGCGTGGTCCGCAACCCGGACGTCAATACATCGCGCACATATTGACGATCGCCTTCTTTTATGGTGTAGACCAGGTTGACCCGGTTAGGCGTGCCATCCACCTGCCAGGTGGCGTTGAATTGCGCGCTCGGAAAGCCATGCGTGTAATAGTAGGTCAGCAGGTAATCGCGATCGGTGGCAATGTCCACGTTGGAGAACGGCTGCCCGCTGGAGGAGGTCAGGTTGGAAATCAACTCCTTCTGATCGATTTGCGAGACACCGTGAATGTCGAGATGATCCACCAGCCATTGCGGTCCCTCCTGGATGCTGATCGTGACGGCTACGTTTTCGGGCTTGCCGTGATAGTCGCGCTCCACGCTGGAAACGACCTTCACGTCGCGGAATCCATTGGCTCGATATAGATTGGCGATATTTTCCTCATCCTTACGGCGAAAAGCCTCGCTGTACCGGCCATGCCGCAATCTCAGAGAGGCCGGCGCGATAAACATCCGTTCCCGAATCGTTTCGGTGTCGAAATACTTATTGCCTGACAGCGCGAGGTGTATCAGTTTGAAGCGCTGCCCTCGAGAAATCACATACTCGATTGGCTCCAGGTCGTCCTGTCGCGGCAGCTGCCGAAATTCGACATCCACATCATAGTAACCCTGGTTTTGGAAATAATCTTGTAAGTTGCGCTTACCTTCCATCAGTAAGTCGTTGTCGATCGCGCCTTCCTGGTAGATCGGTACGTACCTTTTGAGCTTGCGCTTGGAGAGCTTGGTTTCTACGGCCGTCACTTTGACTTGCGGGCCCGGATTAACGTCCAAGTGAGGTTGAACGCGGTGGTGTTGTGCATCGTAATCGAGATCCTTAATTTCAACCGTCGCGCGCAGCCGGTCCTGTTTCGCGTATTTCGAGAGCAACCCTTGCACGCCTTTTCGAGTTCGCGAATCGGTGACGTGACGCCACCAATGGATGATAGGAATGCGCCAACCCGTCGCTCGTAAGATAGTGGCGTCAGATAGCAGGGTTTGGCCCTGAATCACCGGCTCGGCGTACTTAGCACGCTTGCCCACCTTGATTGTGAATGTGACGAAGACCTGCTGGGCGCTGCTGTCGCGTTCCACGCTTGGCTCAACCTGTGCCTGGTATAGGCCATTCGCTTCAAGAAGGTGCTGGATATTTTGAACGGCGTTGGTAACGTCCGCATCGTGAAACGGAACGCCTAAATTGAGCTGGGCCGTCGTGGCGATTTGGCCGCGATTCGGCGGAGACGGGGTCTTGCCTTCCACCGAAACCCCGCCCACGAACCAGGCGCTCTGGACGACAAATCGAATCACGACTCCGGCGCCGGACGGCTCGGCTTCCGCCACGATGTCGTCGAAATGCCCAGTGGCAAAAAGACTATCGATCGCTCGCGCGACGTCTTCGGCATGGAGCGGCTCGCCTTTCTTCAATGGCAGAGCATTAGCAAGATCTTGCGGATCGAGCGGTTGACTGGGAGAAAAACGGATATCAACGATCGGGCGTCCTTCAAACTGCGAGACTTGGGCCAGGCAGCCGGGAGCCGTCAGGATCAGCGCGCAAAGATACTTACTGGCGTGGCGCAAATAGTCCACAGGCTGTTTGACACGAATCCAAGAGCTTCTGTTACGTAACGCGGGCGCCAGGCGACTTAAGCGGAGTCTGGCTGCATACGTGCGGATACTGTGCCGCCGCTCATCGGCGCCTTTGCGGCCACGTGCGATCCGAAGGTTCGCGTGTAGACTTTGGTGAATTCAGCGCCGAAAAAGAAGAGCTGCGCCGAGTAGTAAACCCACACCAACAGGACCACCAGCGACCCGGCAGCGCCATATGTCGAGCTGAAGCTGGCCTTGCCCAGATACAGGGCGATCAGCTGTTTGCCTGCTTCAAAGATCAACGACGTTACCGAAGCTCCCACGGTCACGTCACTCCATTTCAACTTGACATCCGGCAAGGTCTTGTAGATTGCGCCAAAAAGCAATGTGATGACAAAGACTGAAAAGAGGAACGCTACAACGTGCATGACCGGTTCCGTGAATGGCAAATCGGAATGGAAGAATTTTCCCAACGCGGCGATGGCTACGCTGAGCGTCAGCAGGAACAAAAGCACCAGACCCGCTACCACGACCAGAGCGAAAGAGTAGAATCGTTCCCGCGCCAGGCGAATGATGCTGGCGATACCAGAAGCGGACGGCGCTGCCGGAGCGCGCCAAATGAGGTTTAGATCGTCGCGCAGTTCCACGACGACGGAAGAGGCGCCGAACATCACAGTGAGAACGCTCAACGCAGTGGCGAGCAATCCGGTACCGGGCTGATAGGCCGCTTGAATGAGCGCTTGAATCGCCGAGGCTGTATTATGTCCCACCAGGTCACTGATTTCCCAGGCCAGTTGTCCCGTGGCGGCCTGCCTTCCGAACACGAGCGCGGCCACGCCCACGATCACAATCAGAATGGGAGCGAGCGAAAGCAGAGTGTAGAAAGCCAGGGCCGCGCCGAGGCGCTGTGCATTATCTCGATTCCATTCAGACGCACTTTGCCGGAACAGCCGAGCTATCCGTCCGTAGTGGACGGCCAGAAACTGCCTGGCACGATGCAGGCGCTCAGGGGCCATGTTGGACGCTTCCATCTGCACGCTGCGCAACTCTCGCCGGCCGAGTTCCCAGAGGTTGCATTTCGGCTTCCATTCTTATTCTATTCGCGCGGCGGCTTCCGATCAGGTAATAACAGGTGAAGAATCCCGGCCTGCGGATGGACGCATCCACGATACATGAGCGCCGTGAAATGTTTCATCCGGTCCGGCTGCCAGCAATGTTAAGATGGTCGCTCGGACACACATTTCAATGACTGGCGCGACTCTCCGGCACTATCGGATTGAAGCCAAGCTGGGGGCGGGCGGCATGGGTGTCGTGTATCGTGCGCTGGATACACACCTGGACCGGCCGGTTGCAATCAAAGTCCTGCCTTCCTCCGCCGTAGGCGATGCCGAGCGGCGAGCCCGTTTCGCGCAGGAAGCCAAGTCCGCCTCCGCTTTGAGCCACCGCAACATCATCACCATTTACGACATCGATACCGCCGAAGTGGATGGCCAGGCGGTGGATTTTATCGCGATGCAGTTCGTCGCCGGCAAGACGCTGGAGCAGATGATTGGCCGCAAGGGCCTGCGTCTGACGGACGCGCTGCGCTACGGCATCCAAATAGCCGATGGTCTTGCGGCAGCCCACCAAGCCGGCATCGTGCATCGCGATCTGAAACCGGGCAACGTGATCGTGGACGAGCACGGTGAGGTGAAGATCCTGGACTTTGGTCTAGCCAAGCTGACCGAGCCTGAGGAACCGGATGCGTTCGCCGCCACCGAGAGCGTGCATATCAAAGCCGAAACCGAGGCCGGCACCATTATGGGGACGGTGGCGTACATGTCCCCGGAACAGGCCGACGGCCATAAGGTGGATGCGCGCTCCGATATTTTTTCATTCGGTGCGGTGCTGTATGAGATGGTCACCGGCCGGCGCGCCTTTCCCGGCGGCTCGAAATTCTCCACGCTGGCCGCGGTTCTGCATCGCGATCCTCTGCCTTTGCGTCCCGGAGAGGACAACGTCCCGCACGAGCTGGAGCGCGTGATCCTGCGCTGTTTGCGAAAAGATACCCAGCGGCGGTGGCAAAGCATGGCGGACGTCAAAGTCGCGCTGGAGGATGTGCTCGAGGACGTCGAAGCGGGCAAGCCGGAAGTCGCAGAGGGTGTGAGCCGGCCCAAATCGGGTCTGCGGATGCTGGCCTGGGCCGGTTTGATCCTGGTGGCGCTGGGAGTGGGAGCATTTCTCGGCTGGCGGACGCTGCGTTCACCGCAGCCCACGTTCGAGCGGCTCACCTACCGCCGCGGCGACGTGGCCGCCGCGCGATTCTCCCCGGACGGGCAGACAGTGCTGTTCAGCGCGCAATGGGGCGATGAGCCGATGACCATCTTTTCGATGCGCGCCGGCAGCCGCGAATCGCGTTCGCTGGATCTGCCCGAGGGCCGGATTCTTTCCATCAGTTCTACCGGAGAGATGGCGATCTTGATCGGCGAATCGTTGGCCAGCGCGGGAACATTGGCGCGAGTGCCGCTATCGGGCGGTGCTCCGCGCGAGGTTTTAGAAAATGTGAATGACGCGGATTGGTCGCCGGATGGTTCCAAGTTGGCGGTATCGCATACGGTGGGACATGCCACGCGCATCGAATATCCGATCGGCACGGTGTTGTACCAAAAAGAAGGCCGGCCGCCATATGATCTGCGCGTCTCGCCAAAAGGAGATCTGCTGGCGTTCTTCGAGTACGACGACGCGATCGGGGATTTTGCGGTTACGGTCTTGGATCTCAACGGCAAGAAGCGAGTGCTTTCGCGCGGCTGGCGAGGATCGCTGCACTTGGCTTGGTCGCCGAAAGGAGACGAGGTCTGGTTTGGCGCTGGGGGAAAAGACGGCGCCAGCCTTGGGATCCACGCCGTGAGCTTGGACGGTAAAGAACGCATGGTGGTGCAGGCGCCCGCTCTGATGGCGCTCGACGACGTCTCGCGCGATGGGCGCGTTTTGGCCACCACCGAAGATACTCGGATGGGCATCTCCGTCCTGACTCCCGCGAGCAAGGAGGAGCGCGATCTGGCCTGGTTCGATTACTCGCATGTTTACGATATTTCCGCGGACGGGAAGACCATCCTGTTTGTGGAGTCGTCGTATGTGCGCGATCGGAATGCGGCCATTTATCTGCGAAAGACGGACGGCTCTCCGGCGGTTCGATTAGGCGACGGCAATATACCGGCGTTGTCGCCGGATGGAAAATGGGTGAGCAGCGTGGTCAGCGAAGGGATTCAAACGCGCTTGACTCTGCTGCCCACCGGTCCCGGCGAAGCGCGATCGCTGGCAACCGAAGGAATTCACTACGGCCGCGCCGAGTGGTTTCCAGACGGCTTGCGGATTTTGTTCACCGGCAACGAAGCCAACCGCCCGCCCAGGACGTTCGTGCAAGATGTGCGGGGCGGCAAGCCAGTGCCAATCACGCCAGAGGGAACCATCGCGCGCGCTGTTTCTCCCGACCAGAAATACGCGACGTTCGCCGCTCAGGGTAAGCTAAGCCTGATTCCGCTGGCTGGCGGAGAGCCAAAGGTGATCGGAAATATCGATCCCGATGAATCCGTGGTTCGGTGGAGCGGCGATGGGCGTTACCTCTATCTGCGGCAACTGGACAAGCCGTACGCGATGAAGATCAGCCGCCTGGACGTATCGACAGGCCGCCAGGAAGCGTGGAAAGAGCTGCAGCCTCCGGATCCGGTGGGAGTGCGTATGATCGATGTGGTGCTGACGCCCGACGGGTCATCGTACGCGTATTCATTCCAGCGCGACATCGTCACGTTGTTTCTGGTGGGGAACCTGAAATAACGTCAGCGGTGCGCGATCACCAATAGCGATCGGGCGCGCTTGACGACGCAAGCCAGCGCGTGTTGGAGATTCACCGGATCGAGTGCGGCGAAGCTTTCGTCCAGGACCACCAAATCGGCGTCTTGTAACAGCGCGCGCGCGATGTATAGTCGGCTGCGTTCTCCATGCGAAAGCTGCCAGCCGGTTTCGCCGACCATCTGCAACAGCCCGGCGGGCATGCGCTCCAGCAACTCGCCCAGCCCCAGCTCGCGCGCGATGGCCTCAGCTTCAGGAAAATCACGCGGGCTCGGTTGTTTATGTCTTCCCAGCATCAGATTGAACGCGAACGTTTCCGCCAAAACGTGATTCTCGTGGAATTGCGGTGCGGCGGCGATATGTTTGCGCCAGGAGTGGTCGCCGAGAGTCTGGCGGTTCCGGCCGTCGATGAGAACTCGACCGGCGCGGGGCTCGCGAAGTCCGGCCAGCAGCGAGACGAGCGTGGACTTGCCGCCTCCCGATGCGCCTTCTAATACGACGCGCTCGCCGGGTGCGATGTGGAGATTGCAGCCGCGCAAAACTTGCGGAGTTTTCTCGCTGTAGCGAAACGTGAGATCGCGGGCATCAATGACGCCTGGAGTGGTCGCGGTGGCCGCTTCGAGCGATCCTGTAACTTCCTTCCGCGCTGCGGCATGAAATAGCACCGAGACTCGTTCCCATGCGACGGCAGCACCGGCCACTTGCCAGGCTCCAGACGCGCAGCGCTTGAGAGCGCGATAAGCGAGCAGCATCCCGCCCACCGCGATCGCCATGCTCGCTGTGGAAGCATCGCCGCGCACGAACGCCGGCGCCAAGCCGAGCAGCGCCAGCACCAGCCAGCCCCGCGGCACAATGGCGAGCAACGCGGCGGTGGAATCGTCCAAAACTTTGGAAGACTTCAAGTACGATTCCAAGGCTTCGTCTTCGCCCTGGTGCCAGC
The DNA here is from genome assembly GCA_963761935.1 of Terriglobia bacterium. Lineage (GTDB taxonomy): Bacteria > Acidobacteriota > Terriglobia > Bryobacterales > Bryobacteraceae > Palsa-89. Next base: position 12,942 of record CAVXJU010000076.1, on the reverse strand, counting down.
GATCGGGCGGAAGCTGCGCCAGGCGCGTGCGGTGCCCCACCATGCTCTCCACCAAGTCATGCGTCATGTGGAGACGGAGACCGGTCCAGGAGCGGTTGCGCTGGTAGTAACGCCAGGCGATGGCCGCTGCGACGGCTAGCCATGCGCCCAGCAAGCCTGCCTGGAGCGCGCCACCCGCGCCCAGGCTGAGTACGACAACCGACGCCGCCAGCTCGATCAGCGCGACCAAAGCGAGGAATCCGCCGCTCAGCGCCAGCGCTTCCACGGCTTCCGATTCGAGCACGCGCCCCAACAGTTGGCCCGCGCCCTGATGGCGGATGCTGTCCGGCTCCAATTTCAGAGCGCCCAAGAAGAGGCGTTGTTTCATGCGCGCGCCCGTGCCGATGGCCAGCAGCCCTTGCAGCCAGGTGATCAAGACGCGCAGAGGAACCAGCGTCAGCAGGAGCAATGCCCAAAGAAAGATCCAGCTCAAATCGGCGACGGCGATTCAAGACGTTCGAGCCGACCACAAACCAGGCGAGAATCCATAGGCCGTATTGGATCGCGTGTGCGCCTCCCAGCAGGAAGAGCCGCTTGGGAACGCCAGCTTGCTTGAGTTGCCGCCAGAAATTGACTGATGGAGGAAGCCGGAGCAGCCAGATGCCGCCGATGCGCGCGCCGCTCAAGCGTTCGCGTAGGATGGCATCGCGCGCGCGAGCCTGGCTTGGCGGGGGAACACCGGCGCGATCCAGAAGTTGCTGGATCTCGACTCGAAGAGCTGCTTCGCGGTCACCGCAGAGCAAAGAACGAACGGTGGCGGAGGAGACGCGCTGCACCTGGAGGTCTGGGGCCAGGAGTCGGAGCCGCTTGCCGCCGAGAAGGACGAGGAAGGCCGAGCCTTCGGCGACCGGCACTCGGATTAGCGCGGGGCCCATTGTGGACAACTGGCGTTCCAGATCGGGGTATGGAGTTTCGGCGGATTGTGTTTCGACGCCGTAACGAGCGGGCGGCGATTTCTAGCCAATCGCTGAGCAATTCCAGATTCTGCTGCACTGCATCATCCGGCGCCACGATACGCGGGAGCGCGGGCGCCACCAGGGCATGGAGCGCTTCGTTGAGGCGGGAGGCGGGCCACAGAAGGTCGTTCATGGCTCGATCAAGACGCCGTCGTCTAAACGAAGCCGGCGCCAATCGCCTCCCGACCACAAGCCTTCGCGAACCTGGTATTCGGCCGCAAGCATTCGAGCAAAGTGCGATTCACGGTCTTCAGCGAGCTGGCGTGGATCGCCGTCTTCAACCAGGCGGCCTTCGTCCAGCACCAACACGCGCTCGAACGCCAGGGTCTCGGTGATGTCGTGAGAAATAGAGAGCAGGGTTGCATCGCGCCACAACTCGCGGGCGCGCTGGAGTAACGTGCGGCGCTGGTCGAGATCGAGGCCGCGGAAGGCTTCATCGAGAATCGCCAGGCGCACGCCGGGACGAAGCAGGGCCCGGCCAAATCGCACTCGCTGGCCTTCGCCGCCGGAGACCAGGCCGCCGCCTTCACCGAGCGCCGTTGCCGCGCCGTCGGGTAGACGCTCAAGCACGCGCCGCAAACCGGCGGCATCGATGGCTTGGTCGAGCGGCATGCGTGGCTCAGAGGCCAGGCCGTACTCCAGATTCTCTTTGAGCGGGCGATTCCAAAGCTGAACGGCTGGATCAACCCAGGCCACGTGCGGCCGGAGCCGTTCCACTTTCGCGGCATCCAGTTCGGCGCCGTCGACTAAGATGTATCCCGCTGAAGGCCGGTGCCATCCCAGTAGAATCCCGACTAGCGTGGACTTGCCGGCGCCGGACGCGCCGACGATCGCGACGTGCTCTCCGGGTGCAATTGAAAGCTGGAAATCCCGAAGAATGGTGTGGCCGGCCACCGTCACGCTCACGTTGTCGAATTGGATGGACGCAGCCGAGCTGCGCGGCTCGGGCACGGTTGCAAGGGACGATGTGGTCTGTTCAATTGCGCCGAGAGGCTCCAGCAACCGCAGCGTGACGTTGCGATACGCCGGATACTGCCATGCGAGCAGAGCTACTTCCTGGCCCAGTGCGGGCAGGTTTAGCGCCCAGTAGACCAGCAGCAAAACTGCTCCGGTTTCCCCCGTTCGCGCCAGGTGCGATGCCAGCAGCCAGATGGCCAGGCCGAAGCCTACGACGAACTGCAACGTCTCAAGCGAAATCACGGCGCGTTGCAAGGTCAGGCCGGCGCGCGCCCATTCGCTTAACAGGCTTTCGTGCTCACGCCGTAAAGCAGATTGTCCGCCGTGCGTGCGAATCGCGACCAGACCCAGCAAAGCGTCGAGATAGAAGTGGGTGAGCGCGCCCGTGTGGGTGCGGAAACGTAGGTCGCGTTCCATCAGCCAGGGTTCGGAGAAAAGGGGAATCGCGACGGCAGCGAATGCCGCTAGAATAGCGATCCAAGCGCTGGCTGGGTCGAGCCAGATGATGCCCGCCGTGGTGAAGACAATCTCGAAGCTGTATCGCAGCAGCGCGCCGCCGAGTTCGGGAAGCCGCCGGATGAGATGGATGCTGTGGCTGCGCTCGGCCATATCCGATTTCAGACGGCTCTGAAAGTACCGGTCGCCCAGACGCGGGATCTTGCCGAGGAAAGCCAGGCGCAACCGAGTTTCCAGCCGTCGCCCATAGCGCAGCAGGTTGCGAACGAGCGGAACTTCGAGCAGCAGCAGGGCGAGGGAAAAAGTCACAATAGCCGCGATGGCGCCCAGTCTTTGCGGGGCGAACGGGAGCGCGCGGCGAAGGTCCAGCAAGGCGCGAAACAGCACTGCTTCAAAAATCACCGCGGCGCTGGCGATGGCCATGGTCGTCAGCATCGCGGCTGGTGTGAAGGCGCCGTCGGCGGCCAGCAGATGCAACAATTCGCGGCCAGGGCGAGCAGGCGGCTGCTCAAGCGCGGCGATCAGTTCCGGCGAGGAAGGTTTGTGTTCTCGCTTTGCGGTTTCAGGCCATGGTCCCAACGCGCGCACCAGCACTGCGCCGCGCAGAAGGAGTTGATCCTCGGCAGGCGCCGGACGGACCGACCAGTAGTGGTCAGGAATCGTAGTGTCATTTTCCAGAAAGCTATCGAGCACGCGAGCTGATTGCGGGCCGCGTTCGATAGCGCCCGAGCCGACGATGGAAGCGAGCATACGCACGGCGGCATCGAGCGCCGCCAGCTTTCTCCAGCCTGTATCGGCGAGTGCGGAGGCGACCAGACGATGCGACTGTTCGGCGAGACCCAGCTGGTCCATGCGGCGGCGCAAGGGACGCAGAAAGTCCAGTGAGCCCGCGTACTCGCGCCAATCCGCGGCGGGCACGATCATGGTGTGGATGTACAGTTCAGAGAGGAAGCGGGCATGCTGCGTCCAACGGCGGCCCGTGGCTGGATCCATGAGCTGGACGAACGAGCCGTGACGCCTCCAGACGATAACAAAGTGCGTGATGCCATTCGGCAGAACGACCACCGCGATGGCGGGCAGCGCGCGGGCTTCCTCCAGCAGCACGTGGTCGGCGGGCAGCATGATCTGCTCGGCCTGGAGACCGAGCTGGTTGGCGACGGATTCGAGCGTGTCGATGGACGTGCCGTCCACGTCGGTCTGGCAAGCTTCGCGCAGGCGGCCGTAATGAACATGGATGCCGAAGCCTTCGAGCAGACTCTTGAGCGCGGCCGGCCCGCAATCCATATTGGAGGTCTGCACGACCTCCGGCACGACCAGGCGTGCTCGGGTTTTCATCGATTCGCGCGGCCGCTGGCGCGCAGGACCAGAGTTGCCGGAGACACGCGCTCGATTTCGATGGCTGCTTGGGCGCTGGCGGCGGCAGGCGGCGGAGTCTCGGTGAGTGGCAGCAGGATGGCGCGGACTTGGCCGGTGGAGGCGTCCATGCCGATGGCGATCACTTTAGCCGGAATGGTGGCACCGTCAAGTTGCAAGGTTGCGCTCTGGCCGGGGCGCACATGATCGAGCACGCGCCCCGGGAAGGTGGCGATGAATCGATTGGGCTCGATGCGCACGTCGCGCGAAATTTCGTACTGCGGGACGTCCGCGCGAACGAACCACCAGAGCCAGCCCGCGAGCAGCGCCAAGGCGAACACTAGAACGAAGTTTGAGATGCGAAAGCCGTCTGCGTCGAGCGCGCGGAGGGTCCGGCCGAAAGCGATGGGTGCGTTCATGCGCTGCGCGGTTGCGCCGGCGGAATGGCTGGCATGCTTTCTAGAGTGTAGCGCGCAGCAGACTCAGCGCCGGGGTTGGAATCGGGAGGCGCGGCGAGCGGGCTTCCCGCCGGCAAATGGCGGAAAGTTCTTGCAGCGGCCTTACGACGAAGCCAGTCACGCCTGGGCGGAACGGCCGGCGATGGACTCGATCTGGCGGATGTGATTTAGATCGTGGCCAGCCATGGTCTCGATCAAAACCTGGAAGGTCATCTCGCCGCGCTCGGGATGGTTTAGGGGTTTTGCGAGCGCGCCAGGGATCACGGACCGGATCAGAGCCAGATTCCAGTTACGCACCGCCGAAAAAACCGCCAGCGCGCCGGCGACGTCGAAGGCGCGATATTGCGCGGCCCATTTCTCCTGGTCGAAGGGCTGGATCACGTGATGGTCCTCGGCCAGCGCCTGGCGCAGGCGGAAAGCAAAAACCGTCTCGCAATCGGCCAGGTGACAGAGGATTTCGCGCGCGCACCATTTTCCAGGCGCGGGCGGTTGCTGGGCTCGCTCAGTGCCGATGGTTTCGGTCAGCGATTGGAGCTGCTGGGAGGTCTGCGCGATCACTTCGAGCGGGTTCTGTTGGCCTAACTGCGGTGCGTACGGGTTCATCCCCACAAAGTAGCATGAGGCGAGTATCGGCTATTGGCTGTGCTGTTCTTCGATCTGGAAGGCGCGTTTGCCTCCCGCCATCACCACGCGGCCATGGTACTTCAGCTTGCCATTGATAGTCAGATCGATGAACCGGCCCACCGGGTAGTCAAAGGTCAAGACGTCTTGTTCCTTGAGGTCCATTAGATCGCTGACGCTCAGAGTGGGACCCACCAAGCGTCCGTCCAGGTGAATTAGCGCGGGGCGGATGAGCCGCATGATACGGGCCTGTTCAACCTCAGTGGACTCGCTTTTACGCACGGACCACTGCTGGTCGAACTTGTGGCGGAGCATCTTGATGACGATGGAGGGGATGCCGATGTTCATCATCCCGCTATTCTCTCCGATCCGAACTTCGATGCTTACCGCCACGACGGCTTCGTTGGGCGCCAGGATGCGCAACAATTGGGGCTCTGTCTCATGAGCCATGATCTCGAATTCCAGCGGAGTTACAGAGTGCCAGGCCCCTTTCAGATCCTGTAGGATAATACGGAAAATCCCATCCATCACGCTCTGCTCGATCTCGGTGATTTCTCTGGCTACCTTGAGCGGCGTCTTGGCGCTTCCGCCCAGCAGCATTTCGATGACGGGGAAAACCAGCGCCGGGTTAAGCTCCAGCACCGCGGCGCCTTCAAATGGCATCATGCCCAGTGAAACCAGACAAGTTGGGGACGGCAGGCACTGCGAAAACTCGATGAAGGAGAGCTGTTCCACCGAGACCAGGTTCACCGCGACATAAGCGCGCAAGTAGGCTGATAGGCTGGAGGCCAAGCTGCGGGAGAAATTCTCGTGCAGCAGATGGATGGCGCGAAGTTGATCCTTGGCGATGCGGTCCGGCCGCCGGAAGTCGTAAGGCAGCGCTCGCTTGGCGGGATCGTCGTCGCCGTCGTCGCGGAGATTCCGGAATACCTTGTCGATTTCTTCTTGGGAGAGAACGCGGTCCATCTGAGAATGTAATCGGGCGGCGGGAGGAAGAGCTTTACTTTGGGGCGCGCGAAGGGCGCTGATAGAATCAAGAGTGGTGCGCAACTTTCACGTCCACAATTTTGGATGTAGGGCCTCGCAGGCGGACGGCGCCGCTCTCGAAGCCGCCCTTGCATCCGAGGGTTGGAACGCAGCGGCCGCGAACCGGGCGGACTTGGTGGTGCTAAATACCTGTACTGTCACAGCCTTGGCCGACGAAGACGTGCGCAAGGCGGTGCATCGGGTGCATCGCGAGAATCCCGAGGCGCGTATTTTGTTGACGGGATGTTATGCGCAACGGGCTCCGGCCGAGCTGGCTGTACTCCCTGGGGTTTACTGGGTGGTAGGCAATTCGCATAAGACGAAAATTGCCGAAATTGTCCGGGAAACTCAGGCGCCTTATCACGGAGAGGTCGCGGTAGGAGTCGATATTCGCGTAGGCGACATTTTCGCGCAGCGCGACTTTCTTTCTTCGCCGGTTGAGGATGCCTCGGGCGACCGCACGCGGCCCAACTTGAAAATTCAGGACGGCTGCAACAATCGGTGCTCGTTTTGTATTATTCCGTTCGTGCGCGGTCGCAGCCGCAGCGCGCCAACCGGGCAGGTGATCGAGCAGGTGAGAAATCTTGCGGCGCGTTATCGCGAGGTGGTGCTGAGCGGGATCAATCTCGGCCGCTGGGGCAGGGAAGCGGGCGCGATGCGTCTGGCCGATCTGCTGCGCCGTTTGCTGGATGAGACGGAGATCGAGCGGCTGCGGCTGAGTTCGGTAGAGCCGATGGACTGGAGCGACGATTTGATGGAGCTGGTGGCCGGTTCGCCGCGCATCGCCAAACACGTGCATGCGCCGTTGCAATCCGGGTCGGACCGCGTATTGCGGAGAATGCATCGCAAGTACCGTCCCAGGCATTATGAGGATCGCATCCGCAAGGCTCGCGCGCTAATGCCGGACGCAGCTATCGGCGCGGACGTTATGGTGGGATTTCCCGGCGAGACTGCGGCCGAGTTCGAAGAGAGCCGGGCGTTCATCGCGAGCCTGCCGTTTACTTATTTGCACGTGTTCACTTATTCCGAGCGCCCGGGGACGCCGGCCGCCGAGTGCCAGGATCGCTTGCCGATGCACGTGCGCAAGGAACGCAACCGCGTGCTGCGGGAATTGGCGGCGTCGAAGAATCTCGAATTCCGCCGCGCGATGCTGGGGCGCACGCTCTCGGTGGTCACGCTGACGGAGGGCGCGCTTTCGGGGAATTTTCTCAAAGTGGAGCTGGCTCAGGCGCGCGAGCCGAATCAGATTGTGGATGTCAAGATCGGCTCCGTGAGCGCGGGCGGTCTCCGCGAGCAGGGCGCGCTGACGATCCTTCAGTAGATCAGATGACGCGGCGCAGCAGCGTGCTAACGCGCGGGCCTGGCAGGATGATTCCGGCCAGGTTCAGAGGATCGGTATTGGCGACTTGTGACTGCTCGAGTGCGTCCGGATCGCTGCGACGCACCGCGCGCAGCAGATCGAGCGCTTCGGGACGCGCGAATTGTTCGCCGCTGAAACCGGAAACGAAGCGGCCGCCTCGAATTTCGCCTTGCGCTTCTTTGCGGCGCAATACCGGGAGCAGATCGCGCCAAGGCGGGGCCAGCGATTCGCGCGCCAGCAGGTCGCGAAACACCACGCCCCAGCGCTGCAACAATTGATCGGCGAAGAATGCCGCGCGGGCTTCGATGGCTCGGGCGCCGTTTGAATGCCGCACCAGCGCCCAACGTCCGGCGGCGTGACGTGGGCGTGCGTACTTGCCGCGACCCTCTCCACGGCGGCGCTTGGGATCTACCAGAGCGCGGAGGTTCTCGAATCCATCGGCGGTCACCAGGCCCGCGGCCACCAGTTCCCAGAGTCCATCTTCTACTTCGCTTGCCAGGCGGCCGGTGGATCGTACCAGGTCGGCGAAAAAGGATGCGCCGCGCTGTTCGAGCTGCGTCAACACCTCGCGGGCGGGATGCGAAAAGACTGGCGCCAAGGTGGAAGCTTCGGGCGGCGTAAGCCAGTCGGCGCTCTCACGCAAGAAAATCGCGACGGGCGCGGTTCGTGTGGGCCGCACGCGGCGCGGCTCGGGATCTTCAAAAGCTGGATGGGGAGACAGGCGCGCCCACATCACTTCGCCGGCCAGACAGAGCTGATCCAGGAACTCGGGCTCATACTCTGCGATGCGCTGGGCAAGAATATCCGGTTCCCAGGCCGCGGCCGCGATCTCGTACCCCTGAAGTTGCTTGACGATTTGCAGCGTGCCGTCGATTCCATGCAGACGGCTGCCGGGCATCAGATGCTGCCACTGATAGAGGAAGCGCTGAAATTGCGCCGCGGTCACGGGCTCGATTTCGCGCCGCAGTTGACCCAGGGTCAGGCGATGGATGCGCGCCAGGATGCGGCGGTTACACCATTCCGTCTCATCGGGCGCAAGTTGCGGATGGAAACGGCCGCGCATGACCTGGCCTTCCGTTTCGAGTTGCAGCAATGCCGATTCGATCGCGTCGGGCGGCGTGGCCAGCGTTTCTGACAACGTGGCGGCGGTGATGGGCCCGAGCGACTCCATCCAGCCGCGCACCGCCGGCAGCGCTTCATCGCGCAGCGCGAATCGTTCCGTGGCCACCCAGAATTGTTTGCCGGCGCGTTCGAAGACGCGAGCGCGGCCCGTGCATCCAAGTTCGGCGAAGAACGCCTGCCATTCCTCGACTGGGGGCAGCGCGATCAGAGTGAGCAGCGCGTCGTGCAGTTCGTCGGCGTTGCGGACATCGGGCCAAGCTTCCGCGGCGACCTGCGCGATGGCCGCCGGGTCGAGAATGCCAGCGCCTCCTGAAACGTCGCTGCGCAACGTCCGTCGGAGCTGTACCGCGCGCGCACGGCGTTCCTCGAGCGGTGCATCGTCGAGATAAGCGTAAGGATTTGCATTCAGAATCTCGTGCGAGAACTGCGACGGCTCGGCGGTGTCGATCGCGATTTTCTGGATTGTTCCCGATTCGAAGCCTTCCAGAATCGCCTTCAGACCTTCAATATCCATGGCCTCATGCAGGCAATTGTCGAGGGTTTCATTGACCAGAGGATGATCGGGGATGCGCGGTTCGCCGGTCAGATTCTCGGCGCAGGCGACCTGGTCGGGAAAAACGGAAGCCAGCAAATCATCGGAGCGCATCCTTTGAATCGGAGGCGGCACCTTGCGCCCGCCCTGGAAACGCAGGATGGCCAAAGCTCGCGAGGCGTTCCAGCGCCAGCGTGCGGCGAACATCGGAGCATCCAGCAAGGCCTGCGTCAAAACATGCTCGACGGTTTGAGGCTTCAGGAATTCGAAAACCAGCGCCAGCGGAAAGGCGTGCTGCTCGGTTAACGAAATGTTGATGCCGTTGTCGGTGGCGGCGGCCTGCAGCTCGAAATTGAAGGATCGGCAGAAGCGTTTCCGCAGTGCCAATCCCCAAGCCCGGTTGATGCGCGAACCGAACGGGGCGTGGATGACGAGCTGCATTCCGCCGCCTTCGTCGAAGAAGCGCTCGGCGACTACGGCGTGCTGGGTGGGCAGGGAATTCAGGCCGGCGACGCCCGCTTGCACATAGGCGATAGCCTGCTTGGCGCCGGCTTCGTCCAGGCCGCATTCCGTGGTCAGGAATCGAAGCGCGTCATCGGGATGCGCGACCATCTCTTCGCGAACCTTCGAGACTGCCTCCGAAAGCTCCAGCGTGCGTCCAGGCGCTTCGCCGTTCCAGAAGGGCACCGAGGGCGGCGCTCCGTGGGCGTCCTCCACGCGCACCCGGCCCGGCTCGATGCGCTTGATGCGCCAGGAATTGGTGCCGAGTAGAAACACGTCGCCGGCCATGCTTTCAACGGCCCAATCCTCGTCCACCGTGCCGACAGTCTTTCCATCCGGCTCGAGCACGACGTTGTAGTTGGCGTTGTCCGGGATCGCGCCGCCGGACGTGATGGCAGCCAGCCGCGCGCCACGCCGGCCCCGCACGCGCCCGTTCACTTGATCGCGATGCAGATATGCGCCGGCACGGCCGCGCTGGGTAGTGATGCCGTCCGAAAGCATGCTGACCACTTCGTCGAATTTGGACCGCGGCAAATTGCGATACGGATACGCGCCGCGGACCAGTTCATAGAGTCGGTCCTCGCTCCAGTCGCAGGCGGCCGTTTCGGCCACGATCTGCTGGGCCAGGATGTCGAGTGGGGCTTCGGGGATTTCCAGCCGGTCCAACTCGCCCGAGCGGATGGCTCGAACCAGGGCGGCGCACTCGATCAGCTCATCGCGCGTGGTGGCAAACAGGTGGCCTTCGGGTTTGGCTCCGATCCAGTGTCCGGACCGGCCCACACGCTGGAGAGCGACGGCGATGGAGCGAGGCGATCCGATCTGGCAGACCAATTCCACCGAGCCGATGTCGATGCCCAGCTCGAGCGATGCGGTGGCAACTACCGCCCGCAGGTCGCCGTTCTTCAAGCGAGCTTCCGCATTGAGACGCAACGCGCGCGAAAGGCTGCCGTGATGCGGCAGGACGGCGTTTTCTCCCAGGCGCTCGGCCAGGGCATGCGCCACGCGTTCGGCTAACCGGCGGGTGTTGACGAACACCAGCGTGGTGCGGTGGGACAGGATCAACTGGGCCACGCGGTCGTAGATTTCGGCCCACATCTCGTTGCTCGCCACCGGGCCTAGCTCGTCCTGGGGCACTTCCACGGCCAGCTCCATCTCGCGGCGATGGCCGACGTTGACGATGCGTGCGTCCGGCGCCAGGAATTGCGCGACCTCTTCGATGGGCTTCACCGTGGCGGACAGGCCGATCCGTTGGGGCTTCTCGCCGGGTGAAACCAGAGCGTCCAACCGTGCCAGGGAAAGAGCCAGATGCGAGCCGCGCTTGTCGTCGGCGACGGCGTGGATCTCGTCGACGATCACGGTGCGCACCGTTCGTAGCATCTCCCGAGACTTGTCGGCCGTCAGCAGGATGTACAACGACTCCGGCGTCGTAACCAGAATGTGGGGCCGGTGCTTGCCCATCTGTTGACGCTCGGAGGCGGGGGTGTCGCCGGTTCGGACGGCGGTGCGGATGGGCGCCAGCGCGATGCCCTGCTTGGCCGCAAGCTCGGCGATCTCGGCCAGGGGAATCTCGAGGTTCTTGTGTATGTCGTTGCTCAGGGCTTTCAGCGGGGAGACGTAGACGACCTCGGTGGCATTGGGCAGCTCGCCCTGGCGCGCGGCGCGGACCAGCCGGTCGAGACAAATCAAGAAAGCCGCCAGCGTCTTGCCCGAACCGGTGGGCGCTGAGATCAGGACATTGCGGCCGGCGCGAATCTCGGGCCAGCCCAACAGTTGCGGCTCGGTGGCGCAGTCGAAGCGCATGGCGAACCACTCCGCTACTAGTGGATCGAAGGCGGAAAGGCTGGTTTCAGAAGGGGACACCTACTACTATTAGACCGCACGGGGGCGGTAGAGTCAGCGGATTGTTTCGCTCGCCAGAATGCCGGAATCCGCCAGCCTGGCGCCAACGCGCCGCACTGCGGGTTGGTCCGCGTAGGGGCCAATCAAGATGAGGCCGGTCTGATCCGTAGGGGTGGTTTCGAGATGCGCTTTGAAGCCCCTGCCTTGGAGCTGCTTAAGGAATTTCAAGTCCTGGGCGGTGCCGAGCGCCGTCACCTGTAGATAGTATTCGGTCAACGGCAGCAGCGGCTGGGCGGTGACCGCCGGCGGGGTTATTTGAGGAGTAACGATTGGTCGCAGGACAGCGGCTGGCATTGGGGCCACCGGGGCTGCTGCGAAGGGCTCTGTGGCGGGATTGGGCGCCTGGGCCACCAGTATACGTTGTCCAACATACCAGCCTGCCAGCGCCAAGCCGACCGTGACCAGCGTGGCGAAGCCTACGTACACGCCCCGGGTCTTGCGTTCCGGTACCGGCGGCCCCTCAAAAGGGGCGATGTCGGGAAGTTGAGCAGCACTGGACATAGGGCCAAGCGGTTACTACCAGCTAAGCTGGACACCCTATTTATCGGCCAATGGGGGAAAAACAATTAGCCCGCCACTTTAGTACAAGATACGAGTCCGGATAGTGCCCGGCACCGATTCCAGCCGGCGCTTGAGCTTGAGCGACGCCGCCGGTTCGCGTGTCTCGACGTCGATCACCACGTAGCCGATCTTGGCGTTGGTCTGTAGATATTGGCCCGCCACGTTGATCTTCTGATCCGAGAAAACGGCGTTCAGGGCCGAAAGGACGCCGGGCTGGTTGCGATGAGTGTGTAGCAAGCGATGCTGGCCGGTATGCTCGGGCAGCGATACCTCCGGAAAGTTCACGGCGCTGAGCGTGGAACCGTTGTTGCTGTATTTGATCAGCTTCTCGGCCACCTCGGTACCAATATTCTGCTGCGCTTCTTCGGTGCTACCGCCCACGTGCGGGGTGAGCAAGACGTTGTCCATGTCGCGCAGCGGCGACACAAATTCCTCGCCGGCCGTTTTAGGCTCCTCCGGGAAGACGTCCATGGCGGCGCCGCCCAGTTGTTTGGACTGGAGCGCTTCGACCAGCGCCTCGATGTCCACGACGGTTCCGCGCGAGGCGTTAATCAGATGAGCGCCCGGTTTCATGCGCGCCAGTTGGTCGCGGCCGAGCATGCGATGCGTCTGCGGAGTTTCCGGCACGTGCAGCGTAACCACGTCGGCGGCTTGGAGCAGGTCGTCGAGCGAGTGCATGGCGCGGGCATTGCCGAGCGCGAGCTTGGTCTCGATGTCGTAGTAGATCACCTGCATGCCGAGCGATTCGGCCAGCACTCCCACCTGCGTACCGATATGTCCGTAGCCCACGATTCCTAAGATTTTGCCGCGCACCTCATAGGATCCGGTCGCGGTTTTCGCCCATCCGCCGCGATGCGCCAGCGCGTTGCGGGCGGGTATGCCGCGCAGCAGCAGGATGGTTTCGGCCAGCACCAGCTCGGCCACGCTGCGGGTGTTGGAGAAGGGCGCGTTGAAGACCGGAATGCCGCGGTCTTGAGCGGCCTCGAGGTCCACCTGGTTGGTGCCGATGCAGAAGCAGCCCACCGCGATCAGCCGCGGCGCCTGTTCGAAGATCGTACGCGTCAGGTGCGTGGCGGATCGTATGCCGACGATGTAGGCGTC
>CAVXJU010000075.1:0-72172 GCA_963761935.1 Terriglobia bacterium | reverse complement strand
TGTCCTCCTTCTTCGACTTTCAGTTACGTATTGCTCACACTACGGTGCCGCTCCAGTTGCGAGCCGACCGCCCACCAGGCACACCTCCCGCCAGCACGACCGATCCGTCGCCCAATTCTCCATCGCTTACCGCCGCGACGTCCTCAAGCTCGAGCGGTGACTCCACCGGATCGACTGTTATGGGCTGGCTCTCGACCATAGCCGGATTTCTGGGAGACGTCGCCAAGGGCGCTGTGGCCGCTACCGAGGGCAACTGGGCCACGGCGAGTTTTGATTGGGCCGGCGGTGCTTTCGGGTTGATTGAGTACGGCCTCAACCCGGGCGCCCCCGATTCGTCCAGCCAGCTCACCACCATGGAGACCCAGTTGGACGGCTTGATCGGCGACGTGAGCGCTATTCAGGGCCAGATCGCTGACTTGAACAACTCGATTGCGGGCCTCACGAACTACATCTATACCACGAACGCGCTTGGAACAAATCTGAAGTATGCCGAGACCTGGCTGAAAAGCTACTACACAGATCAGAACCAAACATTGCAGTCGCGGAATTGGGCCCGCTGGTATTTGGCCGGGTGCATTCCCCAGGGACCCAACCCCGTCTATCCCCAATCGTGCCCGGAGACGAGCAATCCGGTAACTCAATCCAACGTCGGCACCTTCCAGAAAAACTACATCGCCCACCCCGGGTTTTTGAACCTAACGGGGGGCCAGCTGCCAGTCGCCTCGGACGACTTCCCGCTGTGGTGGGCCTATTCGGTGCTCGGCAATCAGAGTCTTATACCCGTCTATAGCGTAAACGGAACGAAAGCAGGCGATTTCGTTAGTGAAATTCATACCGGCCTCACCGACACTTCAACGGGCCCGAACGCTCTAATGGCCTATATGAAGTGGATCTTTTCGCAGGATGCTAAGTGTAACAGTGACGTTTCGAACTCGACCCCAAACGCAAGCTGCGACCTTTTGAACGACATCTACCTGCCTACCGAGGCATACTTCGTGCAAGTGCTAGGCGACCAGACGCAGCTCGCCGAGGCGGTGGTGGAGGCCGATAACGTTCTGGCGGAGAAGTTCCCGAATACGTCCACCTACAGTAACGCGGCCTCGCTATATATGGACGGTCCGGGCGGTTTCAACCAGCAAGTGAACGATGAGGTGGAGGCGTTCCTGGAGGTTGCTGAACAGATCGCCCTCTACCGCGCCGCGGACGGCACCCAGGACTGGAACACCTTTGGGTCCTCCGACGCCGGCCAGCTCCTGGCCCGGGCGGATTTCGTCGCCGCCCAGCTCGGCCGGCAGCCGGATGCCAGCAATCCCAACCTCGCGCCGCCGTGGCCGGTCTCGGGCGTGGTCGGGCGCGTCTTCTACACCATCGCTGAACCGCCGCTGCAGGCAAACCAAACTCGGGGCGTCTGCGCTTACGTGAGCGCGAATCAACCAAACTGCTCGGGCCCGGTTGCTCTGATTTCCGAGAACACCGCATCCAACCAGACGCTGACTGGGAATTGGCCGTACCTTTTGTGGGCTGCGACCACCAGCGGCAAATCGACTTTCGCAACCGGCACTCCAAATACCCAGTGGAAGATGCAGCGCCTGACAGCAATGAGCCTGCCCATAAACCAGGGCTCGGACGCCACCACGTACGTGGTCAATAGCACAGTTCCGGCGCGGCTCGGAGCCAGCCTGGTCGTCTCCACCTATGACCCAGCAACGTACACCTCCGAACCGCAGAACACCGCTGGCGGCGTCGTCTTCGGCAGTCTAAACGGGATCGAGGGCCCAATCGGGAAGTATGGCCTATCTCTCGGCCAGTCTCCCTGGGCGACTACCGGACCCGCTACTACTCACAGCGGCGGCACGCCCCCATCAAACGTGTTCGACGTCTCAGTACTTGACCGCCTCCACCAGCTCCACCAGCGTTCCCCCGGGCGCCGGGTATCTGGACGTTACTTACCCGCCCATCGCCGTCGTTCAATCGGGCGAGCATGCTTCTTCAGTTGGAGAATCGTGGTCGGTATCTGGCAACATCCAGATCGGCAGTTCCTCGTACCCGAAACAGCACGTGCATTGGCCCACCACCGTAAACATCAACCTAACAGGAGGAGTAACAGGTACCTATTCAGGCAATGGCGTTCTGATTGGGGGTAGCTATTACTACTCGTCCTTCGCACTGAACCAGCAGCTGCTCGACAGCACTGGCAAGACGGTTAGCAGCTCTGCATCTCCAGCCGTCCCGGCGTCCGCTCAAAATCAGTGTCCTGGTGCGCCCTTCAATAGCTGCACGATCACGGTCGCCCATTCCGTGGACGTAGGATCGCTCGGGCTCGCAGCGGGCACCACGTACACCTTCCAAGCCTCATTCGCCTCCCAGGTCTTGCCCTACAGTCAGTCCGGTTTCAACTTCAACTACACGTTTCGTTCATCCAATCCCGGGAGCAGTGCGTCTTGGACCATCAACGCCCCGATGATCACACTGACCATGAAATAATGAATCGTCAATTATGATTAGGACCGGTCGGGGTCGGGGTCGGAGCTTCCGCCCACTCGACCGCTAACTTGGGCGATAATATAGTTGACCAAATCGTGGTCCGGCAGATAACCTCAAATCGGCGTGACAGGCCAACGGTCATGGTCGGTTCGGCGACAGCAATACACCGTTGATGAAATCTTGTATTCTTTCCCTTTCCTCGGATTCGTTCGCTTTCTTCCAATCGAAGCCTGGAACGGAATTTAGCAGTGGTGAGGATTTGCTTAGATCCTTGATGATCCCGAGTTCCTCAGTCTTTGGATCCGCGCTGGGCTTGTACTTCAGAATAACGCGGCAGCCTTTCGTGTTCAGATATCTCACGGCTTCGCCCACTCGGAAATCCGTCGAAGCCGAGAACATTGCCCAATAATAGTCGTCCAACCTGCCCCAGAGTCGCTTCGTGCGTCCTACGTAAAACGGTACTTCCTGGGATTGGCTCACCACAAACAGAACGTAAACAAAGCCTGGAACATCGCGATTGATCGGCGGGAAATCTATGGAAGAAAATCCATCAAATGTCATCGGAGATCAGACTGTCTTCTTAGTCCGTTTCCTTCGCGCCTGCGCCCGCTTCCACTTCGCCTCTTCCTTGAGCACGTCTTCTTTCGAGACGGTGAACATCTTACGGACGGCGTTATCCATGCGCTCGGCTTCGGTGTTGCCGGGGACATGCGGCGCCGGCGCTGGCTTCATTCTTTATCCATGGTAACTCTCGTGTGGACCTTGGCGGACCTTAAAGCAGCTTGGTTATGGGTTGCCCGATGGATTACATCGCGCTTTCTCGCTCGGCCTAGGGATTCTCCGAGTAGCGCTAGATAACGAGTATAGGCGAATAATCGGTGGCGCTTCTGGCCTGTAGTCTCTTTGAGTATGCCGATAGACGAAAACCGTTTGGAGATATCGCTAGCTCCTTGGAAAGTGATTCCGCAGACCTCGCTGATAGTGGACATGGAGACAACTGGCTGACGATAAAGGTGCTCTAGCAAGGTGAGGGCTCGACCCGTGGACCTCCCAAGATTTTGAGCAACCAGTCTTCGGTGTTGCTCCCGTAGTTGTACAATTTTACGAGCCGTCATTGTGGCTTCTTCTGCCACTTCTGCAATCCCCCGTAGAAAGAACTTTAGCCACTGTTCCCATTGACCGCCATCGCGTACGGCCTGAAGACGGTCATAGTATTCAGAACGATTCTTCTTGAAAAAATATGAGAGATACAGAAGCGGTTTTCTGAGAATCTTATGCTCGCAAAGCATGAACGTGATGAGTAGTCTTCCCACACGTCCGTTGCCATCCACAAACGGATGAATGGTCTCAAATTGTGCATGCGCGATCCCAGCGCGCACTAGATATGGCATCGGATCTGTGGCGTGCAAGAAATTTTCCATGCTGTCCAAAGCGATGCTCATCTCGTGGGGTGGCGGGGGCACAAACACAGCGTCTTTGAGCAGTGATCCAGCGGGACCAATCCAGTTCTGCGTGCGTCTGAATTCGCCAGCGTCCCTTGCGCCCCGCACTTGAGTCAATACCTTTGCGTGAATCTCTCGGATCAACCGTAGCGACAATGGTAGCGTCTTCAACCGACTTAATCCGTAATTCATTGCGGCAACGTAGTTGAATACGTCGCCGACATCCCGCGTCGTTGGCTCGCGCGCTGCCGCCTCAAATTCCAGCACATCCATTAGCGATGCCTGAGTGCCCTCGATCTGGCTCGACAGCACAGCCTCTTTGCGGATATACATGAACACGAACAATTCTGAGTTTGGCAACGTCTCGGCGCACCCGTCCAAGCGACCCACAGCGCGATCCGCTCTGGACAACACCTCAAGAAAGCCGTCATCGAATTTGATCCGCGGATTCGGAGGGAGCGCAGAAGGGATGAACGCCTGATATCCCGTCGCCTGCCTGACGTAATGACCCGACCGCGTCGAGGTTTGATGGAATGCCATATTCAAGTCTGCGGCAAACATGGAACGACCGCCCAATCCATGTTCAAGTGTACCGCCCTTTCACTTGAATAAGGATATCACATCTAAAACATGGACGGCAGACAATGTTCGTGCGTACGAGTTAGGAACTCTTGCGTTTGCCGCGCATTTGTCGCAGTAGTCCTAACCCTGGATCGCGTCCAATGTCTTACCGGTCAATTCATCGGTGACGCGCTTGCCTACGGTGCCTTTCACGGCCAGTTCGAAGCGTTCCGCATCGGTCAGCTTGCGCTCGTTATACCGGAATGCCTGTTCATCCAAATAGCGGAACAGGTGAAACGGTTCCACGCTCACGTAGGTTCCAGCGATTCCCCGCTTCAAGAGCGACCAGAAGTTCTCCAGGCCGTTAGTATGCACGCGCCCGTCAACGTACTGCACGGCGTGATCGATCACTTCGTACTCAAATTCGTTCAGGCCTTCGTATGATTTCAGTGCGTCTGTGTACAGCGCGGAACCGGCCTCAACGTGCTTGTGGACTTCAGCCTGAAGTGCTTTCTTCTTACGATCAGGAACAACGATCGTGCGAATCTTCCCGCCGCGTTCCAGAATGCCCATTACTGCCGTCTTGTCCTTGCCGCCAGTGCCGGTAATTTTACGCGCCCGTTTTCCACCATGCATGTTCCGAGCTTTGCCGCCGATGAAAGTCTCATCCGCTTCGACCTCGCCAGATAGCTTGCCGGTGCGGCCCATGCCAAGAGCTAGGCGGATGCGATGACCCAAGAACCACGCAGACTTTTGTGTGATCCCGATTGCGCGGTGAACTTCGTAAGATCTAATTCCGTTTTTACAGTTCACAATCTGCCACATGGCGGTGAGCCACTTGTCTAGACCGATAGGAGAATCCTCCATGACCGTCCCGGTCTTTAGCGTGAACTGCGGGGCCTCGTGCTTCGCTCGGCAGTGCCAGCGATTGTACTTCTCCAGGAACAGAACATGTTTGCTCCCGCAACGCGGACAGACAACGCCAGTCGGCCAGCGCCGCGCCACCAGATATTCACGGCAGTTGGCTGGATTGGCGAAGTATAGGATGGCTTCCTGAAGTGTCTTTGGTTCGCTGGCCATGATTCATTATGCGACTGATCGGCCATTTTGTCAACTATATTATCGCCCTAACTTGCATCAATAGATGACACCGCCCGGCCGGTCACCTGCGGCAGACGTTTTGTTGAAAATGCACGCCCTAGCTGGCTTCGTTTTTCAGATTTTCAATTCGAATCTCCACCCCCCCCGCGCTAGATGCTCCTGGTGTGGCGACCGACTCGCTCCTACCCGACGCCCGCCAGCCTCTGATGCGCTACTGAAGCCGGCAGTATCCCGACCGGGAGGCATCCATGGCCGGCTCATCGTGCTATGGACAACTATTCCCAACCTTTCGCCCTCGAGTGACAGGCCGTTGTCAGAAATGACAACATAACAGAAGCGTGGCTGAGCCCAGAAGAACACCTGTGATGAAAAATGAAAAAATGGAGCTGCTGCGCGGCAGCGGCAACGTGTTCCGTGACCTAGGCCGCGAGAACGCGGACCTCGAGCAGCTAAAAGCCCTTCTGGCAGCGGAGATCGTCAAGGCGTTAGACCGGCAGCGCCTAACCCTCCGCGCTGCGCACGCGCGAACCGGCTTCGCGGCGGCCGACTTTTCCCGCATACGCAATGCCGACCTCGCCCGGTTCACCGCTGACCGGCTGATGTCGATTTTGAACCGTCTCGGCTCTCACGTGGAGGTGAAGATCCGGGTCCGGCCATTGGAACCCGTTAGGCGCGAGTTACGAGCGTAATGACCAAGCTAGATCGCGTGGTAACGAGCTCCAATCCCTGCAGGCGTCAGCACCCAAGCAAGGGCAAAAGGGCGACCAGAACTAACTTGTTTTGCCACACCCCGGCGCCCGCTATGAGATACTGAATCCGGAACAGATCCCTCTCGGGAGGCAAGCATGGCGAATCGCCGAGATTTTCTGAAAACCGCCGGTGCGGCAGGAATTTCCCTCAGCATGGCCGGTGCGGCCCTGGCTGGACGCGGCGCCAAAATGAGCAACCGCGTCATCGGCTCCAACGACCGCATCAACCTGGGCGTCATCGGCGTGGGCGGCCGCGGCAGCGACGACGCCAAATCTTTCCATAACTACGGCGACGCCCACAACGCCTGCCAGATCGTCGCGGTCTGCGATGTCTACGAAAAGCGCAAACGCGCGGCGGCCGAAAAACACGACTGCAAAGGCTATCTCGATTACCGCGAGGTGCTGGAGCGCAGCGACGTGGACGCCGTCATCATCGCCACGCCCGACCACTGGCACGCCAAGATCGCGCTCGACGCCATGGACCACGGCAAGGACGTCTATCTTGAAAAGCCGATGTGCCACACCAACGAGGAAACCCGGCAACTGGTCAACACCGTCAAGGAAACCAAGCGCGTGCTGCAAGTTGGCTCTCAGACCACCTCCGGCGATCAATGGTGGAAGGCGCAAGAAGGCCATCGCCGACGGCATGATCGGGCAGATGATCATGAGCCAGGGTTCCTACCATCGCAACTCCATCGAAGGCGAATGGAATTGGACGATCGATCCGGACGCAGGTCCGGACGGCAAGGGCGACGACTACATCGACTGGAAGGCCTGGCTCGGTCCCGCGCCCAAGCGGCCCTGGGATGCCGACCGCTTCTTCCGCTTCCGCAAATATTGGGATTACTCGGGCGGTACCGCAACCGACCTCTTCTACCACGTGGTCGCGCCGCTCAATATCTGCTGGGGCGAGGCGCAATTCCCCTCGCGCGTGGTCGGCACCGGCGGCAATTGGGTTTTCAAGGACGAGCGCGAAGTTCCGGACACCTTCATGCTGGTGGCAGACTATGCGGCCGGACATTCGCTGGTGCTCAGCTCTTCCATGGCGAATTCACACCACATTCCCGGGCTGATCCGCGGTCATGAGGGCACCATCATCATGGTGGAAAACGGCGAGTTCGAGAGCCGCGCCGACTACATCACCGTGATTCCGGAGCTGGTGCGCGATCCGAAAACTCGCGAGAAGGTTCCGCTCAAGGCTGAATACGCGGCCAAGTTCGGCGGCGAGCCGATCAAAATTCCAGTCGACCAGACCGATATGATGACGGCGCACATCGAGAATTTCTTGAGCTGCGTCCGCTCCCGCCAGAAACCGCACCTGGACGTCGAGACCGGCGCGCGCGCCCAGGCCGTGATCAACCTGGCGGTGGAGAGCTTCCGCGAAGGCCGCGTGTTGTTCTGGGACGAGAAGAATTGGAAGGCTTCGCCTAAGCCGGTGAAGGCTTAGCCCGCACGCCTATCGATGCGGCTGGCACTGTTTGGCGGAACCTTCGATCCGGTTCACAAGGCTCACATCACCGTGGCGCGCGAGGCCGCCGATCAGTTTCATCTCGACCAGGTTTGGTTC
Organism: Terriglobia bacterium; assembly: GCA_963761935.1. Taxonomy (GTDB): domain Bacteria; phylum Acidobacteriota; class Terriglobia; order Bryobacterales; family Bryobacteraceae; genus Palsa-89. The sequence continues at coordinate 64,268 of CAVXJU010000075.1, read as the reverse complement.
ATCCCGGCCGCGCATCCGCCCCACAAACCCGATCAGATGGCGACTGGCTACGAGGACCGCTATCGCATGGTGGAGCTGGCTTGTCAGGCCGACCCGCGCTTCCGGCCCGCGCGTCTGGAAGCGGGCGCGCAAAAAAGCTACTCCATCGAGACGGTGGAGAAAGTTCGCGCCATGGGCGAGCAGCCGTTCTTCATCATCGGCGCCGACGCTTTCGCCGAGATTACCAGCTGGCACCGCTGGCAGGACTTGATCGGCTTGACCGAATTTATTGTGGTGACGCGGCCCGGCCACGACTACACCGCACCAGAGGGCGCGCGCGTGCACCGTCTCGATACCGTGGCGCTGCCCATTTCATCTTCAGACATTCGACGGCGTCTAGCGATGGGCCAGACTCCAGCTGAGTTGCCGCAAGAAGTGGCCGCTTACATCGCCGAAAAAGGACTGTATCGTTCGGCGCACAAAACTGTGGGGGGATAATGGAGAACAAATTCTACGAAGAATTCAAAGTGCACGGCAAAGACTTGGTGGACAAGATCAAGGGTCTGGTCCATGAAGGCAACGTCCGGCGCATAATCTTGAAGGACGAAAAAGGCCAGACCTTTCTAGAAATCCCGCTGACGGTGGCGGCGGTCGGCGTCATTGCAGCCCCAATCCTGGCCGCGGTGGGGGCGCTGGCCGCAATGGTGGCCCATCTCACGTTGGTGGTGGAGCGTGCCGGCGAGCCGCCTACCACTCCTCCTGCCACCCCTCCCGCCACCTGAAACGCGTCGGCAGGCCGCTTGCTGTATAAACCATCGGCATGCCTCTAGTCGAAACCAAATATTTCGGAACAATGTCCTATGAGGACGAATCGGTCTTCGATTTTCCTCACGGGCTCCCCGCCTTTGAAGAAGAAAAGCGCTTCGTCTTTATCGAAATCGCCGAGTACAGCCCCTTGGTTTTCTTGCAAAGCCTGACGCAGGCTCCGCTTTGTTTTCTTGCTCTTCCGGTTTCGTCCGTGGAGCCGGATTATCGCTTGGCGGTTTCGGCGGAGGATCGGGCCGTGCTGGAACTGCCGCTCAAAGGCGAGCTGCAGCCTGAAGATGGAAAGCTGGCACTGGCGCTGGTCTCACTGCACGACGGGTTTTCGGCTACCGCCAATTTAATGGCGCCGGTGGTGGTCAACGTCCGGACACGGCGTGCGCTGCAAGCTATTCGCATCGATCGGCGGTATTCGCACCAGCATCCAGTCCAGCCGCTGGGCGTGGCTCCAGTTTGCGAGGGCGCATGTTAGTGCTGCGGCGCCGCGCGGGAGAATCGTTGCTCATTGGCGACGATATCGAGATCGAATTGCTGGAACTGACGCCACAAGGCGCCAAGATCGGCATCCGGGCGCCGCGCGAGACCATCGTGTTGCGCAAGGAGTTGAAGATCACCCGGGACCAGAACACGTACGCGGCGCTCGGGCCGGCTTCCGGGGAACTAGGCAAGGCGCTGCAAGAATTTTCCCGCAACAACTCAAGAATTTCCCTTCGAACCGATAAGCACATTGAGAGCTGAGAGAGGCAAGCGACCAACGCACCGAGAAGCCTAGGGCGCCGGCGAAAAGCAGGCGCGGCAATAAGGTCCGCGGGCGAAGGTCGGTCCTCTCGAGGGCGCAAAGCGCTCCGGGCCGTGAAGAATCACGCGTCCCGGGTTCTCAACATTCTAAGGAGAGAAAACTGTGTCTTTTAGTATCAATACCAACATTGCTTCGTTGCAAGCCCAGAATTATCTGCGCGTCAACAGCAATTTTCAAAGTCAAACGATTAACGAAGTCACTTCCGGACTTCGCATTGTCAACAGCGGTGACGACGCGGCCGGCTTGGCCGTCGCCAACGGGCTCCGTTCCGACGAAGCCGTGTTGACCCAGGGCGTTCAGAACGCCAACAACGGTCTGGCCACCTTGCAGACCATCGATGGCGGCATGAGCAACATTTCTCAGCTGCTTGATCGCGCACGCACACTGGCTACCGAGTCTGCTTCGGGGACCTTTACCGGCGACCGCGGCCAACTGCAGAGCGAATTTTCGAGCGTGCTGAGTGAAATCAACCGCCAGGCAACCAACATCGGTATGAATCAGGGCGGTCAATTCGCCACTAGCCTGTCAGTGTTCATCGGCGGCGGCATGGACGGCACGGGGTCTCATAGCACCACCGACGCGACCGCTTTGACCAACGGATCGGTTTCGGTCAATTTGGGCGGGTCCGCCGTAGACACCCAGTCGCTCGGCTTGACGGCTTATACGACCCCTCCGAACGACCCGGCTTCGCTGGCTGGTATCACCAACGCGGGCAGCTTGAGCGCCGGCGTGATGGACCTGAAGTTCTCCGGTCCCGGCGACGCCACCAATTCGTACGCTGCCGGACTATCGGTTGCAGTCCAAAACCTTGGCACTGCCACATCGCTGAGCCAGGTAGTGACTGATATCAACGCCGGGATCGCGCAGACCGCCGACCAAGCTGGAGCCGCTAACGCCGCCTTCGCACAACAAGGCATCACGGCGCAATTGGACTCGGCTGGAACGGGGATCGAGTTCACTTCCGCCAACGGTGCGTTCTCGGTTTCCGGCACGGCGACCGGCACAGGAGCAGCCGAAAACATCCTCGGTACTGCCGCCGCCGCTACCCCGGTCTACTCAGCCGGCCTTCAAAACGTCGGACTCGCTTGGCAAGGCGATATGGTTCTGGGAGATGCGCAAACCCTGAACATCTCGGCCGCGAATTCGAGTGGAACCATCACCAGCGCCAACGTGTCTCTCGCTGACGTCACAACCCAGGCTGGCGCCGTGACAGCCATCAATGCAGCGCTTAGCACGGCCGGCGGGCCTTTGGCTGGTGTTTTCGCTGTATCCAGCGGTGCTGATCCTAGTAACATAGAACTCCTCGGGACGGGCTCGAACGCCGCCTTCCAGGTCACCATCGGGGCAGATGCTGCTCACGCCGGCAACGGTGTAGGCGGCGGAACTAGCCTCCAAGGTACAACCGTCGCGTCCTCCGGCACGGGCGGGTCGTCTCTGGATATCTCCACCGCCGCTGGCGCGCAGACCGCGGTCAGCGCGCTCGCTAATGCCGTCACCACGCTGGGCACCGCCCAAGCCGCCGTCGGTAAAGGTGAGAACAACTTCAATTACGCCATCAACCTGGCGAACTCGCAGTTAACCAACGAAGCCGCGGCCGAATCCGGCATTCGCGACGCCAACTTGGCGACCGAAGCGGCCAACCTGACCAAAGCTCAAATACTGATGCAGGCCGGCGTGGCGGCCCTGGCGCAAGCCAACTCCGCTCCGCAAGTGATCCTGTCACTTCTGAAGAGCTAACGCTACAGTCCTCCTTTTGTGCGAGGGGTGCGCTTCGGCGCGCCCCTCTCTTTTTTGGCTACTGCTTGAAATTGTCCGACAGGTATTTGAGGATGGCTTCACGCTGCTCGGGTTTGATCTTCGCGCCCCAGCCGGTCATTTTGTTTACTTCGCGATCCCACTGGGTGGGCGTGAGGCGCTGCTGGCGCATCATGCTTTCGTCGTGGCAGACCATGCAGGCGGCGTCGTAGCCGGGAGGATGCGCAGGCGTCTGGGCTGCTTCAGCGGCTGGTTGCGCAGGTTCGTTTGCAACTTGCACCTCCACCGCTTGCGCGACGTTCCACAGATACCCGCTTGGATTCCATTCTTCTTTCAGCGGCTGCATCTGGCCGGCTGCATTGGTGGCGCGCGACATCAGAGTGTGCTTGCCTTCGGGTGCTTTCCAATCCAATTCCCACAAACGCCAGGCGTACTGGCTTCTGTCCTTGCCCAGCTTGGCCTGCTTCCAGGTTTGGCCGCCATCCACCGAGACGTCCACGCGAGTCACCGGTGAGCTGTTAGACCAGGCAGTGCCGCTGATGCGTACCGGGCCGGGCTTGGTCCAATCGCCGGGAGTCGCGATGACTGACTTGACGTTGAGATCGGTGACCGGGATCATTGTAGACGGATCGACGGTTGCGCCGGGTTCGACGTGACCGGGCGGATGACGGTAGGCGGTCTTCATCCAGAAGCCTTCGAATTCGTGATCGAGGACTTCGATGTGCCGAAGCCATTTCACCCAGGAGTCGCTGGCCCAACCCGGAGCCATCACGCGCAACGGAAAGCCGTGTTCGTGGGGCAGCGACGCGCCGTTCATCTCGTAGACCAGCAGCGTATCCGGATCGAGAGCCTTTTTGACGGTGATGGTGCGCTGGAATTTGGGCATGGTGCCGAGCGGGGTGTCGGAACCGTCCAGAAGAATTTCCTTGGCCGAATCTTTCAAACCGGCCTTGGCCAGCACGTCGCGGAAGCGGACGCCGGCCCAGCGTCCGTTGCCCACGCTGCCGAAGGCCCACTGAGTTCCAGCCACGTGCGGCTGGTAGAAGGTGCGGCCATTGCCCGCGCATTCGAGCACCGCGACCATCTCGACGCGCGGAAGCTTCTTGAGATCGTCCATGGTGAGAGTGAGGGGCTGGTTGACTACGCCGTCCAACTTCAGCGTCCAGTCCGAGAGATGGGCGGGCTCGGGCAGGTAGGTGTGGCAGCGCACGAAGAAGCGGTCGGCCGGTGTGATCCATTCGTGAAAGCCATCGAGCGGCATTTCGAGATCTTCTGGACGAGGCGAGCGGACGATCATTTTGGACAGATCGGCTGCCGTGACAGCGCGGGCCAGCACACCTGCGGCGGTGGCGGCGAAGAAGCCGCGGCGATTCAGCTTCATTTTAGAAGTCTACTTTCTTGTTCACGAATTCGCCATCGCGAATCTGTACATCGAACTCCAGGAAAGCTCCGTTGCGGCTTACTTTGACCCGGTAGTTTCCAGGAGGATAGTTGAAGACCGCCGGCGTGCGACGGGATTGTGTCTCGCCGTTGATTTCGATGCTGGCGCCCGCCGGGCTGGAGGTGATGCTCAAGGTACCGGCGGCCTTGCTCAATTGCAGAAAGATTTCCCGCTCTTCGGGAACGGTGAAGATGCGCGGATAGGGGCGGTAGCCGTCCAGGCGCACATTCAGAGAATGGCGGCCCGGACTAAGCGCGATCAGGCAGGGCGTCTTGCAACTCTGGTCGGGGTTGCCGTCGACAGTCAATTGAGCGTTGGGGGGTTCGGTTACGAATTGAACCTGCTGCTCTACATCCGATTTGGGCGCGATTACCGGGGCCGGGATGGAGCGCGCGCGGGGAGTCGGAGGCGGTGCTTGCGGAACCTGATCGGGGGGCGGAGTGGCGGCCGGCTTTTCGGGCGTCGAGGCTGCGGCCGCCGAAGTTTCCGGCTTCGTTGTTTCTGGCTGGGTTGATTCCGGAGCTGTCGCGGCGGGGGGCGGGTTCTCGGCCGGAGGCGGAGTTTGGGCCGCCGGCGCGGGAGCGTCGCCGATGGGGCTGGGCTTGGAGGCCGACTGATCCGGTTGTTGGACTTGGTTAGCCGCGTCTTGCGGCGGCGGCTCGCTATAGCGATTGAAAAGATATTTTTGCGCGCCGAACAAAACCAATCCAACCAGGCCGATGCCGACCAACATCCAGGCCAGGCTCTTGAGAATCGGACTGCCGGAGCGCCGCTCGCGTTGAGTGGTGTCTAGAAAGTCAACCGGCAGAGCTTGTGGGACGAAGTCCGGTTGGGGTGCGCGGGAAGGCTCGGGGGCGCGGGGAAGCGCGTTACCGCCGCCGGTGAGGCCACCTCCCACGGTGGGCAGGTTTTGAGCGACGGCTCGGGGAAGCGCGTGCCAAGCGGGATTGAAGGCGCAAGCGGCGGCCAGGGCGTCCACGAACTCGATGCAATGGGGATAGCGGTCGGATGCGTTTTTCGAAAGCGCCTTGCGCAGCACCACTTCCACTTGCGGAGCGAGCGTGGGGTTGATTCGCTGCGGCGGCACCGGGTCTTCGCGCACGATGCGAAATAACAGAGCGGGCAATTGGTCCGCTACGAAGGGCTTCTCGCCGGTCAGGACCTCGTAGGCCACCACGGCCAGCGAAAACTGGTCGGCGCGGCCATCCACGGCGTGCCCTTGCACCTGCTCCGGCGACATATAGTTGGGCGTGCCCATCATGACGCCGGCGTGGGTCATTTGCTGGGAGAGAATTTTGGCCACGCCGAAATCGGCGATCTTGGCGGTAGCGCCCTCGTGAATCAAAATATTGGCGGGCTTGATGTCGCGATGAACGATGCCCTTCTTGTGCGCGTAGTCGAGCGCGGTGGCGGTTTGGCGCAGGAGCGAGAAAATGGTTTGCGGATCGAGCGCCTGCTGGCCGTTGAGCACCTTCTCGAGCGACGGGCCATCCACACACTCCATGAAGATGTAGGCCAGGCCGTTTTCTTCCGCAATATCATAGATGGTTACGATGTTGGGGTGAGAGAGGACGCCGGCGGCTTTGGCTTCGCGAAACAGGCGTTCGCGCAGACGTTCGCGCTCGCCCTCGTCGGTGATATCGGCGAGCCGAATGGTTTTTATAGCAATGATCCGGCCGATAGCGGGATCTTGGGCCCGGTAAACGACGCCTGTCGCACCCCGTCCGAGCTCATCCAAAATTCGGTACCGGCCAATTTGCACAATGCTGACATGATTTTAACAGGTTGGGCCGTGCGGGCTCTGGGTTTCAGAAATGCCGCGGTCCATCCGAGGCGGATTCGAGAGCCTCCCGATCCCGCATGCCACAAGCACTGCCATTGGTTCGTGGCATACTGAGAGGCCATGAAAAACTTTCGCTTGCCCCTGCCGGAGCAGACCTACATGACGGTGCAGGAAACGCGCGAGGAGTTCGGCATCTTCGCAACCCATTTCTAGAGCAAGGGCCCGAAGCCCGTCAATCCAGTCCTGAGTCAGAGCTGTTTCATGACCACAGTACCGACATACCAGCCGGCCAGCGCCGGATTCCTGTTTCTCGCCGTAACCAAGCCCGCGCATTGACGTTCAAGGAATTAGTGGTGGCAATTCACCGTTCCTCTCTCAGCCGCCGGCCTGACCTTTGGGATCCTCCTGGGGCCATTGAATGACAGGGCGCCGTTTCTGCATAGCGCACTCTCTCAAGAACAGGTTGATGAGGTTTTGATAGGGTATTCCCAGCTCGGCCGCCATTTCCTTGAAGTAACCGACTGCGGTCGTATCAAGGCGAATGGTGATCTGACTCTTGAGCTGCTTGGCGTACGGATTCTTTCGGGACTTCGAAAAATCGTATTCTTTTCTCATTTGAGACTCCAATACACTTTCTCTTCCTGTGCTGTCGCGCGTCGGGCGGAGATCAACCGAATCACAGAATCGGATTCTCGGTAGCAATGGCTGACGATCAGGCAGCGTGCCTGAAAGCTGTAGCCTAGGAGCACGGAGCGCTCTTCGTCCCCCGAGTGATCCGGATCGTCGATCAAGCGCGCGTTCTCGTCCAGGAAAACAGTCTGTGCTTCCTCGAACGAGACGCCGTGCCTTATCAGGTTTGATCGCGCTTTGCGGCGATCCCAGGCAAATTCAATATTGCCCACATAATTATCTTAGCAATATCGAGCAATAGGTATCACTGCTTATCAATGGCTCCGGCATGGATTCGAACCACGACTCATGCCCCCGCCTTCCAACCTCGCTTTTTCGCCCTGGCCGCAAGAACCACTTGTTCAGTTCTGTAACGGTGGACCTCAGTCTGTCTCCACCAGCCATCCGGCAGCGGCTACGGGAAATTCCTTTCCATCGGCAATTGGACACGTTTCGAGCTTTTACGGCATGAGATCCCGCTGTTTGGGATTTTTCCGCGAGGATGATGCCGCGCGCTGGTGCGGCTCGCGCAGCACGACATCGGCTCGCCGCATGGCGGGCGAATCGGATAACCTCAAGAAAAGCCCCTTCGAAGGTGCAACAGAAATTCATGCAAGACCCGGAAGGCAAAGTCCTGAGGAGACCATCCCCGCTCCGTTCGGTGGGCGTAGCCGTGCTGCTGGTGTCGGTGGCCTTGGGCCTGACGTTTCCGCTGCGTGCGATTCCACCGGCCAGTGATTATTTCCTGTTCTACGCGGCAGTGGCGGCGAGCGCCTGGGTGGGCGGAAAGTGGTCGGGATGGCTTGCGGTGGGGCTTAGCACTCTAGCCATCTATTACATTTTTCTGCCTCCCCCTTATACCTGGCGCTTGGATCCAGCGGGAGTGCCTTTGTTCATCGAATGTGCGGCATTCTCGATCGCCGCCAGCTGGATCAGTTCCTGGAGAAGACGGGCTGAGATTGAGCTGCAAACGCGCATCGAGGAGCGAACCCGAGAACTCCAGCGGACCAATGCAAGGCTTAAGGCCGAGATGGCCGAACGCAAACGCGCCGAAGACGCGTATCACAGCGCGCAAGCCGATCTGGCTCGAGCGACGCGCATGAGCGTCATGAGCACCCTGGCAGCGTCTATCTCGCACGAAGTGAATCAACCGCTGGCGGCTGTCGCGACCAATGCCGATGCCTGCGTCATGTGGCTTCGCAACCAGCCACCCAATGTACCGGAAGCGCTCGCGGCCGCCGATTGCACGGCTCGAGAAGCCACCCGGGCGAGTGAAGTGATCCGGCATATTCGGGCCATGTTCACCAAAGCTCCGCCTGAAAGCGAGAAGGTCCGGTTGAACGAACTGGTGGGCGACGTAGTTGCTTTAATGCAGGTGGAGGCGTCCAGGAACGATGTCGCAATGCGAACCGAACTGGCACCCGATCTGCCGCTCGTGACCGGCGACCACGTGCAATTGCAACAAGTGATGGTGAACCTTGTGCTCAATGGCATCGAAGCCATGACCGGGGTTACGGACCGGCCGCGGCTGCTGCTGATACGGTCCGAGAACCGTGAGCCGGACGGAGTGCTGGTTGCAGTACGGGATTCCGGGACGGGCATCGATCCCATGGACGAAAAGCGAATGTTCGATACTTTTTACACCTCTAAGCCCAACGGCATGGGCATGGGCTTATCCATCAGCCGGTCGATTGTCGAAGTCCACGGCGGACGCTTGTGGGAGAGTGTCAACGACGATTGGGGCGTGACACTTCAATTCACTCTTCCCATCGACCGTGACGGCGCTTGATGACGAACGCGGCGCCGGTCGTATTTGTAATCGACGATGATTCCTCGGTCCGGGAGGCTCTCAGAAAGTTAATTACCTCGGTGGGTCTGCGAGTTGAAACATTCGGGTCGGCGCGCGAATTCCTGATCGACAAACGCCCCGAGGGGCCGGCCTGCCTGGTGCTGGATCTCCGGCTGCCGGATATGAGCGGGCTGGAATTCCAGCGCGCCTTGGCGAAGGCCGACGTTCACATCCCGATCATTTTCATCAGCGGCCACGCCGACGTCCCTATCACTGTTCGCGCGATGAAGGAGGGGGCGGTCGAGTTCCTTACCAAGCCATTCCGGGGTCAAGAATTACTGGACGCAATTCAGGATGCGATTGCCAAGGATCGCGACGCATTGCAGGAACGCGCCCGGCTGACGGATCTCCGCGCGCACTACGATTCGCTCACGCAGCGCGAGAAAGAGGTTCTGGAATTGGTTGTCTCCGGATTCCTCAACAAGCAGATCGCCGCTGAATTGGGCACCAGCGAACTGACGGTAAAGACGCACCGCGCGCACGTGATGAAAAAGATGGAGGCCACGTCGCTGGCCGATCTGGTCCGAATGTCGGAAAAACTAGGGCTTTTGCCGCGCATCCGCTAGGCCGGGATTCAGAATTTAGTGGCGATCCAAAGCGCAACGGTTTTGATTGGGCCCGGGTTGCGCCAGCGATGCGGCGTATTGCTGTTGATGGAGAAAGAGTCCCCGGCCTGAAGCTGAAATTTTCGGCCGTCGATTTCAATCTCCAAGCACCCTCGAATTATGAAGATGAACTCCTCGCCTTGGTGACCGTAGGCCTGGCCGATGCCTGCTCCGGGATCGATATGAAATAGCTGCGGCTCGATGGCGATGGTGCCAGATGCCAACAACTGGACGTCAACGCCCGGCATGCCGCGGAGAGTTTTGCGATCGCGCGCCGTCAGCAGAGGTCCCGTGCAGTGCAGCGCTTCGGCCATGCTGAAACCGGCGACGCGATAATAGCGCGCCAAATCGCCCAGCACTTTGGCTGAAGCACGGCAGCGCGAGCGCTCCAGGTTGCTGAGAAAACCCTTGGAGACACCGATGGCCTGGGCGACTGTAAATAGGGAAATTCCGCGCTGCAATCGCAGCCGGCGAAGAACAGGGCCTAGTGACGGCTCCTTGGGGGGTCCCGTGGCGGCTCCATCCTTCAACATCCCTTCCTGATTTAATTGCATCAGGATGGCGGGAGTATTCAATCTTTTCGCCTTACGCAGGTGCGTGGCCCGCCGCAGGATTCGCACATCCTCCTCGGTGTAAAGCCGGTACCTGGCTTGGCTGCGCGCTGGCGTGGTGAGCCCGAGTACTTCCCAGGATCGAATCATGGCCGCGGAAACCCCGAGACGGCGAGCGACCGCACCGACCCTCAGCTGCTGCTGAACCGGCTGCATGCAACTGCCGGATTATTGCTTATCCCAGACCAGCACATCCTTGGTGGGCTGGCCCTGCGCGTCCGCTCCGTTGGCGGTAATCGTGGTCACGGTCCCCCTCTTGGACACAACCGTTCTGGTGGTCATGACGACACCTCCGGATTTCTTCAGCGCTTCTGCAAAGGCATTGGCGCCCTCACGTCGCACCGCGATGCTCTCAGCGCCATCAATGCGGTTTTGTCTCCAATTCGCCTCTCCTGTTCCGGATATGGGGGCATCGTGATCGTCGAAACTAGCCACGTAACTGTACTTGTCGATGCTTCCATCCGGTTCGACAAATTCGTAGCTAATGCTGACGCCATTGCCCTGCGGCTCGACCGTCCTGGTTGCGCTCTTGGGCAAGGAGCCGGTGCTCGATTTCGATTGGGCGACATTGAGCTTCCAAGTGCCGATGGCGGGATCGCTATCGCTCGAGCCTATCAGGAGACCGGCAGTAACCCCGGACAAGGCGAGCTGAAGAAGAACTTTTGACGACAGGGTCATTTGTTAAATTCCTCGCAAGTGATGTTCAAGACCTTCGTTTAACATCGTAAGAGGCAGGTTCCCTGGGCCGCTATCCTCCTTTGGCAGGAGGCTGCTACTCACTTGGTCGGAGGCGTTACAAATTTGACGGCTGGGTCAATCCGATTTTTTGGCGCAACGCCAGGAATCGCGGATCGCTACGCACTGAGTCGAACTCGCTTCCAAGCAGTTGCAATGGCAGCGAGGTGTCGTGGAGCGCGACGGCCTGTTCCAAAGCCTCCAGTGTTTTCTCTTTATCGTTTAGCCCGGCATAGATGGAGGCGAAGCTTACCGGCGAAACGTAGTTCTCCTCCGAGCGCATGCCGAGACTGGCTAATTCGCGCTGGGCCTCATCGGTGCGTCCAGCCCGGGCGTAGCAATAGCCCATCTGGCCGTGCAGCAGGCTGCGGCACTTCATCTGAGAGGCGTTGGTGAAATGCGCGATGGCGTCGGTGAACTGACCTTTGCCGGCATACGCCAGACCGAGGCCGAGTTGCGGCAAACCATAATCCGGCGCCAGGCGCGCCACCAAGCCGTGTTGGGCGATGGCCTCGTCAAAGCGCCGCGAGACGCCATGCAGCCAGCCCAGAACGAAGTTCGGAAATAGAGAAGCAGGATCGAGCTCCAAGGCCCGCTCCACTTCAGCAAGAGCCATATCAAGCTGACCGCGGCAAGCCAGTTGGATGCCGTAAGCAATGTGGCCGATGGGATCGTGATGATCGAGTTGAATGGCTTTTTCGAGTTCCTGTTCTCCGGCGGCCCAATCCCAATCGACGATGGACAGAATGGAACCCAGCGCGACGTGAGCTTCCGGAAGCGAGGGATCGAGCGCCGTGGCCTTGGTAGCGGCGTCCTTCATGCGGGGTCCGGTGGTGGCCGGAGGAAACAACCCGAACATGGAACTGACCAGCAGCGCTTCGGCTAAAGCCGCCCACGCGGCGGCGTAGTTTTGGTCGGACTCGACGGCTTTGGAGAATAAATTGACGCTTTGGCGGATGTTGTCCGGAGTCGCGAGCTTCCAGTAATAACGGCCTTCCAGGTAGAAATCGAGGCTTTCTTTTTGCGCGGAATGGCGCCGCATGGCGATGTCGCTGGAGGGCGTCATCAAGTCCGCTACCAGGGATCGGGCCAGTTGTTCGATGGGGCCGAGATCGGCGGCCTGTGCGTCTACCGCGCCCGACCAGATGTAGGACCGGTCCGCGGAGCGCGCCAACTGCAGGATCAGGTGAAAATCGTCCTGGCGGAACTCGATGCTGCCTTCCACGACGAAATCCGGCCGGTTGGCGGTGGCATGGCCGTTGCCTCCGTTGGCTCCGCCATTCGCGGCGCCGTTGGTTGGACTGGCTTCAGGAGATTTTGAGGTCACTTGAAAACAGCCTTCCCGAATCAGAACGTGCGCCAGACGGCGGCGAATCTCTTCAGCCAGTGGTTCGGCGTCGGAGTGGGCGTTGACGATCGCGAGCGGAGCGATGGCAATAGCGCGACGCTGCTCCAGCACACCCAGGCTGGGGGCGCTGGCTCGCGGCTCGAAAATCGGCACATAGCTGCCTTTGCGGAGCGTGATTCGAACTAGGTCCTCACGTCCTTCGGAGCGATAGTATTCCTCAAGTTTGTGGCGCAGCCGGCGTGCCTCCACGCGGACAATGGAGTCGACACGCGGGTCAAAAGCGTCACGGCGGTCGAAAACTTCGAGCCCAATCAGATATTCTTTGAGCCGATGCGGCTGCCCGAGCAGGCTTTCCTCCACGATGAATTGCAGAAAGCGGCGAATCCGATGGGACTGAATGAAGGCGCGGCTGCGGAGGATTCGCTCCAATTGCGAGCGAATCTCCGGCCCCGAAATTCCGTTTAGAATGATCGTTTCTTCGTCAGGTGCGGATACTGCTGTAGGATTCATCTCAGTTGTTCGACACTCAGCCCAGGTAACCCGTTACATGAAAATCGCCCTGTTAATCGTGGAGGCGGGCCGAGTTGCCGTTCGCGCGGCCGGTTAGCGGTTTAATTTGAATAACCTACGGAATCGACTGGAAAAAATACCGGGCCCTCGGAAATCCTGGGCGCTCAGAGATTCATGGTGGCAATGTCAACCGGGGAACGATGCCCCTCCACCACCACGATGCCGCTCTCGGTGACGTGGTGCAGGCGGCGGTCGCGCTCCAGATCGTAGCCGATGGTGGCATCGGGCGGTACTTGGACGTTCTTGTCGAGGATGGCGCGGCGGATGCGGGCGCGCCGTCCGATGTCGCAATTGTCGAAGATGATGGAGTCCTCGACGTAGGCGTGGGAGTGCACGCGGACGCCACGGCCGATCACGGAGGTTCGCACCAGCCCGCCGGAGAGAATGGTCCCGCCGGAGACGATGGAGTCGAGCGCCTGGCCGCGGCGCCCATCGGCGTCGAAGATGAACTTGGCGGGCGCGTCAAAGTAGCCGGCGGTGCGCAGGGGCCACTGGCGGTTGTAAAGATTCAGCTCCGGCGAAACGGAGCGCAGGTCCATGTTGGCGTCGAAGAAGGCGTCGATGGTTCCGACATCGCGCCAATACACAGGGGCGCCGGGCGGATCGCCGGGGACGCGATTGGTTTGAAAATCGTAGGCGTACATGTCGGCGCGGCCGATCAAGCCCGGGAGAATATCGCGGCCAAAGTCGTGAGAGCTGTTGGGATTCTCGCCGTCCACTCGCAGTTCGTCCAGCAGCAATTTGGTGGAGAAAAGGTAGTTGCCCATGGACGCGTAGACCCGATTCGGGTCGCCCGGCATAGTGGGTGCGTCGGATCTTTTCTCGTGGAAACCGATGATGGTGCCATCGTCCTTGGTTTCGATCACTCCGAATTCGGCGGCCTGCTCCTTTTCCACTGGGATGGCTGAAACGGTGACTTGCGCGCCACGCTCGACGTGAAACTCGATCATCTCGCGGATGTTCATGCGGTAAATGTGATCGGCGCCGAAGATGGCCACCATGTGCGGCTCGCCTTGCTCGATCAGGTTCATGTTTTGATAGATCGCGTCGGCGGTCCCGCGATACCAGTCTTCGCCGAGCGATCGCATTTGCGCCGGCACCGGGGTGATGAAGTGATTGCGCAGCAGCCCGTGGGCTTCCCAACCCTCGCGGATGTGTTCTAAGAGCGACTGGCTCTTGAATTGGACCAGGACGTAAATCGAATAGATGCCCGAGTTGATGAGGTTGCTGAGGACAAAATCGATGATGCGATAGCGGCCGCCAAATGGCACCGCCGGCTTAGCGCGCTCCTTGGTGAGCGGGTACAGCCTGGTACCCTTGCCTCCGGCCAGCACAAAGGCCAGGATGCGCAGTTGGATTTTTCGACCTTCCGAGAGCATGCGTTTTTAGTCTGAACTAATTCTGCCAGAGTCGGATGAAGATAGAAAGACGGTCATGAGACATTTCCAAATACCTGGATACTGATCGCGTGTCTGGCGTTCAGTACTGGTGCATGAAATGAGAGATTGCTTGTAACTGACCGCGGCCTTTGGTTAATAGTTTCGCAAAGAATTATGTTGACTGTCCCGGGGGGCTCATGTACAATCCGGACTCCATCCTTTCAAATAAGAAGGTTACGAATGCACTTGCGGGTGATTTCCTGGTGTAGTGTCATTGCGCTTCTGGCGGTTGCTCTGCCTAATGCTGCGACGGCGGACCAATCCGGCACTGCGACAGTCGCCCCAGGCAGTTTCTTGAATCTCGATACCGGCGTCGCTTCCGCCGGTGGAGGCGACATTCTGTGGAACGGGCTGACGCTGGCGCCGCAGGGCCGCGCTGGGCTCTACAATGTGGGGAAATATGGATCGCGCGTTTTTAAATCCATCCGCGCCAGGAAGGCGCTGGCTGTTCAGTATGGCTCCGCGCCGATTCCAACCAGTAAGTTGGTCGCCGGAGATGTTTTTGGAGTACACACCAACGGCGGGCATTATGCCAAGCTGATGGTGACAGCGAACGAGCGAGGCTCCCTGTCGCTCCAGTACACGACGTTCATCGCAACCCGTCCGGCTGCACTGAGTCCCGCGGCGGCGAGTGGGCCTACGATCACACAACTGCAGAACAACTATAGTTACCTGCTGCCAGGGGCGCCTAACTACGGCGTTGCTCCAGGGAGCCTGTTCGTGATTGTCGGCACTGGGCTGAGCAACGATGCGCCGCCGGTGTTGCAATCCAGCGCGGCGCCCGGTCTACCGACGACATTGAACCAAACCTCGGTCTCGGTAACGGTCAATGGAGACACGACTACGCCGGCGCTATACTACACGTCGGCGAATCAGCTCGCCGCGGTTTTGCCGTCCACCACTCCGGTGGGGAATGGAAACCTCACCGTGACTTACAACGGGCAAACGAGTACGCCGGCGCCGATTCATGTAGTGGCTAGCGCGGTTGGACTGGATACTTTGTATGGAACCGGGAATGGGGCAGGCGTCGCCACCGATTCTAATGGCAACTCATTCGGACTTACAAACTCGGCCATGCCGGGCCAGACTATAATCCTTTGGGGATCGGGGATCGGCGCCGATTCCGCCAACGACGATCGCACTTACCCGCAAACGCAAGACAATCTCACGAGTGTTCCGACGCAGATTTTCATCGGAGGCATTTCCGGCACTATTTCTTACCGCGGCCGATCTCAATATCCCGGCCTGGATCAGTTCGATGTTATGGTCCCGACCAATGTTTCGCCCGGATGCTTCGTTTCGGTGGTGGTTCAGACTGGTTCGGTTGTGAGCAACGCCGTGACTATTCCGGTAACTGCGAACGGAGGGGCCTGTTCCGATCCCGCAACTGGGCTGAACGGGACTCAGATTGCAGCGGCAGCCAACAAATCCGGCGGCAAGGCCAATATTCTAGTCGTCGGCATTAATCAGACGACGGAAAGCGGTGGAACCAACAGCTCAGCTATCGCCTTAGTAGGGTCTCTGTCTAGCGCGGATTTTGGTACAGGATACGAATACGCATCACAAGGGAGCTGCACCGTTGTTCCGCCTGAGCAGGGGTCGCTGTTCAACCAATTGTCGGCATTGGACGCAGGCACAATTCAGTTGGCGGGTCCAACCGGACAAATGCAGCTAGGGGAGCAGGGGCCGGGCTTCTACCAATCGCAGATCTCTAGTTCGGGCGGCGCGCCTACCGGGACTTATAGCTTCACGGGGGCGGGCGCAGACATTGGAAGCTTCACCGCCTCGATCAACTTGCAATCGCCTCTGGCTCTGACAAATGCGAAATCGCTCGGAACCATCGACCGGACGGAAGACGCGACAGTGACCTGGAGCGGCGGGTTTACCAATGGCGATGTCCAGATAGAAGGCGCGGTAGGGGACCAGTACGGGACCATCAGGTTTTACTGCCACGCTCCATCGAGCGCTGGGCAATTCACGATACCGCCTTCGATCATGCTGGCGCTGCCGCCCGGCCCAGGCTTGTTAGTGGTGACCAACACGACCGCTCCACAAACCATATCAGCCTCGGGCATCGATGTAGGCATGTTGCTAGGCACGGCAGCCGTCAGGTTGGACCCAACCTTCAAGTAGGCCGACCCGGAGCCCGTCGCGGTGGTCGGCTGCACATGAAATAGGCGGTTCGAGCCGTTGGGAGAAGTCCTGAAATGACTGGCGAAGTCCAAATCTGCCTTTTGTGATTTGGAATAGGCGCGCACTCGCAAGGTTGCTGGAACGAGCGAGTTGCGAAAGTCGTTTCGGTGTACTTGAACGTACTGGGCCCCTGGCTTCATTCCCTCGCGCGAGAGCCGACCTTACTATGAGATCAATTCATTGAGTAAAAAAGAAGTTTCCTCTCCGGTCGCGCGCCCGGGCTGCAAGGTTGCCCGGGCGTTTTTTTTCGCGTGACGTTATTCAATGCCGAAGGCTAGCAGGACGTTGCCTGGCATGCCATTGAAGAAGCCATAACCGGAATTCACCACCAGGATGCCTCCGGCGACCGCGGGTCCCGGGCCGTCGAGTGCGCCACCTCTGGCAGGCACGCCGTTGACGGTTTCAAAATCGCGGGCTGTATCGAAATCCCAAAGAATTTTTCCATCCTTGGCGGAATAGGCGCGCAGATGTCCGTCCAGCGATCCGGAGAAGACCACACCCGGAATCACCGTCACCGCGGCCGATTGCGCGGGACTGCAGTGCGGCGTGTGGCAACCTCCTTCAGGCGGCAAAGCGCTCCAGAGTTTCTCGCCGGTAGAGAGCTGGATCGCGAATAGGCCGCCGCCGGTTTTGGGATCCGGGATGACGCCTTCAGGCGCTGGAATCAGGCCGAGGTCGGAGAGCGCCACGAATGCGGTGTCGCGATCGGCTGCCGGACCCCACTGGATGCCCCCCAGCATGCCGCCTTTGCCGACACGGGTCTGCCACAGGATCTTGCCTTTGTCGTCGGGATCGAGAGCGTGGACCACACCCGACTTCTGGCCGGCAATCAGGACGCTGCGGCCGACTCGAGAGGGTGCGCAGGATGGGGGACGATCCGAAGTCCGAGTCCGGTCCTACGTTGGCCGGGCAGTTAATGGGTTTGGCCTGGATGCAGTTTCCGTTGAAAACGTCGCCTTCAGTGAGCTGGCGCGACCAGGCGATTTTTCCAGTGTTGAGATCGAGCGCCAGGATCGAATCGCTCAGCGGCGTCGGAGGTTCGGAATAGCTGTCTCCCGTGCCGACGTACAGCACTTTGCGCTTGGCATCGATGGTGGGCGAAGTCCAGACGCCGACGCCGGAGGGTCCCCAGAGCTGGGTGGATCCTTTTTTCGAGATGGGGCGAGCCGGTTCCGAGATGGTGTAGGTTCTCCAAAGTTGTTTGCCGGTTTTGGCATCCAGGGCCAGGACGCTGCCGCGAAACTTGCAGCACTGAAAACGGGGATCGGCGGCGAACCATTCGTCGCGCGAGGCCACTGCGATGTAGAGGCGGCCTTCGTAGAGCTTCGGAGCGGCGGTGATGCGGGCGGTGGGGTAATCGTCGGCGGAGGTTTTCCAAATCAATTTGCCGGTGTTGGCGTCCACGGCGTAGACATTGGCGTGGACGTCGCCGAAGTAGGCAACATCGCCGGGGCCGATGGTGATGGCGCTGCGCACGCTGGCGCCGGCGTCGAAGGACCAATAGGTGCAGCCGGTGTTCGCGTCGAGTGAATAAACCTGTCCGCCGATGCTACCCACGAACACGCGTCCACCCACTATGGCGGGCTGCGAGTAAGCGGAGTAGTCGCCTGGGAATCCGAAGGCCCATTTGAGCTTCAGCTTGGGAACCTGGCCGGCGGTTAACCCCGCCGCTTGCGCGCTTTGAGATCGCGAATTTTCGAGGTCCGCACCCCAGCCGTTCCAAGCCGGGCCATCGAGACTCTTGGGAGCGGGGCTGGAGCATTTGCCAACTTCGCTCGCGCCGGTTGGTGGAAGTGACTTACCGGTCAGATACTCGGCGATTGCGGCGCGCTCGTCCTTACTTAGCTTAGCGGCTTGCAGGCGCATGGCCCCGTTGTCGAGCACGTGGACGATGTACTCGGGCGCCATGGTTTTCAGCGTGAGGTGATTTTGAATGACGGCGAGAGCCTCATGACAGACGGCGCAGTTCTTGGTGTAGAGGTCGGCGCCGTCCGGGGCGGCGAACGCGAGGGGAGCAGCGAGGAGCAGCAGGGCTCGGGCGATCTTCATGTGTAGGGGTCCTGAGAGTCTTGTAGCACGAATGGGCGGGAGACTCCAAGAGGGAGATACAATCGGCTGGGGATGAGCGATACGCAGCTGCTTACTGTTGCTCTGTCCGGCGCGCCGACTATGCTCGCCGTTTTAGTGGGCATTCTGATCAATAATCGACAGCTTACCGATCTTCGAAGTCACATCGATTCGTGCTTCGGCGAGGTTGATCGGCGTTTCGACGAAATGCGCGATCTTTGCCACGTCGAGTTGCATCGCGTCGAGGAAGCGTTGGCGGCACGCATCAACCGCATCGAAGAGCGCGGGTAACCAGCTTGTAAGTACAATCAAGTGGGATGAGCGATACGCAGCTTCTGATAATCGCCCTGGCCGCTGTGCCGACCATGCTTGCCGTTTTGGTGGGCATTCTAGTCAATAACGCCCGACTTAGCGATCTTCGGGCACATGTCGATACGCGCTTTGACGAGATGCGCGATCTGTGGCGCGCCGAGTTGCATCGCGTCGAGGAAGTACTGGACGCGCGGCTCAAGCATATCGAAGAGCGCGGCTGAAGCCTTCGATCCGCACCGCATCCTGCGCGCACACCTGTTAGAATTGAAGACTACACCGCACTCATGATTCGTGCCTATCGCGGCATTGTGCCCAAAATTGCCGCTTCCGCTTACATCGATCCCAGCGCCCAGGTGATCGGAGACGTGGTGGTGGGAGAGCGCTCCAGCATCTGGCCCAACGTCACCGCGCGCGGCGACGTCAACTCGATCCGCATCGGCGACGAGACCAATATCCAGGACAATTCGGTGCTGCATTGCGATCCAGGACCGTTTACGTTGAGTATCGGCAGCCGCGTCACGGTGGGCCATCTGGCGATGGTTCACGGCTGCACCATCGAAGACGATTGCCTGATCGGAATTGGCGCGGTGGTGCTGAATGGCGCGAAGATAGGAAAAGGCTCGGTGGTTGCGGCCGGTGCGGTTGTGCCGGAGGGCGCGGAGGTGCCGCCGCACAGCATGGTGATGGGCGTTCCGGCCAAGGTGAAGCGGCCGCTCACGGACGCCGAGCGCGAACGCTTCCGCGAGAACGCAAAGCACTACGTCGAAGCCGCCCGGATTTACCGGGATGAACCTGCTTGAGACGGGCCGGCGGGCACAGGAAATCTGAAAAATGATCAAGGCGGTTAAAGGCACGCGCGACATTCTTCCCCCGGCCAGCAACGTCTGGAACCGGGTGGAAGCGATTGCGCGCGAAGTTTTCCGCACTTACAACTATCAGGAGATTCGCACGCCCATCCTGGAAGAGACGGCTTTGTTCGCGCGCGGCGTAGGTGAAGACACCGACATCGTCAGCAAGGAGATGTACACGTTCGAGGATCGCGATGGAAGCTCGTTGACGCTGCGG
Source organism: Terriglobia bacterium (assembly GCA_963761935.1). Lineage (GTDB taxonomy): Bacteria > Acidobacteriota > Terriglobia > Bryobacterales > Bryobacteraceae > Palsa-89. Next base: position 44,226 of record CAVXJU010000075.1, on the reverse strand, counting down.
CCGGAGGCGACTGCGTCGGTGATTCGCGCCTACATCGAGCATCGGCTGGATCAAAAACCCGGACTCACGAAGCTCTATTACGTCGGGCCGATGTTCCGGCGCGAGCGGCCGCAGAAGGGGCGGTACAGGCAGTTTTTTCAGATTGGCGCCGAAGCGATCGGGTCGGAGTCGCCGGCCGTGGATGCCGAGGTGATCGAGATGGTGGTCGAGGTTCTCGAACGCGTCGGGCTCAGTGGATTTCAGCTCTACTTGAATTCAGTCGGCGATGCCAATTGCCGGCCGCAGTACGTCGCGCTGCTCAAGGAAAAGCTGCGCGAAGTCAAAGACCGGCTGTGCGAGGATTGCCAGAGGCGCTCGGAAACCAATCCGCTGCGCGTGCTGGATTGCAAAGTTCCCGAAGACCAGCCGATCATCGACGCGCTGCCGTCGATTCAGGATCACTTGTGCGAGGCGTGCGGGGCCCATTTTGACGCGGTGCGCGCGCATCTGGACGATCGCGGGATTGCTTATGTGGTGCGGCCGCGGATGGTGCGGGGCCTCGATTATTACATGCGGACCACGTTTGAGATTGTACACGGCGCGCTGGGAGCGCAAAATTCCGTGCTCGGCGGCGGCCGGTATGACGGGCTGGCGGAGGCGCTGGGGTCCAAGGTGCACTCGCCGGGGATTGGCTTTTCGATCGGTGAGGACCGGCTCATTATGACCGTAGAGCAGGAGCGCCCGGATGCTTACGCGGCGGCGCTCGACGTTTATATCGCACCCATCGGAGAAGCGCCGGCGCGGCACGCCGCGAAGTTGGCGCGCGAGTTGAGAGACGCGGGCTTCGCGGTGGAGCTCGGTTTAGATGGGAAACTGAAACGTTCGCTCGAATTGGCGAATAAAATGGGCGCGCGATTCGTCTTGATGGTGGGAGAGAACGAAATGGCGGCTGGCAAGTATGCGCTGAAGGATATGAAGACCGGCGAGCAGGAGACGCTGGAGCGCGGTGGGCTGGTCGGGCGGATCAAAGGGACTCCCGGATAAAATAATTCATGGAAACCTCACAACTGGATTTCTTGGGCGACCTTCGCCGCACGCACAGTTGCGGCGAGCTGCGCGTTTCTGACGCCGGCCGGCGCGCTCTGCTGATGGGATGGGTCCACCGGCGGCGGGACCTGGGCGGCGTCTTCTTCATTCATTTGCGGGATCGCGATGGGGTGACGCAGGTTGTGTTTCACGCCGACGCCAGCGAGGCCGTGCACCAGAAGGCGGAGATGCTGGGCTCCGAGTACGTGGTGGCGGTGGAAGGGACGGTGGCCAAGCGCTCGCCCGACACAGTGAATCCCAGTCTGGCGACCGGCGAAGTGGAGGTTGTGGCCGAGAAGCTCTGGCTGCTGAACGAATCGCGCACGCCGCCTTTCCCGATGGAAGAAGAAGTGGACGTCAAGGAAGACGCGCGGCTGAAGTATCGCTATGTCGATCTACGCCGCCCGCACATGCAGCGCAACATCATGCTGCGGTCGAAAGTCAGCTTCGCGGTGCGCCAGTTTCTCTACAGCCAGGGATTTCTGGAGATCGAGACCCCGTTCATGACGCGCTCGACGCCGGAGGGCGCGCGTGACTATCTGGTGCCGAGCCGCGTACAGCCGGGTTCGTTTTATGCTCTGCCGCAATCGCCGCAGCTTTTCAAGCAGCTCCTGATGGTGGGTGGGTACGAGAAATATTTTCAGATTGTGCGCTGCTTCCGCGATGAAGATTTGCGCGCCGATCGGCAGCCTGAGTTTACCCAGATCGATCTGGAGATGTCGTTCCCGCAGCAGGAGACGATCTATGACGTAATCGAGCCGATGCTGGCGAGGGTCTTCGAAGCGGCCGGGTTCAAGATTTCGACGCCGTTTCCGCGGCTGACTTACGCCGAAGCGATGCGGTCGTACGGGATCGACAAGCCGGATCTGCGGCTGCCTCCGTTCTACGTGCTGGATGGGCAATCCTGGCAGCTTGGGTTGACGTTTCCGCCGGTCGCGATTCATATTCCGAAGGTCGGCCAGCTGAGCCGCAAGGAGCGCGATGAGCTGAAGGCTTTCGGGACCGAGCGCGGGCTGCGTGTTTACGACGACCTGAAGAAGCTGGATGAGGCGCTGGTGGCGCAGGCTCGCGCGGCCTCGGGCGCTTCAGAGGATGATCTGCTGTTAATCGCCGGATGGCCTGGGCCTCCCACGGGTCCTCGTCCGGAAGAGACGTTTTATCAGGCCTGCGGGCAATTGCGGCTGCACGCCGGGCAGAAATATAGCGACCGGCACAAGCTGCTCGACCCCCAGTCCTTCAAGCTTCTGTGGGTGGTGGATTTTCCGATGTTCGAGTGGGACGAAGAAGAGAAGCGTTGGAACGCGGCGCATCATCCGTTCACTTCAGTGCATGACGAGGATCTGGAGAAGCTGACCAGCGATCCGGCGCGCTGCCGAGCCAAATCGTACGACGTGGTTTTGAATGGTACGGAGCTCGGGTCCGGGTCGATTCGTATTCATCGGCGCGATGTGCAGGCCAAAGTTTTCGCCGCGCTCGGATTTTCGGACGAAGAAGCCAAACGCCGCTTTGGATTTTTGCTGGAAGCGCTGGAATATGGCGCGCCGCCGCACGGAGGCATCGCGCTGGGGCTGGACCGGCTGGTCATGATTTTGGCCGGTGAGACGTCGATTCGCGAAGTAATTCCGTTCCCGAAGACGGCCCGGGGGACGGATCTAATGTGCGACGCCCCGGCCCCGGTTCCGGAACGCCAGTTGCGTGAGCTGGGGATTCGGTTGACGACCGGAGGCAAAACGTAGATCCGCTATGAGCGCGGTGGCGATCCAAGGCGTCTGGAAATATTTCGGCGACTACCCCGCGCTGAAGGATATTACCTTCGACGTGGAGCCCGGGACATGCCTGGCGCTGATAGGGCGCAACGGCGCGGGCAAGACGACGCTGCTTCGGATTCTGGCCGGGCTTTCGCGGTCGAGCAAGGGCGAGATCACGATTCTTGGGAAAGACGCGCGAGCCGAGGCCACCCGGCAAGCCGTGAGCGTGCTGGGCCACGGAATCGGCGTCTACGAGGAACTTTCGGCGTTTGAAAATCTGCGGCTGTTCGGACGGCTTTATGGCCTGGAAAACCCGTCCCAGGTTGCCATCGAGTGGCTGGAGCGCACTGGCCTGGGCCGGGTGCGGGACGGGCTGGTTCGCGAGTTCTCGCGCGGGATGCGGCAGCGGCTGGCGGTAGCGCGGGCGTTTCTGCACAATCCGTCGCTGCTGATACTGGATGAGCCGTTTACCGCGCTGGACGATCGCGCCATCAAGATGCTGCAAGACCTGCTCCGCGCCGCTCTGGCGGACGGGCGCACGGTCATCATGTCCACTCACCAACTGCGCGAGGCGCTGGAGCTGGCTACCGATGTCGCGCTAATCAACCGCGGCAAGCTGGCTTTTCGAGGGCCTCGCACCCAAGAAATGTTGGAAGATCCAACCTGGTTGTATCGTCATTACGGAGAGGCATGAGCTTCCTCCGTCGCGCGATGGCCGTCGCCGCCAAGGATCTGCGCTCGGAGATTCGCAGCAAAGAGTCGATCAATGCCTCGGTCGCGTTCGCGCTCGTGATTCTGCTTCTGTTCAGTTTCGCGTTCGATCCGACGTCCGATCAGGTGCGCGAGATCGCCGGAGGCCTATTGTGGCTGGTGTTCGCCTTCGCCGGCACGCTGATCCTGAACCGCAGCTTCGCGCGCGAGCTGGTGAATGACTGTCTGGACGCGCTGCTGGCTTCGCCCGTGAGCGGCGCCCAGTTGTTCCTGGGTAAAGCGATTGCGAACTTCGTGATTCTGATGATAGTGGAACTGCTCTCGTTGCCGGTGTTCACCATCTTCTATAATGTCCACTGGACACAATCCATCGGGCTTTTGTTTGTGGTGATGTTGCTAGGCACCTGGGGGCTCACCGTGATCGGTACGCTGTTCAGCGCCATGACGGTCAATCTTCGCTTGCGGGAATTGATGCTCCCGATGCTGGTATATCCGATGATGATTCCGGCGCTGATGGGGGCCATTCAGCTCAGCACGCTTTTGGTCGCGGGCGAACCGCTGGGCGCGGACAACCAGATCTGGTTCCGTTTGCTGGTGGCCTTCGACGTGATTTTTACGCTTCTGGCCTTGGCTTTTGTCGAGACCGTTTTAGTGGGGTAACGCATGCGCACAAAACTGATTATTCTCTTTTCCGTGCTGGCGGGAGGATTGCTGGCCTGGAACCTGCACACCATTTTCCTGAAAGTTCCGGATGAAGCCAGCCAGGGAGCGGTTTTTCGCGTCTTTTATTTCCACTTCCCGGCGGCGGTGACATCGTTCGGCTGCTTCTTCGTGGCGATGTTTAGCGGGCTGATCTACCTGCGGACGCGCAATTTGCGCTATGATGCCGCGGCCGCGGCGATCAACGAAGTGGCCTTTACGTTCGCCCTGATCACGCTGATCACCGGGATGATCTGGGGGCGGATTATCTGGGGAATCTGGTGGGCCTGGGACCCGCGCATCACGTCCTACTTCATTTGTCTGCTGATGTACTTCGGATATTTCATGATGCGCCGGGCCATCGACGAGCCGCACCGGCGGGCGCGGATGTCGGCGGTGCTGTCGGTTCTCGCGTCGGTGGATATAGTGATCGTGTGGAAATCGATCGAATGGTTCCGGACGCAGCATCCCGGCCCGGTTTTGGAGATCCGCGGGGGCGGCGGCATGGCGCCCGGGATGGAAGCGCCGCTGTTCTGGAACGTGCTGGCGTTTCTGCTGCTCGAAACGGCCTTGATCCTGGTCCGCATGCGGCAGCAATCGATTCAGGGCGAGATCGAATCGCTGCGGCGCTACGCACACGCGTTTTAGGAGAAGCCAATGGATAGAAACTTTGAGTTCATGTTCTATGGCTTCACCGCGGCGTGGCTGATCGTGATCATTTATGTGATCTGGATCGCCTTGCGGGAGCGCCGCCTGCGCGACGAATTGGATCGCGTGAAGCGCATGGTGGAAGACCAGGAGCGCGAGGCTAAGAAGCAGGGCTGACGCTATGGCTGACGCAGATTTGGCACCACCCGGGCGGAGTTCGCGGCGCATCCTCCTTTTCCTGATCGCGCTGCTGGCGGTGTTTCTGCTGGGATTCGTTCCGATGTGGATGCGGGCTCGCGATCAAGCTGCTTTGCGGCTAAAGGCGGAGCACTCGCTGACCATCGTGCGCATCGAGAAGGATCTCGGCTCGGCCGCGATTGACGCTCGGCGCGGTGAATACGAAGCGGCGCGCCAGGAAGCGAGCGCGTTCTACACCGCGGCGCGATTCGAGACCAACCAGCGCGGGCAGTCGGCGCTCAGCCAGCAACAACGCGATGCTCTTGCACCGTTGCTCGCCTCACAAGATGAGCTGATCACGCTGCTTGCGCGCAGCGATCCAGCCTCGGCGGACCGTCTGTCAACCCTCTATGTAACGGTAAGGAAAGTTCTCGGCGTATAGCTTTCACACGCCACCTGCGAACAGCAATGCAGCCGCGTTGATGTTCGGGTCGAAGTCGTCTCGTTGTACTCATCGGTTCCGGCCGCGAGAGCAAGGCTCTCATGAAAACGCTTAGCCGGGCGATAAGGGCAGCATGAAGCGACGAGCCGCACTTCTGTTAATTGGGGTGCTAGGCTTGGTCGCCACGTCGGCCAGCGGGCGCTGCGACGATGAACCGGCCGGAAGTTCTAAAGATGCCTCAACGGGTTCTGAGGTCGAACTGCCCGCGTGGCTCCAATTAGGCGGCCAGATTCGCGGCCGGTTGGAGGCCCCCTCCGGCGCCTCGATAATTAACAACAGCTCCGATGCTTATTATCTGAGCCGCATCCGGCTGGATTTGGGAATTCGCCCGGCCTCGTGGCTGCGATTCTTCGCCGAAGCGCAGGATGCACGGGTCGCCGGATATAATACATCGCCGGCGCCCAACACGATTTACGATCCGATCGATCTGCGCCAGGCCTACGTCGAACTGAAGTACGAAGCGCCGCTGTCCGTCACCGCGCGAGTGGGACGGCAGGAGTTGCTGTTCGGAGGCGAGCGGCTAATCGGTCCGGCGGATTGGGGAGTGTCGCGGACCTTTGATGCAGCCGACGTCACGGTGTCTTATGGACGCGCCAAAGTCGACCTCTTGGCCGGGTCGGCGGTGCTCGTCGATCCCACGGGATTCGATCGCCACAAATCCAGCGAACATTTTTACGGCGCTTATGGCCAAATCAAGAATGTTTTGCCCGGCATGAATATCGAGCCATACCTGCTGTTCAAGGAAAATCTCAGGATCAGAAGTGAAACGGGCATACTGGGCAACGCGGTAGTGGCAAGCCCGGGAGCGCGCATCGCCGGCACGACACGGGGACGTATCGACTACACCGCCGAGGTGGTGGTCCAGAGAGGCTACTATTCGACCGATCATGTGGCCGCGATAGGAGAGAGTTACGTGGCGGGTTGGACGATGAACAATTCGGTATTCAAGCCGCGCGTGAGCGTCGAATACAACTACGCCTCAGGCGATCCGGCCACCAAAGACGGCCGGCGGAACACATTCGACCAGTTTTATCCGAGCAATCACGGCTACTACGGCATGATCGACCAGTTCGGCTGGCAGAACTTGAAGAATGCCAGGACGGGGTTCGACTTCCTGCCGCTGAAGAAGCTGAAGATACGGGCGGACTTCAACGAGTTTTATCTGGCGACCATTCAGGATTCGTTGTATGCTTCGAGCGGAAGCTCACTCGTTCTGGATCGCACAGCGAGCAGCGCGCACATCGGCTCGGAAGTGAACACCGTGGCGTTGTATCAATGGTCGAAGATCTGGAAGTTTGGCGCGGGCTACGGATATTTGTTTGCCGGCGAATATCTCAAGGAATCGAAAGCGAGCTTCGGATATTCGTATCCCTACGTGATGTTCGTGGGGACGATCTGAACGCTGCGCCTTAGACCAAAACAGTAAAGGCCGCTTCAGTGCGCGTCACTGGACGATATAACGTGTCGCGCTCCAGCGGCTCGCGGCCGGCTTCGCGGATCAGACGCAAGAGCTCATTGCGGCGCAAGCCCTGGCTGGTGGTTGCACCGGCGTCGTGGTAGATCTTCTCTTCTACCACCGTCCCGTCGATGTCGTCGGCGCCGAAACGCTGCGCGATTTGGGCGATGCGCGGCGTCAGCATGATCCAGTAGGCCTTGATGTGATCGATGTTGTCCAGCATCAAGCGGGCGACGGCGATCATCTTCAAGTCCAGGAAACCCGTGGTGGTGTCGACGTGTTCCAGCGCTGTATTCACCGGATGGAAGGCCAGTGGGATGAAGGTCTGGAAACCGCCGGTCTGGTCCTGCAGCTCGCGCAGTTTTACCAGGTGGTCGACCCGATCCTCTTCGGTCTCGATGTGGCCGTACAGCATGGTGCAGTTGGATTTCAGGCCGAGCTGATGGGCCGTGCGCGCTACTTCCAGCCACTGCTGGCCGTCGATCTTGTGGTCGCAAATGATGCGCCGGACGCGATCGTGAAAAATCTCGGCGCCACCGCCGGGCAGCGAGTCGACACCGGCGTCCATCAAGCGTTCGAGCGTCTCGCGAATCCCGAGCTTGCTGCGTTGCGCGAGATAGGCGATCTCCACCATGGTGAAGGCTTTCAGATGGACCTCGGGAAAGCGCTGCTTCAAGCCGCGCAGCATTTCGCAATACCAGTCCAAGGTCAGCTCGGGATGCAGGCCGCCCACGATGTGGAACTCGGTGATCGCTTCGCTCCAGCCTTCGCCCGCCCGATGCCAGACTTCTTCGAGCGACCAGGTGTACGCTTTGGGGTCCTTAGCGCGCTTGCCGAAAGCGCACAGCTTACAACTTGCCACGCAGACGTCGGTGGGATTGATGTGCCGGTTGACGTTGAACCAGGTCACGTTGCCGTGCTTTCGCTCGCGAACCAAGTTGGCCAGGTAGCCCAGCGACAGGAGGTCGGCAGTACGGAACAGAGCCACGCCGTCGTCATAATCAAGGCGCGCGCCGGCCTGCACCTTTTCGAGAATCGGCTGCAAACGGCGATCTTCCAAGTGTTGATCTTGAATGTCGGGCTGCATCGTGCTCACGATCTCAGGCGGAGGAAACAGATGTCAGCCGCCCAAAACAGAAAGAATAGCACGCTAACGTAGCCGTTTACGGTGAAGAAGGCCGCGTCGACGCGCGACAGGTCGTCTGCTTTCACCAGGCTATGCTCGTAGAGCAGCAGCACAACGATGGCGCCGATTCCAGCCAGGGCGAGCCAGCCGAGCGCGAAACTCCAGGCCAGGGCCAGCAGGCAGGCAATCATCGCCAGGTGAAAAACGCGGGCAATCCAGAGCGCTCCCGCGATGCCGAAGCGGCGCGGAAGGCTGAACAGGCCGGCATTCACGTCGAATTCGTAATCCTGGCAAGAATAGATCACGTCGAAGCCGGCGGTCCAAAAAGTCACGGCCGCGGTGAGCCAGAGGATTCTGGGATCCAGCGATCCGGTAACCGCGATCCAAGCCGCGGCGGGAGCGATCCCAAGAGAAAGGCCCAGGACCAAGTGTGAAAAGCTAGTGAACCGCTTGGTGAATGAATAAAAGAAAACCACGGCCAGGGCGACCGGGGCCAGCTTCAAGCAGAGCGGATTGAGGGCGCGGGCGGCCAGAAGGAACACCAGGATGGAGGCGGCCACGAAGCCCCAGGCAAAACGCGGCGAAAGAATTCCGGCCGGCAGGTGCCGCATGCTGGTGCGGGGGTTTCTGGAATCGATATCGCGATCCAGAATCCGGTTGAAAGCCATGGCGGCCGACCGAGCCGCCACCATTGCCACCACGATCCAGCCGAGCTTGACAGCCAGCAATCTGCCTGTAAGGTGAATCTCACGGATCGCCAGCAGCGCCCCGGTTAATGCAAATGGCAGGGCGAAGACGGAGTGCTCGAACTTGATCATCTCCAGCGTCAGTCGCAGGCGTTTCCAAAAACCCATTCGGTTCCGTATCCAAACTTCGATACCATTCTAATTCATGCGGTACGTCGTCCTGGTCTTTTGTGTCCTGCTGGCCGGTTGCAGCAAGCCTGAAAATCTTCAGGATTTCAGCAGCTCGGATCTCACGCTGCCCGGGGGGCGCGTAATCAAAGTGGAGACCATGATTAACGACGTAGACTTGGGCCGGGGGATGAAGTACCGAACATCGCTCGCCCCCGATCACGGGATGTTGTTCATACACTCGACGCCGGGCTATTACCGCTACTGGATGTATCAGGTGCTGATTCCGCTCGATATTATCTGGATGGACACGGATCGCAAGATCATCCTGATTTTGCCCAACGCTCAACCATGCAACAACGCGCCCGCTCAATGCCCGCAGTATGGCTCGCCGAAACCGGCTCACTATGTTTTGGAATTAGCCGGGGGAATGGCGAAAAAATACAATCTTCGAGTCGGCCAGCAAGTGGATTGGTGAGATTCCAAGGGCACGCCGTGAGCGCTCTGCTACCCTCAAGTTGACATGGATTCCGACCAGTTACGCAGCTTGCTGGATGACGTACGTTCGGGCGCGTTGGACATCGACGCGGCACTGGAGCGCATGCGTCATCTGCCCTTCGAGGATCTCGGCTACGCAAAGCTGGATCACCACCGCAGCCTGCGCCACGGCATTACGGAAGTGATCTTGGGCAAAGGAAAAACCATAGACCAAGTCATCGGAATCGCCGCCCGGCTGCTCGAAAAATCGCGGAACCTGCTGATCACGCGCACCGATCGAGAGGTGGCGGGCAGGCTGAAGCGGGATTTTCCAGAAACCGAATATTTCCCATTGTCCGGCGCGGTGCGGGTCTGGCGCGATCGCAGCATTCACGGGAAAGGCAAGCTGGCGGTGGTATGCGCGGGCACCAGCGACATCCCGGTCGCCGAAGAAACGCAGGTAACCGCCGAGATCATGGGCAACCAAGTGGAGACCATCTACGATGTGGGCGTGGCCGGAATTCATCGGCTCATTGCGCACAGCGAGCAGCTGATGGCGGCGCGCGTGGTGGTGGTGGTGGCGGGAATGGAAGGAGCGCTGCCCAGCGTGGTGGGTGGAATTGTTTCCGTCCCAGTGATCGCCGTGCCGACCAGCGTCGGGTACGGCGCCAGCTTCAATGGCCTAGCAGCGCTCCTTGGAATGTTAAATAGCTGCGCCAGCAACGTGGCGGTTGTAAATATTGATAATGGATTCGGTGCCGGCTATGTCGCGAGTTTGATCAATCGCTTATAACCACTGCTGACACTACGCCACTGCAGCGCTGATCCGGGACCCGGACTCTTCTGCGTAGACATAGAAACCGAACATAGGCATTGCCTCACCCTTGCTCCAGCGGCTCATCCTCCACGTGACGCGAACAAATCTGAGATCCGGTTTGGAAGACAGATTCAGCAGCACGGAATAGATCCCGCAATAGAACTTGGGCGGAAACGTGGCCAGTGGACGCAAGCCCCATTTCTCACCATCGCCAGAGCCCCAAATAGACACTTCCAGACTCTCTTGCTCGATAATGCGTGTGATACCGAGAGTGAGAACGAGCAGCTTCCCTCGTTTGGATCCGAGATCGAACTCCGGTCCAGTGCCATCGGCTCGGGCGACGCTTTCAGGCAACAGTAAAGTTGGCAGCATAAGTCCTCCAATCCGGGGAACATGCCGGAACTTTCAACAGTTTTTGCTACCTGGCAGGCTACTTACAGAGTAACCTCTACTTACTCGACTACAACTTCAGGAGGCGGTTTCCCGCTTCTTCAAGAGTCTCACATTTCTTGCAAAAACAAAAGCGGATTAATGTTGCACCTTGGTTAGAATTCGAAAAAAAACTCGAACCAGGCACCGCCGCGACGCCAGCGTGTTCGATCATGTGACGCACGAAACTGTAATCGTCTGAAAAACCGAAATCGCGAATGTCGGTCATGATGTAGTAGGCGCCGTCGGGGCGAAAGCAGCGGAATCCAGCCTGCTCCAGCAGCCCCAACAGCAGATCGCGCCGTTGCTGATAGTCACTAGCCAGCTTCGAGTAATACGAATCCGGCATGTTCAAGGCGCACACACCCGCCTGCTGCAATGGCGCCGCCGCTCCCACTGTCAGGAAGTCGTGGACTTTACGGATCGAATCCGTCAAATCCGGCGCGGCCAGCACCCAACCCACTCGCCAACCGGTTACTGAGTAAGTCTTACTCATGCTGTTTACCAGGACACTTCGTTCGCGCATTCCCGGAATTGTCGTTATCGGGAGGTGAGATGCCGATTCATACAAAATGTGTTCATAAATTTCGTCAGTAATTGCAAGCGCATCGAATTCCTGGCAAAGGTCGGCGATGAATTGCAATTCTTGTCGCGTAAAAACTTTTCCGGTTGGATTGTTAGGCGAGTTGAGGATGATGGCTTTGGTGCGGGTGGAGAAGGCGGCGCGGAGCTCGTCGGGATCGAAAGTCCAATCCGGAGGCCGCAGGGCGACAAGTTTTCTTTCGGCATCGCACAGCAGTGTATCCGGACCGTAATTTTCGTAGTAAGGCTCGAAGACGATCACTTCGTCGCCGGGATTCGTCACCGCAAGTAGGGAAGCGATCATGCCTTCGGTCGAACCGCAGCAGACCGTAATTTCTCTCTCCGGATCGTAATCCAGGCCGTACCACTTGCGGTATTTGGCGGCGATGGCGTCGCGAAATGGTTTGGCGCCCCAGGTGATGGCGTATTGATTGAAATCTTGCGCGATAGCTTCCTGGGCCGCTCGCTTGATCTGCTCGGGAGCGCTGAAATCTGGAAAGCCCTGCGCCAGATTGACGGCCTTCACTTCCAAAGCCAGACGGGTCATCTCCCGAATCACCGACTCGGTGAAGTGGCGCGTCCGATTGCTGCGGAAGCGGGGCCGGCGGTGGGCGATGTCGGCGGGACGGACGGAGGTTTTCTGAGGCGAAGGCGTCATAAAGACGAGCGTAGCACCCGGCCGGAGCCGGTTAATTAAGGCTGTACGAGGTAGATGCTGAACGCGCTACTGATCGCATCGCCAATCTGGAGAGCGAAGCTCGAGGCGGGCAGGGATCCGGATTGCGCCGGCAAGCGGAAATTGATTTGTAAGACACCGGCCACCGTGTCCGGCGCGTCCCCGGCGTACAGAATTTCGAGCGAGCTGATCGCGCCTGGCGCTGTAAGGTCATACTGCAGGATCGATACGGAAAGGTCCGGCGCACCCAGGGCGCCGGTGATGATTGTTCCGTCCGGCTGCGGCAAGGTTGAGATGCCGCCACCGGTCGCCCACACCGTGACGATGGAACCGGGAGCCGCTGGATTAGCCGCGGTGTTCAGCGAACGGTCCTGGTTGAGCGCGACCGAGAACACGCCAGGCTGCGAGGGACGGACCAACATAGTTGGGCCAGCGAGCGTTCCTGACGGCGTCATGATTGTAATGGTGGTGGTGTCCTGTCCAAAGACCTCGGCTGGCACAATGGCGTTGATCTGGGTCGGGCCGGCATAGAGCAAAGGCGCTGCGATTCCGTCAAACAGAACTTGAACTCCTCCTAACGAACTCGTGACGGCGCCGTCGGCCAATTGTGCGCCCAGGGGAGGTGTTGGCCCGAGATCGATGCCGTAAAGCGAAATAAGCTCGTAGGGAGCGACGGCATTGGAAACGGTTGGGGCGGCGGAGTTCGCAACGCCAACCAGCGACGGCCCGGGCGCGGGTCCCACCGAGAGCAGAGAACTCGCCGAGCCGAGCGCGATGGGAGCACCATTGCTAAAGGTTATGGCTCGGCCGGCCGCTCCGGATGGCGCGGTGATTAAGAATGTTATGGCCGAGAGATCTGGAGATAAGCCGGCCATGTAGGTGTCCCCGAGCAGGGGAGTGTTCGGCGGTGCGGGCAGGGACGCAGGTGAGGCAGAGCCGGTGATCCAGATGGCACCCTGAGTATCTATCGCTAGCCCGGCCACGCCGGTTCCAATACCAAAATTGGTGGAGGACAAAAGCTGCTGGGCGGTTGGATCGAACTCAGCAATGAAGCCGGCATACTCATTCGGTGGAGGCATCGTGCTCTGGAGCGATTGAGGAGTGAGGGGCAAACCATCCCCGGCCGATCCGGCCACTAGAACATCCCCGACGCTGTCCAAAGACATAGCGGCGATCAGGATGTCTGGCTGAAACGGGACACCCATTATTGGCAAATAGGTTGCCCACATTAGCGTCGAACCATTCGCTGCGAATTTTGCTAGAAAACCGGCTGCCAGTGATGATGTACATCCGCATTGTGGCGCGTATACACCGGCAGTTACCGGCAACTTGTCGGCGGTGGTGGCGCCGGCGATGACCACATTGCCCGCTTGGTCCAAGGCGACAGCGGTTGCGCCGGTTGAGCCGAATTGGCCAACGCATCGGCTGCCACCGCTACAGACCACGCTGCCATCGCCGAAATAGGTGGAGAGCAGAATTTTTTTGCCATCCGAGCTGACCTCGGTCAGATAAGCATATTGTGCCGTTCCAAAGGCGTTGCTCGGAGGCGGGCTGGATTGAAAAGCCCCGGGTGTAATGGGAAAGTCCGTATTGAAAGTGGTCCCCGTAACGTAGATGTTGCCTGCGTTGTCGAGCGTCATCGCGCCCGCTGACGTTCCAACTCCGTAGGGCTCGGACTGTTGTGAGCCGCCCAGCTTGGTCGAGAACACAATACCCTGCAACTGAGGATCGATTTTAACGACAAAGGCCGCCTGGGTCGAGGTCGACGAGATCAACGGCGACACCAAGGGGAAGTCGGGTGACGAAGTAGATCCAACCAGAACCAGATTGCCTGCGGCATCGACGGCCGCGCCCGCGATGGTGTCATGTGAGCTTCCTCCGAAATCCAGGCTCGCCAGCGTGGGGCCGTTAGAGTCGATTTTGAGGACGCGAATCTGGGGGCGGCCGGAAGGTTCAATGATGTTGGAGACGACAAAGAGGCCTCCGGATGCGCCGGCCGATATGGTTTGCGGCTGCGCTCCGGCCGGAAGGTCGAGATATCGAACTAGCACCTGCTGGCCGGCGGATGGTGCGGCAAGAAGAAGAACTGGCGCCAGAAGGATGAGTAGCGGTTTTACAGCCATTGCTTATTATTTTGCCGGTTCTCTCTCCCTGACGCCGTGAGTATTATAGGTTTACAGGAGAAGGCGCCATCACTAAAGGATCAGGCTGGTTCCGCCGAAGTCAATACTGGGAGACAACCTCCATGCGGACTCGTTTTTGGATCATCGCCTGCCTCTGTTTCGGCCTACTCGTGCCTGCCGCCAGCGCCAAGCAACGCAAGCCTCATCCAGTCGGCAAGCATCCTAAACCCAATCATCCGATGTCGAAGTACAAGGCCAAGAAACCGAAGAAGATCAAACACTGAGGCTTCGGCTCGTATCCCGCTCGACTCTCAGCGCGCTCCGTTGGGCTGTGGCGGGATGTAGTACAGCAGAATCGATTTTCCAATCCGTTCAGTAGGCGGGATCAGGTCCGGCCACGTCTGTGCGGTCGGATCGTTCATCTGAAGGCCTAAGCGGTACAACTTCCACTGCGTGATCTGCACGGCATTCCAACCGGGCTCAGGCGCGTCCGGGGCGCTGCGGACGTGCACCGGAAAACCGTGCGATGCCAGGCTGATGGTGATGGTCGGAGTGAACGCCACCGAGGGCGCATTTAGTTCCTTGAGCCGCTCTCCCAGCCGCTTGATGTCCTGTCCCCAATCGAGATCCGAGTCGACCACGATGCGTTCGGGATGGTCGCCCGCCAACGCATTGAAATACGCCAGGTAATCGGGATGAGCGGCCAGCGACGTGGCACAAAGCCAGAACAGCGCAATGCCGAGCGTCCAGTGCGCCCAGGTTTGCTTGGTTTCCGCCAGCCACATGGCGCCTGCCGCGGCGATGATTGCCAGGAACGGGAACATGGGCATGATGTGACGAATACCGATATTGATGTGCGCCGCCATGGCGACCGCCAACATCCCCAACGGAATCGCGACGACGACCCCAAACATCCAGCCGTTGGTATGAGATTTGGGGCGCTTCCAAAGGCCGAGCGCCATCAGGCCCAGCAGCGCCAGCGGCAGCTTGACGGCCATCAAGACGGGGAAGAAATACCACCAACCTTGCATGCGCAACTCGCCCAACAGGTAGGAAAGATGGCCGCCGGTGTTATGCTCGCTTACTTCTTGGATGCCCGCGAATAACTCGGGGAAGGGCGCGGGGAACGGCAGGTAAACGTTCTTGCCGAACGAGAAACGGTAGCCGGCCCAGATTAGAAAGAATCCGAGAACCGCGGAGGCCGCCATCCAAGGCAGTACGCGCAAGATTTGGCGAGCAAAATCGTTGGCTCGCGGACGCGTCGACCAAAACCAGACCGCGAGCGCCAAGACCATCGCGGCGGGATAGTAGACCAGCGCGGAGAATTTCGAAAGCACCATCAAGCCCAGCGCCAGGCCGAACCAGGCCGCGGTCTTGACGCCAGGTTCCTCCACCAGGCGCACTGTGGCGTACATCGCGGCCGCAATGCAGGCGGTCACGCCCATGTCGGTAGTGGACAGGCCGGCGTGGGCCAGGACGGTAGGGATCATGCTGAAGATCAGGACCGCGACCACGGCGGCGCCGGTGCCCAAAATTTTCCTGCTCCACAGGAACACCATCCAGCACGCCAGCCAAAAAAACGGGAGATTACCCGCACGCGACAGCGCCAGGCGCCAATCGTACTGACCGGCTCCGCCACCGTACAGGATGGTGTTGCCTTCGAAAGTCATGTCGCCTTGGCGGTTCCCGCGGACTCCGGCCAGATACGGCAGCAGCGCCACCATTACGCGCGTTAGGGGAGGATGCTGCGCTTCGTAGGTATAGATGCCTTGATCCAGCCACTGCATCCCGCAAGCAATATGAGCCGGTTCGTCGGAGGTGTGGTTGAAGACGGTGTAAGTTAGCGCGATTCGCGCCGAACCGAGCAATATCAGGGCGATGACAACCACCAAGGCGCGGCGTTCGAGGAAATTTTCTATCCGGGCGAGAAGCGGTGGGCGCGCCTCAACCGCGATCTGTTGATGCCGGGCTTTTTTCTTATGGGCGGTGGGCACTTCTTTCCCATCATAAAGGACCAGCTCCACTGGTTGGAGAGCAGCCGAGGCCTTTACGCACCTTTTGGTTATGGCGAAACCGGGTTCCGAGATTCAGAGAAGAACGTCCCCGGTGCTGATTGCGTCGATTGAGAAACGGATTTATGTGATTCGCGGCCAGAAGGTGATGCTCGATACCGACCTGGCGCAACTGTACCGTGTTCCGACCTCACGGCTGAACGAGCAGGTGAAGAGAAATCGGAAGCGGTTTCCGCGCGATTTTATGTTCCAGCTTAGCCAGCAGGAGGCCGATTTTTTGACATCGCAAAATGCGATATCAAACGTCGGAAGAGGCGGCAGGAGAACGCTTCCGTACGTGTTCACCGAGCACGGAGTGGCCATGCTTTCGAGCGTGTTGAACAGCGAACGAGCGGTGCAGGTGAACATCGCGATCATGCGCGCTTTTGTGCGGCTGAGGCAGGTAATCGCGGCGCATGAGGAATTAGCTCGCAAGATCGATGAGCTCGAGAAGAAGTACCAAGAACACGATTCACAATTCCAGGTTGTGTTTCACGCCATCCGCGAGCTGCTGGAACCTCCCGCGGGCCCACCCAAGCGACAGATCGGGTTCCGGGTCCCAGCCAATTCCTCGGAGAGAAGTTCCCGCTCCGCGGCACTAGTCCGGTATCCCGAGAGGGCGCATAGGTGATACGAATTACAATGCTGTTGGCTCTGGCTATTGCCGTAGCGGCAGGCCAATCCACAGACCCTGCCTATCAACCGCTGCAACAGGCCTACGATGCACTGCGCCAGAAGAATTACGACCAGGCAGTGGCAGGGTTCCAGCAAGCGATCGCGCGGGCGCCGGAGCGATCTTCAATTCGTAAAGACTTGGCCTACACGCTGCTGAAGATCGGAGAAAACGAAGCCGCGCGGGACCAATTTGCGGAAGCCATGCGTTTGGATCCGGCCGATGAACACGTGGCGCTGGAATACGCGTTTCTGTGCTACGAAACCAAAGAACAGGCCGTCGCTCGCAGGGTTTTTGATCGCATTCGCAAGAGCGGAAACGCGACCGCCGAACAGGCCTTCGAGAACATCGACCGGCCCTTGCGGGAGGGCATCGATCGCTGGCAAAAAGCGCTCGCCATGTCGCCGGACAATTTCAGCGCGCATCAGGAACTGGCGCGGCTGGCCGAGCAGCGCGATCAGCTTGAGCTGGCGGCTGAACACTATGAGAAGGCCTGGCGGTTGAAACCGGCGGAGCGGTCGCTGATGCTCGATCTAGGCCGCGTCTGGAAAGCGCTGGGCCGCGACGAAGACGCCAATGCCGTCCTGCTGGCCGCTTCGCGTGGCGCCCAGCCGCGAGTGGCCGAGCAGGCGCGCGAACTTCTGCCGGCGCGTTATCCATACGTCTACGAATTCGAGAAAGCGCTGGAACTGGACCCGAAAAATTATGAGCTGCGCCGCGAGCTTGCCTACCTCGAACTCCAGATGGGCAACAAGGACGCAGCCGAGCGCGAGTTCCAACTTCTGAATCAGATGACGCCGAACGATTTGCTGTCGGCCGCGCAGCTCGGCTTTCTGCGCCTGAACCGGGGCGATTACGCGGGCGCTCAGCCGCTACTCGACCAGGTGCTGAAAGGTGGCGATGAGGAACTGGCCGACCGCGTTCGCGTGGTCTTAAAGCTGCCCCAAACGCTGCACCACCGTGGGTCAACTCCGCAAAGCACCACGGACGAAGCCAAAGCGATGGCCGAAAAGAGCCTCCAGGCGGGATATCTGAAGGACGCACTCAAGTATCTGACCATCGCGCATGAGAACGATCCCGTGGATTTCGCCGTGATGCTCAAGCTGGGCTGGCTGTACAATATTCTGAAAGACGATCGCGAGGCCGTGAAGTGGTTCAACCTGGCGAGCAAGAGTCCCGATCCCTCGATCTCGAACGAGGCGGGCAAGGCGTCTCATAACTTGGCGTCTGAGTTCGCCCTGTTTCGAACCACGGCCTGGATCTATCCGTTCTTTTCCACCCGCTGGCACGATGCGTTCGGCTACGGCCAGGTTAAGACCGAGCTGAGGCTCGGAAAATTTCCGGTGCACCCCTACATTTCGACTCGCTTCATCGGCGACACGCGAGATACAACCGGCTCGACGCTCAGTAACCCGGACCCACAATATCTTTCCGAGACTTCTTTCATTTTCGCGCTGGGGCTTTCGAGCACGCCTTGGCACGGAATGACGACCTGGTTCGAGGCCGGTGAAGCGGTGAAATATCTGACCGCGCGCAGCGACGTCGGCGGAATGATTCCGGACTACCGGGGCGGGATCGCGTACGCGAAAGGTTTCGGCCATCTGCTGGGCGGCGGGCGCGGCCTGTTTTTTGAGACCAACGACGACGGCATCTTCGTAAGCCGTTTTCAGAACGACATGCTGCTGTACGCACAGAATCGCGCCGGATTCACGCTGGCGCCTTTCGATTCGCTGGACGGGCTGCGCGCGCAGCTTTACTGGAATTTCAACGGCACGGTGGATCGCCTTCAGCAGTATTGGGCCAACTATGTCGAGACCGGACCCGGCATCCGATTCCGATTCCAGGATATGCCCAAGTCGATGTTTTTTTCCGTGAATTTTCTGCGCGGCGTGTACACCATCAATCAAGACAATCCGCGCCGTCCCAACTTTTTCGACTTACGCGCGGGGTTCTGGTATGCCTTCACGCACTAAATTCATCCCTTTAATTTTTCTTGTGACGGCCTCGCTTCCGGCGGCGACGTTCACTTATCATATTGCCGGAGATGAACCGGGCCCGTGGCCGCAGATTCTTTCCTCCATCGGACTGATGCGAGCGGCGGGCGGGCCGGCCAATCTTTTTATCGTCCGCACCGTCGCGCCCGGGTCTGTCCCGCAGTGGCTCGAGCGCATCGAACAGGGCGGCATCGTGGTGCTGGAAGGCCAAAATGAACTCGCCGCCGCGCTGGGATTCAAACCTGGCGATAAGCATGTCGTGATTCGCAGCATCGTGGATCAACGTGCGCCGAAGCTGCCGATTGTCTGGGAGAGCGCGCTGGAGACGCCAGTGTTCGAGCTGCCCAAGGAAGCACGCCTGTTGGCCTATGAACGCTGGGAGCATGCTCCGGTCATGGCTTCAGTTCGCCGAGGCGCGGGAGCGGCGCTGTGGATTGTCACCGAGCCGGGCAAGGAAGGCTACGAACGCTTCCCATACATTTTGCAGGCGCTGCACGATCTGGGCGTCGAGCCTCCGTTTCGCAGCCAGCGGCTATGGGCCTTTTTTGACGGCGCGTATCGTTCGCGCGTGGACTTGGATTATTTCGCCGCAGCGCTGGCGCGCGGCGGGGATCGGCGCGCTGCACGTGGCCGGCTGGCATTACTAGGAATCGAATCCGGAGAGCGATGCTTATCTGCGCCGCCTGATCGAGGCTTGCCATCGGCAGGCCATCCTGGTTTACGTCTGGCTGGAACTGCCGCACGTCAGCGAAAAATTCTGGGACGATCATCCGGAGTGGCGCGAGAAGACCGCCCTGCTTGCAAGACGCGCAGCTGGACTGGCGCAAACTCATGAACCTGACCAATCGGGACTGCTTTCGCCGCGGTCTCGAAAGGTGTTGACGAGCTGATCAACCGCTTCGATTGGGACGGGGTCAACCTGGCCGAGCTATATTTCGAGTCGCTCGAAGGCGCTGCGAATCCGGCGCGCTTCACGCCGCATCAATGCCGACGTACGCGCAAGAATTTCGCAAATCGCAGGGCTTCGACCCGCTGGAGCTGTTTCAACCGGGAAAACAGGATGCAGCGCGACTGGCAACGTTTCTCGATTATCGCGCCGGGCTCGCGCGCCGGCAGCAGGAGGAATGGATCGGCCAAATCGAAACCATCCGCGCCACCAAGCCGGATCTGGACTTTGTTCTCACGCACGTCGACGATCGCTTCGATCCGCGCATGCGCGATCTGATCGGGGCGGACGCCGCGCGCGTGCTGCCCTTGCTCGATCAGCATGACTTTACGTTCCTGATTGAGGATCCCGCTACCATCTGGAACCTGGGGCCGCAGCGCTATCCCAAGATCGCCGCGGAATACCAGGCGCTCACGAAAAAAACCGATAAGCTGGCGATCGATATCAACATCGTCGAGCGCTACCAGGACGTCTATCCGACCAAGCAACAGACCGGCACGGAGCTTTTTGAGCTGGTCCATTTGGCCGCGCAGTCGTTTCCACGCGTGGCGCTGTATTTCGAGAATTCGATCCTTAAGCCCGATCTGCCGCTGCTCGCTTCGGCCGCGGCCAGCGTCGACAAAGTTGAGCAGAACGGCTCGCGGTTGATTATCGATTCGCCTCGTGGCGTGGGCGTACCATGGCACGGTCCGGCTTTGGTGAACGGCCGTCCGTGGCCGGTCCGCAGCGATGACACTCTGTGGCTGCCCGCGGGGCCAGCGGTGATCGAACCAGCCAAGAACGAGCCGGCACCGCGGATTTTGGATTTCAACGGAGAGCTTCACTCGGCCAAAGCTTCCGCCAGCAGTCTGGAATTCTCCTACCAAAGCAGCGCGCGAGCCATCGCGATTGTGAATGTGCGGCCGACCAAGTTGGAGATCGACGGCGCGGCCGTCGAAACAGAATTTCAGCAGTCCGGGCGTGGTTTTGTTTTGCTGCTGCCGCGCGGCCAGCATGTAGTGAACGTGGAGACCGCCGCAGCGCGCCCAGAGGCGCCGGCTCTCAAGGCTGTCGCGGTTCGCTAGGCGGCGCCGAAGCTCGCGCGACCCGCCCGGATAGCGCTTCGCCAATCGAAATGTGGTTGGTTTCGAGCGTGGTGCCGAGCGTCTGATCCAGCGCCACCCGCGCGTTGCTGTAGCTCACCAGCGCCCCGAGTTCGGCCGATTGCGCGGCGACCAAATCGCGTTGCTGCAAAATGACGTTGTAGGGTATCGACGCGCCCAGGCTCAATTTTTTCTGCTCGGCGTCCAGGAGTTGCTGATCCAGCTCGAGGTTCTTGACAGCGGCATCGTAGCGAATGCGCGCCTGCCTGAGTGCGATCACGGAATTCAGCACATCCACTCCAACCTGATTTATATTTTTTTGATCCTCGAGTTGGTTTTGGCGGAGCTGCAGCTGATCGATGCCGAAGTCCGCTTGCGCCTGGCGGTTGTTGATTGGGGCTGCGATGAAGCCGCCAATCCGGTTAGTCGGGTAATTGCGCCGGAAAACCTGGCCCAGGGCGTTGCCCATGCCGCCGACGAGATAATTATTGGCGGTCTCGACCACGCCTTCGAGAGCCACGGTGTGAGGCGCTCCCGCTAACCCCGCCTGGCTGGTCCCACCGAAGACTTCGGCAGTAGGCAGGATGCCGTTGCGCGTGCCCCGCGCCGAAACCTCCTGAGCCTTTTCGTTAGCCTTCTGAGCCGCCAAATCGCTGCGGTTGGCGAGCGCCTTCTGAATCAGATCCTGCATGGGAGGCAATTGGTCTTGCGGCGGAATCAGGATGCGATCGATAGGCACAATGCGCGCGCGGGCCAATTCGGCGTCCGCCAAGCCGGTGCGGCTGACGAGGTTCTTGAGCTGGAGCTGCTGCTGCTCGAGGCTGGTTTGCGAATCCAGCAGGTCGCGCGAAGCGGAGGCGACTTGCGCTTCCGCCGTGGTCACGTCAAGCGGGGTCAGGGCCCCCAGCTCCACCTGACGCTGATTGTTTGTGTATAAATCCTGGGCCTCCTCGAGCGCGCTCTGCTTGGCCTTGATGTCCTCGTAATCGGCGACTAAAGCGTAATAAGCATTGAGAACCTGCGCGACGGTACCGATCACTTGCGAACGGAAATTCAAATCGGTGATATTCAGATTCATTTTCGCGACCGTGATGGTGCGGGCGTTCACGGCCACTCCAAAACCACGCAACAAATTTTGCTGGAATGCGATCGAGAGGTTCGGCGCGACCGACGGATTCAGCACATCGGTGGGCGCGTTCTCGTTCAAATAATGATCGCTATAAGTCACCGTGACAGATCCGCCGGCCAGAAAACCTTGCTGATAGGTGGCGGTGTGGGCCCGGCTGTCGGAGACCAGAACCGGAATGATGCTCTGAATCACGTCAAACTGCGGCGTGGTTCGGTGACTGAACGTGCTTACTTCCTGGATGGACGGATCCAGATTCTGGGTTATGGGGCCGATCTGGGAAATGGTGGCATTGCTGGCGGTACTCGTGGCTCCGCTAGCTCCGGTAGATGTGACACCCGCAGCCGCCTGGCTCCCGGCCACGCCCTGGCCGGTAGCGACCGAACCGGCTTGCGCGGCGCCGCTGGGCACCCCAGGCAACAGGCCGCCCGCTTGCGCGCGCTCCAGCTGCCAGGCCGATAAGCTCGGGTTGTAGCGTGCCACTTCGATATCGATGTTGTCTTCCAGTGCCAGCGCAATCGCGTCCTGCGCGGTCAGGTACAGAATGCCCGCACGCATGAGATCGCGCAGACGGGTTGAATTCATCAGGCGAACCGGCGGCACGTGCGCGGGAAGATAAGGCCTCATGAAAATGGGGGCCGAAGGCCGCACTGGTTCAATGGCCGGCGGCTGCGCCCAAACGAAGCAGCTCAGACACAAGCCGGTCGCCAAGACGCGGCGCATCATGGCTGCACCCCCGCCGGGAGATTGGCCGGAAGCGTGGACGGCCTCGATATACGGCCGGCCATGGCCTCATCGAGCGAGACGTTGTTCGTCTCGAGCGTAGTCCCGAGCGCCTGATCGAGCGCGATTTTTGCGTGCGTATAATTCGCCATGGCTTGCATACGCGCGCTGACGGCGCTGGCCAGATCGCGTTGATCCTGGATCACCTGGAACACGGTGCCCGCTCCGAGCTGATACTTTCGCTGATCGGCCGACAGCGTCTGTTGCTGCAAATCAAGCGCCTTGACGGAGGCGTCATATCTGGCGCGCGCTTGTTGGAGTCCGATTACGGCGTTCTGAACATCCACGCGCACCTGATTGACGTTCTTTTGCAGATTCAATTCGTTCTGGCGGATTTCAAGCAGGCTGGTGGTGTAATCCGATTGTGCCGCGCGGTTACGCAGGGGGATGTTCAGCGAAATACCCGCTGAATAATTGGGGAAATTTCGCCGCGCGATTTGCGCCAGCAGATTGCCGTAGCCGCCCGACAGATACGGCACGCCCGCTTCGAGTGCGCCGAGTGCTGTGAGTTGCCCAGTCAGGCCGTTATTAGTGAGTTCCGCAAAAGCCTGCAACGTCGGCTTGAGCGAATTCTTGATTCCCACTAAGTTCATCCGGTTGCTTTCCAGATTGAGCTTGGCCTGCTCGATCTCGTTTCGCTTGGCAAGCGCCTCGTCGGTCAACTGTTCAACGGGCTTCAGCGGTTCGGTGTCCGGCGCCGGCAGCATGTCCAGCGGCACGACATGCACTTGAGCGAGCGTGGGGCTCGCCACGCCGTTCCTGCTCAAAGCGTTCTTGAGAATAGTCTCCTGCTGCAGCAAATTAGTCTGAGAAATCACCAGGTCCTGCTGGCTGGCGTAAAGCTGCGCCTCCGCGCGCGTCACTTCGATCTCCGCCAGCGCGCCGATCGCCACCTGGCGACGGTTATCTTCGAGCAGCTGCTGCGAAGTGGCCACTTCCTGCTGGCGCGACCGCACATCTTCATCGAAACTAACCAGATCCCAGTACAGGTTGAGAACGGCGGCGACGGTGGTGATGACCTGCTGCTTGAACTGCAGGTCCGTTACCTTCAGATTGTTCTTCTGCACGCGAATGTTGCGGCCATTTACGGCCGAGCCAAATCCCTGCAGCAGGTTTTGCGTAACCTGCAAATCCAGATCGCCGCTAGTGTATGGGTCCAAGCTGTAATACTGGCTGTTCACTTTGTTCCACTGGCTGAGATACGTCATCTGCGCGCTGAGTCCGAAGATAAAGTTCTGCTGATATTGCAACTCATAGGTGCGCGTGTCCTGAATCAACGCGGTCGTTCCGGTGAGAACTGTATTGCTTTGCGGAAAGGTGGCGTGCTGGAAGTTCACGACCCCGAGGACGGTGGGATCGAGCGAGGGAATGCCCGGCCCGAGCTGCGTCACGATTCCGCCGCCCGAACTAACGCCGTTTCCTCCGGTGTTGACGGCTGCTCCAGCGAAGTTGAGGCTGACACCCGTCAGGCTGACGCTCTCCGGCCCGGCCGCCACTCCCAGGCCAACGCTGCGCAGAGCCCCACCGCCTTGGGCGCGACGCAACACTTCTCGTGCCAGCAGCGGTCCATAGCGTTGCACCTCGACGTCCAGGTTGTTTTCGATCGCCAGCGCCACCACATCCGGCGCCGTGAGATACAAATTGCCGCCGCGCACCAGGACCTCCAGCCGTGACGAATTGCTTAAGTTGATGGGCGGAACGTCTCGCGGACGATAGGGATTCAGCAGCCATCCTAAGCGGCCGTGTGCGGGCTCAATGCGGATGTCATTTTGTGCGCTGGCCACCGCGGTAATCAGCAGCAGCGCGCAGAAAGCAGATAAACGTGGTTGGAGTAGTCTCATCGGAATGCGTTTGGACCTTTATGTATAGGCGCGCACGACCCCTGCGGTTGCTCGCGCCGGATTAGAAGCCTCGGCCCATCATAACCAGAACGAACCTTGCGAGGAGTATGTTCCGTGAATGCGCGGCATGATTTCGCAGCCTGCCCAGCGGCCTTACGCTACTATCTGAAGGATGCGCGGCCTCACGGAACAGCGCTGGCTCGCGCTTTGGGCGGCCATGCTGGGATACATGCTGGACGCTCTCGACGTGCTGCTGTACGTCTTCGCCATCCAGACGCTGCGCGCTCAATTCCATTGGTCCGCCGCCACAGCGGGGATGGTCAGCTCGGTCACCCTGGTCGCTTCTTCCATTGGAGGAATCGGCGCTGGCATCGTGGCCGACCGCATCGGGCGCTCGCGCACCTTGGTCTATACCATCCTTCTTTATTCGATCGGCTCAGGCGGGTCGGCTTTCTCAACGGGTCTGATATCGCTGTTCGCGTGGCGAGCCGTAGTGGGGATGGGATTGGGTGGGGAGTGGTCGGCCGGCGCCGTTCTGGTGTCGGAATATTGGCCGCCGCAACATCGCGCCAAAGCCATCGGACTGATGCAATCGGGATGGGCGCTGGGCTACATGCTGGCGGCCGCGGTCACGGCTCTCATACTGCCGCGCTTCGGCTGGCGCGCGTTATTCTTGGTCGGCATACTGCCGGCATTTCTGACAATTTGGATTCAACGAAAAGTGAAGGAGCCCGAGATCTGGGTCAAGAAGCATGCCCGGGTGCCGCTCAGCACGCTCTTCCGCCCGCCTTTGGCGCGGCGCACGATTCTGGGTACTTGCTTGGCGACGGCGGTTCTGTTCGCCTACTGGGGCGTGAACACGTGGCTGCCCGGATTCCTGTCCGCTCCCAAAAGCGAGGGCGGCGCAGGACTAAATATCATGCAGACCAGCGCCTGGATCTTCACCATGCAGATCGGCGCGTTTCTGGGTTACGTCACTTTCGGCTGGTTCGCGGACCGCTTCGGACGCCGCCCGGCCTTCTTCACGTACGTGCTGATCGCTTCCATCCTGACTCCGATTTACGGAATCACGCCACAGTTGGCCGGGGCATCTTCTGAAACCTGGCTCTTGATCCTGGGTCCTCTGGTGGGATTCTTCGGCACTGGATTTTTTTCGCTGTTCGGAGCGATGCTGGCCGAGATATATCCGACGGCAGTGCGTGGCGCGGGCCAGGGTTTCGTCTACAACATTGGGCGAGCGGCCAGCGCGCTGGCCCCGTTCGCCGTCGGGACCATGGCCGACCGCCAAGGTATCGGCGCGGCGCTAGGGCTCAATTCGGCATTTTTCCTGATCGGCGCGGTGCTGATCTTCACGCTGCCGGAAACCCGCAACACAGAGCTACAGTGAGTTCGGGCAACCAAGCGACGCGATCTCAGTAGTGGAACCTCCAGCGGAATTCGACGTATATTTGCCGAGGATCGTTATAGTGAAATCCTCCAAAGGTCAGACTGTTGTCGAGCAACACGCGGCGATTCCCTACATTCAGAGCGGTCACCGAGACCCGGTATCGATCGGATTCGCCAAAGCTCTTCCCCAAGGAAATGTCGAAGGTGGTGTGTTGCGGAAGATAATCGCCCGGATATTGGTCGTTTGGATCCCCGTTGGTGAATCCCGAGCCGTAGTACACATTGGTCGCGGCAAACGCATGCCAGGGAAGACTGGAATTGACACCGACGTTCAATGTGTTCCTCTGATCATGGTCTACCGGCGATAAGCCTGGAGGCGGTTCACAGTCCGGCGGCGCGGGAACAGGGCATATCAGGCCGCCGGTGAAAGGCGCCGAGGCCTGTGCGATTTGATTCGAGTAGGCCAGATGGACTTGCGCGCGGTGCCAGATTCGCGGAGAACGCAGCGTGGTTTCCCAAGCTTGAATCAAAGCGCTGTCCCAAGTAAGAGGCCAGAAGAGATTGGATTCTCCGATATTGCTATGGTCCAGCCAATTCCTCGAGCTGTTTTGAAAGGTGTCGACGTCGAGCACCCAACCGCGCAGCGGAATCGCCACGCCGAATTGGTATTCGTGGTCGCGCTCACCCGGCAGCGGACCGAATGCGAGACTCTGGCTGTTAGCTAAATCGAGCAGCGGACCAGTCGCGGTCAGGAGCGGAGGCGGTTGGTAGAACACGCCGTAGAAGCCGCGAAACACCCAGTTGAGGCGCGGGATTCTCACCGCGACGCCGATGCGCGGGTCAGGCACGTTCTCCACCACTGCCGCCTGGGTTCCCCCGCTCACCGATCCGGAGTCGAAGTGCGAAAAGCGAAAGCCGGCGATTATGGTCAGCCACGAGGTGGCCTTGAATCGATCGCTGACGAACAACTCGGCCAGTCCTCCGGTTACAGCGCCTAAAGACGGGCCGAAGTTCTGACAGTCCATCCCGCAATCCGTAAAAACATTGTTAAAGAAGTTGCTCTGGTGCTGGGCAAATCCGTACGCTCCCACTTCCACTTCGTTTTTCTTCAAAAGGGTTGCGTTCACGCTGGCTTGCGCGCCGGCATAATGGGCGGTTTGGTTCACATTCGTGATCACCGGATAATCATTGGGCGAGCTGTTATAGTTGGCCTGGTTGTAGTGATAGAAGGGGGAAATCGTCATCAGCACGTTCGGACTGAAGGTGTGGATCCAGGAAAAGGCCAGGTAGCCATCGGGCTCGCGTTCGCTATCCTGCAGGCCGTAGCTGGGGTAAACCTGATTGCCGGCTGAATTGGGATCTGGATCGATGGGAATCTGGTAATAATCCTGGCGCAACGAAGCCACCAGACGAAACTGATTCGATGGACTGGAGTTGAAGATCAGCGATCCGAATCCGCCATAGCCGTTCTCCGCGTCGTGAACCACTTGCCCGATGGGAGGCTGCAAACCGTAGTCGCTGCGATTTCCGTTCAGACTCACGTAGTAGGCGAAGCGCTGGGTGTGACTCCCGAAACTAAGCAGATCGTTGGTCTGGTACCAATTGCCGAAGGATGTCACCAATTCCCCTTGGTTATCGCTCTCGAATCCGGTTCGCGGCACGATATTGAAGATTCCGTAGGTCCGATCTCCGTACTCCGCGTCGTAGCTGCCGCGCTGCACCTCCAGATAATCGATGTCCTTCGGATCGATCTGCGGGCCAAGGTTGGTGGCGATATTGGTGTTGGGTATCGGGACGCCGTCGATCAGCCACTCCACCTGATGGCCTCCGCGCATGTGCAGCATGTCGTGCGTTACGTAGGAACCGGGCGTGTAGTCGGTGATCATCTGCAGACTATTGCTGCGGTCCGCGCCCGGAGTTTGCTCGATATCCTGGCGATCCACCAGAGTGGTCGGGGTTACCGACTCCGTGTTGATCGGTTCCGTTGCGCCGGACACAACCGTGGACGCACTCACCGGAGCGATCGCGAGTTGAAAGTGCAGAACCGGCGATGAGTTGGATTGCACCGTAACGGTCTGTTCCAAAGTCTGGAAGTTAGTCTGACTTACGGTGACTTTGTAATCGCCGATCGGCACGGTGGCGAACGAGAACTCGCCGCTATCGTTGGTCTGGGCGGTTTGAGAAAAATCCGAAGTAAGCGCCTGTAATTTCACCGACGCCCCGGACACCGGCCGATGCTGCGGGTCGTGCACGATGCCTTGTATTCTTCCGAAAATTGTTGCGTGCAACAGCGAACCAGAGATTAGAAAATTCGCCAGCCACCAAAAGATTACGCGCTTTCGCATGAAGCCTCCTCTATAACTTGTATAACTTGCCTTCTGCAAAGTGCAGGATCAAACGATCTGCGGCCCGATGCGCTCCTGTCTTCCCGCGGAGTGCGGGGGACCTTCGCCGCCAATACGGATTACTGGCAAGAACGAAGGGCGATCAGGAGTGAATCAGGCCAGAGGAGCTGGAGGACCGCGCTTTTGACGCGAGCGGCTGAAGGAGATGCGGCCGAGCGCTTCGGTCTGACGTTGAATGGCTGGATGGCTCGCCAGTGCGGCAAAGATCGCGCCTGGAGTTCTAAGTATCGCTGCTGCGGCGTCTCCCGTTACGGCTGGCGCGAGGGGACACGCCGGGCATCTCTCGACCAAGCGGAAAGCAGGACCGTCCTGAGAGGCGCTATTGGGCGTGCCCGTTACGCAGTGATGCTCGCCATTGCGGCGACAGCACGAAGGTAGCTCTGCAGCAGGATCCGCGAGCAGGACCGCGGCAATCGGCTGAAAACCGAAGAGAGCCAGTAAAAGCGATGCAAGCGCGAGACGCATGCCGAAAAGAAGTGCCTTAGACTATCAAACATCAATTTCACGCCCTTTGCCGTGTGGCAAATTGTCGCACTCCTGGCCGCAATTCTTCGAGCGAGCTAGGATGAGTAGCAAGGTGTTAGATGATCCGAACCCACGACAGCCGATCTGGTCCGGGCTCGAAGGCCGCGCTCCCGAGTGAGCCGGCAACTCTAGGCAGAGATTTCGCGCCCGATCTCGCCCTACCTTGGGTTGTGCGCTTGCGCTACGGAATCGCCAGCGGTGTGGCGGCCATTATTCTCGGAATGGCGTTCGTGTTCCATTTGACGGTTCCGCTGTTGTGGATGTTCGCGATCCTGTCGGTCGTTGTGGGGACCAATCTCCTGCTCTCTAAGAAGCTGCAGGTGGCCACTCGCTTTCCGCAGGCGACGCTGGGCGCAATATTCGTGCTGGACACGCTTTGCCTGACCGTGATGCTCGGCCTGACGGGTGGATCGACAAACCCGTTCAGCCTGCTTTACCTGGTTCAAATCACGCTTTCTGCCGTAGTACTGAAAAAGATGTGGACCTGGGCTTTGGGTGTGCTGGCGACGGTTTGTTTTGGCTTGCTATTCCTGTTCCACGTCTCCGCTCCAGCGTTTGAAACCCATCATGACGCTCAAGGCTTGTCTCCGCACCTGGTCGGGATGTGGGTCGCGTTCATTGTCGCGGCCGGCCTAATCACATTCTTCACCGGAAAGGTCTCGGACGACCTTCGGGAGCGGGAGCATCAGGTTCTGACTCTGCAGGAACAAATCGCCAAGAATGAGCGGCTGGCGAGTTTGGCGACGCTCGCGGCCGGCGCGGCGCATGAACTGGGGACGCCGCTCGGCACCATCGCGGTAGTCTCGCGGGAGTTAGAACGCATTGCGGCTCGGCTGCCAGATGGCGACGATATGCGCGAAGACGCGAAGCTGATTCGTTCAGAAGTAGAGCGGTGCCGCTTGATCCTGCAACGGATGAGTGTCGAGGGCGCCGAGCCGATGGGCGAAGCGCCACGAAGCATTCTGCTAACCGAACTTCTGAACGAAACGCTTTTGCAATTTTCCGAATCGCAGCGCGAGTCTCTTTTCCTAAGCCTGCCCGATGAAGGTGTCGCTGTGGTTTTGCCCGTGCAGGCCACTACTCACTCGCTGGCCGCATTGATCAAAAATTCATTGGACGCAAACGTGGAGGACGGGAGGATCGTCATCCGCGCCGAGCGCTGCGGTTCGAAGATCGCGTTTTCGGTTGCCGATTGCGGCCAGGGAATGCCGGAGCACGTGCTGCGCCGGATTGCCGAGCCCTTCTTCACTACCAAAGAACCAGGAAAAGGTATGGGGCTGGGCACGTTTCTGGTGCGGACGTTCGCCGAACGGCTGGGCGGAGACTTGTCGTTCGAATCGGCTCCCGGCAAGGGCACGACAGCGAAGCTGGATCTGCCCATAAACGCCTCGCGCGACGATATGTATGCCGCCGTTTGACGACAAGCCCCTGGTTCTGGTCGTCGATGACGATGATGTTTTCCGTAATCGATTATGCCGCGCCCTGGTGCAGCGAAACTGGGATGCCACTAGCGCATCAAGCGGAGAAGAAGCTTTAGCAATCGCCCGCGAGCGCAGTCCCGATTTAGTGCTGGTCGATCTGAGGATGCCCGGGATGGGCGGTCTCGATGTCGTCCAGGAATTGCGCGCGATCGATTCCTCGATGGCAATCATCGTGTTGACCGGCTATGGCAGCATCCCGACGACTATTGCGGCAATGAAGCGCGGCGCCGATCATTACATGAGCAAACCCGCGGATGCCGACCAGGTGTTAGCCGCCTATGAAAGCTTACGCTCGGCAACCGAGGAAACACAGGAGATTCCGGCGATGGTTCCCAGCCTTGCCAGAGTCGAGTGGGAGCACATGCAACGGGTAATGGCCGATTGCGGCGGGAACATCTCTCAAGCCGCCCGTCTTTTAGGAATCCATCGCCGCTCTTTGCAGCGCAAACTCGCGAAGTATCCTCCGGTACGTTGATAGGCGTCTCGAGCGTCTAGGTATCCACATCGGCGGAGGAGCGAGTCCGGTGCGTCATATTGTCGCAGAGAGGCCGATTTCGGGCGAATGCGTCAATTTGCCGCATATCGAAGCGCCGGATTTGTTGTTTCATGGATAAAGACGAATGGCATGCACCGCGCTTTTGAATCCTTTTTACTCGCGGTGATCAGCCTCCCGCTGATCGTGGCGGCGGTATGTGGATCCGAGCTTTTCCGCTCGCCCGCATGCTGCCGTCGCGACGGACCGAGCGTCGCACAGTAGGGTCTTTGATGAGAAGCAAGCTCGCGTGGTTCCTGGCCGGAGCGTTGAGTGTAGCGATCATTCTCGCCGTCGTCGCCTTTGTCGCACTGCGCCAGGCGCACGGCTTCAGTGCTCTTGAAACGCCGAGCGGCATCGAGCGCTGGGTCGCTGGGACGGCGCGCCATTTCGCCATGCCGTCCGCCGCCAAGTCGGCTGTCAACCCGATTCCGGACTCGCCCGAAGTTCTAATCGAAGCCAGGGCACATTGGGCGGATCATTGCGCGTCGTGCCACGCCAACAACGGCGGCGGGGACACGGAAATGGGAAAGCATTCCTATCCTTCGGCGCCGGATATGCGGGCTTCCCAGACGCAAGACAAAACCGACGGGGAATTGTTTTTCATTATTCAGAACGGCGTCAGAATGTCCGGCATGCCCGGCTGGGCTGCTCCCGGCCATGAGGAGGACTCGTGGAAGCTGGTTCGGTTCATCCGTTATTTGCCACATCTCACCGCACAGGAAGAACTGGACATGCAAAAGTTGAATCCGAAATCGCCGGACGAACTGGAAGAAGAACAGCAAGAGAAAGACTTCTTGAATGGAGCTGAATCCAATGAATCAAAACCGCACGCTCACTAAACTCGCGCTTTGCTTCGCGCTCTGCGCCACCCTTGTACTCGCCCACGGCGGACTCGAACACGTCATGGGCACCATCGCCAAGGTATCGAACGGCTCGGTCACGGTTACTACCGCAGCCGGAAAGACCGTGGAAGTCTTGCTCGACACCAAGACCACCTTCGCGCGCGGGAGCCAAGCCATCCAGAAGACCGATCTCAAGGTGGGAGATCGCGTCGTAATTCACGCCGAAAAAAGCGGCGACAAATTCACTGCCCACACGGTTGAGATCGGAACGGCTGGAAAAACGGCGCAGCACTAACTGCCAGCCGTCAATTCCACTGTCGAGTTAATCCGCCAGCGGGTTGGGCCGCATCTGGAAGTGGACCACCTTGGGCATGGTTCCTTTTCCGGTCTCGCTGTGGAACGGCGTGCGCGTGCCCCAGGTGGTCCACACGCCTTTGCCTTTCCAGCCGGCCTTCGGATCGTCGATGCGGCCGTCCATCCCTTTCGCAAAGAATCCCAGCGGATAGGGAACGCGCAGGATCACCCACTTCCCGTTCACCAGCGCGATCAGCGAATCCGACGAGTTGCCGGTGACGATGGGCGTGTTCTTGCCCAGCCCCAGCGTGTCGAACTGATCCACCCAGTCGTAATAATGCGAGTCGGCGCTGCCGGAGTCCTTCACGTTCTTGAAATTCGGTCCCGGCGTCGGATACAGCGTCCAGCCTTCCGGACAATGCTGCCCGGTCGCTTTCGGCCCGTTGAGCGGACCTTTGCACTTGCGCCGGTCGAAGCTCGCCAGATGCCCGCTTCCCAGCGCGACCCAGGCGACGTTGTTGCGGTCGATATCCATCCCGCGCGGCGAATAGCCCCACACCGGCGCTTTCGGGTTGTTCCACGGCACTTCGTAATACTCGGCCAGCGCGGTTTCGGGAGGATTCGATCCCGGATTCAGCCGCACGATTCCGCCGGGGAAGCCCAGCACGCTGCCCCAGACCATCCCGTCGGTTCCGATCGCCAGGCCGTAGAAAGCCGCGTTGAGCCGCGTGTCCTTGCTGGGGTCGGCGGACGGCGTTGAGAGCGGACGAAGTGCCCAAGCTTTCGCCGCTCGGCGCCGTGACCACTTTCTGCTCGGATTCCACATAGGCATCGCGCTTGCCGTTGCCGTTGGTGTCCAGCACCAGCGCCGTCCAGCCTTGCGATTTTTGCTCGTCGTGCGTTTGGTCCCACATTTTTGTGTTGAGCCAGCCCACCACTCCGCCGCCGCCGCCGCTGCTGGTCCACAGCGTGTTGTTGGCGTCCTCGGCGAACAGCAGGTGATGCGTCGCAAAGCAGGTGTCGATCATCTAGCTCTGCTTGGTCTCCGGATCGTACACTGCCAAGCTGGCGCCCGGAGCGGTCCGCGGGAGTGAGCTTAGCTGAAGGAAGGCTCGATCCGGCCTTGCAGAACGCGGGATTGTCGGCGGGACGAATACGCGCCGTGTACCACAGCCGCCCTTGCCGATCGAACATCGGATTGTGGACCGTGGTGTGGCTGTCCCAGATCGCTTCATCGCCCCAGAATCGGCGACGGCTGCAGCGGCTTGGGCTGTCCGGGCGTGTTTGGATCGCGGTAAGGAACCTTTACTCTGCTCAGGGTGTTGTGCACGGGATCGAGCACCGGCAGATAATCGCGGCTTTCTTCCGGCGATCCGTAAATCAACCCATTCGCGTTCACGCTCGGATTGCGCTTGTCGGTGGAGATCTCGTCGTGCAGATAAACCTTCTCGTCGGCCCAGTCCCACTGCGTGATCACGACGTTGCGCTCCAGCCCCTGCGGCCGCGGAGGCGCCTGGGCGGGCAACTCACCGTTTGCGATCCGCGTGGTCCAGTCGCCAAACAGCGTGGTGGCTTTCTCCGGACCAAGCTGGCTCAGCCCGCCCAGCATCGCGCTGCCGGCTTGACCGGACTGCACGCGGCGCATCCAGGCCTGAGCCGGCGAATCGAGCTTGCTGAACATCGCCGGAATGGTGCGAGTATATGCGTTGCCGAGTTGATGGCACGATTCACAGCTATCGGTTTTGATCAGATGCAGCCACTGCCCCTGGACTTTGATGTTGGGCGAAATGCCGTTGCCTTTGGGTCCGGTTCCGGGGAATTCGTTTTTCTCCGGCACCTTCATCAGCGAATACCAGTAGTTGGCCGGATAATAGGCGGCCGCGGCTTTTAGCGTTCGGCGCCACGACGGGTGTCAGGTTCACCAGCTTGCCCGGCGCGGTCCTCGCCTTGGGCGAATCCACCAGACCATAACCGCGCGCCCACACGCTGTAGTTGGCCTTCGGCAGATCCGGCAAAACGTAGCGGCCTTGATCGTCCGTAACGACGATCTTGATATAACGCGTGGGCAGATCGGTTGTCTCGGCGATCACCCACACGCCCGCTTCCGGTCCTTTGGCGCTCTTGACCACGCCTCCGATGTCATCGCTATGGATGGCCGGCGGCTGTGCCACCAGCGCGAAACCAGCCAGAAAAAGCAGCATGGAAGTCCGCATATCTCCGCTCCTTTCCGCCCGAATGGAGATAAGTATATACCGTTGCGCGGGCGTGCGAACATGAAGCTGATGCCCGCCATTCAGCTAATGGACTCGGCGCTCTTTGCCGCTTTGGTGGAGCGCGCGCGCGAGTCCCCACGGCTGCGGACGAACCACAATTTTCACGCCAGCCTGGACGAAAATCCGCATCGCTTCCTGAACGTGATGATCCAGGGGACGTATATCGCGCCGCATCGGCATCTGGATCCGCCCAAAGCGGAATCGTTCTTAGTGTTGGAAGGCGAAATTGCGTTCTTCACCTTCGATGACAGGGGCCGCATCGCAAGTTCGCACATCCTGGGCCGCGACGCGATGGGCATCGACGTGGTTCCCGGCGTGTGGCACACCATGACGCCTTTAACGCCGCACGCGATCTGTTACGAAGTGAAGCCGGGTCCCTACCAGGCGAGCACCGACAAAGAATTCGCGCCCTGGGCGCCGCAAGAAGGCGATCCAAGCGTCGCCGCGTACCTGGAATCCCTGATAAATTCTATTTGCCCGCCGATACCGTGACCGGCGCCGCTGTTTTGGTCCAGCCCTTGAGCGTGATGGTTCCGTCCGCCCGGACGGTCGCGGTCATCATTCCTGGGGTGTTGAAAGGTGTGGTTGAGTTGCCTTTGCGGTCCAGCGCGATCACGCCACCATCGCCGTGCTGCGCCACCAGTTCCTTCATGATCACGTCGTCGGCCGCCCGCTCGAGCGAGACGTGCAGGTACCGTACGCGCTCGCAAATATCCGCCGCCACGATGTTGCGCATGAAGTATTCGCCTGTACCGGTGGCCGACACGGCACAGCTCTCGTTGTTGGCGTAGGTGCCGGCGCCGATTATGGGTGAGTCGCCCACGCGCCCGGGCATCTTCATGACAGTCCCGCCGGTAGAGGTGCCGGCTGCGAGGTTCCCGGCCTGATCCAACGCGACCGCGCCGACGGTGCCGTGTTCTTCGTCGCGCCGCACTGACGAGGTCTTTTTCGTAGCAGCTTCCTGGGCTTTCTTGAAGCGCTCCCACTCGCGCTCGTTATAAAAATAGTAGGGCGAAACCAGTGCGATCCCCTGCGATTTCGCAAATTCCTCAGCGCCCTCGCCCACCAGCAGGACATGCGGAGTTTTTTCCATGACCAACCGAGCCAAATGGATTGGATTCGCAATGTGCTTCACCGCGGCGACCGAGCCGGCGCTCAATGTTTTTCCGTCCATAATGGCTGCGTCCATCTCCGGCACGCCTTCTTTGGTGTAGTAGGCGCCGCGGCCGGAATCGAATAATCCGGAGTCTTCCATTACTCGGATCGCGGCCTCCACGGCGTCCATGCTCGCGCCGCCGCGCTTGAGAATATTGTAACCGGCCTCAATCGCTTTGGTCATGGAAGCGCGCCGCTGTTCGACTTGGTCCGCGGGCATCCGGTCGTAATTTCCGGCCCCGCCATGGATCACCATGGCAAAAGCAGACGCGGCCTCAGGCGGAGGAGCCGCATTCATGCGGGCGTGATAGAGCAGGAACAATGCCGCAACGGCCGGAACGAACAGTGCAGAAATCCGGATAATTTTCATGTCTTTCTCCGTGCACTCGCTATGATACACCGGGCGAGCGGCGGGGACGCTCAGTCGGATGGGGCGGCGATTCTGAATTTGTACCTGGGAGCGTTCTTTGCAAAACTATCGCATATAGGGCAGTGATGGCAGATCCCCTCAATCCGGAAGAGAAAAGGATGTTCGCGAATCGTCATCGCGCTCCGGCGCTGTGGGCGTCCGGGAGCCGATCGTGAGACAGCCACGTCTTACGTTCATGCTGCTCCTCTCGATCAGCCTGGCACCGGCGCAGGGGACCGCCGGCCGGCCGGTGGCGGCAATCCCGCTGGTACGGCATTGGCAGGTCTTCTCCGATCCAAACGAAGGGGCGTTTCAAATCGAGATGCCGCAAGGGTGGAAGCTGTCCGGTGGCACGGTGCGTCGCAATGCGCTGCAATTTCGGAGCTGGGTTTCGGCTATTTCGCCCGACGGCGCAACCATTTTAAGCCTGAACGATCCAGTGGAGCCTAGCTACGTTGCGCCCTCGCCGCTATTAGCCGCCGCGGGCCTTCGCTTGGGGAGCCTTTACAACGGCGGCGGTGGAACAACCTACATCGTGGAACCATATCAAACCGGCGCGCAATTTGCCGTTTCTTGGGGCCAAAGAAAACTCCGTACGCTTTGCGCCGCCATCAAGATCACGGGAGGAGGAGCGAGGGCCGACTTGAGTGGGCAGATCAACGCCATTTCCAGGCCTTATGGCATTACTCACGATATCGGCGAAGCCACGTTCACCTGCGACAGGAACGGCATCGCCATGACCGCCTACGCGTTCACCGGTACGACGCGGATAGGCGGGCAAGGCGGCCTTTGGTACGCGGACATTATTGAGGCGTTCCTCGCGCCCAGCCCAGTCGCTGGCCTGGCGGCGGGGCTGCTTACCCACATGATCAAATCGCTCCACGCGAACCCGGCCTGGGTTGCGCGGCAGTCGCAGACGAACCTGGATGTTTCGCGCATCGCCACACAGACGAACGCCGCCATTTCCGATTCGATCATGCGCGGTTGGCAGGAACGAGGAGCCACCATGGACCGCGTGATGCAGGAAGGTTCGCGCGCCAGGCTCGGGATCGACGTATATGCGGACCCGGCGAGCGGGACACAATACACCGTGGCGAACACGTACAAATATTATTGGGCCAATGCGAGCGGTTCAGTAGTGGGAACGGATACGGATACATCGCCGGGCGCGTCGTTTAGCCAGCTCAAACGCGTACCGCGCCGCAATAATCGATCGGCTCGAAATGGACGTTGTGGGTCCAGACCTTTCACTATCCGCCGACTGGGCAGCATGCTAAACCGCGCTCGCTCCGCACTGTCTGGTTTACTAACCATTTTTGGCCTCGAATAGGGAGTATTCTAAAGATAGTATGGATCGTAGCGCCAGCGGCTTCAGATCGTAACTTCTGAAGCATCAGATAAGCAGCGAAGTCGCAGGAACGCGGGAGTAATTCAGTGGTAGAATGCCAGCTTCCCGTTGCCCCCTTTACTTTCTATAATTTAGCACGCCTTACTGTCCAGTTTACTGTCCGTTTGCGTGCTCTCCGAAATCGTGAGATTCGGAGGGCACAGGATGGCTCACGTCAATCTCCTCAAACAGATCAAAATCGATGATCGCTGGGTGCTGCGATCGATTCCCAAGAAGGCCTAATGGACAGCGCGATTGGAGCGCTCTGCCGGATGGCAGCTACTTCATCGAGTGGCGCGAGAACAGCAAACGCCGTCGCCTGCCCGCCGGGACAACCGTCGCCCAGGCGCTCGAGGTCCAGCGGAGAAAACACGCCGAACTTGAAGCGCTCGCATTCGGCATCATTGCCTCCACGGTCGCAGACGGAGGATGCCGAAACCGGCACTGCTCGCATGGCGCTGATCGACCGATACCTGGACCAGATCGAGACCCTCAAGAAACCCAACACGTTTCGCAAATACGACGCAGTCCTGAAGCGTTTCGCGAAAGACTTTGTCGGCCAGACGCTGGACGCGATCTCCGTGGAGGACCTCAATGACTTCGTCGTGAAATTGAAGAAGGGCGGGATGTCGCCCAATACGGTTCTCCACAACGTCATCATCATCGCCCAGTTCTTCAGGCGCAACGGTCGGCCGGGCATTACGAGACTCCTGCAACTTCCCGAGAGGATCTCCCCGCTCCCCCGCGAGTACACGCAGGAGGAGCTGGCCAAGTTTTTGACCGCCTGCGATGAGTGGGAGCGCGCGCTCTTCTCGACGTTTCTGTTGACCGGATTTCGCGAGCAGGAGGTGATGTACCTGTTTTGGGGCGATGTGAACCTAGCGTTGCGGACAATCCGGGTCACCTCCAAGCCAGACCTCGGCTTTTTTCCGAAGCGCTGGGAAGAACGGAAAGTACCCGTGCCGGTGCGTTTAGCCAACATCATCAAAGGGCACCCTCAGATGAACGAAAGCGCCTTCATGTTTCCCTCACCGACCGGCAAACGTGAGCAGAACATGCTTCTTCGCTGTAAAGCGGTCGCTGAGCGAGCTGGCCTCGATCCGGCGAAGTTCGATTTGAAGACCTTTCGATCCACTTACGCAACGCGCATGCTGCGTAAAGGTTTTGATGTAAGAACTGTTCAAGACTGGATGGGTCACAAGTCGCTAGAGACCACCATGCGGTACCTGGTTCCCGCAACCGATGTGCATGACCGTTTAGATGAGATTGATCTCCCGGGCGATGCCGAACGCCTCATTCCCAAGAAGGCGCCCGAGCGCGAGCACATACGACCGACCGCGCGGCGGAAACTGCGCTCGTAGGATTGGCAAGATCACGTTCACGTGTGCGCGGTAGACACGAACTCGCGGCGGGCCGGTTCTCCTCTTGCCGCATCGTTTCCTCGTCTCTTCGCACCGCAAGCATCAATGCACGGCGGATCTTCCTGACGAGAGGGATGCCGGTGTTGTGAGACATGCGCGGTTTCGCAACCACTCGGCCAGTTCAAGGGGACGAAAACGGACATTTGCTTCAATCTTGTAGTGCGGGATCATATTTCGCGAGACGTAGCTGTAAACTGTCTTTTCACTGATTGCCAGCATCTTGGCCACGTCCCGCGCGGTCAGGAATCCATGGCAAGCCGCTAGCCGTTCAAAAACGTCTCCCGGCTCGGAGATCGAAAGAGTGGGGGAGGTCGACATACAATTCTCCGCGGGCGGAACGCCGCCTTGGAATCACATGTAGATTAATAACCCGAAATTGAAAATCGTTCAAATGGACCGCGAGGCACCATCGATTTCTCATTCCGCTGGACGGCTCTCGGGACTTCGCTTTACAAACGCCCGGATCGGTTTGATCTATATGAGGATCTGCCCCATATAAGGGGTATGCCGAACGTGTCCCTAACTGGCCCGATCTCTCGAGGAGCGACGGCTTCCATTGGGAGGCTGGAGTTATCTGAATTCTTCCCAAACCAGCGTCGAGGCGACGTCTTTGGCCGCAATGGCATTAAGCTCGGAATCGTCGGACGCGAGTGGATCAGGAATTGAGCAGCTGTTGCGTCTGCAGCGACGAGATGGAGGTTGGCCGGCCTTTCTGGGAGATTCGGAGGGCAGTT
Organism: Terriglobia bacterium; assembly: GCA_963761935.1. Taxonomy (GTDB): domain Bacteria; phylum Acidobacteriota; class Terriglobia; order Bryobacterales; family Bryobacteraceae; genus Palsa-89. Next base: position 4,793 of record CAVXJU010000075.1, on the reverse strand, counting down.
GGACAACGGCCCTTGCCCTTTGCGCCCTCAATCAAATGACTGATTTCGCCGAGCGCCCGTGAGAAGGGCTTTCATTGGCTCATCGCAGAGCGGGGCCGAGAGGCGCACTGGTTCTGGCGATGGAAATTCAAGACCGCCGATCGCAACGTTCGCTTCGATCCCGACAAGTATGGCTGGCCCTGGATTTCCGGCTCTGCAAGCTGGGTCATCCCCACAGCGTTCAGCGTCATCGCGATCAAGCAATTCACGGTCTGCAATCGCTCCGAGGCGTCGGAGAAACGAATCCATCTGGGCGTCGAGATGCTTCTGGACCGCGCATGTGTTGACGGAGGGTGGAACTCCGGAAACAGCGTTGTTTACGGAGTACCGCTGCGCCCGCATGTTGAGGCGACGGCGATCGCGCTGTTGGCTCTCCAGGACGAACAGCGAACCGAAATGATTCAAAAGAGCTTGTCATGGCTGCGACAGAACGCAGCCAGCGTCGATTCTGTTTCCAGTCTTGCCTGGTGCATTCTCAGCTTGTTCGTGTACCAAGAGCCTATCGGAGGGCTAAAGAACAGGTTGGCAACCATCGTCGGAGACGGCCGCGACATCCGGAACAATGCGACTCTCGCCACCGCGCTTCTCGCGCTGAAGTGCGGCGAGATGATTCATCCGTTCGTGGTGCTGCGATGAAGCTCGATCGGCGACGCTTCCTTGGCTCCTCAGTGGGTGTGGCTGCCGCAACAGGAGTGACGGCCGAATGGGTTTGGCCGAAGCATTCTGTCTCGTACCGGCGACCTCATTCGGCTGTAGCGGTGTTGAATGTGGACGAGTACTCAGAGAGGATCGAGGCGCTCCTTCTGGATGGTTTGCGGCTATTCCGGCTACCGGTGATGGGGCGGTCCATTCTTCTAAAACCAAACTTGGTGGAAGACTTGCCGGGTCCAGTGAACACGAACTCGGCTCTGATTGGCGCCGCGGCGCGATGTTTCCTCCGTCTTGGCGCCGCGCGGGTTGTGATTGGCGAGGGCCCTGGACATCAACGCGACACGGAACTCGTAGTGCAGGCGGCAGGTCTCAAGCCGCATCTCGCGGAACGGCAGATCGAGTTCGTGGATCTCAACCGGGACGAGCTCAGAAAAGTGAAGCTGAAAGCCAATTACAGCGGTCTAGGCGAGCTCTGGCTGCCGCGTGCGGTTCTCGAATCCGACTTCGTTGTTTCAATGCCCAAAGTGAAGACCCATCATTGGGCAGGGGTCACGCTGAGCTTGAAAAACATGTTCGGTATTGTGCCAGGCATGAAGTACGGCTGGCCGAAGAATCTACTGCACTGGAGCGGAATTCACGAAAGCATCCTCGACATCTGTGCGACCGTTCCGATCCACTTCGTGATCGCAGACGGTATTACCGCAATGGAAGGCAACGGACCGCTTCAGGGAAGCGCCCGCCAACTGGGCAAGATTGTACTTGCCGATGATCCTGTCGCGGCAGACGCGACCTGCGCACGACTGATGGGCTTTGATCCGCTCCGGGTTCGGCATCTCTCCGAGGGGGGCCATTTCCTTGGGAACCTTCGCGAGGACCGTATCAGGATGTTGGCGGAAGAAGTCGGAGCACCGACGCGCCCGTTTTCGGTACTGCCGGAATTCCGCTACCTCCTTGCAGTGAAGGGCTAGAGAAAGAACTGCTGGAGAGAGATTGCGGCCAACGGGGCGTCCGTGAACCCAACGGAATGAGGGAAAGTGGTTCCCGCGAAAAAACTGCGTCGGTCGCCTGTCAGCCCAATGTCGTTGCTTCCTGCTGCGCCAGTCTCGGCCGGAAGGAAGGAGGAAAAGTGGTTCCCTCAAAAAACGTGCAATGATTCCCGGCGATCCGATCTGCTCGCGTTTCTGGGCAACTGATCTCAGCGGGAAGGAACGAGGAAAAGTGGTTCCCTCGAAAAGAGTGCCGCGGTCCCCTTGCGAACCCGACTTCCCTGGCTGCCTCTAGGCGAACGGGCTCGGCCGGGCGGCATGAGGAAAAGTGGTTCCTTCGAAAAAAGTATCGCACCTCTGGTGGAGCCTGACTCCTGGACCTCGGTCTGAACAGAGGGGATGAGGAAAAGTGGTTCCGTAAAGAAAATGTGCCGGGCAAATTGTTCATCGCTGAATTGGAAGGTCTTCCGACGAGCCCGTAACAAGGCAGTTTTGGCGAAAGACCGAGAAGTTGAGGAGCCCTCGGAACGATTCTGCCTTAGCATGAGGCTTCAAGGAGCCCCGACGAGTGTTCTCCTCGATCCAAGAGTTGTCCGAGAAACTGGAGGCCGCCAAGTACGTGACGGATCCGGTGACGCTCAAGGTGATCTATCTTGCCGCCCAAATGCAGAAGCCCGTCTTGGCCGAAGGGCCACCGGGCTCTGGTAAGACAGAACTGGCCAAAGTAGTTGCTCTCGCGGCAGACACCACCATCGAACGTCTTCAATGCTACGAGGGTCTCAATGAGGAAAAGGCCATCGGCAAGTTCGACGAGTCCCTGCAGCGTCTCTACCTGAATACACAGGGCAGCACGGCATCTGCCAGTTGGGCGTCCTTACGGCGCGATCTGCACACGCTGGAATTCTTTCAGGAAGGACCACTCCTGAGGGCGCTCCTGTGTGAGAAGCCGTGCGTCTTGTTGATCGATGAAATCGACAAGGTCAGTGAAGAGTTCGAAGCGGAACTCCTCGAGATCTTGAGTGACTGGCAACTGTCCATCCCTAAGATCGGCACGATCAAGGCGAAGAGCAAGCCCTTCGTGGTGCTGACCTCGAACGAAGTTCGCCGGATCGGCGATCCGTTGCGGCGTCGAAGTCTATATCTTCGGTTCGAACACCCAACGATCGAGCGAGAGACCCAGATCCTGGAAAAGCGAACGGCTGACACACATGCGGAATTACATGGCCAGCTTGCCGGCTTCGCGCACGCACTTCGCGGCTACACCCTGGAAAAGGCGCCATCGATCGCCGAAATGCTCGACCTCGCCGAGGCGCTTAAAGTCCTAGGTGTTCGCGAAATCAGCGCCGACCTGCGGGATGTTCTCCTGCCTCTGATTGCCAAGACGCAGAACGACCGCAAACGGCTCTTGCTTCGGGATGGCTTCGAAAGCCTGGTCTACGACACACAGCAGTACAGCAGGGACGGAGGCCAGGCAGCTCTTGAGCAAAAGGAACTTGTATGCACAGAGCGGCGGCGTTACTAAGCGTAGTGTGCGTGATGGCTCCCGCGTTTGCGGGGGAGTCGCTCAGCATGCGCGAGTACGAGGAGCGCTGCGCGAGCTACTACGCCCAGGAATATGGCGTCTCGCCGGCTCTTGTGCGCGCCATCATTCAGATCGAATCCGCATGGCAGCCGGGCGTGGTTTCCTCAAAGGGCGCCATGGGCTTGATGCAACTCATGCCCGCGACTGCGCAGCACTTTGGCGTGACGCACCCGTTCTACATCCACGAAAATGTGCGTGGCGGAGTCGCATACCTGGCGGAGCTTCAAGCACGCTTTCATGGAGACTTTCGTTTGTCGTGGCCGCCTACGCGGCGGGCGAGAAGCCGATTCTCGCGCGTGGGCTGGACTACTCCTCGGAAGAGGTTTACACATACGTTCAACGGATTGCGCAACAGTATCGCGCCGAGTTGAGGCGCAAAGGAGGGAGATAGCATGGATCGTCCAAAGGCATATATTTGTCTGGTTTGGTTGGTGGGAGTTGTTTCGGCCCAGACCGGGCAGCAGGGCCTAACAAGACCGACGCCAGCGGTGTTGGTGACGCCTGCAACCAACCGGGCACAGCTTGAACCCGTGATCCTGACTCGGGCCAGTCTTGACGAGAAGGTCATCACTTTGCGGCTTGCTCCGCGGGTCGCCACATCGATCCGAATGCCCGAGCCCGTAAATTCGGTTGTGGTGGGAGACCCGGAAAACTTTCAGGCTGAGCATTCCGAACATGAGCCGGAACTCGTGACTGTGAAGCCGGTAGCCCCTCAGCCAGCGCAGACCAACCTGTTGATTACGACTACATTAGGTCACCAGGCAAATCTTTTGTTGATTAGCTTCGGTGAGCAGAACGGCGCAACCCAAACGGTTGACGTGCTGCTGAAATACGGTAAGCCCACTGCGGGAAGTTTCCTTGTAGAGGAGAGCCCGTTCTCCGCTTCGTTCATTGCCGAAACGCAAAAGCTTGATGTACACGCCAAGGGATCGGACGTGGCATCAGGGAGTCCGACGACGGTGCAACTCGCTGGGCTGATGAAGGCGGCGAGTTTCGATCCGCCCAGGGCAATCGACGGCAAATCCAGCGAGGTCCTGGATAAACTGCTCGACCGTCAGAAACGCGCACCCCTTCCAGTGCTCTATGGCCAGCACCCGGGTGAGATTGAAGCCGGGCCGCGCATCCGAGCTGGTGTCAGCGAGGTGCTGGACGAGGGAAGCGAGGTCGTCGTTCTGTTCTCCGCCGTAAATCCCTCAAACCATGCGATCGAGATTCTGCCACCGCAGGTACAACTCGGCGGCAAGACGAAGAAGAAGTGGACCACCGCAGAGCAGCTTCGCGTGATCGACTTCCGCCTGAGCACACGGCGCTTAGGCGCGGGGCAGCGAACGGATGGAGTGGTGATCTTCGAGCGGCCGAGCTTCAAACAGTCCAGCGAAACGCTATTCTTGCAGGTCGCCGATTCGGGAGCGGTGGATCTTCCGGCGTTGGCCCCGATTGGTTTCGGAATCAGCAGTTTTCGAGGAGGTTCGGCCGATGAAGCCCGAAAACACAACTGAACGAATTAAGCCTGTAGAGGATCGCGAGGAGAACCC